>CAVWBA010000008.1:0-21758 GCA_963753135.1 uncultured Alphaproteobacteria bacterium | reverse complement strand
TTCGGCTTCGCTCTTGTTCTCGGTCCGCTCTCGCATTTGAATGGGGAGATCACCCGCCCCAGTTCCGCTTTTTGCGACGGACCGTGCCGGAACCCGACCAAAGTCATTGGCGTTCTGGCTCCTGGCCGTCGCGTTCTACGGCGTAATAGCAACTCGGATGCGTTGCGTCACTTTCGAGGGGGACGCGGCGGTCGCCGAGGCAACGCCCGGTCAAGACTAGCAAAAATGCCCCACTCGAGAGAAGGGGCTCGAAGAAGACCGCTGTTAACCTGTCCAGGCTGGTGACAGCGCGGCGTCCGACGCTATGACGGGGCGGGGCTCGGTGTCGAATTGTATGCAAGTCGGAAAATGATAGCGGCGCAGTGTCGGGCGGCGCGTGGCCAGCTCAACATGACCGTTAAGGAATCGGCTGCGCGTGCCATGGTCGCGACAGACACGATCGTGCGACTGGAGAACGGGCGGGAAATGAAGCCGCGCACCGTCGGCGCCGTCAGGATGGCCCTTGAAGTGGCCGGAGTCGAGTTCCTACCGGCCGGTGTCCGGTTCAAGTGCGGGCCGATGTGTGGGTGGGGTCGGACCCGTTAGTCAAGTCAATCGCCCACCCGCGCAGGAGTTGCGACGTTGGTCGCTGCGCGAGCGAAAAAAGCTCCCCCGCCCCTCGCAACGCGGATGATCGCATCGCTGTGGTTCAGGCCAGGGCTGCGCCGGGCCTATGCGCCGCCTCACTCGGGCCCACAAGATGTGCTTGCGTTGAACTCGCGGGCCTGAGACCCGTCAAGGCAGCGCTAGACGCTGCAGCGGGAGGCGACGATGTTGTTGATCCCTGTCGTGCTTGTGATAGGCGGAATTCTGGCGCTGGTCCTGTACCTGGAAAAAAGATCTCCACCCTATCGAGAGTAAGGCTACGGCAAGAACGCGATCCGCAAAAAAAGCCCCGCACGAGGGGACTCGAACGGGGCAGCGGCGCGCTAGGGCTGGGGGGCAAGAAATAGCGCGCCAACGCCAGTGTCGCATTGTTCCGTCGCCGAACGCAAACGGGCGGCCGAAGCCGCCCTCTCGCCGGCCGAGCTAGCCCTCGAACCCACGCCTGCCCGGATTGCCGCCCGCGCCGACGGCCGGCGGCTTCTTCATCACCACGTATCCGCAGCGCTCCAAATGCCGCACGATGTGATCGGCGGTGAGATTGGCCATGAATTCGTCGCCCCGGTGAAAGTGCTTTCGCCCGTCGAACCGAAGAGCAAACGAGATGGATTGCGCGAGGTCGCTGGGGTCGGCGGGGGCGAGCTTGTCGTCGGCCATGATCGGACGATAACCGAACGAGGAGAACGGAGCAAGAACGAAAGGGCCCCGCCCGGAGACGGGAGGCTCTGAGCGAGGCCATGCCCCTAGGGAGGTATGTCGAGGAGCTTCACGGGCTACGCATTTTACATGCCAAAGCCTTCCGGAGAGATCTCAAAGCGCTGGCGCGGATCTCGCTTTGTCAGAACAACTGAAATGGACTCTTTCTGTGTTTGCGAAGCCATTTGGCACTGTTGTAAGCTTGGTACTTGGATTGATTGGCGTGATTCCAAGAGCGGTCGAAGGGCGTCAGCGACTGGGTGGGGATGTGAGGCCCCGAGCCGACGCTGCCATATGACGATGATGTACCCTGCTGGGCGAGAGCCATCGTGGGTAGAACGAGGGCGGTGCCGAGGCTGATTAGGGCAATGACCTTTAACATGGGGATACTCCTCTAAGCGGGATTGCTCCAGCCACTTAGGAAGCATTCGGCATGCGAACCATGCTCCATAGGTGTGCTGAAGCCTATACTTTCAGGTGAGTTCCCCGCCGAAGGCGGCCCGAAGCCACCCTCTCGCTTAGAAAAAAGCCCCGCGCGAGCGATGGGTTCGGAACCGGAGTGAAGAAGCGCGCTCAGGCTGGAGGGCAGAATTCAAGCGCGCTTATGGCTCAAACAGGGGCCGGAGCCGCATTGTTCCGTAACTTGAAAGCAAAAGGGCGGCCCGAAAGCCGCCGTGTCGCTCGCCGAGTCGCCCCTACGGAGAAGCGCGGGCAGTCAGTGCATGAGCTTCCGTAGGAGTCGCTGGCACGCCTCTATGTCTGCTGCCATTTGATTGCGCTCACGATCGTCCAGCGCGGTCTCAATCTTAGCTTCCAGCACCTCAATACGCGCCTCGATCGCGGCAAAGATCGGATCAGCCGGCGCAGTGACAGCCTGATCGGTCGCGTTCATGCGCGCGCTCCCACGCCGTCGCTCAGGGCCACCACCACGCGGCTGAGTGTCATGGCGCCCTCGTGGAAGAGATCGGAGTCCATCCACGGCCGTACCGGTCTGATGCCCAACAGCGCAAGCGCCTGGGCTCTCGCGCCCGCGATGGTCACGGCTTGGATTTCGAGTGCGCGCGCCGCCAGGTCATTAATCTCTAGGTTAATCGACCGAATGCGCTCGGCTGCGATCGCATATCCGGATTGCTCCGCCGCCGCCTTGATCGTCGCGAAGGGCAGTTCGTTCTCGATGTCGAATAAATGGCGAAGAATCTGCCAATGTTGCTCCATCGATACAGGATGATCCAGCTTCGGCGGGTCGATGAGGTGGTCCCAAACTCTTGCAATTGAAGTGTCGGATATATGTTTCATAGGGGTGCCCTTGGGCGCGATCTTTTCGAAGCGCGCGCGGGCCTCGACGCGAAGGCCTTGGGCTGTCTCTCGCTCACGCGTCAGCTTCTCAAGACGCTTGCCGAGCGATACGAGTTCGCCCTCGTTCGGCGTCTCTTCTGCTCTCGTCTTGCCCGCATTCCAGACAGTGGCAGTCGCAACGGCTCCAGTGAGGGCAAGGAAGGTCCGCATGATGCTGCGGCGGTCGGCGTCGGTTGTTTCGGGCAAAGTTCGGACGTTTGCCCGCACGGTGGCGTTGGGCATTGTGGATTCCTTGTTTTAATATGGTAACGACGTGCTAATTAGTGCACAATGTAATTGTAACGTCAAGCCAAAAAGCGAACAGGGTTATAGAAAGCAATGAACGCCGCTCAATGTCGCATGGCCCGCGCCGCGCTTCAGATTGGAGTGCGGGAGCTGGCGGCAAAGGCTAAGGTATCGCCAGCGACGATCGTGCGCTTTGAGGCGTCTGGCGAGCTCCGCGAGCGCACCGTAGACGCCATTCGTGCTGCCCTCGAGGCGGCGGGCGTTATCTTCATCGCCGAGAACGGCGGCGGCGTGAAGCTGCGGAAGACGGAGAAATGACGATCAGATGTCAGTGACCTATTTTGTCGTCGTCCCCTTCGATCGCAATGATGACGGTGATCTCGCCGCCGGCGAGGCCAAGGAGGCCGTGAGTGCGGGAGCCGCCGAACGGGGCGCACGTGAACTCGCTCTCCGGCATGCAGGCGCCGTTGCGTTCTCGCGCAATGGCGACCCTTCAACGGGCGAGTTTGAGGACGCAGTTATCCTCGCGCAATTTGGGGATGTTGACTTGAATGAGCTGAGCGGCTGAGACCCGAATCCGAGCCGCGGAACACATGAGGGCTTTTGAGCAACACCGTAAGAAGATACTCAAAATTGCAGCCCACAAATATGAGCTTGGCCTCGTTGAGCCCGACGATATCATTTCGGTTATGTATGACGACGTCGCTGGTTAGTCACGAAGCCGCCGGCGTGGAAGTTCACGAATGGCGGGAAAAATTAGAATAGCCTCTCCTGCGAAATCTTGGCCACGAATAACTTCCAGCACTCGATCGATATCAATACGTTGATCGATCAAGCCTCCCTTCTCATCATAGATATAGGTGAAAGTTACTCGACAACGTAATGCGTCTCCTGGTGCGATAAAAATCTCTCTCCGATGAAATCGAGCAAGCCAATCAGCGTCATGTATGGGAGCCGAAAGCGTATTTTTACCGTGACTGAAGAGCCACATTGTATCTTTGATGAAATCTGGTTTCCGAATTGTCAGGATTATTTCGCCGACGCTAGTAGAATTCTTTGGTATCAGATGGCTTGATCTCCTCAGAAGGCTCCCAGTCGCTGGAGAGGTCCACTTCATAGGAGCGGCCTTCCAATTTGATCGTAAGTTTATCGTCGCGCTCTAATTCCCGCTTCGCTTCTTGTATGCGATCTAGGGCCGTAACGAGTCTGCCTTCATGAAGTGGAGCGTAATCCGGGAGGTGTCGGACATCGGTTTCCTCGGCGAGTCGACGCATCCCTTCCTTTAGATAAGACAAAGAGTGATCGCCCACCGGCACCTTGCCATCGAGAAACTCAAGAGCAAGATACTTAGCCTTTACTAGATATCGGCCAACAACAGGCTTCCAATCCAAGGTTTTTAGCGCTTCGTCGTCGACCCTTGAAAGGGTATTTTTCAGGAATACGCGAAGAGAGGAGGCTTCAACGTCCTCTAAGACCATTACTGGCTTAATCTCTAAATGATGGACTCTACAAGAGCCCCATCCAGGACTTCAAACGCGTCAATCAGCGCGCTGGCGGCATCGAATATTCGTCGCGGATTACCGGTTGCTTTCGCGAATTCGATTTTGAATGAAAAGTCGGCGTCGGCCGGAGGCATCGGCGGTTCCTCCATCAGGCGCAAGTGATAATTCATTTTCGTTCACAGTGCCCCAGGCCAATCCTGGCATATTTCGAACCACAAAGGAAACACATCGGGAATCGCAACTAGCGCCGTAGCGATGAACTCGCAAATTTGCGATCCGGCCATCGGACCTGCTGGCGCCACTCGAGGCGAGCGTCCCTCACTGCACCGTCTCCGCGCGCCCGCGAAGGCGTCGCCGAGCTGCGCGCGCGCTTCGTCCAAACTCGCCGGAATCGCGGCCTTCCCTTCCGCGACGTCGCGCCAGTTCGGCGGAAGCCGCGAGATGGCGGCGTTGTAGCTGGCGAACAGGCGGTAGAACTCGGCCGCCTGCTCTTCCGTGACCTCGAGTTTCTTGCGCCCGCGCTTAGACATCACTGCGTCGCCTCATGCCTTGAGATCGAGACGTTGACTGAGCCGCCCGTCATGTCGTGAACAACTATCGGTCCTGTTGGCGGACCCTTTGTCGATGTGATCAAGGATATGCAGTGCGCGGCCGCGTCGTCTCAGGGCCGGATTGCGCAAGCCATATCCGCTTTCGTACCCAAGCTTCTCGCCAGCCGACTGCGCCGGCGTCGCGCCTGGCAGATCCATCGGAGCTGCAATCGGCATCCGTCGGGTCGAATGCGGATGACTGATCGACGGCGGAGCATTCTTGGTCGGCTGCATCCGATTTAGGATGGAGTTTGCGTCTGGAGAGCCGAGCCGCAATCTCACGTGGCCGCCATTTTTCTTGATGACGTACATCAAGTTGTTTTCGAAGTCGGCGAAGACTCGCTCGCCCCCCAATACCGCCGATGCATCCCAGCGTTCTGTCACCGTGCGCCATATGGATGCGCAGCGCCGAACGTTCCGCATTGAGAGCCGGATCGAATGCAGTGTCATGCGGCTGCCCTACTTGTGTCAGCGTCCAGCGATCACCGATCGCGCCGCCAGTCGCAAACTCGCCTATATCATATTCGCCGGTTGGCGCTGATCCCCTGCCGCCGCCACCCGTCACAAACGTATAAGTATGCGGCTTGCCGTCCGCTCCAGGTAGCGTGATCGTTCCTGTGTTCCGGTAGGCTCGAGTTTGGTCCGTGACCGCAGGAAGAACGATGTTGCCGTTCTCGCTCCTAACCTCTGACGGAGCCTGCGCCTGTGGCATATAGCCCGGGCTGTACTTGAAACGAGGACTAGGGAGTAGGCGCCCCGTGGCTCGAATCAATCACACCTGATGGATAGGGCGGCCGCTCAGCGCCATGGCCGGCGAAGTATCTGAGCGATAGGCGATTGGTCGCCTCCCGGGGTGCGGCGTAGGAAGTGTCGCCCTTGGGCTCGAGCCCCAGCGTTTGCGCCAGCCGCCTGTTGGAGCCTGTTGTCGGCTCGAAGATCTTCCCGGTCAAAAGTCCTTCGGCAAATTCGCCGATGACCCAGAACGTGGCCCCGTTGATCGTTACCTTCTTGAGCGCGCGAGAAAGGCCGCCGAGGCCGGCGAGGCCAAGGACGCCCTCGATCTGAGCCAATGCGAGAAGCGCCGGCGCAGCGACGGTCCCAAGCTTGTCTAGGCCTTCGAGGAAGGCGCGGCTGTCATGCCTGAACTGCGAGCTGCCGATGCTGGCCTCGAACCACTGCAGCCCACTATGAATGCCCTGAAGAGCATTCGTGACCGCACGCGAGTCGATGAAGGCGTCAATCAGTCTGACAGCGCCGTCGCTGAACTTCGTGAGCCCCGGCGTCAAGGCCACCAGGTTCTTCCCCAGCACCGTTTCGATGTCGCGGCCGGCACGGTCGAGGGCGGCATTAAATGACGCCCACTTCTCTTGAGCATCCTTGCCGATATCGAGCGTCTTCCGGTCTTGCTGATACCGCTTGATCTGCTCCTCGATTTCCTCTGGATGTTGCCGAAGCCGGATGATCGTCGGCAGATCGAGAATGCTCGTCAGATTGCGAGAACGCGCGACCGGACCAACCATTTCATCCGGAACCCCCTTGAGCAGTTCTGGGATGCGCCGAATGAGATCGACTGCGGCCTCTGAGGTATCCCCGCGGCCTCTGGCGCCCGATGAGAGCAGGCCAAGATATTGTGGACTGGTGACGTCATAGACACCGCCAGCAACGGCCCCGAGCGTCCCCTCGCCGACGCCAAAACGCGAAAAGTCGAGATCGTAGGCAGAGAGGGAGCCATAGGAGACGCCAAGGCCCATGGCGCGGCGACGACGATCGGAAACGTCTGCGGCGCCGCGCTCGAGGCCGTAGACGGTTCCGGCGCCGACAAGACCAGCGCCAATGCCGGCCAGGCCAACGACGAGCCCCGCAGGAAACAGAAGTTGAAGGGGAGATAGCGCATATCGGGCAAGGTTTTCCAGAGTCTGCTTCACGCCGGAAGCAAGACCATGGAATGCAGAACCGGCCTTTTGCGCAGCCGCTGAAAATCGGGACTCAGCCCCTGCGGCTCGATCGAGATTATCAATGAATTTGGAAAGATCATCGCCGGCGGCAGAAGCCGCTCGAATGTACGGAGCTCTAAGGACGTCGGGGCCGAACTGGCTCCTAAGCGCCATCTGATAGCGCTGAAGCAGCGCCAGAGAATTCCTTGAATTTCTCCGGGCTCGCTTCGACGTTGATGCGAAGTCTTTATGGGCATGTCACGCCGCCCGGGTGCTCGTTGGACGCGCCACGACATTGATCTTGATTGGCATTAGGCGTGCCCTATCCCGCCCTGCAGTTCCGCCTCAAGATAAGCGGCCTGACTGACCGCCGAGACCTCACGTCCGACAAACCCGACGCCGAGACATTCCACGCACAAGACCGCCCTGCTGCTGTCAGACGGCAAAAGCGTTGTTCCGATCGCGCCGCACGCCTGGCACGCGTGTCGCGCCGGATGGGACCGCTATCGCTTGCGGCCATCGGTGCGCTCCGCAAGCCGCACAGCGGAGCCTTCGAAAGCATCGGCCCGAGGCGCCGCAGTCCGGTCTTTAAGGCCGCGCTCGGTGGCCGGGATGGTGCGAGTGACGCCTTCGGTTTTGATGCCGCGAAGCCCCGCATCGAGCGGCTTGACCTTGGTTTCCATCGTTCGGTTTTCCTCGTTTGAAAGAAAGTCGGCGGCGGCAATCACTTTCTGGGTGAGATTCTGCTCCCAGAGGGCTTTCCGCCGCCGGCGCCATCAGCCGGCCTCATCACCAGCAATGGCGAGTTGCCGCGGCAGAGGAGCCGCCACGGGATCGAGAGCGAGGAGAAGCGCGCTCGATTTCAAGGTCAAAACGCGGCGCGCGGCGCCTGAACAGCTGGGCGCTGATAACCGCGGATGATCTGATCGATCCGGGACGCATTCGCGTCGCGGCTCATCCGCTCGTATTCCTCCCGCGACCGAAAGACGCCGAGTGAGAAAGGCGCCGGAACTGGTCAACGAAGTGCGTGCCTTCGAGGCCGTCAAATTCATTCACGACATGGCCGGCGGCGCCTCTAATTGTCCGTTGGCGTATCTGTCCCGGCTTCAAGCCGGCAGTTCTCCCGTGAACCTTGGCTTCGTCAAAAATCTGAATTCCGCCACATCCAGCGCGCCATCGGGAATCTGATCAATGTTCGCCTTCGCCCAGGTCGGACTGTGCTCTTGCACGGACTTGATCAGTCGCCTCCGGTACGTCATCTCGCTCTCGCCCGGAATCGCTTCCGGCGCACGCAAACCGCAAACATTGAACGCATCGTCAGCTCGTACTTGCCGCTCCCGATTTGCGCGCTCCGCGTCCTGAATTGGGCCGAGAGTCGCCTCAACCTGTTTTGACAATTCAGCGCGTCGCCGCTCAAGACGCGCCAGCTCAGCCACCGCGGCGTTGTGCTCGTCGACTTCTCTAGACATCGGGATCATCCTCTTTTTTGTTCATCCATTGAAATCGGCGGCAGCCCGCCGAACGTCACAAATCCCGCCCCCGCTGCACGCGCCGCATCGCGATCGGGCCTAGGTCCGATCCATTCGAGTGAGTGGACCGTGTCGCACCATGTGATCGGACCTTCGTAGCCGAGCTCGACAAGGGCGGCGCGGACCTCGCGCTGAAACTCGGGAACGGGCGTGCACGGGTGACGTTCCGAGATGCAGACGCCGGCGTAGTGTGCGAAGTTGATCACCGTTCATCCCCCTTCCGCGCCGGGGGAAGGCCTCCGAACATCGGAATAGTCCGCGTCGCCCTTGCCTCCGCCATGACTTTCACTCGGAAAGCTTCGACAGTTTCATCGTCGCCACGCTCGAAATGCTGGCCGGCGGCAAAACCAATCCGATCGGTCTCGTCGTCGACTAAGCCGCCATAAATCAGCAGAGGCTCGGCCGCGGAGTTGACTTGGCCAATGACCCTCTCAAGCGCCTCAAGTCTCGAACGCAGTGTCACTGGATGACTCCGCCGATTGAAGGCGAGGGTCGCCACGGAGCCACTGCGGCATCAGGAAGCTTCGCCTCCACCGCCTCCAGACGGGCCTGCAAATCGACAAGCTCGAAAGCCGCTCTTATTGCCCCAATCATGCCGACAAGCGTGTTTCCGTCGCTTGGAGCCAACTCGCCGGCAGCAACCCGCGCTACCACCGCGCCTATCGCCCTCGGGACATCAGCCGCGGATTCCAGCGGGGGAATCTCAAGCTTGATGCAGCGCTCCTTCTGAGCTGGCATCAGCCGGTCGACAATCATGCGCGCCGCCGAGACATCGCCACCCTTGGCGCTCGCGATCATCGCCTTGACAATCGCCGGCCCCTCCTTCTCGATCAGGGCCGCCAGATCGACCTTATTATTCATAAATTCCCGCCTGTTTCTTCGCCCTCTCGGCTAACGCCTCTATCTCGGTCACGCTTGAGATCGTCGCTTGACCGGTAATGGCGTTGGCTCGGGTGATTTCCGCGAGTAGGGCCAACTCAGCCGCTCGCCGGACCCGCGCCCTTCGCGACGGCGTCATGTCCTCGTCCTCGAGCAGCTGCTCGAATTCAGCGACGATCTCGGCGAGACGTTTCGCGGCAGCATCATGCTTCTTCGCCACTATCTTCAGCCGCATGGCGGGCCGCTACCGCCGCCTGCAGGACCTCCCACGCCGCAGGCTCAGGCGGCTTCGGCGGCGGCGCCTCGTCAAGGCCAAGCGCCTTGACAGCAGCAGCAGCCCGACGTTCGGCGAGAAGGACATCCTTCAGCGCGCCCTTGCCATCTCGCGCGTAATCGCCCTGCGCCAGCTCGGCGAGCGCAGTCAGGCGAGCGGCCTTCTCAACCCTCAGCCTGCGCATCGGTGTGACGTCGCCGCCGACCTCGCCGAGAAACATCGCTTGAAGTTCGGTGATGCGCTTCCCGAGCCGCGAACGGCGATCGACTTTCGTCAGCGTCAGCCTTCGATCACGCTTCGGTGCAGGGACGCCATCCAGACGGCCCGCGAGAGGCGCGCTAACGGCTGGCGATTGAGCGGCGATAGGTGAACTATCGAGCATGAAAACTCCCGCAGCGGCGCTGTCCATGCGGCGAGTCTATGCAACATGCACGCGACATGCAACAGGGGAATATGAATAACTTATTGTTATTATGTTGTACTATCTGGCAGTCATTTGTAGCAGTCGGATATATAGTCCGCTGGTCATTCTGCTGCAATCTCGTTTAACTCGTGCCGCCGCTGAGGCACGAAAGAAAAAACAGGAGGTGATAGATGCTCCGATGCCCGCGAGCGTTACAAAGGCGTGCCCCGAAGGGGTTCGAACGCCTTCGAACGCTCAGGGGGTTATAGGGGGTGTGCGAGGACAGCCGTTCGAAGACTGTTCGAAGACCATTCGAAGACCGTTCGAAGTGGTGTCATAAGGTGGCTTCTTCGGACGCTAGGACGATCCTCGAATACCGGCGCGACGTCGGGCCGATCGTTTCAACTGCGATGCGTTTCGTTTTGAGGAGGCGCTCCATTGCAGAGGAGAATGCCTTCTTGCTGACACCTTTCGCGTCTGGGTGTGCGGCGAACACAGCCGGCGCATAGCTCGGGCTTAGTTTCGGCGAGACGTCGCGGCCTTGGCGTTCGCGCTCGGCCAGGAGGTCCAGAAATACGTGCTCGGCCTTGGCGTCCGCCGCGATCTTGTCGAAGGATCCGATGGACTGACCGTCGAGGCGGAAAACGCCCTTCGTCCAGCGCAGGCGAAGCTCCATGCCGATCGGGCCGTAGTTGGCCTTCATGACCTTCAGGATACGCAGATCGGGGTCGATCTCGATGCCGTCTTCACCATTGGCACGTTCGAAATAGATGCGCGACCTGACAGAATTGCTCCACGCGGTGCTGCCAGATGTGCCTGCACCGCTTGCTATGCCAGAAAGCGAGGGATGATTCAGCAATAGGACTGCGCAGGCCTGCCTAATCGCGAGCCCGCGCAGCTGTCCGATGAACTGCCGAGCTTCCGCGCGCGCGTTCTCGTTGCCAGCGAAGATGTCGGCCAGCGTGTCGATGACGACGAGACGTGGCTTGACCTGTTCGACCTTCGCCACAAGGCCGCGCCAAACGGCGGTTTCGCGGATAATGCCCTTGTCTGGAGCTCCCATGATGGCATCACGGCCAGCGAGCGAGGTAAGGTGCAGCCCGGAGAGGTCCGCCAGACTGACGCTGTGCGAGGCGGCGATATCGCTTAGGCGCCGGTGCAGTTCGTCCTGGTCATCCTCCGCGCTGGCGAATACGACGGCGCCTTGCTCGGGTAGTTGACCAAGCCATTCCGCGCCAATTTCGGTAGCAACGCTTAATTGCAGCGCGATTTGCGACTTGCCGGTGCCGCCGTCGCCGCCGAGAAGCGTAACCGTCCGGTCGGGGATCATATCGCGCACAAGCCAGCCGCGAGCGGGAACAGGCTTCCCGGCGAGATCGGACGCTGCGAACCAATTCAGCTCCGCGATCGGCCGCTCGGCGTCGCCGGTGGCGTCGAGCGGCCCAAGAGGCGCTAGCTCGCCGTAGTCGTCTTCGCTCGCGGGTGGCGGTGCTCCACCGACGATGGCGAGCTTCGGCGTGTGGGCGGGTTCGATCTCCCCGCTCCCGCGGAGCTTTTCGTTATAGGCGCGCGCTGCGTTGGCGAAGAACGCGTTCCGTTGATCAAGAGGCCACGCGGAGAATCCCTCGGGGTAGGCGTCGCTCATGCGACCTCCCGCTCGCCGAGTAGGGCCTCAAGTTCTTTAAAGGTTGCCGCCGCCGCCCTTACGCATTCGACGACCCGCTTGAGATGGTAACGAGCGCCAACGTCGTCATTGTTCGCGAGGCAAAGACGCGCGGCCGCGCTATCGCGTTCAACAGGCTCCATCGCCTCGAAGACGAAGTCTCGCATTAAGGACGCGCGGACGGCGCGATTGTCGCTCATGGCGACCCCATGACCAGGCGAGCGCCCGAGGGGGCCGGCGTCGCGTCCGTTGAGGGCATGCCGAAGCGTTTCGAGCGGACAGCCGCTTTGAAGTGCAAGAGCGGCGACGATCGCCGCGTCGGATGCGAGCTCGCCGACGGCGGAGACCTTGGACGTGTCGAGAAAGATCTCGGCGACGCGTCGGTCCGGAAACCGGCCGAGGGTCGCGGTCCATTTGTGGCCGCCGTGCTCGAAGTCGAACTTTTCGGCGGCGCGGCGATTGGGGAGACGCTCGCGGTTAGCCACGGCCCACCCTCCGTTGCAAACCGGCAAGCGCGATCAGGCAGGATTCGGCGCGATCGACGTCGCGCTTGCGCCGGAACAGCTCGGCGTGGGCTGGCCACCGGGCGATTGCGCGGGTGCGGGCAAGGTCTTTGTTCTCGGCACCCGGAGGGATCGCCGCCAGCCTCTTCCAGACCGGCGGCGCGATGAAGACGATCGGCAGGGACAATGCCCCGCAGACGCCTTCAATGACACCGCGCGCTCTTCCGAAGGAAAACGCCGCGACCTTGGCATCAGTCGGACGTGCGCCGACGAATTCGCAGAAGGCGGCGCGTGCGTGCGTGCGCGCGAGGATCCCCGCGAGCAAGGGGGCGTTCGTGGCGGTCCGACCATTCGCCTCGGCCGTCGACGGCATGTCGAATACGCCGAGAAGCTGGCCGACTTCGGTGAGCACTGCGATGGCGCCATGAGCGCCAGGGTCGATTCCGACGACGACTGCGTCCATCGCCGCGGCGGAAACATCGCTGAGCAGGAGTTGCGTCGCGATGGAGTGATCCGGGAGCGATCGGTCTTGAAATTCAGCGAGGGTTTGGCTATCTTCCGCCCGTTCAGCTGCCAAGATGAACGTTTTGGAAGCCCTGTCTGCGGCCTCACCCGCGACAGGGTTTTTCCTTGTGTGGGCCATGGTCAATCGACCTCGCCGGAGAGGACGCCCGCGAAGAATTTCCGCAATCCCGAGCGCGACGCGCACCATCGCCCCCCGATTTTTTTTACTGGCAATTTCCCGGTATCGATTAGGTGAAAAGTTTGTCTCGCATTTCTACCGATCACCTTTCCAATCCCGTCGACGCCCCAAACGATGTCGCTGGCGAGATCGTCCGCGGCCGTGTTTTGCATAATCACGTCTGACATTTGCTTGGTTCCTTCAGTGGTGGTTTGGACAACAAAAAAGCCGCGCGTCATTGCTGACGGGCGGCTGTGATTGAGGGTTTAGGCTGGGGAAGACGCTAAAACGAAAAACCCGCACACGTTGCCGTGGCGGGCGGTAAACTAAACGCTGGGCGCAATTATAGGGACTCGAATTGCGCCGTCTTTTTACGCTAGTGGATTAGCGGGTGTCAAAGCGATTGCGACTTTTTCCACAGTTTCGCAATCGCTTCAATCCAACGAAAAAGCCGCCCTTGCGATTTGACGCAGTTCGGGCGGCTCGAAACATCACCAAATTACGCGGGCGAGGAGCGGGTGTCAACCCACAAATGCAACGCCCTCCCAAAATATGACTTGCAGGCGCACCCTTCGCGAAGGCCCTAGCCAGCGTCATGTCGCGTTTCATGTCGCATGGATCAGCCGCTGTTCTGTGGAATCCCGCGTAACTCATTGAAATTCAATGGAGCCGTTTTGCAACACGACGCGACATGAAAAAGGCCTCTTTCGAGGCCCATCGTCCGATCTAAGTTATTGATTTTAAAGGCTGGTGGGGGAGGTAGGACTCGAACCTACGAAGGCTTAGCCAGCGGATTTACAGTCCGCCCCCTTTGCCGCTCGGGACACTCCCCCGCACCCATGAGGCAACGCTCGCGGGACGAAAACGCCCCGGGCTCAGCCCGAGGCGGGTCGTGGCTTATGTTGCGGGAGCGCCCAGCCTGTCAACTGGAAATATGCCGCTCATCGGACACCGCAACGGCGCGGATGCTGGCCACTCCTAGTCGAGGCGCGCGACCCGTTCCCGCGCCGTTCGTCCATCGGCGATCAATAAGGCGCGCCGTTCTTATGGGCCATCCGCCGCTTCCCGTCGACCGTCACCACGGCGAGATCGTCGTCGGGGTATTCGACTGCGTCGCCAGCGGTGCGATCGCCGATTTCGAGATAGACGACGTCCTCCTCCGTCTCGTTGACGAGGCAATGAGCGTCGCCGGCTCCAGCCTTGAAGCCGGCGCACATGCCGGGGTTCAAAGGCGTCCGGCCGGCGTCGGTGATCAAGGTTGGGCGCCCTTCGAGGATATAGACGAACTCGTCCTGCTTGGTGTGCGCGTGGCGCAGGGCCGAGCAGCCGCCGGGCTTGAGGCGCGTGATGTTGACGCCGAAGTTCGTCAGCCCGAACAGGTCGCCGAGCGGCCGCTTGTCGCGCCCGGCCATGCGCGAGGCGAAGGGCTCGGGATAGTTGGTGCGAAAGGCGCGCACCGGCGCGTCGGCGGCGAGAAGGGCGACTGGACGCTTGGCGTCTGGTGACATGGGCTAACCTCCACGCGGTAGATAGCCAGTTTACGCCCGCCTGTCATGGGTTCCCCTGGCGGATCGAGCGCCTGGTCGCTAAATGAAGCGCAGGACATGAGGAGGGCGCTATGGAAGGGTTCCTTATTCGCGCGGCCGTGGTCGCAGTCGGCCTCTGGCTCGCCTCGAAGATGGGGCTGGTCGCGTTCAATTCGACCGGGACGCTGATCGCCTCGGCGCTCCTGCTCGGCGTCGTCAACGCCTTCGTGCGCCCGATCATCATCATCCTCACCCTGCCCATCACGCTGCTCACGCTCGGCCTCTTCCTGCTCGTGATCAACGCGCTCATGATCATGCTCGTCGCCTGGCTTGTCCCGGGCTTCCTGGTCGGTGGCTTCTGGTCGGCGGTGTTCGCCGCGATCGTCGTGAGCCTGACAAGCTGGGTCATGTCGGGCTGGATCGGGCCGAGGGGCCGGGTGGAGGTCATGACCATTCACCAGCCGGGCGGGCGCGGGCGCTGGTGAGTTATTACTATGGATTTAGTCTCGGACGGCTCGTCCGGCCGATTTGGGTTTTCTTGGAACGGGCCTTTTCGCAGGCGAAGTCAGCCGTTTGGCCCTATTGGATTTCCTTGGATTTCCTTGGATTTTCTCGTCCCAATCTAGACTTATCAATGGGTTATGCGGACTTTTCGGTGAAGATAATTTCGCGCGCCCTTTTTGCGCCGGCGTCGGCCCGCGCCGGAACTGGAGCCCATGGTCTTGGTCTGCGGAAGGGCGCGATTGTTCATGGAGCAAGCCTAATCGTTTTTCTGATTTTCTGCAATCAATTGTCGCCCGAGCCGGCCGCCTCAATCCAAAAGACTTCGGTCGCGGCGGAACGCTTGTCGCCCATGGCCGCTTGACTCCGAGCGCCTCAGCCAAGGCTCGCCGCGGCGATCTCGCCGTCGGTGACATAGTGGTTCACGCGGGCGGCGAGCGTTTCCCCGGCGCGTCGCAATGTCACTTCGCCGATGGCGCCGCTCTGTTTGAGCTCGGAAATGATGAAATCGCGCTCGGCGTTGACGTCGTCGTCGGTCGCGTGAGTGAACTGGAAGGTGAGCTTGGTGAAGGAGAGGCCCGTGTCCCGCGTGCCCGCCCCGACCCAAAGCGCGGGCTCGGCAATTTCCGGACGATCAGCGTTCAGCCAGAATTCAGGGTCGTTCAACGGTTCATCGCTTCGCTCGAGGCTCAGCGACCAGAAGCGGACGTGGTGGCGCTTTCGCGGGCTCTTGTCGATCGCCTTCTGAAAGCCGATGTCCTGCGCGCGCCCGAACAGAAAGAGCGTGCTGAAGGGCGCGGCGGGATAGGGCCGGTCGAGCACGAAGGCCACGATCATGCGCCAGGAGCTCGCGAGGTCGAGCGGCTCCGCCTCGGTCCACCCCGCCGCGCGGAACGCGGCGCGCAGCTTGTCGAAGTCGCCGATGAGGACGAGATTGACCGGATCTCCCGGAAATCCGTCGCCCGTGACGGTGAAGCTCGGCACGCTTTTGCGCTGCAGGATCTTGAGGCTCATGCGCACGATACGCGGCAGGATCACGTAAGCCGCGAGCGCGTAGACCAGGCTCAGCGCCAGAATCGTCGGCAGCCTCGAGTTGGTGAGGCGGAAAACGAAGACGATCAGCCAGACGCCGAAGGCGCCCAGAGCGAAGGCGGCCAAGCGCCGACAGATGAGCGTGAGAAACCTCACCGTCCCAACCCGATCCCCGCGCGCTTGTTTGATTCGCGCTTGCCGGTCAAATCTGCCCTTGGCCGGACGCTCCTGCAAGCGCCAGGCGCGGCGAGCAGGCTGGCGCGTCCGCGCCCGAAAGCCTCCTGCTCTTGAGCTTACACGGGGATCGCTCCGCTGCGTCTCCCCCCCTCTTCTTGGGGGAGGATCAAGGAGGGGGGTCGCGCCGCCCTATGCGACAAGAGAGCGGCGGCGCATCCGATAATCTCCTCGGTCCGCGCGATCCCCCCACCCCTGCCCGCCCCCACAAGGGGGGCGGGTGCGCTAATGTCCGAAATGCTGCAGGCTCTACCGCGACAGGTCCTCGGCGAGGCGCTCGAGGAAGTCGAGGCACGCGGCAAGCTGCGCCTCGTCGACGAATTCGTCGGCTTTATGCGCCTGGTCGATCGATCCCGGCCCGCACACGATGGTCGACAGATCCGCCGCCTGGAAGTGGCCGGCTTCGGTCGCGAAGGAAACCGCGATCGTCTGATTGGAGCGGGTGAGCCTCAGCGCCAGCGCTTCGGCGCCTGAGCCCGCCTTGGCGGCGAGCGGAGGAACGTCGACCTCGATCGTCGTCGCAATCGACGGGCCGTTGACGAAGCGGGTCAGCCTCGGCGTCGCGACCGCGTCGACGAACGCCTGCACCTTGGCCATCGCCGAGGCGGTCGCAGCCCCCGGCAGGCCGCGGAACTCCCAGTTGAACACGCATTCGCGCGCGAGGATGTTGCGCGCCGTGCCGCCGTGAATCATGCCCACATGGAGCGTCGAATAGGGCGGGGTGAAGCGCAGGTCGAGCGGGCCTTCCTCGTAAGCGCGCGCGAGCCGGCCGATCTCGCTCACCACGTCCGCCGCCGCCGCGACGGCGTTCGCGCCGAGCTCGGGCAAGGCCGAATGGGCTTCGCGTCCCGTGACCACAGTGCGAAATGTCGCCACGCTCTTGTGCGCGTCGGCGACCGCCATCATCGTCGGCTCGCCCACGATGACCGCAGCCGGCAGCGGCTCGTCCTTGCCGAACCGGGCGATGATGTCGAGCGAGCCAAGGCAGGTCGTCTCCTCGTCGTAGCTCAGCACGATGTGAACCGGATGTTTGAGGCCCGCATCGCGGAACGCCGGCGCCATCGCCAGCACGCAAGCGTCGAAGCCCTTCATGTCGCAGGCGCCGCGCCCGTAGAGGCGCCCGGAGGCTTCCCGCAACGCGAACGGCGGGCTCGACCACGGCTGCCCCTCCACAGGCACGACATCGGTGTGGCCCGACAGGACCACTCCGCCGTCGACGCGTGGCCCGATCGTGGCGAGGATCGCGGCCTTGTCGCACGCCGCATTCGGCGCGCGGCGCGATGCGATCCCATGCCCCCGGAGATAGCTCTCGACAAAATCGATGAGCGGCAGGTTCGAGGAGTTGCTGACGCTGTCGAAGGCGATGAGGCGCGCGAGCAGCGACTTGGCCTCGGCGAGGCGGCCTTCGGCCGTCATGGCGTAGCGCCGAGCGTGGCGACAGAAACGGTGGACGGCGGCGGGGCCGCCGCTACAATGGCGAGTGCATGTACGAGGCCATAACGCATCAGGTCAAAGTCACCGTCGAGCCGACCTTCGATCCGGAGCGGTCCGATCCGGACGAGCGGCGCTATTTCTGGCGCTATGCGATCGAGATCGTCAATCTCGGCGACAATCCTGTGACGCTGATGGAGCGCCACTGGCGGATCACCGACGCCAATGGCAGGCAGCAGGAGGTGCGCGGCCCCGGCGTTGTCGGCGAGCAGCCGACGATCGCGCCGGGGAAGTCATTCAAATACACGTCGGGCTGCCCGCTGACCACGCCGAGTGGGCTCATGGCCGGCGAATATAGGATGGTCGATCCGACGGGGCGGATCTTCGAGGTTTCGATCCCCCCATTTTCGCTCGATTTTCCGGACGGCAAACGGGTGCTCAATTAGGGTGATCGACCGCCTTCTTGGCTGCAAGCGGGCTCACCGCGCGAGGCTTGCAATATAGGCGCCGAGGTCCCTGGCCTCGTTGCGCGTGAGTTGCATGTCCGGCATCTTGGGATGGGGATCCAGGAGAAATTGCCCGATGTTCTCAGCGTTGAAGCCGGGCGTCTTGGCGATCGCGGCGAAGGTGGGAACGTTGTCCGCGCCGCGCTTCTGGTTAGACGACACGATATGGCAGGACGCGCACCACCGCTTGGCCAGCCGCTCGCCGTTGGCCGGATCTGCAGGCGCGGCGAGAGCGCTCGAGAAGGTCGCCAAAAGCGCGAAAGCGAAGATTCCGCCGCGTCTTGCGGCGGCGACTCGAGGGCGGAGCCGGTCAATCATTGGTTTTCATGCTCCTTGCGGGCGCGCGCCGCCCGAATCTTGAGGTGGGCGCACGATAGGGCGTGTCTCGATGCGGGCCAAGACGTCAGATGACGACGGGGCGGAATATCTATCGCCGTGCTGTCACGCGCGCAGGCCTCCCGCTTTCGACGACGCGAATGCGGCCGAAATCAGCGCGACGCCCGCCAGCATGACGATCGTCGAGCGTAAGCCCACGGCGGAAGCGACCGCGCCGATGACGACCGGCCCGATGAGCAGACCCGCATAGCCCGCGGTTGCGGCCGAGGCGACGCCAACCGCCGGCGACGCCCCAACCCGCCCAGCGACGCTGAAGAGGACGGGCACCACATTGGCGAGGCCCGCGCCGACCAGTCCGAAGCCGATGACGCCCCCGGCAAGCCCAGGCCAGGCGGCGCTGATCGCAAGCCCTGCCGCGGCGATGAGAGCGCCAAGGCCAATTGTCGCGCGCGGCCCCGCGGCGCCGACGATTCCGTCGCCGACGAGCCTGCCGGTGATCATCAGAAGCGAAAAGGCCGCGTAGCCCGCGGCGGTCGCGCCCACATCCACGCCTGAGCGGGCGAGATAGGTTCCGCTCCAGTCGCCGACCGAGCCTTCCGTCGCCATCAACACGAAGGTGAGCGCCGCAAGCGGCAAGAGGCGCCGGCTCGGCGCCGCAAATCCAGCGCCACGGAATCCATGGCCCTCACGCATGAGGAACGGAACCGCGATGACGACAAGCAGCGAGGAAAGCACCGCCGGACCCAAGAGACCTAAGGCCGTTCCCCGCTCCCCAAGCCACCCGCCCAACACAGCGCCGCTCGCGCCCCCCAGACTGAACGCGGCGTGAAACGAGGACATGAGCGGCCGCCCCGAACGGCGTTCGACGTCGCTCGCGTTGGCGTTCATCGCGACGTCCATGACGCCGCTCGTCATTCCCGCAAGGCACGCGGTCGCGCACAGGCTCTCGAGCGACCGGGTGAAACCAATCGCCGCGATCGCGACGGCGAAGGCGAAGCCAGCCACGATCGACGCCGGACCGCTGCGCAAGCGATGCGCGACAAGACCCGTAAGCGGCATCGCCACGATACCGCCGGCGGCGAAAGCGAGAAGCGCAAAGCTGAGGCCCGCGTCGGAAAGCGCGAGGTCCGCCTTGACCCGGGGGATCGCCGCCGCCCATGCGCCAATTCCGAGGCCGTTCGCCAGGAAGACGCTGAGCGTGCCGAGCCGCTGAGGCCAGAGCAGCCCGATCCCATGGTCGGCGGCTGGCTCAAGGCGCGCGTCGTTCATTTCGCTGTCCGGAGCCCAGGCCCGAGGCGACGAACGAAGAGTATGACCGCGGCGGCCTGGATCCCCGCTATTCGCGGGAAGACTTTCGCGCGGCCGCGCGGTTTGCCGACCAGTTCGAGCTCAATCTTCGCGCCGGCGACGCCCTTCACTTTGCGATCTGCGCCAATCATGGAGCGTCGCTCTGCACGCTCGATCGGCGTCTCGCGGCAGCTGCGCCACGGATCGGCGTTCCGGTGCGTGAGGTTACGCCAGAACGAGTTTGGTGTATTTGGACGCCGATCATCCTTCGCAGCCGACTAAACCACTTCGTCCGGCGCGAGAGCGCAGGCGTTGTGCGGATCGACCTCGATTTGCACCGTCGTATGGTTGATCTTGAAGCGCTCGGCGAGATCGCTGCACAGCTCGTTAAGAAACGCGTCGCCGGGATGGCCGTCCGGCATGACAAGATGGCATGTGAGCGCATTCTCGGTCGTGCTCATCGGCCAGATGTGCAGATCATGCACGTCAAGGACGCCTGGCCGCGCCGATAGGAGATCCCGAACCGCCACGGGATCGATTTGCGGCGGGACCGCGGCCATCGACATGCCGACGGAATTCTTTGAGAAGGCCCCAGGTCCCCCAGACGATCACGCCATTGATGACGAGGCTGACGACCGGATCGACCCAGAGCCAGTGGGTCAGCAGGATCACGAGTCCGGCCGCAACGACGCCGACCGACACCAGCGCGTCGGACGCCATATGCAGGAACGCGCCCTTGAGGTTGATGTCGTCCTTCCGGCCAGAGGCGAAGAGCCAGGCTGTCGCGGCGTTGACGAGGATGCCGATCGCCGCAACCGCCATCATCGTCTTGCCCGCCACCGGTTCGGGCGATCCGATCCGCCGGATGGCCTCCCAGGACAGGCCCCCGACCGTCACCAGCAAAAAGACCGCGTTGAACAGGGCGGCCAGGATCGACGAGCCGCGCAGGCCGTAAGTGAAGCGCGCGGTCGGCGCGCGCTGGGCGAGCGCGCTCCCGAGCCACGCGACGCCAAGTCCGAGGACATCGCTGAGATTGTGTCCCGCGTCGGCGAGCAAGGACACGGAATTGCCGATCACCCCGTAGAGCGCTTCGATGACGACGAAGCCGAGATTGAGCGCGATCCCAATCGCGAAGGCTTTGCCGAAACTCGCCGGCGTATGCGCGTGCGAGTGGCCATGATCGTCATGGTCACGCGAGTGGCCGTTATGGTCGTGGGACATCGGGATCGTCTTTACGCTCAATCGCTGACGGGCTTTTCGCTTGTCTCAAGTACACTCTCTAGCGGCCGGAGGATCAAGGCTTCATGACAGGACGCCTTGGCGATGCGCCTGAGGCGCCCGCAAAGCTCTCGAGATATGCGCAAAACATGTCGGCCATGGCGCCGGCGTAAGTCTCGATCTCTTCGGGGCTTCGGGAACTCTCCGAAAAGCGCTTTCCGACTTTGCTCAGCGTCGCCGTGATCAGGTTGGCGGCCAAGGCGCGGGTCGATTCTGAGGCCTCGGGCAGCGCCTCCTGCATAAACGCCCGCATAGCGCTGTCTCCCGACGCTCGCGCCTCGTGCGCCTCGGGCGCATCGCGGTAAAGAGGCGCCGCGTCGTCGAGCGCCACCCGCACCGCGGCCTCGTCGCATTCCGAGCGGATAAAGGCATGGACAAGGGCGCGAAGTCGCGCGAGCGGCGGTCTCTGGGCGTCCTCGAGGATGACGCGCAAGAGGTCGGACGTGCGGCGCCATTCGTCGCTCTGGAGCCGGAAGAGGATCGCCGCCTTATTCGGGAAATATTGGTAGAGCGAGCCGATGCTGACGCCTGCCTTCTCGGCCACCCGCGCGGTGGTGAAGCGCGGCGCGCCTTCCGTCGCCAAAACCTGAGCCGCAGCCTCGAAAATTGCCGCGACAAGCTCCGTCGAGCGGGTCTGCTTCGGCCGTTTTCGTGAGGAAATCTGGGCTTTTTTGCGGTCGGTCATGAGGGGCCCGGGCAAACGCGAATAGGAAATGCGATGAATTCGTCGTATTTCTAGCGCCACGTGA
>CAVWBA010000007.1:0-44520 GCA_963753135.1 uncultured Alphaproteobacteria bacterium | reverse complement strand
CTGGTGGGGGAGGTCGGTTTCGAACCTACAAAGGCTTAGCCAGCGGATTTACAGTCCGCCCCCTTTGCCGCTCGGGACACTCCCCCGCACCCATGAGGCAACGCTCGCGGGACGAAAACGCCCCGGGCTCAGCCCGAGGCGGGTCGTGGCTTATGTTGCGGGAGCGCCCAGCCTGTCAACTGGAAATATGCCGCTCATCGGACACCGCAACGGCGCGGATGCTGGCCACTCCTAGTCGAGGCGCGCGACCCGTTCCCGCGCCGTTCGTCCATCGGCGATCAATAAGGCGCGCCGTTCTTATGGGCCATCCGCCGCTTCCCGTCGACCGTCACCACGGCGAGATCGTCGTCGGGGTATTCGACTGCGTCGCCAGCGGTGCGATCGCCGATTTCGAGATAGACGACGTCCTCCTCCGTCTCGTTGACGAGGCAATGAGCGTCGCCGGCTCCAGCCTTGAAGCCGGCGCACATGCCGGGGTTCAAAGGCGTCCGGCCGGCGTCGGTGATCAAGGTTGGGCGCCCTTCGAGGATATAGACGAACTCGTCCTGCTTGGTGTGCGCGTGGCGCAGGGCCGAGCAGCCGCCGGGCTTGAGGCGCGTGATGTTGACGCCGAAGTTCGTCAGCCCGAACAGGTCGCCGAGCGGCCGCTTGTCGCGCCCGGCCATGCGCGAGGCGAAGGGCTCGGGATAGTTGGTGCGAAAGGCGCGCACCGGCGCGTCGGCGGCGAGAAGGGCGACTGGACGCTTGGCGTCTGGCGACATGGGCTAACCTCCACGCGGTAGATAGCCAGTTTACGCCCGCCTGTCATGGGTTCCCCTGGCGGATCGAGCGCCTGGTCGCTAAATGAAGCGCAGGACATGAGGAGGGCGCTATGGAAGGGTTCCTTATTCGCGCGGCCGTGGTCGCAGTCGGCCTCTGGCTCGCCTCGAAGATGGGGCTGGTCGCGTTCAATTCGACCGGGACGCTGATCGCCTCGGCGCTCCTGCTCGGCGTCGTCAACGCCTTCGTGCGCCCGATCATCATCATCCTCACCCTGCCCATCACGCTGCTCACGCTCGGCCTCTTCCTGCTCGTGATCAACGCGCTCATGATCATGCTCGTCGCCTGGCTTGTCCCGGGCTTCCTGGTCGGTGGCTTCTGGTCGGCGGTGTTCGCCGCGATCGTCGTGAGCCTGACAAGCTGGGTCATGTCGGCTGGATCGGGCCGAGGGGCCGGGTGGAGGTCATGACCATTCACCAGCCGGGCGGGCGCGGGCGCTGGTGAGTTATCTCTCCTGTCTCGGACGGCTCGTCCGGCCGATTTGGGTTTTCTTGGAACGGGCCTTTTCGCAGGCGAAGTCAGCCGTTTGGCCCTATTGGATTTCCTTGGATTTCCTTGGATTTTCTCGTCCCAATCTAGACTTATCAATGGGTTATGCGGACTTTTCGGTGAAGATAATTTCGCGCGCCCTTTTTGCGCCGGCGTCGGCCCGCGCCGGAACTGGAGCCCATGGTCTTGGTCTGCGGAAGGGCGCGATTGTTCATGGAGCAAGCCTAATTGTTTTTCTGATTTTCTGCAATCAATTGTCGCCCGAGCCGGCCGCCTCAATCCAAAAGACTTCGGTCGCGGCGGAACGCTTGTCGCCCATGGCCGCTTGACTCCGAGCGCCTCAGCCAAGGCTCGCCGCGGCGATCTCGCCGTCGGTGACATAGTGGTTCACGCGGGCGGCGAGCGTTTCCCCGGCGCGTCGCAATGTCACTTCGCCGATGGCGCCGCTCTGTTTGAGCTCGGAAATGATGAAATCGCGCTCGGCGTTGACGTCGTCGTCGGTCGCGTGAGTGAACTGGAAGGTGAGCTTGGTGAAGGAGAGGCCCGTGTCCCGCGTGCCCGCCCCGACCCAAAGCGCGGGCTCGGCAATTTCCGGACGATCAGCGTTCAGCCAGAATTCAGGGTCGTTCAACGGTTCATCGCTTCGCTCGAGGCTCAGCGACCAGAAGCGGACGTGGTGGCGCTTTCGCGGGCTCTTGTCGATCGCCTTCTGAAAGCCGATGTCCTGCGCGCGCCCGAACAGAAAGAGCGTGCTGAAGGGCGCGGCGGGATAGGGCCGGTCGAGCACGAAGGCCACGATCATGCGCCAGGAGCTCGCGAGGTCGAGCGGCTCCGCCTCGGTCCACCCCGCCGCGCGGAACGCGGCGCGCAGCTTGTCGAAGTCGCCGATGAGGACGAGATTGACCGGATCTCCCGGAAATCCGTCGCCCGTGACGGTGAAGCTCGGCACGCTTTTGCGCTGCAGGATCTTGAGGCTCATGCGCACGATACGCGGCAGGATCACGTAAGCCGCGAGCGCGTAGACCAGGCTCAGCGCCAGAATCGTCGGCAGCCTCGAGTTGGTGAGGCGGAAAACGAAGACGATCAGCCAGACGCCGAAGGCGCCCAGAGCGAAGGCGGCCAAGCGCCGACAGATGAGCGTGAGAAACCTCACCGTCCCAACCCGATCCCCGCGCGCTTGTTTGATTCGCGCTTGCCGGTCAAATCTGCCCTTGGCCGGACGCTCCTGCAAGCGCCAGGCGCGGCGAGCAGGCTGGCGCGTCCGCGCCCGAAAGCCTCCTGCTCTTGAGCTTACACGGGGATCGCTCCGCTGCGTCTCCCCCCTCTTCTTGGGGGAGGATCAAGGAGGGGGGTCGCGCCGCCCTATGCGACAAGAGAGCGGCGGCGCATCCGATAATCTCCTCGGTCCGCGCGATCCCCCCACCCCTGCCCGCCCCCACAAGGGGGGCGGGTGCGCTAATGTCCGAAATGCTGCAGGCTCTACCGCGACAGGTCCTCGGCGAGGCGCTCGAGGAAGTCGAGGCACGCGGCAAGCTGCGCCTCGTCGACGAATTCGTCGGCTTTATGCGCCTGATCGATCGATCCCGGCCCGCACACGATGGTCGACAGATCCGCCGCCTGGAAGTGGCCGGCTTCGGTCGCGAAGGAAACCGCGATCGTCTGATTGGAGCGGGCGAGTCCTCAGCGCCAGCGCTTCGGCGCCTGAGCCCGCCTTGGCGGCGAGCGGAGGAACGTCGACCTCGATCGTCGTCGCAATCGACGGGCCGTTGACGAAGCGGGTCAGCCTCGGCGTCGCGACCGCGTCGACGAACGCCTGCACCTTGGCCATCGCCGAGGCGGTCGCAGCGCCCGGCAGGCCGCGGAACTCCCAGTTGAACACGCATTCGCGCGCGAGGATGTTGCGCGCCGTGCCGCCGTGAATCATGCCCACATGGAGCGTCGAATAGGGCGGGGTGAAGCGCAGGTCGAGCGGGCCTTCCTCGTAAGCGCGCGCGAGCCGGCCGATCTCGCTCACCACGTCCGCCGCCGCCGCGACGGCGTTCGCGCCGAGCTCGGGCAAGGCCGAATGGGCTTCGCGTCCCGTGACCACAGTGCGAAATGTCGCCACGCTCTTGTGCGCGTCGGCGACCGCCATCATCGTCGGCTCGCCCACGATGACCGCAGCCGGCAGCGGCTCGTCCTTGCCGAACCGGGCGATGATGTCGAGCGAGCCAAGGCAGGTCGTCTCCTCGTCGTAGCTCAGCACGATGTGAACCGGATGTTTGAGGCCCGCATCGCGGAACGCCGGCGCCATCGCCAGCACGCAAGCGTCGAAGCCCTTCATGTCGCAGGCGCCGCGCCCGTAGAGGCGCCCGGAGGCTTCCCGCAACGCGAACGGTGGGCTCGACCACGGCTGCCCCTCCACAGGCACGACATCGGTGTGGCCCGACAGGACCACTCCGCCGTCGACGCGTGGCCCGATCGTGGCGAGGATCGCGGCCTTGTCGCACGCCGCATTCGGCGCGCGGCGCGATGCGATCCCATGCCCCCGGAGATAGCTCTCGACAAAATCGATGAGCGGCAGGTTCGAGGAGTCGCTGACGCTGTCGAAGGCGATGAGGCGCGCGAGCAGCGACTTGGCCTCGGCGAGGCGGCCTTCGGCCGTCATGGCGTAGCGCCGAGCGTGGCGACAGAAACGGTGGACGGCGGCGGGGCCGCCGCTACAATGGCGAGTGCATGTACGAGGCCATAACGCATCAGGTCAAAGTCACCGTCGAGCCGACCTTCGATCCGGAGCGGTCCGATCCGGACGAGCGGCGCTATTTCTGGCGCTATGCAATCGAGATCGTCAATCTCGGCGACAATCCTGTGACGCTGATGGAGCGCCACTGGCGGATCACCGACGCCAATGGCAGGCAGCAGGAGGTGCGCGGCCCCGGCGTCGTCGGCGAGCAGCCGACGATCGCGCCGGGGAAGTCATTCAAATACACGTCGGGCTGCCCGCTGACCACGCCGAGTGGGCTCATGGCCGGCGAATATAGGATGGTCGATCCGACGGGGCGGATCTTCGAGGTTTCGATCCCCCCATTTTCGCTCGATTTTCCGGACGGCAAACGGGTGCTCAATTAGGATGATCGACCGCCTTCTTGGCTGCAAGCGGGCTCACCGCGCGAGGCTTGCAATATAGGCGCCGAGGTCCCTGGCCTCGTTGCGCGTGAGTTGCATGTCCGGCATCTTGGGATGGGGATCCAGCAGAAATTGCCCGATGTTCTCAGCGTTGAAGCCGGGCGTCTTGGCGATCGCGGCGAAGGTGGGAACGTTGTCCGCGCCGCGCCTCTGGTTAGACGACACGATATGGCAGGACGCGCACCACCGCTTGGCCAGTCGTTCGCCGTTGGCCGGATCTGCAGGCGCGGCGAGAGCGCTCGAGAAGGTCGTAAGAACCGCGAAAGCGAAGATTCCGCCGCGTCTTGCGGCGGCGACTTGAGGGCGGAGCCGGTCAATCATTGGTTTTCATGCTCCTTGCGGGCGCGCGCCGCCCGAATCTTGAGGTGGGCGCACGATAGGGCGTGTCTCGATGCGGGCCAAGACGTCAGGTGACGACGGGGCGGAATATCTATCGCCGTGCTGTCACGCGCGAAGGCCTCCCGCTTTCGAAGACGCGAATGCGGCCGAAATCAGCGCGACGCCCGCCAGCATGACGATCGTCGAGCGCAGTCCGACAGCGGAAGCGACCGCGCCAATGACGACCGGCCCGATGAGCAGACCCGCATAGCCCGCGGTTGCGGCCGAGGCGACGCCAACCGCCGGCGACGCCCCAACCCGCCCAGCGACGCTGAAGAGGACGGGCACCACATTGGCGAGGCCCGCGCCGACCAGTCCGAAGCCGATGACGCCCCCGGCAAGCCCAGGCCAGGCGGCGCTGATCGCAAGCCCTGCCGCGGCGATGAGAGCGCCAAGGCCAATTGTCGCGCGCGGCCCCGCAGCGCCGACGATTCCGTCGCCGACGAGCCTGCCGGTGATCATCAGAAGCGAAAAGGCCGCGTAGCCCGCGGCGGTCGCGCCCACATCCACGCCTGAGCGGGCGAGATAGGTTCCGCTCCAGTCGCCGACCGAGCCTTCCGTCGCCATCAATACGAAGGTGAGCGCCGCAAGCGGCAAGAGACGCCGGCTCGGCGCCGCAAATCCAGCGCCACGGAATCCATGGCCCTCACGCATGAGGAACGGAACCGCAATGGCGACAAGCAGCGACGAAAGCACCGCCGGACCCAAGAGACCTAAGGCCGTTCCCCGCTCCCCAAGCCACCCGCCCAACACAGCGCCGCTCGCGCCCCCCAGACTGAATGCGGCGTGAAACGAGGACATGAGCGGCCGCCCCGAACGGCGTTCGACGTCGCTCGCGTTGGCGTTCATCGCGACGTCCATGACGCCGCTCGTCATTCCCGCAAGGCACGCGGTCGCGCACAGGCTCTCGAGCGACCGGGTGAAACCAATCGCCGCGATCGCGACGGCGAAGGCGAAGCCAGCCACGATCGACGCTGGACCGCTGCGCAAACGATGCGCGACAAGACCCGTAAGCGGCATCGCCACGATACCGCCGGCAGCGAAAGCGAGAAGCGCAAAGCTGAGGCCCGCGTCGGAAAGCGCGAGGTCCGCCTTGACCCGGGGGATCGCCGCCGCCCATGCGCCAATTCCGAGGCCGTTCGCCAGGAAGACGCTGAGCGTGCCGAGCCGCTGAGGCCAGAGCAGCCCGATCCCACGGTCGGCGGCTGGCTCAAGGCGCGCGTCGTTCATTTCGCTGTCCGGACCCCAGGCCCGAGGCGACGAACGAAGAGTATGACCGCGGCGGCCTGGATCCCCGCTATTCGCGGGAAGACTTTCGCGCGGCCGCGCGGTTTGCCGACCAGTTCGAGCTCAATCTTCGCGCCGGCGACGCCCTTCACTTTGCGATCTGCGCCAATCATGGAGCGTCGCTCTGCACGCTCGATCGGCGTCTCGCGGCAGCTGCGCCACGGATCGGCGTTCTGGTGCGTGAGGTTACGCCAGAACGAGTTTGGTGTATTTGGACGCCGATCATCCTTCGCAGCCGACTAAACCACTTCGTCCGGCGCGAGAGCGCAGGCGTTGTGCGGATCGACCTCGATTTGCACCGTCGTATGGTTGATCTTGAAGCGCTCGGCGAGATCGCTGCACAGCTCGTTAAGAAACGCGTCGCCGGGATGGCCGTCCGGCATGACAAGATGGCATGTGAGCGCATTCTCGGTCGTGCTCATCGGCCAGACGTGCAGATCATGCACGTCAAGGACGCCTGGCCGCGCCGATAGGAGATCCCGAACCGCCACGGGATCGATTTGCGGCGGGACCGCGGCCATCGACATGCCGACGGAATCTTTGAGAAGGCCCCAGGTCCCCCAGACGATCACGCCATTGATGACGAGGCTGACGACCGGATCGACCCAGAGCCAGTGGGTCAGCAGGATCACGAGTTCGGCCGCAACGACGCCGACCGACACCAGCGCGTCGGACGCCATATGCAGGAACGCGCCCTTGAGGTTGATGTCGTCCTTCCGGCCAGAGGCGAAGAGCCAGGCTGTCGCGGCGTTGACGAGGATGCCGATCGCCGCAACCGCCATCATCGTCTTGCCGGCCACCGGTTCGGGCGATCCGATACGGCGGATGGCCTCCCAGGACAGGCCCCCGACCGTCACCAGCAAAAAGACCGCGTTGAACAGGGCGGCCAGGATCGACGAGCCGCGCAGGCCGTAAGTGAAGCGCGCGGTCGGCGCGCGCTGGGCGAGCGCGCTCCCGAGCCACGCGACGCCAAGTCCGAGGACATCGCTGAGATTGTGTCCCGCGTCGGCGAGCAAGGACACGGAATTGCCGATCACCCCGTAGAGCGCTTCGATGACGACGAAGCCGAGATTGAGCGCGATCCCAATCGCGAAGGCTTTGCCGAAACTCGCCGGCGTATGCGCGTGCGCGTGGCCATGATCGTCATGGTCATGCGAGTGGCCGCTATGGTCGTGGGACATCGGGATCGTCTTTACGCTCAATCGCTGACGGGCTTTTCGCTTGTCTCAAGTACACTCTCTAGCGGCCGGAGGATCAAGGCTTCATGACAGGACGTCTTGGCGATGCGCCTGAGGCGCCCGCAAAGCTCTCGAGATATGCGCAAAACATGTCGGCCATGGCGCCGGCGTAAGTCTCGATCTCTTCGGGGCTTCGGGGACTCTCCGAAAAGCGCTTTCCGACTTTGCTCAGCGTCGCCGTGATCAGGTTGGCGGCCAAGGCGCGGGTCGATTCTGAGGCCTCGGGCAGCGCCTCCTGCATAAACGCCCGCATAGCGCTGTCTCCCGACGCTCGCGCCTCCCGCGCCTCGGGCGCATCGCGGTAAAGAGGCGCCGCGTCCTCGAGCGCCACCCGCATCGCGGCCTCGTCGCATTCCGAGCGGATGAAGGCATGGACAAGGGCGCGAAGTCGCGCGAGCGGCGGTCTCTGCGCGTCCTCGAGGATGACGGCCAAGAGGTCGGACGTGCGGCGCCATTCGTCACTCTGGAGCCGGAAGAGGATCGCCGCCTTATTCGGGAAATATTGGTAGAGCGAGCCGATGCTGACGCCTGCCTTCTCGGCCACGCGGGCCGTGGTGAAGCGCTGGGCGCCTTCCTGCGCCAAAACCTGAGCCGCAGCCTCGAGAATCGCCGCGACAAGCTCCGTCGAGCGAGCCTGCTTCGGCCGTTTTCGCGAGGAAATCTGGGCTTGTTTGCGGTCGGTCATGAGGGGCCTCAGCAAACGCGAATAGGAAATGCGATGAATTCGTCGTATTTCTAGCGCCACGTGAAAACGCGCTCAACCCCATACAGGAGACCGCGCCATGACCACCCTCACAGCCGCCCCACTCGCGCCCCTGCTCAAAAGCCTGTTCGAAGAGGCCGATGCGGCCGAGCCCGAGACGGTCGCCGCCTTCACCGGTCTCTCCGACGAGGAGCAGGCGCGCATGTTGCGGAGCAAGACCGACTATGGCGAACTTTACGGTCGCCTGAAGCAACTTCCGCTTCCCGTTTCGCGAGAAACCGGCGCGCTCATCTACATGCTGGCGCGGAGCACGGGCGCGCGGACGATCGTCGAGTTCGGGACCTCGTTTGGCATTTCGACCCTGCACCTCGCTGCGGCTTTGCGGGACAATGGCGGCGGCCGGCTGATCACCAGCGAGTTCGAGCCATCGAAGGCGGCGCGGGCCCGAGACAACCTCAAGGCGGGCGGTCTTATCGATCTTGTGGAGATCCGGGAGGGGGACGCGCTCGAGACGCTGAGCGTCGATCTTCCCGACATCGATCGACCTCGTCCTGCTCGATGGCGCCAAGGCGCTCTATCCCGAGATCCTGAGCCTGGTCGAGAGCCGCCTCAAGCCGGGCGCCTTGGTCGTCGCCGACAACGCGGACATGAACCCCGACTACCTCGAGCGCGTGCGCTCGCCCGCCAGCGGCTACCTATCCGTCCCCTTCGCCGAGGACGTCGAGCTCTCGATGCGGCTCGGTTAGGTCCCTGCAACAATCGTCACTCGACGAAATCCTCGCGCGAGAAACCCTGCGCATAGAGCAGCGCGGCAAGGTCGGCGTGTTCGAGGCGCGCGTGCGCTCCCGCCGCGACCTTCGGCTTGGCGCGATAGGCGACGCCGAGGCCGGCCGCTTGCAGCATCGGAAGATCATTGGCGCCGTCGCCAATGGCCAGCGAATCATCGAGCGCCGCGCCCATCGCGCCAGCGATCGCCTTGAGCGCGTTGAGCTTGGCGTCCTCGCCGAGGATCGGCTCGACGACCCTGCCGATGAGCTTGCCGCCTTCGATCATGAGCGTATTCGCGCGGTCCTCGTCGGCGCCGAGCCGCTCCCGAATCGCGCCGGTGAACTGGCGAAAGCCGCCCGAGACGATGGCGACATAGGCGCCGTTGGCGCGCATTGTCTGAACGAGCGTGCGCGCGCCGCGGCTCAGCGTGATGCGGCCCTTCAGCACGTCGCCGATCGCGGTCTCGGGCAGGCCTTGAAGCAGGGCCACGCGCTCGCGCAACGCCGGCGCGAACGCAACCTCGCCCCGCATCGCCCGCTCGGTGATGGCGGCGACGCGGTCGCCGACCCCGGCGAAATCCGCCAGTTCGTCGACGCATTCCTGGCCGATCAGGGTCGAATCCATGTCCGCCACCAGAAGGCGCTTCTGGCGGCCGGCGAGCGGCTGGACGATGACGTCGACCTTTTCGTCCGCGAGCGCGCTCTCGAGCGCGGCGCGCTTGGCCTTAAGGTCGCCGGTGAAAACCAGATCGGCCGCGACGCCTTCGTCGAGCCAGCGCCGGCGCTCGACGCCGCGCAGGGCTTGCGCGGCGCGGTCGACTGTTGCTTCGCTGAGCGGCGCCTTCGATGGATCGGCGATGAGCGTGGCGACGAGGACGGACATATGCTTCCAAAGAGGGAGGCCAACAGGTGAGGGGCGTGCTTCTCATCGCAGGCCCGACGGCGAGCGGCAAGTCGGCGGCGGCGCTTGCGCTCGCGCAAGCGTTCGGCGCGACGATCGTCAACGCCGATTCGATGCAAGTCTACCGGGACCTCAGGATCGTGACCGCCCGGCCGGCGCCGGAGGAGGAGCGGATCGCGCCGCATCGCCTGTTCGGCTTAATCGACGGCGCGGTCAACTTCTCCGCCGGTCGATGGGCGCGGGCGGCGGGCGAAGTTCTCGCCGACGTCGGCGACCGGCCGGTCATTTTTGTCGGCGGCACGGGGCTTTATTTCCGCGCGCTGACCGAGGGCCTGTCGGACATCCCGCCCGTGCCCGAATCCGTGCGGGCCGAGGTCCGAAGCAAGGCGGAAGGTCGCGCGACGCCCGAGCTTCACGATGAGCTCGCGGCGCGCGATCCCGAGACGGCCGCGCGCCTCAATCCGAGCGACCGGCAGCGCATCTTGCGCGCGCTCGAGGTTGTGGCGGCGACCGGACGTCCGCTTGTCTCGTTCCTCGGCGCCCGCGCGGCGCCGGCGCTCAAGCAAGGCGAATGGGCGGGCCTCTATCTTGCGCCCGATCGCGCGGAACTCGGCCGGCGCATCGACGCGCGCTTCGACGCCATGCTCGCGCAGGGCGCGCTCGAAGAAATCGCCGCGCTCACGCAGCGGCGCCTCGATCCGGCGCTCCCGGTCATGCGCGCGCACGGGGTTCCGCATCTCATCGCCCATCTCGAGGGCCGGCTCACGCTCGACGAAGCCGCGTCACGCTCGAAGCTCGACACCCGCCATTATGCGAAACGGCAGTTCACCTGGGCGCGCCACCAGCTTTCGGGCTTCCGATGGGTCGCGCCGGAGGAGGCGGTGACGGAGGGCGCGAAGGCGTTCGAATGAGCGCACCGGGTCCTCTTGTCATTCCCGCGCAAGCCGGAATCTAAAATTTCGGCAAGACTTGCTCGAAGCCCACGTTCGCGGGCATGACAGGATGGAAAGTCGCTGGAGGGCCCATGCCGCAAGTCCGAGCCAATGGAATCGACATCGAATACGAAAGCTTCGGACGCGACGGCGATCCGCTTATCCTGCTCATCATGGGCTTCGCCGCCCAGCTCATCTTCTGGCCGGAGGCGCTCTGCCAAGGACTGGCGGCGAAGGGATTTCGGGTCGTCAGGTTCGACAATCGCGACATCGGCAAGTCAACTCACTTGACCGGCCAAACGGCCCCGGACCCTCGCGCGCTGTTCGCGGAAGTGATGGCCGGGAGACGGCCGAATGTCCCCTACACTCTTGACGACATGGCCGACGACGCCGTCGGACTCATGGACGCGCTCGGGGTCAGCCATGCGCATATCGTCGGCGCCTCGATGGGCGGCATGATCGCTCAACTGGTCGCGATCAATCACCCGGACCGAGCCAAGAGCCTCATCTCGATCATGTCCACCACTGGACGGCGGGACTTGCCGTCCGGGAAGCCCGAAACATTGTCGGTGCTGTTTCGCCCACCGGACAGCGAAAGCCGCGATGATCTTATCGAAGCGAGCATGCTCGTCCAAAAAGCGCTGGCCGGGCCCGGCTCTCCAACAAGCGAAGCGGAGATGCGTTTAAGGGCCGAGCGCCGCACCGATCGCGCGCCCTTCGACCTCCCCGGCCTCGCTCGCCAGTCAGCGGCTTTGATCGTCGCCCCGCCTCGCAACGCGCTCTTGAAACAGGTGCGCTGCCCGACGCTCGTCCTGCACGGCGCCGACGATCCGGTCATACCCGCAGCCGCCGCCAAGGACACGGCGGAGAGCATCCCCGGCGCCGAACTGGTCATCATCCCCGGCATGGGCCACGATTTCCCCGCGGGGCTGGTTCCGGTCTGCCTCAAGCACGTCGGCGATTTTGTCGCGAAGGTGGAGGCGCGCTCGGTCTAGCGTCGGACCCTCTAGCCTTTTTCGCCATGGGCGCCCGGATGGGCGCCGGCGCGCTGCGGCAACACGGCAATTAGCGCGACGATAAGCCCAGCGAGGATGGCCGAGGCAAGATATCGGCTGATCTCGAAGCCGCCATGGGCTATGGGCTTGTCGAGCAGATCGCCCAGCGTCGCTCCGAGCGGCCGCGTGAGGATGAACGCCGCCCAGAACAGCGTGACCCGCGATGTCTGCGTGAAGGCATAGAGCGCGAGAATGCCGACGAGCGCCCCGGCGAACAGGATCGCGCCGCCTCCATAACCGAGATTGTTGGTGTCAGCGACCCAATCGCCGAGAGCGGTGCCGAGCGTCTGGGAAAACAGGATCGTAACCCAGTAGAACGATTCGGCCTTAGGCGTGACGATTGTATTGACCGAGACCGTGCCCTCCGACCACCGCCAGATCGCAAGCGAGGCCATCAGGCAGGCGACCAGCAGCGTCGAGCCGCCGAGATATCCGATCCCAAGCGAACGGTCGACAAAGTCGGCGATCGTCGTGCCGACGGTGGTCGTCGCGACGATGGTCAGCCAATAGAGATAGGCGTTGAAGCTCTTGCGGCGGATCTGGACAGTGACCGCCGCGAGGAAAATCGCCAGAAAGATCAGCGTCCCGACCGCGTAGCCGAGATTCATCGACATCGTCACCGCGTCGCCGCCGGTCTCGCCGAGCGTCGTCGCGAGGATCTTGATGATCCAGAACCCGAGAGCGACTTCGGGAACCTTGCTGAATTGCGACGCGCTCCTGTTGGCCCATGACGCTTGGCGCAACGGTTCGTCCTGTGGATACCGCACTGCTTCGCTTGCGCTGGTCATGGCCTGCTCCTGGAAGGCTAAAGCTGTATTGGATTTGGGCGGCCCGAAGCTGCCGATGGTCATTGAGGAGGACCACGTTGGCGACAACTGGGCCAACGCGGGGCGCTTTTGAGGCCCATTATGGCCTCGTCGCTCGCGATTGGGGCGGTTCTCCAAGCCTGGGAGGTGGCCTAGTTTCGCGTTGCGCGGGAGACGGAAGCGCCTCAACCCCACGTGGCTCCGCTCTTGTTAACCGACCAGCTGTTCACCGCGCCGCGGCCGTCGGGGGTCGGGGCGATATAGACGATGAGCTGATTGCCCTCGCAGCAGCCGAAGGTCAGGACCTGGCATGGCCATTCGAATCCGCCGGCGACGCCGCAGCTCTTCGCCTCGGCGGAGACTGGCCTTGAGCGCACCATAAGGATCGCGACGTCCGTCGGCATGCCGACCGCGAGCCTCATGGCGGCCTGAAAGGCGTTGAACGGCGGCTGATCGGCGCTCCATTGAGGGGGATAGCCGCCGACGCAGCATCCGGCGAGTGAGGCAGAAAGGATTATGGCGATCAGGGCGCGCATCGGCGATCTCGGCTTTGCGGGCAGGCGGATCGAGATCTCATGACGCACGGTCGCCCTGGACCGCCGTCTCGCCGGTATAAACTCATCGCGCAAACGGGTTAGCCGCCGGTTAAGCTGCCGTCGCCTTCCGCCAGCAACGGCCCTGCGCTAATTTGAGGCGCATGACAACGAAGCCGAAAACGCCCAAGCTGACCCTTGCGAAGGCGCGGGAAGACCACGCGCGGATGGCGGCCGAGATCGCCGAGCATGATCGGCGCTATTATGGGCTGGACGCGCCGATCATTTCCGACGCGGAATATGACGAGCTGCGCCGCCGTTACACCGCGCTCGAGGAGGCGTTTCCCGAGCTTGCCGGCGCCGATTCCGCCAATCGCAAGGTCGGCGCGGCTCCATCGGAGAAATTCGCCAAGGTCCGCCATCGCGTGCCGATGCTGTCGCTCGGCAACATCTTCGCCGACGAGGAGGTCGAGGAATTCTGCGCCCGGGTGCGGCGCTTTCTGGGCTTGAGTGAGAGCGCGCCGCTCGATGTCGTTGCGGAAGCCAAGATCGACGGGCTCTCCTGCAGCCTGCGCTACGAGAATGGCGAGTTCGTCCAGGCCGCCACGCGCGGCGACGGCTACGAAGGCGAGGACGTGACCGCGAACGTGCGCGTGGTGGAAGCGATCCCGAAGCGGCTGAAGGGCGCGCCTGAGGTTTTCGAGGCGCGCGGCGAAGTCTACATGCGCCACGCCGACTTTGCCGCGCTCAACGCGCGCCAGGCGGCCGCCGGCAAGCCCATTTACGCCAACCCGCGCAATTTCGCCGCCGGCTCGCTGCGGCAGCTCGATCCGGGCGTGACCGCCGAGCGGCCGCTCCAGTTTTTCGCCTACGCCTGGGGCGAAGTGAGCGAGCCCTTCGCTTCGACCCAGCTCGGCGCGATCGAGGCCATGGGCCGCTTCGGCCTGCCGACCAATCGTCTGCTGACTAAGCTCTGCCGCTCGGCCGCGGAGATGCTGGCGCAATACCGCTCGATCGAGGAGAAGCGGGCGACCCTCGGCTATGACATCGACGGCGTCGTCTACAAGGTCAACGATCTTTCGCTGCAGCAGCGGCTCGGCTTTGTCTCCCGCTCGCCGCGCTGGGCGGTGGCGCACAAGTTCCCCGCCCAGCAGGCGACGACGATCATCGAGGCGATCGACGTCAATGTCGGACGCACGGGCGCGCTTACGCCAATCGCCAAGCTCAAGCCGGTGACCGTCGGCGGCGTCGTCGTCTCCAACGCCACGCTGCACAACGAGGACGAGATTGCGCGCAAGGACGTGCGCGTCGGCGACACGGTGCTGGTGCAGCGCGCCGGCGACGTCATCCCGCAGGTCCTCGCGGTCGTGCTCGACAAGAGGCCCAAGGATTCGACGCCTTATGTCTTCCCCGAGACCTGCCCGATCTGCGGATCGGCGGCCTTGCGCGAGATCGACGAGAAGACCGGCGAAAGGGACGTCGTGCGCCGCTGCACCGGCACGCTCATCTGTCCGGCGCAGGCGGTCGAGGGCTTGAAGCATTTCGCCTCGCGCAACGCCTTCGACATCGAGGGCTTGGGCGAAAAGCTGATCGAGCTCTTCTTCACTGAAGGCTTGATCCGCACGCCCGCTGACATTTTCACGCTGAAGGCGCGCGACGGGCAGGGCCGCCCGCCTTTGCGCGAGTGGGAGGGCTTCGGCGAGACTTCGGCGCGCAACCTGTTCAACGCCATCGACGCGCGCCGGACGATTCCGCTCAACCGCTTCCTCTATGCGCTCGGGATCCGCCATGTCGGCGAGACCAATGCCCGGCGCTTGGCGCGCCATTTCGGCGACTGGGATGCGTTGCGCGCGGCGGCGCGGGCTGAAAACGCCGCCGAGGAACTGTCCGGGGTCGGGGGCATCGGGCCGGTTGTCGCCGAGGCGATCGCCGATTTCTTCGCCGAGCCGCGCAACGAGGCCGCGCTCGACGCCCTCGCCAAAGAGGTGACGATCGAGCCCATGGAGGCGATCGCCGCCGGCCACCCGCTCGCCGGCCAGACGATCGTGTTCACCGGCTCGCTCGAGCGGATGAGCCGCGACGAAGCCAAGGCGGTCGCCGAGCGGCTCGGGGCCAAGGTCTCGGGCTCGATCTCGGCCAAGACCAACCTCGTCGTCGCCGGACCCGGCGCCGGCTCGAAACTCGCCAAGGCGCGGGAACTGGGCGTCGAGACGATCGACGAGGAGGAGTGGATCAGGCGGGCGGGGAGCGGCTAGCGAGCTGCTTTCGGATTGAGGCTTGGACGATAATTTCTTGCAGAAAATCAGAATAAAGGTTAAGCTTACTCGATGACCGATCCTGCCCTTCCGAATGGCCTCGACCGCTGGCTCCTCTTGTGGCGCCTCTCACCGCCGGGGAAAGGGCTGTGAAAAATGTTCCCGCGAAAATTCCGCGTAACCTATTGAAAAGTCACGATTCGAACGAGAGAATCCAAGGAAATCCAAGAGAATCCAATAGGAATAATCGGGGGTTTTCATGGCGAAACGGCCATGCGCCAAGAAAACCCAAACGACCTAAATACATACTTGTCTAGTACGGTAGCCGATCCGTTTGCTTCGTTGGCGTCATGTCCGCGCCCTTCTCCCAACGGCACTGTCTTTACGCGTTGGACACGAACTCAGCCGGTCGCGTCTGGCGCGCCAGCGCATCGAGCACGGCGTTGATCATGCCGCTCTCCTCGGAGCCAAAGAACGCGACGGCGACATCGACATATTCAGTCACCGCCACGCGAGCGGGCACGTCCGGGCGGCTGCGCAATTCGTAAAGCGCCGCGCGCAGGATCGCGCGCATGAGCGCTTCCACCCGCCTGAGCGGCCAGCCTTTGGCGAGCGTGTCGTCGAGGCTGCGGTCGATCGCCGCTTGATCGCGCAAGACGCCCGAGACCACGTCGCGGAAGAACGTCGGGTCGGCGGGAGTATAGGCGTCCCCTTCGATCTCTTGCCCGATCCAATGAGCCTCAAACTCGGCGAGGATATCGTTAATCCCCTTGCCGGTAATCTCCATTTGATAGAGCGCCTGCGAGGCGGCGAGCCGCGCAGCCGAGCGCCGGTCGGAGCGTTTCCGATCGGAGTTTTTCATCGCGTGACCAACCGGCGGGCAAGATGGGCAAGCCCGATCGCCGCCCGCGCCGCGTCGCCGCCTTTGTCGCCTTGGCTGGGGTCGGCGCGCTCCTCCGCTTGCTCGATTGTCTCGGTGGTGAGGATGCCGTTGCCGAGCGCGAGGCGGCGCTCGACCGACATGTCCATCAGCGCCCGCGCCGACTCGCCTGCGACGATCTCGAAATGAAAGGTCTCGCCGCGAATGACGCAGCCGAGCGCGACCGCTCCGTCGTAAGGCTGGCCTGCCGCCCTCGCTGCGTCGAGGGCGATCGCCATGCCGGCCGGAATCTCCAAGGCGCCGGTCACACTGACGAGATCGTGGGTCGCGCCCGCCGCTTCAATCGCGCGGGTCGCGCCGGCGAGCAGGTCGGCGCCGATCGCCTCGTAATAGCGCGCCTCGACGATGAGGAAACGGCCGCCTTCGAAGCGAGGCGCAGTTGCGGCGGCGCGACGCGGCTCGGCCATCGGTCAGATCTCTTGGGCTCTATCAGGAACGGCTGAAGTCCATAAAGGCCGGGAGCGGGAGAGGCAAGCTCACTCGCCAGAGCGCCAGCGTCCATATGCCCATGGCCGCGCCCACGACGCGCCGTGAGGGGGCTGGCCAGGCGGCGGATCGTAGCCGGAGCCTCCCCAGGGGTGGCAGCGGCAAACGCGCGCGAGGCCCATCCAGGAACCGGCCCAGAGGCCGTGGCGCTCGATCGCTTCGTCCGTATAGGCAGAGCAGGTCGGCAAGTATCGGCACTGCCGGCCGATCAGGCTCGAAAACGTGAGCTGATAGAAGCGGATGAGCGCGTGGGCGGCGCGGCGCGGCGCGGCAGCGAGCGCGCTCACGACGCCGGCGCGGTCTCGCGAACCGCCTGGCGCGCGGCAATCTGGCCCAACGCGTCGACGACGGCGTCGAAGGTCAACAAGGTGGAAGCGTGGCGCGCCTTGTAGTCGCGCACCGGCTCGAGCACGGCGAATTCCGCCCATTTGCCGTCCGGCGGCGGGCCATTCGCCTTCAGCATGGCCGTCACGCGGTCGCGCAGTTCGTTGAGCTCCTCGGCGGTCGCGCCAATGACATGGCGGGCCATCAGCGACGATGACGCCTGACCGAGCGCGCAAGCCTTCACGTCATGGGCGAAATCGACGACCCGCCCGTTGTCCACGCAAAGATCGATCGTCACGGTCGAGCCGCACAGCCGCGAATGCGCTTTCGCGCTCGCGTCCGGGTTCTTAAGCCGCCCGAGCCGCGGAATATTGCCCGCCAGCTCAAGAATCCGCTGATTGTAGATCTCGTTGATCATCCTGATCCGATCCTGAACGATCCCTATATAGGTCGCGAGAAAGCCGAAATCGAGGCCTTGAAAGACGCGGATGGAAAGCTGCGGGACGAGAGAGCAGGGATGAACGAGACTGCCAAACTTGAGCCTGATCCGCGCAAGCAACCGGGAGGAGAGCCGCGCGTTTAGCCCGAAGTTCGGCGCGGACGGCCTCGCCACTTGCGTCACGATCGACGCCGCGCGCGGCGACGTGCTGATGGTCGCGCACATGAACGAGGCCGCTTTGCGGGCGACGCTGGCGACCGGAACTGTCCATTACTGGTCGCGCTCGCGCGGCGCTCTATGGCGGAAAGGAGACACGTCGGGCCAAACCCAGACGCTGGTCGAAATGCGCGTCGACTGCGACCAGGACGCGTTTCTCGCTTTCGTCAACGTCGGCGGCGACGGGGCGCCTGCCACACCGGCCGGCGATCGTGCTTCTACCGGAAGGTCGAGACGGACGGCGACACAATCCGGCTCGCATTCATCGACCCTTCAACCACGAACAGATGATCGGAGGGCAGGCGTCGGGTTGCCGCAGTGCAGCAACACGATCACGTTAATTATCTAGCGACATCTGACGCGCAAGCTTAAGTTTCTCACGGGAAGGCGAGCGGTGGGGTCATATCCAAGCGAGTTGAGGGATGTTCAGGGCGGCTTATCGCAGAATCGATACTGATCCTGGATCGGGCGGCGGGCGGCGCCGAGCGAAAGTCGGCCTTGTGCTGGGCGCGGGCGCGGCGCGCGGCTGGGCGCATATTGGCGCTCTGCGGGAACTCGATGCGCTCGGCCTGAAACTGGACGTTATCGTCGGCTCCTCGATCGGAACCCTGGTCGGCGGCTGCTACGCGGCGGATCGGCTCGATATGCTCGAGGCCTTCGCCCGCTCTTTGACCCGGCGCCGCGTGTTCGGTCTCCTCGATTTCTCTTTCACCGGCAGCGGCCTCATAGGCGGCCAACGGCTGCGCGCGAGGCTCGAGGCGGCGCTCGGCGACCTTCGCATCGAGGATTTGCCGATCCAATTCGCCGCTGTCGCCACCGAGATCGGCGGCGGACACGAGATCTGGCTCCGGCGCGGACTCCTCGTCGACGCGATCCGCGCTTCTTATGCTTTGCCTGGCGTATTCGAGCCCGTGAAGATCGATGGACGCTGGCTGTTCGACGGCGCGATCGTCAATCCCGTGCCGGTCAGCGTCGCGCGCGCTCTCGGCGCCGAGCGCGTGATTGCGCTCAACATTTCCAGCGACCGCTTTGGCCGCGGCGCCGTCATTCAGGATCCATTCGGCCGGCCGGACTCCCCGGCTTCGGTTGAGGAGCCGGCGGCTCAGGACAGCAGCGGCATGATCTCCAGATGGTGGCGCGGCTCAAACGGGACGAAGGTCAACGGGGAAGCCGCCGCGCCAGGTTTAATGACCTCGATGGTCAGCGCCTTCGACATTCTCCAGGACCGCATCATGCGCTCAAGGCTCGCCGGCGATCCGCCGGACGCGCTGGTGCAGGTCAGAGTCGGCAACGTCGGCATGTTCGAGTTCCACCGCGCCGACGAACTGATCGGGTTCGGCCGCGAGGCGATCCGCAAGGCGGCCGCCGAAATCCGGGAGCATGTGGATCTCTCCCGGGCGGACGCCGCCGGGGCGATAGCCTCGGCGGGCCCTCCAGCCTAAGCCGTCGCGATATATTCGCGCAAAGCCTGGCGCTCGCTGTCGAGCGCGTTGACGTGGCGCTTGACGACGTCGCCGATGGAGATGATGCCGATCAAGCGCCCGCCCTCGACCACCGGAAGGTGGCGGAAGCGGCCCGAGGTCATCGTCTGCATGACGTGATCGATCGTGTCGTCGCGCGTCACGGTGATGACCTTCGGCGTCATGTAACGCGACACGGGATCGTCGAGCGCGGTGGCGCCATGCTTGGCGAGGACGCGAACGACGTCGCGCTCCGAAAGTATGCCGAGCACGCTCAGCGACGCGTCCGATACGACGACCGCTCCGACGCCCTTTTCGGCCAGGAGCTCAATGACTTCCTTCAGGGTGTGATGCGGCTGAGTGGTGAAAACGTCGCGCCCCTTTGTGTCAAGAATGCGGGCAACTGTCATCGTTCTCTCCCCTATTCGGGCGGTCTTGAGTGGGCCGCCGTAGAATCGGGACGATGCGCCCGCATGATGGCGCGATCAAGTTCATTTTTGTCGAGGCGGATTAACGCAGTCCGCCGTCCACCTGATAGCATTGCTTAGTAATCATTGCGCTGTCATCCGAGGATAGAAAGAGCGCAAGGCGCGCCACATCTTCGGCAAGCAAGGTTCGGTTAATACATTGACGCGCGCGGAAGTCCGCGATGTGTTCCTCGCTCATCCAGAGGCGGCGCTGGCGCTCAGTGATGACTGCGCCCGGGGCGATTGCATTGACGCGAATATTGTCCGGGCCGAATTCGCGCGCGAGGCTGTTCGTCAGGCCCACGACCGCGGCCTTGGCCGTGGCGTAGACCGACAATCGGGGGACCCCGAGCATCCAGGCGGTCGATGAGAAATTGACGATCGCCCCGCCGCCAAGCTCGCGCATCGAGCGGCGCGCGATCTGCGCGGCGAAGAACTGGTGCTTGAGGTTGAGCGCCATCGTGCGGTCCCAGTCCTCTTCGCTCACTTCGTCCGCGGCCTGGCGCTGGTCGTTGGCGGCGTTGTTGACGAGCACGGCGATCGGCCCCATCCGCTGCCGAGCCTCCTCCATCGCCGTTTCCAGCGCGGCAATGTCGGTGAGGTCGCAGTGGAGAAAGAGCGGCGGAGGATGGGAGGCGCCGATTTTCGCCACCAGCTCCTTGGACGGCTCGATGGCGATGTCGACGAAGGCGACATTGGCCTTCTGCTCCGCGAACGCCTCGACCATCGCCGCGCCGATGCCCGACCCGCCGCCGGTGATGAAAACGACCTTGTCGATAAGCGAAGGATAGCGAGCCAGGGACATTAAGATGACCTTATTGTTCAAAACAGCAGGCGAGCCAGATTAAGGCGCCTTCCGGCCGGAAGGAACCGGCCTCCGCTTGGTCTCCCGCCAACGTGAGAGGCGGATCGAGCTGTTTAAAGCGTGTCGATCGTCTTCGAGACGCCGTCGAGCGCTTCGCCCGATTCGTCCATGAGCGCGGCTGAGATAAGGCGGTCCATCCATTGGGCGCCGTCCCCGCGCGAGACGAGTTTCGGCGCCTTCGCCATCACGCGATCGAATTTGCTCAGGCCCCGCGAATGGGTGTCGGAATAGCCCTTGACCAGGCGCCGGCAGCGCAGGACCTCGACCGCGAGATCATAGTTCTTCGGCAGGATGTCGGAGGCTTGCGCGAGCCACGCCTCCCAATGCTCCGTTTCCCGTTTGTGCCGGAGGCTCGAGCGCCGCGTGGGTCTCAAAGCCGCGACGCAATAGAGCTGCACGAAGCCGCCGATCCGCCCGACCGGCACGCGGCGCCCGCGATTGACGAGACGGTCGAGCGTCCGGAACAGGAACGGGCGCGCTTCGATGAACGCGCCAAGCGGCGCGGGCATCATGCCGCAGATTTCCTCGCCGCGCGGATGAAGGTATTCGGTCGCGTAGACAAGCTGGTCGGGCGCCGCGCCTGCCTCTTCCCGCAGGCGCGCGAACCGTGACGGGCGCAATTTGATGTCGGCGACGCGGATGACGTCGTCATAGGCCATGGCGACCGCGAGCCGCTTCGCGGCCTCCGCCGTGAAGGCGAAATTTTGCGCCGCGCCTCCATTGGCCACGTCGAGCGCGGCGAGCTTCTTGAGCCGGTCGATATAGCTGTCGCCGTACGCCACGTCCTGGAAATCGACGATGCGCTTCAAGCCCGCGAAGGCCAGGCGCCGCGCGCTTTCCGGTAGGTCCGAGCGCAAGCGGCCAACAAGGCGGTTGAGCTCGGGATGGCCCGCATCCTCCGGCAGGTCGTCGAGGCGCTTCTCGGGGCCAGTCTTCGGCGCCTCGCGTTTCCCCTCGCGCGCGCGGTCGTAAGCGTCGGCGAAGGCGGCGAGGCTGGCGTTCGCGCCCCGCGCCCCTTGGCGCACGATCGCCTCATAGGCCGACCGCTCGAACGGCAGCGCGCCTGAACCGGCGAGCGCGCCGAGCATCGCAGCCGAGATCATTGTGCCGCGCTCGGCCGCGAGCTTCTCCATGTCGAAGGCGATCGTCCGCCGCGCGGCGAAATCGAGCGCATCGACAACCGTGAACGGATTGCCCGCGCCGTCGCCCGGCTTTTCCTTTTCGACCACCGCATAGGCCCGGTGGGTCGAGGCGATGAGGGTCGTCTTGTCCGGCGTCACCAGCCCGCGCAGGATCGATCGGCCAGCCTCCATGAGCTCCGCCGCCAACACCACATCGACATCGCCCGGCGTCGGCATGAGTGAGAAGACAGGCGCGACGCCATTCCGCGGCGGCAGCGTCTCGATGTAATAAATCGTCGCGCCGGTGCGCTGCGCCACGCCCGGAACGGACGTCGATTGGGCCGCCCATCCCTCATGCTCGGCGACCTCGACGATCCAGTCCGCCAGCACCCCGCCGCCCTGACCGCCCATGGCGAGAATGGCGATGGTGAGCGGCTTGTCGAGCGAGATTGGCCGCATGATTGCGGCGGCGTCATTCATCGGCGCGACTCCCCTCTCCAACGGGCAAGGGGTCGGGAATGAGAGTTTGCCGGCGGGCCTCGCTCATCCTGCCAACTTCGTCGGCCACCTTCTCCCCGAGGGAGAAGAGGGAGGGTGCGCCAAAGCCGACTGCCTTAGGCAAAGGCGATCCGGCGAGCTTCGCGGCGACGCTGCAGCCAGCCGATGACGCGCTCGCGCAAAGCCGCGAGCCGCCGGTCCCAGCGGCTAGGATTGAAGATGATCTCGGTGCGGTAGAAGGAAGGGCAGAGGACAGCGGCCTCGGCGACTTCGCCGCAATTGCCGCAGCCGACGCATCCATTGTCCACTGCGGCGACAGGATCGTCCTTGAGTGGATCGTCGGTGTGCTTCAGCGACAGCGACGGGCAGCCCGAGAGGCGGATGCAGGCGTGATCGCCCGAGCAGATGGCCTCGTCGACGCCGAAGCGCTCCTTCACCATGCGCTCGCCCGCCGCGACGCTCTTCGAAAACAGAGGCCGCACGCGCCGTTGCTTGTTCAGCATGCATTCGGAAGAGGCGACGATGATCTTCGGGCCTTCGGCCTTGGTCGTGAGCGCTTCGCGCAGCGTGTCGCGCACTTTGGCGACGTCATAGGTGCGATCGATCTGCCTGACCCAGGTCGCGCCCACGCCCTTGACCGCGTCGACGATGGAATTGTTGGTCTTGCGGCGCGGATTGAGAGCGCGCGACGAGGGGATGTCCTGCCCGCCGGTCGCGGCGGAATAAAAGTTGTCGACGATGAGGGTGACGCCGTCCTGCTTGTTGAACACGGCGTTGCCGATCGAGGAGGCAAGCCCATTGTGCCAGAACCCGCCATCGCCCATGACGGAAATGACGCGCTTGTCCGATTTCACATTGAACGCCGAGGCCGAAGCGGGCCCAAGGCCGTAGCCCATTGTCGTCGTACCGAGGTTGAACGGCGGCAGGATCGAGAACAGATGGCAGCCGATGTCGGCCGAGATGTGATGCGGTCCGAGCTCCTTCTCGACCAGTTTCATCGCCGCGAAGATCGGACGCTCCGGGCAGCCGATGCAAAAGCCGGGCGGTCGCGGCGGCACCGCCTTGGCCAGCGCCTTGACCTTCTCGTGCGCGAGAATTGGCGCGGGATCGGGGATCGGCGGCTGATTGCGAAGGAGTTCGGGCGCATGCGCCAAGAGGAAGGCGCGCAGGCCCGTGACCACGACCGGCGCGGTGTACTCGCCGCCCATCGGCAGCACATCCTTGCCCGCAATCTTCGTTTGGATGTCGCGGCGGCGCAACAGGGTGTTCAGCGCCTGCTCGAGATAGTCTGGCGCCCCTTCTTCGACCATCAGCACCGCCGACTTGCCGAGGCAGAATTCGACCATCTCATCCTCGATGATCGGATAGGCGACATTGAGGGCGTAGATCGGGATTGAGGTCTCGCCATAGACGTCGGCGAGGCCCAATTGCTGTAGAGCGCGCAAAACGCCGTTGAAGAGGCCGCCGAGAACAATGACGCCGACCGCAGCGTCCTTGGGGCCGAAGAATTCGTTGAGCTTGTGGCTCTTGATGAATTCGACCGCAGCCGGCCAGCGCTTCTCGAGCTTCTCCTTCTCCTGCATGAATGACGCGGGCGGAAGCACGATGCGGTTGACGTCGCGGGACGGATTTTCCAGCGCCTGGCGCAGCGCGAATGCGGGCTTCTTGTTGTCCTTGGCGACGAATTGCCCATGCACATGACAGGTGCGGATGCGCACTTCGAGCATGACCGGCGAGTTCGAGGCTTCCGACAGTTCGAAGCCCTCTTCCACCATGCGCACGAGCGTCGGCAGGTCGGGGCGCGGGTCAAGCAGCCAGATCTGCGACTTCATCGCATAGGCATGGCTGCGCTCCTGCATGATCGAGGAGCCTTCGCCATAATCCTCGCCGATGACGATCAAGGCGCCGCCGGTGACGCCGCTCGACGCGAGGTTCGACAGAGCGTCGGCCGCGACATTGGCGCCCGCAGTCGATTTGAAGGTCACCGCGCCGCGAACAGGATACATGACGGAAGCCGAGAGCGTGGCGGCGGCGGTGGCTTCGGAGGCCGAGGTCTCGAAATGCACGCCGAGGTCGTTCATCACGTCCTTGGCGTCGGCGAGCACGTCCATCAGATGCGAGATCGGCGCGCCCTGATAGCCCGCGACGTAGGAAACGCCGGATTGGAGCAAGGCTTTGGTGATCGCGAGAATGCCCTCGCCGCGAAAGATTTCGCCGGCTTGAAGTCGCAAGTCCTGAACTTCGCGCTCGAAGGACCTTTCCGCCATCGGCTCGCTCCCTTCAGGTATTTATTTGCATGAGCATATTTAGCCCCTCATGCGGTGTCAATGATAAGGGGCCTGCCCACGGAAAAGGCGTGCAGTCTATGAAAAAGCGCACGCGCATATAAATTCCTCCTCATACAATTTGCTTGGCCACGCCTTGCCTCGCCAATTTCCCTTTGCTAGCGTGCGATCAACGGTCGGCGGACAGTGGCGCGCAAATTGCGAAGCCTTGAACACATGGACCGACGGCTCGGATGATTGGGAGGCCATGCATGATGGACGTCACTCGGCGCCAAACTTTGGCGCTCGGCGCGGGCGCGTTTCTCACCGACCTGCTTGCCGCGGGCGCGGTTCGCGCGGCCGGCAAAGACACGCTCACGATCGCCTATAACGTGAACCTGCCCTCGTTCGATCCGACGGACGGGACCTCCGCTGTCAATCCAACCATCCAGGCGATCTATCGCTCCATTTTCGACCAATACATCGGGCAGGCGCCGGACCTAACGCTGAAGCCGGGCATCCTCACGGCTTGGGGCTGGAACGACGACAAGACGAAGCTTTGGATGGACGTCCGCCCGGACGTCAAATGGCAGGATGGGTCGCCGCTCACGCCCGAGGATGTCGTTTGGTCTCTCGAGCGCGCCGGCAAGAAAGACAGCGCCAATCCCATTTCGTTCATCTGGTCGACCGCCGGCAATTACAAGATCGACGGGAATCGGATCAATGCGGACGCCATCCGCTACGAGCCGACCTTCTTCATGTGGATGGCGTTCCTCACAGGCTATGTCCTGCCCAAGGCTTATTATGAGAAGGTCGGGGCGGAAGGCTTCGAGAAGAAGCCGATCGGCTCAGGCCCCTATATGGTCGACGAATATCAGGGCAACGCCTTCCTCAGGCTCAAGGCCAATCCCCATTATTGGGGCGACAAGCCCGCGTTCGAGACCGTGATCTTCAAGTTCGTGCCCGACGCGACGACGCGGGTCGCGGAGATCGAATCCGGCTCTTCCGACGTTACGCTCGAAGTCCCGTACGAGGAGTTCGACCGCCTGAAAAAAGTCAAAGGGCTTTCGGGCGTGGCGACGCCGATCTCGGACATCGGCATGATCTTCATCACCAACAGGGAGCCGATGCTGGATAAGAACGTGCGCCTCGCTGCGATCATGGCGATCGACAAGAAGGCGATCGTCGAGCGGCTGCTGCATGGTTATGGCGTGCCGATCGAGACGCTTGAAGCGCCCGAATATTCGGCCTTCGACCCGTCGATCAAGACGCCCTACGATCCCAAGAAGGCGGCCGAATTGCTCGCGGCCTCCGGCTACTCGCCTGAGAAGCCAGTCAAGTTTACGATCCAGACGACCCGCGGCTTCAAGCCGAAAGACTACGAGATGATCCAGGCGATCGTCGGCATGTGGCGTAAGGTCGGGATCGATGCGGATATCGAGGTCTATGAGATCGCCAAGCACTTCGAGCTCAGGACGACGCACAAGCTCGCGCCCGCCGCCTTCTACAATTGGGGCGACGCGATCGGCGATCCGACGACCTCGACCGGCTTTGCGATGTTCGGCCCGTCGCCGCATTCGGCCTGGAAAACCGCTGATCTCGACGCGAAGATTGGCCCGCTCTGGGGCGAGAAGGACGAGAAGAAGCGCATCGAGGGCTGGAAAGCGGTCGACGCCTATATCGCCGAACAGGGCTATGTCATTCCCCTCCTGCAATACGTGCAGCCGATTGTTTACAAATCGGACCTCAAGGTCATTCCGAACAAGTCCGGCGCCTTGCAGCCGACGCTGGTGTCGCCCGCCACCTGAGGACCGCACGTCGATCGCCTCGGGCCACGATCGGGTGAAAGCGTGACGGGGCGATGATCGCGCTTGCGATCCTCCGGCGTCTCCTGGTGGCGGTCGTTACGCTGGCTGGCGTCGCCGTCGTCGTTTTCGTCCTCCTGCGGGTCGTGCCCGGCGATCCCATAGCCATGATGATCTCGCCTGGCGCAAGCCAGGCGGACATCGCGGCGCTCCGGGCGCATTACGGGCTCGACGGCAGCCTCTTGTCGCAATTCGTCGTATGGGTGCGCTATGCTTTGCGCGGCGACTTCGGAACCTCGATCTCGCTCCACCGCGACGTGCTCGGCCTGCTTGGCGAGCGGCTTCCCGCGACGCTCGAGCTCGCGACCGCGGCGCTGGAATTCGCGGTGATCGTCGGCGGCGCTGTCGCGATTCTCGGCGCAATGGCGCGACGGACATGGGCGGAGCCGGTGATCGACGCGGTCAATGGGCTTCTGCTCGCCATCCCCGATTTCGTCTGGGCGCTCGCGCTCGTGCTTGCTTTCGGCGTCGTGTGGCCGCTTCTGCCGCTGACGGGCCGGGTCGATCCGAGCGTCAGCGCCGGCATGGCGACGCCCTTCTACTTTGCAGAGAGCCTCTTGAGGCTCAGGTTTGACGTGTTCTTCGACCTGCTCAAACACCTCGCCATGCCGACGCTGGCGCTCGGCCTTCCTCTCGCAGCGGTGATCGCGCGCGTGCTCAAGGGCGCCCTCAACGAAGCGATGGCGCAGGACTATGTCCTGCTCGCGCGGCTCAAGGGCATGTCGGAGTTTCGGCTCGTGACGCAGGAAGCGTTGCGCAACGCGATCGGCCCGACGCTCGCCTTGACTGGCGTTCAGTTCACCTTCCTCATCGGCGGCACGGTGATCATCGAGCGCATCTTCGCCTATCCCGGCATCGGCAATATGGCGATCGAGGCGGTGATCAATCGCGACCTGCCGCTCATTCAAGGGCTCGTGCTGGCGTTCGCCGTCATTTTCATCCTGATCAACATCGCGGTCGATCTGCTTGTCGCGCTTTTCAACCCGAGGCTGCGCCATGCGTGAGCGGGCGCGCCGCACATGACGGAAGCCTCCGCTTCTTCCTCGCTTCTCGCGGCTCCCGGCCCGAGCCTCGCCTCGCGGCGTCTGCGCGCGCTCATCGCGGAGCCCAAGGTGACGATCGGGGGCGGCTTTATTCTGGCGTTGATCGTGATCGCGCTTTTCGCGCCGTGGATCGCGCCGAAGAACCCGCTCGACCAGGACCTGATGCTCGCCTCCTTGCCGCCGGCAGGAACTCGCGAGCGCGGAGCCCGGCTATTACCTCGGCACGGACGACCTTGGCCGCGACGTGCTGTCGCGTCTCATCTATGGCGCGCGGATCGCGCTGATCGTCGCTTTTGTCGCCGCCAGCCTTGCAGCGCTCGCCGGCACCGCGCTCGGATTGCTCGCGGGCTGGTATCGAGGCTCGGTCGACGGCTTGATCTCCCGGCTCGTCGACATCTGGATGGCCTTCCCGCCGGTCTTGCTTTCGATCCTTCTGGTCGCCGTCCTCGGCGCCGGCGTCGGATCGGTCATCGCGGCGATCGCCATCATCGACTGGACGCGCTTCTGCCGGGTCGTGCGCGCCGAGACGATGGCGCAAGCCGAAGCCGACTATGTCACGGCGGCCCGCGCGATCGGGTTTCCGCCATTCCATATCCTGATGCGCGAAATCCTCCCCAACGTGGTCCCGGCGTTATTGGCGCTGGTGAGTCTCGAAATGGGCATTGCCGTCATCGTCGAGGCGATCCTGTCGTTCGTCGGCTTGTCGGTATCGTCTGACACGCCGACCTGGGGCGGCATGATCGCCGAGGGCCGGCAATTCATTCATCAGACCTGGTGGGTCTTCGCCGCTCCGCTCGCCGCCTTGTTCGCGACCGTGCTGGCCTTCAACCAGCTTGGCGACGGATTGCGCCGCGCGCTCGATCCGGTGCTCAAGCGATGACGGCGCCGATCCTCTCCATTCGGCGTTTAAGCGCGGTTTCGGAACTCGGCAACGCCGAGCCTATCTTGCGAAACGTGAGCCTCGATCTGGCGCCCAGCGAAACGCTCGGGCTCGTCGGCGAGAGCGGCGCCGGCAAATCAACCATCGCCAAAGCGTTGCTCGGCGTACTGCCGCGCACGGTGAAGGTCACGCACGGCGAAATCCTGTTCGAAGGGCGGGACCTCCGAACTTTGCCGCCGCGCGAAACGCGCGCGATCTTCGGCGACGCCATCGCGCTCGTGCCCCAGGACCCGATGACCGCGCTCAACCCCGGCCGGCGCATCGAGGCGCAACTGACGGACGGCCTGCGGCTGCGCAGAGGAATGAGCGCGCGCGAGACCCATCAACGCGCGCTCGAACTGCTGGCCGAAGTCCGTATCCGAGACCCGGAGCGCGTGTTGCGCTCCTACCCGCATCAATTGTCCGGCGGCATGCGCCAGCGCATCCTGATCGCAGCGGCCTTCGCGCTCGAGCCCAAAATCATTGTCGCCGACGAACCGACAACGGCGCTCGACGTGACGGTGCAGAAACAGATCTTACGGCTTATTCGCCAGATGCAGGAGGCGCATCGGACCGCCGTCATCTTCGTCACCCACGATCTTGGCGTCGTCGCGCAGATCTGCGATCGGGTGACTCTCATGTTCGCCGGCGCAGTGATCGAATCCGGCACGACCGCAGACATCCTCTCAGCGCCTCGCCACGCTTACACGCGCGCCCTGATCGCGGCAGGGCCAAGATACGATCGGCCCGACGCGGGCCTCGCTCCCGTGCCCGAGGCTTTGGTCGCTGAGCTGCGGCTCGAGGTCGCGGAGATGGGCCGCTAGGCCGCCGCATGGAATCGTCATTGCGAGGAGCGAGGCAACGAAGCAATCCAGAGATCGTAAGGCGCCCAGCGACTCCTCGATCGCCATGCTCCGCTAGCGCTCGGCTCGCGATGACGATGCCCCCCAAACGTCGCGCAGCCTAGGCCGCCGCATGCCTGAGGCTCTCTTCGTCGCAACCGGCGTCGAGGTCGCCTACGGCGGCAAGCGGCGGTTGAACGGGGAACGCGTGGGCGGGGTGAAAGTCCTGCATGGCGTCGACCTCAGGATCGGCCGGGGCGAAACGGTAGGCATTGTCGGCGAATCAGGCTCAGGCAAAACGACGCTCGGCCGCGCGATCCTGCGGCTCATCGACATCGACGCCGGCAGCATTGTCTTCGACGGGAGGGACATCTCGCGACTGCCGGAGTCGGAAATGCGACCCTTAAGGCGGCGCATGCAGATGATTTTCCAGGACCCGATGACCTCGCTCAACCCGCGCCACACGGTCAGGCGAATCCTGATCGAGCCGCTCCTCTTTCATCGCGTCGCGCAGAACAGCGCCGACGCCGAGCGCCGCGTGCAGGGATTCTTCGATCGCGTCGGGCTGCCGATCGCCTGTCTCGACCGGACGCCGCATGAGCTTTCCGGCGGGCAGCGTCAGCGCGTGGGCATCGCCCGCGCCGCGCTGCTCGAGCCGGACTTCGTGCTGGCCGACGAGATCGTCTCGGGCCTTGACGTATCGACGCAGGCCCAGGCGCTGAACCTTCTCAAGACCCTCACGCGCGACCTCGGTCTCGCGATGGCGTTCATCAGCCATGACCTCTCGGTGATCCGAGCGGTTTGCGACCGGGTCTATGTGATGCAGGCGGGCCGGGTGGTCGAGGAGGGCCGCTGCGAGGAGGTCTTCGCCTCGCCGAGGAGCCGCTACACTCGGCTCCTCATCGACGCCATCCCGCTGCCCGAAATCGATCCCGGCTGGCTCGACCGGGACATCGCGCCGGAGATCGACTGAACGCGCCTCGGACTTAGTCCAGCATTGCGGCCAGGACATCGAACGCGCGATCGATATCGGCCCTTATCGCTGCTTTCGCCGAAGCGCCGTCGCCGCGCTTGAGCGCCTCGGCCGCAATCCGATGGCTGGAGTTGGCCGAGACGTAGTTGCCCGAGCCTTGGAGCAGATTGAAGTAGGGGCTGATTTGCAGCCAAAGGCTCTCGATCAGCGCCACGGACACCGGCGAGCCCGAGGCGCGATAGATCGTAAAGTGAAACGAGCGGTTGGCCTTTAGATAGGCGGTCGTTTCGCTCGATGCGATCGCCCGGTCCATGCGGCCGAGGTCCTGCTCAAGCGACGCAAGGCCGTCCGCGCCGATGCGCTTTGCCGCCCATGCGGTCGCCGCGCCCTCGATCTCGCGGCGCACATTGCGCAGGTCCGTGAACCGCTCGAGCGTGATGGGCGGAACGCCGATGCTGCGTCCGGAGACCACGGTCAAGGCGTTAGAGGCGGTGAGCCGTTTGAGCGCCTCCCGGACGGGCATGGCGCTGACGCCGAACGCCTCCGCCAGACTTTGGATCGTGACGAGCTTGCCCGGCGGGATGTCGCCGTCGAGGATCAGATTGGCCAAGCGGTTGTACACGCGCTCCTGCAGCGTGTCCCGCTCAACCGGCGCCGCTCGAATATCCGCCTGGGCGACGGCGCCCGCGACCGTCATTGCAACCGCCTGTCCGTCTCGCGAGGCCCAAAAGCCCCCTGTCTTGCGCATTTCATGATTTGTGATCTATGATCAAAAGTCAACGGCCGGCAAGGCCGCGATATGGGAGGAGGACCCTGATGAGATTATCGTCGTGCGTAGGCGCCGCCACGCTCGGAGCCGCATTCCTGGCTACGGCCGGAATCTCCGCACAGGCTGCGGACAAGTACAAAGTCTTCCTTAGCATGAGCTACATCGGCAATGACTGGCAGGCCGAGGCGGCGAACATGGTCAAGGCCATGGCTGACTACAAAACGCTGCGCGATAAGGTGGACCTGACCGTGCAGGTCGCGGGTCCCAACGCGCAACGGCAGATCCAGCAGATCAACGCGATGGTGCAGCAGGGCGCGAAGGCGATCATCGTCTATCCGATCTCGCCGACGGCGCTCAATCAGGTGGTGAAGAACGCCTGCGACAAGGGCGTGGTCGTTTTCGCTTACGACGCCGAGATCACGGAGCCTTGCGCCTACAACACGCACATCGATCAGGATGAGGCCGGGCGAGTCACGGCGCAATGGCTGGTCGACAAGCTGGGCGGCAAGGGCAACATCGTGGTCATCACTGGCGTGCCGGGAACCTCGGTCGACACGCAGCGCACTGCAGCCGCCAAGGCGGTCTTCGCCAAGCATCCCGATATCCATGTCGTTGGGGAGGCGGTCGGCATGTGGTCGCAGGCTGTCGCCCGCACCGAGCTTTCGAAAATTCTCGCCACCCACAACTGGAATGAGATCGATGGGCTTTGGATGCAGGTCGGGTGCTACACCGCGGCGTCGATGCAGGATGAGGCCGGCATCCCTGACAACAAGAAGAAGCCGTGCGCCGGCGAAGGGTCGAACGGGCATCGCATCCAGATGCTGCCGGCGGGCACCAAGATCGACGGCGCCTCGGGCACCTATCGGCCGATGGGATATCCGAGCATCTCCTACGCTTCGCCGCCCTACTCGGGCGGTCTCGCGCTCAAGCTCGCCGTCGACAAGCTCGAGGGCAAGGACGTGCCGAAGCTCACCAAGCTGCCGCTGCCGGTCGTCACCAACGAGACAGTCAAGTTCTGCCAAGAGGGAACCTGGGAGGAAATGAAAGCTGGATGCAACGCCTTCAGCCCAACGATTGTCAGCAATCCCGGCTGGTTCGCCTCGATCTTTTCGGAACAGACGCCCGAGATCGGCTTGAACGCCGCGCTCGTCGGCCAGCCCGAGCATTGATCCTCGAAACGAGGCGGGGAGAAGCGCCCCGCCTCGATGCCCGGCCGGCGCCACAGGGACGCAAGGTGGATATATGACGGAGGCGTCCGGCGATGCGGCGGTGTCCGTCGCCAATCTGCGCAAGAGCTTTGGCGCCACCGTCGCAGTCGACGACGTCTCATTCTCGATTGGAAAGGGAAGCGTGCACGCGCTGCTCGGCGAGAACGGCGCCGGCAAATCCACCATCGTCAAGCTTCTCTCCGGACTGATCCTGCCGGACGCTGGCGGCATTGAGGTCTTCGGCCAGCCTGCACGCCTGCGTTCGCCACGCGTCGCACACGCACTCGGCGTTCAAACTGCCTTCCAGGAAATGACGCTGGTCCCCGACCTGACCGTCCTGGACAACATGCTTCTGCCCTATGCGCCGATGGGGCCTATCGGCATGATCCGCCGCAGGAGGGCCGCTGCGGCGCTGCGCGAACATCTCGCCTCGCTGGGCTTCGATGTCGACCTCGACGCCGAGGTGGGCAGCCTCGATCTCGCCGTGCAGCAGAAGATCGAGATCGCCCGCGCTGTCTATCGCAAGCCGCGCTTGATCCTGCTCGACGAGCCGACATCGACTCTTGCCGGCCGCGACGTCGACTGGCTCGGCGACCTGATCGCCCGCCTCAAAGGCGAGGGCGTCACCGTCGTCTTCATCTCGCATCGGATGCGGGAAGTTCGGGCGTTTTGCGATCAGCTCACAATTATGCGCAATGGCCGCCATATTACGACCAGCGCGGTCGGCGACGTCAGCGAGGAGCAGGTGGTCGAGATGATCGTCGGCCGCTCGATCGCGCAAACATTTCCGCCGCGACCCGCGGCGCGGCCGACAGAGGCGCCCGAAGTCTTCGCTGTGCGCGACCTCGCCGCGGGCCAGAAACTGGAAAACGCGAGTTTCGCCTTGCATCGAGGCGAGATCCTCGGCGTGGCGGGCCTTCAGGGGATGGGCCAGCTCGACCTTTTTCTTAGCTGCTTCGGCATGACGCAAGTTCGCGGCGGAGAGATGCGGCTCGACGGACGTCCGGTTGTGATTGGCGCTCCTAGCGATGCGCTCAGGCCGAATGTCGGCATCGGCCTCGTGCCCGAGGACCGCAAGAGCGAGGCTTTGTTCCTGAATCTGTCCGGCAAGCACAACGCCTCGCTGCCGGTGATCGAGCGGTTCGCCAGAGGCGGTCTCATCGACAAAGCGCGGGAGGCAGCCGAGGTCTCGCGCGTCTTCGAGCGGGTCGAGGTCGAGCGCCGAGCTTTATGGATGCACGTGTCCGCATTCTCCGGCGGCAATCAGCAAAAGATCGCCATCGCCAAATGGCTGCTGGCCGAGAGCCGTATTTTGCTTCTGTTCGATCCGACTCGCGGCATCGACGTCGGCACCAAGCATGAGCTCTACGTGCTGATGCGCAATTATGTCGAGGCGGGCGGCGCCATCCTGTTTCACTCGACCGAAATCCCCGAGCTGGTTCATCTCTGCGATCGGGTGATCGTGCTCTACAGCGGCCGGTTGGTCGCCGAGATCGCGGCGAAGGATCTCACCGAACGCGCGATCATGTGGCCGGCGCTCGGCGGCGAGACGCTGCGCGAGGAGGCTCTCGCGTGAGCGTTCGGGCCCTCGAGGCCGCCGCCGCCCCTGCGCGCTCGACGCTGTGGCTGAGGCTCGCCCGCAGCCGCGGGCTGATTACGGCGATCGTTGTTTTCCTGGCGCTCCTGTTGGTTGTCGACGCGGTCAACACCGCGCCGCTTTCCTATTTCGATGTGAGCTTCCTTGCGAGCGGCGGCGCCTCGCTCGCAATCGCCGCATTCGGCGAGACCCTCGTCATTCTCGTCGGCGGCTTCGACCTCTCTGCAGGCGCCGTGCTTTCCCTTGTCAACGTCGTCTTGGCGGCGAGCATGAGCCCGACAAATCCAGACGCGTCAGTCGTTGTGTGGACGCTGGCGGGAGTTGGCGTCGGCGCGGCGGTCGGCGCCTTCAACGGCCTGTTCATCGCGTTTCTCAGGCTGCAGCCGATCGTGGTGACGCTCTCCACCATGTTCATCGTACAGGGCGTGACGTTATTGGTCATGGAGAAGCCGGGCGGTTTCGTTTCTCCTTCGCTTGGTGCGTTCTTCTTAGGGGACGCCATTCCGAACAAGCTGCCGATGCCGATCGTGCTCCTTCTGGCGCTCGCTCGTCTTCTGGCTATGGCTCAAGAACACGCGGTTCGGAACAGCGATCTACGCCGTCGGAAGCGACGCCGACGCAAGCGCCGCGTCGGGCGTCCGCGTCATGTTGGTGCGCTTTGGCGTCTACGTGCTCGCAGGCGGTTTCTACGGGTTAGCGGGCGTCTTCATCAGCGCGCAAACCGGCTCAGGCGATCCGCTGGTCGGCAATCCGCTGCTCCTGTCGATCTTCGCTGCAGTCGTTGTCGGCGGGACGCGCCTTGGCGGGGGTCGTGGCGGCCCCATCGGCTCGATCGTCGGCGCCTACATCCTGATGATTGTCGTCAATATTCTCCTGGTGCTGAACGTCTCCGCCTACTACTCGAGCATAGCCGAGGGGCTTATCCTTCTGCTCGCGGTGCTCGCTTCCTCCATATCGCGCGACTCGACATTGGCGGGGCAGATCCGCGGCGGGCTCGTCCATCTCGGCGCCTGGCGAAAGGGCATGCTGCCGCGCCAGATCGGCGGCGGCGACAAGCGTCTTGCGGTGGGGGCTTTAAGCGAAAGCGCAACATCTCCCTACTCGGGAACAACCTGGTTCACACGGCACGCTCAGACCCTGCGCTATGCGGCGCCCGCCTATGTCTGCTTCCTGATCGTCCTGGTCGTAACGCAGCTCACGCTCGGACACGCCATCAGCAACTGGCGCTATTGGGACGCGCTTGCCGTTCTCTCAGGCTTCCTCGCCATCCTGGCGCTTGGCCAGGGGACGGTTATCCTGACCGGCGGACTCGACCTTTCCGTGCCCTGGACCATCGGCTTCTGCGGCATCCTGCTTGCCGGCATGGTGCAAGGCTCCGACGTAGCGCTCCTCTATGCGCTGCCGGTCGTGTTGGCGCTGGCCTGCCTCATTGGCCTCATCAACGGCGTTGGCGTCGTCACGCTGGGATTGTCGCCGATCGTGGTGACCTTGGCGATGAACGGCTTCCTGCAGGGTGCGGCGCTGCTCTATTCCCATGGAACGCCCGCCGGCTTCGCCTCGCCGCTCTTGCGCTGGTTCATGACCGGACATCTCGCGGGCGTGACCCCTGTGGTCTTTTTCCTGATCGCCTTCGTCATCTTCGCGACGGTCCTTCTGTCGGACACGCCGTTCGGGCGGCGGGTTTATGGAATTGGCAATGGGATTCGCGTTGCGCGCCTCTCGGGGATTTCGGTCGGCCGCACGACCATCGGCGTCTACATGCTGTCCGCTCTCTGTTCCGCGCTTGTTGGCATCCTGCTCACCGGATTTTCCGGGCAGGGGAGCCTCGGAATGGGCGACGACTATCTCCTTCCATCAATCGCGGTGGTGGTGGTCGGCGGGGCATTGATCACCGGCGGCCGAGGGAGCTATCTCGGCATGCTCGGCGGGGCGCTGTTGTTGACCTCGCTGCAGACGCTGCTCGCGGGCACGACCCTGCCCTACGCGACGCGAACGATTTTGTTTGGCCTTGTCGTTCTCGTCGCCGTTATGGCTCTGCGTGACAGACGGACCTGATTGTCGGAGTGAATGAATGAGCGATCCCGCTGACGTCTTTGCTCTCCCGGAGACGCTGCGCGTCCTGGTCACAGCCGGCGCGTCGGGCATTGGGCGCGCGACCGCCGACCTGCTCATCGCTCGTGGCGCGCAGGTCCATATCTGCGATGTCGCCGACGAGTTCCTCGCCGACTACCGCGCCTCTCATCCCGAGGCTCAAGTCACAAGGGCCGACGTCTCATCCGAAGCGGACGTCGCGCGTCTGTTCGATGACGTCAAAGCCTCCCTTGGCGGGCTTGACGCGCTGATCAACAATGCGGGGATCGCCGGGCCGACCGGCGGGGTCGAGGAGATCAAGCCGGAAGACTGGCGGCGCACCATCGACGTCTGCCTGACGGGGCAATTCCTCTGCGCCCACTTTGCCGTGCCCTTGCTCAAGGCGGCGGGCGGCGGCTCGATCGTCAATCTGTCCTCCTCGGCGGGGCGGTTCGGCTACGCGTTCCGCACACCCTATTCGGCGGCCAAGTTTGGCGTTATCGGATTGACCCAGAGCCTCGCCAAGGAGCTCGGACCCGCCAACATCCGCGTCAATGCAATTCTGCCGGGCATCGTCGAGGGACCGCGCATGACCGGAGTAATCGCCGCGCGCGCCAAGCAGACGGGCATGAGTTACGAGGCCATGGAGAAGACCTATCTCGACCGGGTGTCGATGCGCCGAATGGTGACAGCGAGCGACGTCGCGGCGACAATCGCGTACCTACTGTCCCCGGCGGGGCGTAACATATCCGGCCAGTCGATCGGCGTCGACGCCAATGTCGAGACATTGTGACGGATAACGCGCTTGGAGCAGCACATGACAAGAGTGACGGTCGTCGGCACGGGCTTTGTTGGCCGCGCATGGGCGATCAGTTTTGCCCGCGCCGGTCATGAGGTCGCGCTTTGGGATCAGGACAAGGAGGCGCCCCGCAAGGCTCTCACCTATATCGAGCGGCTTTTGCCCGACCTCGAGGCGAACGATCTTCTGGGCGGAGCCTCGGCCAATGAAGTCGCAAACCGAATCCGCGTGGCGGCGACGCTCGAGTCGGCGCTCGAGGGAACGGTCCACGTCCAGGAGAACACGCCGGAGAATGTCGAGGTGAAGCGCGCGGTGTTCGCGGAGCTCGACGCGGCCGCGCCGGCCGACGCGGTCCTGGCGAGCTCGACCTCCGCGATTCTGCCCTCAGCCTTCACCGAAAGCCTCAAAGGTCGCGCGCGCTGTCTCGTGATCCACCCGATCAATCCGCCCTATCTCATTCCCGCCGCCGAAATTGTGCCTGCGCCATGGACTGACCCGGCTTTTGTCGAGCGCGCCGCGAAGTTCCTGCGCGCCGCGGGCCATGCGCCGATCGTCATGAAGCGCGAGCTCGACGGCTTCGTCATGAACCGGCTGCAGGGCGCGCTCCTGGAGGAGGCCTTCCGGCTGGTCGACCAGGGATATGCGGGGGTTGATGACGTCGATGTCGGGATTCGTGAGGGCCTTGCGTTGCGCTGGTCCTTCATGGGGCCGTTCGAGACCATCGACCTCAACGCTCCCGCCGGGATCCGTGACTATTCCGATCGCTATCAAGGCATTTATTCCGGCATCTTCCCATCGACGCAATGGCGCGTCGATTGGAGCGGCCCCGTCATGGATAAAGTCGAGTCCGAGCGGCGCGAACGTTTGGCCGCGGATAAACTCGCAGAACGCCAGGCTTGGCGAGACCGCCGCCTGATTGCGCTCGCGGCGCATAAGCGCTGGGCGGACAAGACCATCGGCGACTAAAGAACAGCGCAGAGAACAAGGAACATCGGTCATATGGCTCAGTCGAACAAGGTCATCATCACCTGCGCTGTGACGGGGGCGATCCATACGCCGTCAATGTCGTCCCACCTTCCAGTCACGGCCGACCAGATCGCCGAGGCCGCGATCGCGGCGGCCGAAGCCGGCGCCGCCATCATTCACTTGCATGCGCGCGACGAGCAAACCGGCCGGCCCGATCAAAGCCCGGAGGCCTTCGGTCGCTTTCTGCCGCGCATTAAGCAGTCGACCAAGGCGGTCTTGAATCTGACCACCGGCGGCGCGCCCTATATGACCGTGCAGGAGCGGGTGAAGCCGGCGGAAACTTTCAAGCCGGAGGTGGCGTCGCTCAACATGGGCTCGATGAATTTCGGGCTCTTCCCGATGCTCAACCGCTTCAAGACCTTCAAGCACGATTGGGAGCCGCAGGCGCTCGAGAACTCGCGCGACCTCGTGTTCCGCAACACGTTCAAGGATATCGAATTCGTGCTGCGCACGCTCAGCGGCTCCGGAACGCGCTTCGAGTTCGAATGCTACGACACCGGGCATCTCTACAATCTCAATCACTTCCTTGAGCGCGGCCTCGTGAAGCCGCCGCTCTTCGTGCAGACCGTGTTTGGCATCCTGGGCGGGATCGGACCTCACCCCGAGGACGTCATGCATATGAAACGGACCGCCGACCGTCTGTTCGGCAATCAGTATAAATGGTCGGTGCTCGGGGCCGGCCGCAATCAACTGCCCATCGCCGCCATGGCCGCCGCGATGGGCGCCAATGTCCGCGTCGGGCTCGAGGACTCGCTCTGGTCGGGTCCAGGCAAGCTCGCCACGAGCGGCGCCGAGCAGGTGCGCGCCGCGCGCCAGATCATAGAGGGGTTGGGCCTCTCGATCGCGAGCCCGGACGAAGCGCGCGAGATCCTCGAGCTCAAGGGCGGAGACAAGGTCGGCTTCTGACCGCTCGGCCGCGCGAGGCTTGAGCCGCGCGCCGACGTCGGCTCAAGCGCCCGCTGAAGAGCAAAATAACGGAGGGAGGAGCTGATGCGCATCGAAGTGCTGATCGACGTCAAGACCATACTCGGAGAGGGACCTCTTTGGGACGTCGACGAGCAGCGCCTCTATTTCATCGACAGTTTCGGCTGCAATGTCTTCCGCTGCACCGCCGACGGGCGCGAGGTGCGCGCCTGGGACGTGCCAGCCAAGATTGGCTCCATGGCGTTGCGCCGTCAGGGCGGCGCGGTCGTGTCGCTGGCGAACGGGTTTCATTTTCTTGATTTCAAGAGCGGCGATTGTCAGCTCATCATCGACCCGGAGCGGGACAAGCCGGCGAATCGTCTCAACGACGGCAAGGTCGACAAGCGGGGCCGCTTCATCGCGGGCTCGATGGACACGATGGAGGAAGGTCCGAACGGCGCGCTCTATCGCCTCGATCCCGACCTCTCGCTACATAAGCTTGACGACCACATCATCGTTTCGAACGGACCGTGCTGGAGTCCGGACGGGCGCATCTTTTATTTCGCCGACACCTGGACAGGCGAGATCTGGGCCTACGACTATAACCTCGAGACGGGCGCGGTCTCCAACAGGCGGACCTTCTGCAAGGTCGACCGTTCGCGCGGCGGCGCGGCGGACGGCTCGACCGTCGACGCCGAAGGGTGCCTCTGGAACGCTCTGGTCTATGACGGCCGCATCGTCCGCTACACGCCGGACGGCAAGGTCGACCGCGTCATCGACATGCCGGTTAAGAAAGTGACGAGCGTCATGTTTGGCGGCCCCGACCTCGATATCCTCTATGTGACGTCAATGGCGAAGCCTCCGCTGCCGCGCTTTCCCGGCGACGGCGTTCTTCGCGGCAGCCTTTTCGCCATTCACGATCTTGGCGTCCGTGGCGTTCCAGAGCCGCGCTTCGCGGGTTGATTGTCAATCAGACGCCTGAAAGAGACCGCGCAACTCAGCCGGAATCCGCGCCGGGCGGCCGTCGCGAAGCGAGGCGACCAGCACCTCCGCTGTGACGAGCCCCTTGTCGCCGCGCACGACGCGCTGGTGAAAAATGATCGAGGCGCCGCGCATAATTGCGGCGCGGGTCTCGACTTCCAGGAGATCGTCCATCATTGCCGGCGCCAAAAACTCGATTTGCAGCGAGCGCACCGCGAACATGACGCCTGAGCTGTCGGCAAGATCGCGATGCGCGAATCCACGCCGGCGCAGCCATTCGGTGCGGCCGCGCTCGAGGAAGCGCAGATAGGACGCGTGATAGACCCGACCGGAAAAGTCGGTGTCTTCGTAATAGACGCGAACCCAGAGCGCGTCCGCCGGGGGGTGCGGCAAGGTTTAGCTCCTGAGATTGACGACAACAAAAGGCGTTTTTTGCGCGATTTCGTCAACCGCTATGACGCTATTTGCGCGCGTCGCGCGTTTCTTGGCCAGCTCTCGCGGATCTCGCGGCAGGATTTGCCCGCCCTTCGTTGCGGGGCTAAAACAGACGACCTATCCCGGAAAAAGCGCGGAGAAACCATGGCTGATCAAGCTGACATCGGCGTCTTCGGATTGGCCGTCATGGGCGCAAACCTGGCGCGAAACGCGGCGCGGCATAAGTTCGGCGTCGCGGTCTTCAACCGCAATCCCGAGCGGACCGACGAGCTCATCGCCCAGCATGGCGGCGAAGGCCGTTTCTTCCCCGCCAAGGCGCTGCCCGAATTTATCGCGAGCATCAAGAAACCCCGCCCGATTCTGATCATGGTCAAGGCCGGCAAGCCGGTCGATGAGGTGATCGACGAGCTCCTGCCCCATCTCGATGAAGGCGACATCATCATCGACGGCGGCAATTCGCTCTTCACCGACACTGCGCGACGCTACAAAACTTGCGAAGAAAAAAAGATCCGTTTTGTCGGCATGGGCGTCTCCGGCGGCGAGGAAGGCGCGCTCGAAGGTCCAAGCATGATGCCCGGCGGCGATCGCGAAGCCTGGGACCGCATCGCGCCGATGCTGACCAAGATGGCGGCCCAGGTCGATGGCGTGCCCTGCTGCACTTACATCGGTCCGCAAGGCGCGGGCCACTACGTCAAGATGGTGCACAACGGCATCGAATATGCCGACATGCAGCTCATCGCCGAAGCCTACGATCTCATGAAAAGCGTATATGGCCTCGACGCGCCCGCGATGGCCGACATCTTCCAGACCTGGAAAGAGGGCGACCTCGACAGCTATCTGATCGAGATCACCGCCGCGGTCCTGCGCAAGACTGACGGCGCCACCGGCAAGCCGCTGGTCGACGTCATCCTCGATGAAGCGGAGCAGAAGGGGACGGGCCGCTGGACGGCGCAGAACGCGCTCGAGCTCGGCGTGCCGCTGACCGGGATCACCGAGGCGGTCTTCGCCCGCGTCGTCTCCGCCAACCGCGCAACGCGCCTGGCGCTGGAGAAGAAGATTCCGCATGCAGCGCCGCAAACGCGCAAGCCCGAAAAGGCTGAGATCGACGCCATCCGCGACGCGCTCTACGCCTCGAAGATCATCGCTTACGCGCAAGGGTTCGAGCAGATGTCGATTGCCTCCGAGCAATTCCACTACGACCTCAAGCTCGGCGACCTCGCGACCATCTGGCGCGGCGGCTGCATCATCCGCGCCCGCTTCCTCGATCGCATCAAGGAAGCCTTCGATCGCGACCCGAAACTCGCCAACCTGTTGTTCGATGACTACTTCCGAGATGGCGTCGTGAGGACGGAGGGCGCATGGCGCCGGGTGCTTGGATTGGCGGTCGCGAGCGGCGTGCCGACGCCCGCGTTCTCATCGTCGCTCGCCTATTACGATGGCCTCAGGCGCGCCCGCGGGCCGGCGAATCTGCTGCAGGGGTTGCGCGACTATTTCGGCGCCCACACCTATCGCCGCCTCGACAGGCAAGGCAGTTTCCACACCCGCTGGAGCCAGGACGGGAGCGAGGTCAAAGTCTAGGCCGCCGTCGCCTCACGCGCCTTTGACTTCGACATCGCCGCCTAGGCTCAGGCTCGGTCTTGGAAACATCACGATGATTCTCTAGGGCCTCATGACCGCCTCGCCGAGTTCGGCCAATTGCTCCGCTGATTTGGGAGACTTGCGATGACTTCGTTCAGAATTGCTCTCGCCGCGGCGATCGTGTTGGGCGTCACGCCCGCCCTCGCTCAGAACGCCTCGGTCGCATCCTCGCGCGCAACCATCCAGACGATCAGCGCCGACGGCTCCGCTCTGAAGGTGCACACCCGCGCGGGCGAGGATCAGACCATCCACCTCAAAGACAAAACGCGCTTCGTCCTCGTCGTTCCGGCCACGCTTGCCGAAGTGAAGCCCGGGAGCTTCATCGGCGTCGCCGCCCTGCCGGGCGAGGGGAGCGAACTCAAGGCCATGGAGGTGCACATCTTTCCCGAATCGATGCGGGGAACCGGGGAGGGCTTCCGCCCCTTCGACCTTGCGCCGAAGAGCTCGATGACCAACGGCGCCATCTCCGCGCGCGTCGACGCAGCGACCGGCCCCAAGCTCACGGTGACTTATAAGGGCGGCGAGCAGACCATCGTTGTCGATCCGAAGACGCCGATTGTCGCTTTTGAACCCGGCGCAAAGGCCGATCTCAAGCCCGGCGCGGCGATCATCGCCCGCGGTCCCAAGCAGGCGGACGGCTCGATCGACGCCGCCTTCGTCCTGATCGGCAAGGACGGGCTTGTCCCGCCAATGTAACCCAGCCTTGAGCCGGCCCAGGACGGCCCCATTTGCCCCAATAACCCGCCCGTGCTAGCGGTGCGCTAATCATCTATGGGGCAACCAATTCATGAGGGCGTCTTCGAGTCCAATCGCGGCCGAGCCGGCTCAACGCGCGACGGATTCGTTATTTACCTTCGTTCTCGTCAAGCCGACCCACTACGACGATGACGGCTATCCGATCCAATGGTTCCGCTCGGCGCTCCCGTCGAACACGCTCGCCTGCATGAACAGCCTGGCCGGGGACGCCATCGGGCGCGAGGTGTTGGGACCGGGGGTCGAGATCGAAATCGACACCTATGACGAAACCAACCGCCGGGTGGTGCCAAGCCGCATCATACGCAAGCTGAAGCAGAAGGGCGGGCGGGTTCTGGTCGGCCTCGTCGGCGTGCAATCGAATCAGTTTCCGCGCGCCTTCGATATCGCGCGGCAGTTTCGCGACGCCGGCTTCCAGGTATGCATGGGCGGATTCCACGTCTCAGGCTGCATCGCGATGCTGCCGGAAATGCCGGCCGAGCTCAAGGAGGCTCAAGGGCTTGGAATTTCGCTGTTCGCGGGCGAGGCGGAAGAGCATCGGCTCGACGAGGTGCTGCTCGACGCGTGGAACGGCGCGCTGAAACCGCTCTATAATTTCATGGACAAGCTGCCCTCGCTCGAAGGCGAGCCGGCGCCGATCCTGCCGCGGAAACATCTCGCGCGCACGACGGGCCACTATTCGTCGATCGACCTTGGGCGAGGCTGCCCATATCAGTGTTCGTTCTGCACCATCATCAACGTCCAGGGGCGTAAGAGCCGCTTCCGCACGCCCGACGATCTCGAACAGATCATTCGCGAGAACAGGAAGCAGGGCATCGACAGGTTCTTCATCACCGACGACAATTTCGCCCGCAACAGCGACTGGGAAATCCTCCTCGACCGCGTGATCAAGCTCCAGGACGAGGGCATCTACTGCGGCTTCACCATTCAGGTCGACACGCTCTGCCACAAGATTCCGAATTTCATCGAGAAGGCGACGAAAGCCGGCGCGAAGCGCATCTTCATCGGACTCGAGAACATCAACCCCGAGAATCTCATCACCGCCAAGAAGCGGCAGAATAAGATCACCGAATATCGCGTGATGCTGCAGAAGTGGCGGGCGCACGGCGCGCTCACCTTCGCCGGCTATATCCTCGGCTTCCCCGCCGACACGAAGGAGTCGATCCTTCGCGACATCGAGATCATCAAGCGCGAGTTGCCGCTCGATATTCTCGAGTTCTTCTTTTTGACGCCGCTGCCGGGTTCGGAGGATCACAAGAAACTGCTCGCCAAGGGCGTCTGGATGGACCCCGACATCAACAAATACGACCTCGATCATCGCGTGTCGCATCACTCGAAAATGTCGGACGCCGAGTGGGAGGACGCGTACCGTGCGGCCTGGAAAACGTATTATACGCCCGAGCATATTCGCACGATCCTAAAGCGGGCGGCGCAGATCCCGAACGGCCGGCCGAAACCAATCACGAGCACGATCATGTGGTTCAAGCTGATGATCGAGCAGGAGGGCGTGCACCCGCTCGAAGGCGGCGCTTTTCGCCTCAAATACCGCCGGGATCGCCGGCGCGGCCTCAAGCTCGAATCGCCGCTCGTCTTCTATCCGCGCTACTGGGGCGGGATCGCGCTCAAGGCTTGGCACTATTCACGGTTCTTCTTGAGGACGCGGCGCATCCTCAACGAGGTTCTGAACGCTCCCGACCGCTATACGTACACCGACCTCGCGATCGCGCCGCCGCGCGACGACGAGTTCGAGCAGCTCTCGCTCTATCACGCGACCAGCGGCGGCGAAGCGGCGCTTGCGCGCAAGGCGCTCGGCGACAGCATTCGCGAAGCGGCCCATCCCGCCGCGGTTGCCATGTCGGCGACGCCCGCGCAATAATCTCGCGCGATGACCGAAGCCTCCCAGGTCAGAGCGGCGCGCGCCCTTATCGGTTGGTCGCAGACGAAACTCGCCGGCGCCGCCGGCGTGCCGGTTTCGCTCGTCGAGCGTCTCGAGACCGAGCCGGCCGATCCTGTCGCCGACGAGGGAATCGACAAGCTGCGCGCGGCCCTCGAAGCCGCCGGCGTCGTCTTCCTCCCTAAAGATGACGGCGGCGGCATAGGGGTCCGGCTCCGCGAGCCCCTTGAGGGGGAATACATCGGCTGGAACGACCTCAACGCGTCAAACGACGAGTAGAGGCGCGTTCAGGCGGAATTGTCATCGCGAGGAGCGAAGCGACGCGGCGATCCAGGAGGCCCTGGGGCGCGCTGGATTGCTTCGCTTCGCTCGCAATGACGAGCCTTGTAGCCTAAGG
>CAVWBA010000006.1:0-351800 GCA_963753135.1 uncultured Alphaproteobacteria bacterium | reverse complement strand
CCATTCGATCTCCTCCCGATCCCGCGCGTTGCTGGAAGCTGGCGCCTGACCGCGGTCACCGCCCCGGATTCTGGCCTCTGAATTTCGCCGCGAGCTGATCGGCGCCCCTCGCCAAGAGTCCGAGGTCGGAGCCGACCGCGGCGAACAGACAGCCAAGGTCAATATAGTGCTGGGCCAGTTCCGCGTCGCCGGTCAAAATCCCTGGCGCGATCCCGGCGTTTTTGATGCGCGGAATCATATCGTCGATGATCCTGACGACCTCGGGATGGGCGGGTTGGCCGAGATAGCCGAGCGCGGCCGAGAGATCGCCCGGGCCGACGAACACCCCGTCGACGCCTTCGACGCTCGCGATCCGCTCGAGGTTGTCGAGCCCCCGCTTCGTCTCGACCTGCACCAGGAGACAGATCTCAGCATTGGCCGCCGCGTGGTATCCCTTGATCCGGCCATAGCGTGACGCGCGCGCTTGGCCCGCGAAGCCACGGAAGCCGTCCGGCGGGTAGCGAACCGACATGACCGCGCGGCGGGCTTCCTCCTCCGTCTCCACATAAGGAATGAGAAGGGACTGTGCGCCGACATCGAGCAACCGCTTGATGATCACCGGGTCGTTCCAGGCGGGTCTGACGACGGCATGCGCCGTTCCGCCGTTCAATGCTTGAAGCTCGGCGAGCACCATCGGCAATTCGTTCGGGGCGTGCTCGGTGTCGAGCAGAATCCAGTCGAATCCGGCGTCGGCAAGGATTTCAGCGACGAGATGGCTCGACAGGCGTGCCACAATCCGATCTGCAATCGGCCGGACTTGAGCGCGTGCTTGAAGGGGTTGTGGAGCTTGTCCATTTGCGAAAACCTCAGAATTGGGCCGATGTCTCATATACTGCCACACGGAGGCGTACAGCCCCTTCGATGCCGCCCCAGAGCGGGGAGCGGTCCTAGGCGCGACCCCATCGACCGGCGCGGAAGTCGCGGATCATTTCGCGCGCAGCGTTATGGCCGGGCGCGCCGGTGACGCCGCCGCCGGGATGGGTCGAGGCGCCGCACATATACAAGCCTGGAACCGGCGAGCGGTAGTCGGCGTGCCCGAGCACAGGCCTCGCCGAATAGAGCTGGTCGAGGCCGAGCTTCCCATGAAAAATATCGCCATCAACGAGGCCGAACTGGCGTTCGAGGTCGAGCGGAGAGAGGGTCTGGCGCGCGATGACTGACGCCCTGAAACCTGGCGCATAAGCCTCGACCGTATCGATCATGAGATCGGCGACCGTCTCGCGCGCCTCGTCCCACGAGCGCCCGTCCGGCAATTTCGGCGCGACATGCTGGCAGAACAGGGACGCAACGTGACGGCCCGAGGGGGCGAGCGAATTGTCGAGCGTCGAGGGGATGAGCATTTCGATAATCGGCTGAGCGGACCAGCCGTTGAGCCGCGCGTCGAAGAAGGCGCGCTCCATATAGGCGAGGCTCGGCGCGATCACGATGCCCGCGCCGTGATGCTCGGCCGGCGCATGCCCGGGTAGCGCCGAAAAACTAGGCAACTCGCCAAGCGCCAAGTTCATGCGGAATGAGCCCGAGCCGCTGCGATAGGCGGCGATGCGGGTGCGGAAGTCGGCTGGCAGGGTGACGGGATCGAGAAGCTTTTCGAAGGTGAGCTTCGGATGCAGGTTCGAGACGATCGCGCGGGCCGTAAGCTTCTCGCCCTTCTCTGTGACGACGCCTATGGCGCGGCCCCTCTCGATCAGGATCTCGTGCACTGCGCAGTTCGTCCGAATGTCGACGCTGCGCACGGCGCAGGCGCGCGCGATTGCCTGCGCAATCGCGCCCATGCCGCCGATCGCATGGCCCCAGACACCCTTTTTGCCGTTCACCTCGCCCCAGCAATGATGCAACAGCACGTAGCCCGTGCCGGCCGCATAGGGACTAGCGTAAGTCCCGACGATTCCGTCGAAGCCGAGGATCGCCTTGATCGGGTCGCTCTCGAACCATTGGTCGAGCACGTCGCCGGCCGAGCGGGTGAACAGCTCGAGGAGGTCGCGCTGCCCTTCGAGGGGAAGCGATCGCAGGCGGTTTCCGACTTTGGCGGCGTCGACGAGGGCGCCGATTTCGGCGGCGAGCCCTAGTCCTGTCGCCACATTGGGCGGCGTGTCGAGCGCGAGCGCGCGCAAAACGTTGGTTACGCGCTCGAGCCGCTCCTCGTAAGCACCGAGCCGCTCGGCGTCACGGGAGGAGAACTTGGCCATCTCGGCCTTCGTGCGGCCGGGCGCGACTTTCAGATAGCCTCCGTCGGGGAGAGGCAGGAAATTCGACAACGGGCGCTCGACGATGCGGAGCCCGTGGCGATGAAGCTCGAGGTCGCGGATGATCGTCGGGTTCAGGAGCGAGACGGTGTAGGCGGCGACCGAATTGCGGAAGCCGGGATGAAACTCCTCGGTGACCGCCGCCCCGCCGATGACCGCGCGGCGCTCGAGCACCGTGACCTTGAGGCCGGTCATTGCGAGATAGGCTGCGGCGACGAGGCCGTTGTGACCGCCGCCGATGACGATGACGTCGGGCATCAGGGCGCCGCCGGATGAGGGCTAGACATCGAACCGCACGCCCTGCGCGAGCGGCAGTTTGGCCGAGTAGTTCACGGTGCTCGTCTGCCGGCGCATGTAGGCCTTCCAGGCGTCGGACCCGCTCTCGCGCCCGCCGCCCGTCTCCTTCTCGCCGCCAAAGGCGCCGCCAATCTCGGCGCCCGATGGACCGATATTGACGTTGGCGATGCCGCAGTCGGACCCGGAGGCCGACAGGAACGTCTCCGCCTCGCGCAGATCGAGGGTGAAAATCGACGAGGACAGGCCCTGTGGCACGTCGTTTTGGATCGCGATCGCTTCGTCTAGCGCGCCGTAGCCGAGCGTATAGAGGATCGGGGCGAAGGTCTCCTCGCGCACGATTCCCGACTGGTCCGGCATTTCGACGATCGCCGGCGCGACATAGGCGCCGCCGTTCGGAACGCCTTCGGCGACCGTCCCACCGCCGTGGACCTTGCCGCCTTCGTCTTCCGCGCGTTTGAGCGAAGCGCCCATTTTTTCGCGCGCCGCGTGGTCGATCAGCGGACCGACCAGCGTTCCTTGCCTGCGCGGATCGCCGATCGGCAGGCTCGAATAGGTCTTGACCAGACGGTGGGTGAGATCGGCGCGAATCGACCGATGGGCGATGACCCGCCTGAGCGACGTGCATCGTTGCCCGGCTGTGCCCACGGCCGAGAAGACGATCGCCCGGACCGCCATGTCGAGATCGGCCGAGGGAGCAACGATCATCGCATTGTTGCCGCCGAGTTCGAGGATCGGGCGGCCGAACCGCGCGGCGACCTTGGGGCCGACGATCGAGCCCATGCGCGTCGAGCCGGTGGCCGAGACGATCGGAACGCGCTTCGAGTTGACAAGCGCCTCGCCGACGCCTGCGCCGCCGATGACGATCTGAGCCAGACCTTCGGGCGCATCGGGACCGAAGCGCTCGAGGGCCCGGTTCAGGATTTTCATTGTCGCCAGCGCCGAAAGCGGCGTCTTCTCGGACGGCTTCCAGATCACGGGGTCGCCGCAGACGAGCGCCAGCGCGGCGTTCCAGGACCAGACCGCGACCGGGAAGTTGAAGGCGGAAATGATCGCGCATGGGCCGAGCGGATGCCAGGTCTCCGTCATGCGGTGGCCGGGGCGCTCGGAGGCGATGGCGAGGCCGTACAATTGCCGCGAGAGGCCTACGGCGAAATCGCAGATGTCGATCATCTCCTGCACTTCGCCGAGGCCCTCGGAGACGATTTTGCCGACCTCGAGCGTGACCAGCGCGCCGAGCGAATCCTTCGAGGCGCGCAATTCCTCGCCGAGCAGGCGCACGAGCTCGCCACGCCTGGGCGCCGGAACCTCGCGCCAGGCGAGAAACGCGCTCTGCGCCCGCTCGATGATCGGGGCCATGTCGGCGGCCGGCGTCTCCCTTATGCGGGCGATCTCGGCCCCGTCGATCGGCGAGCGGACGGCGAGCGAGCCGCCCTTTAGCTCGGTAGCGGTGAAGCCTAGGCGTTCGAGAACGTCCTCGCTGGTCATGGGGGTCGGCCTCATCCGCTCTGATTTGCGTGTCTGGCTCAGGGCCGTCGCGGCCCGGGCGCTCTATGGTCTCTTTTCGAGCCCAAATCCTCGCGCCCGGCAAGCGCCATCTCGTTCCGGCCTGGCTTTCCATTGGTGAACCGAGAGGATCGCTGGCCTTCATTAAGATAAATTCACGGGACGCCGCCGTTTCGATCGGCTAAAAGCCGCCGCCACAACCCTAGCGTTGCACGACGCGGAGTGAGCGATTATATTCACGGCCGCGCGCGGGGTTCGCGGGCGGAGGAGCCGAAAATGGCGCGTTCGACCAATATCCTTCTGGCCTGCATGGCGATGTTAGGGTCAATGTTGCTCGCGGTTGTCATGACGCCGCACAATCTGATGGCGCGCACCCACGAGGTGTTCAATATCGACCAGCACCTGCCGACAAAATTTGGAGATTGGAGGCCGGTCGAAGGCCTCAACGTTGTCGCGCCGCCGCCCGCAGATTCGCTCGAGGCCGAGATCTACAACCAGGAGGCGTCGCGCGGCTTCGTCGATCCAGACGGGCACGTGGTCATGCTGATGGTCGCTTATGGCGAGAGCCAGAGCGATCGTTTGCAGCTTCACCATCCGGAGGTGTGCTACACGGCGCAAGGCTTCCGGGTGTCGCGGACGAGTTCGGTAAAGCTCAACTATTCCCCCTCGGCGCCGCCGCTCAAGGCGACCAGGCTCGTCGCCCAGCGCGAGGAGCGGATTGAGCCCATCACCTACTGGATGCGCATCGGCTACGACAATTCGAGCAGCAATTGGACCCGCCAAGCGCTCAAGCTCGGCTATGGCCTCAGGGGATGGGTTCCCGATGGCGCGCTGTTCCGGGTGTCGACGATCGGTATCCCGGCGGAACAAAGCTTCAAGATTTAGGACAAATTCATCCACGATCTGTTGAATGCGGTGGATCCCGGGACCCGGGAGTTCATGGTCGGCGATCCGAAGAAAGCGCTGCTCTAGTTCGGCTGGCGGCGCCCGTCCGCGTCGACAAACGCATGTTCCCTACGGTATTCGCGTGAGGCGCCAGATGGCGCGGCCGCGTTTGCAACGGGGATTCCATGGAACGGATATGGCTCAAGTCCTATCCCGAAGGCGTGCCGGCCGAGATTGACTTGAGCGAGCTCGGCTCGCTCGGCGGTTTCCTCAAGACAAGCTTCGAGAAATTTCGCGACCGGATCGCCTTCATCAGCATGGGCAAGGCGATGTCCTATGGCGAACTGGACCGGAAGTCGCGCGCCTTCGCCGGCTACCTTGAGAGCGTTGCGCGCCTGCCTCGCGGCGCCCGTGTCGCGCTGATGATGCCGAACGTGCTGCAATATCCAATCGCCGCGTTCGGCGCGCTGCGCGCGGGCTACGTGGTCGTCAACTGCAACCCTTTGTACTCGCCGCGCGAGCTCAAGCATCAACTCGCGGATTCGGGGGCCGAGGCGATTGTCGTTTTGGAGAATTTCGCCGGCACGCTCGAAAAGGCGATCGATGGCGCGCCGGCGCTCAAAACAATTATCGTCACCGGCGCCGGCGACCAATTGGGTGGCGCCAAAGGGCTCATCGTCAATTCGGTCGTGCGGCATGTCCGGCGCGCCGTTCCCGCCTTCCGCTTGCCCCAGGCTGCGCGTTTCAATCGGGCGTTGGCTTTGGGATCGCGCCAGCCGTTTACCGACACACCGGTTAAGCCGGATGATATCGCGTTCCTTCAATATACCGGCGGGACTACGGGCGTGGCGAAGGGGGCGATGCTGACCCATCGCAACATGGTCGCCAACTTACGCCAGATCTACGCTTGGATCGCTCCGGCGATCCGGCCTGAAGGGGAAATTTTCGTCGCCGCCTTGCCGCTCTATCACGTGTTTGCTCTGCAGGTGAACGGCTTCGTGCCGCTCATGATCGGCGCCTCGAATCTCATGATCGCCAATCCGCGCGACATTCCGGCGCTGGTCAAGGCGTTGCGAGGAGCGCCGTTCACCGCCATACCCGGCGTCAATACGCTGTTCAATGCGCTCCTCAACAATAAGGACTTCGCCGGGCTCGATTTCTCGAACCTGCATCTCACGATCGGCGGCGGCATGGCGGTGCAGCGAACCGTCGCCGAGCGCTGGCAGTCGGTGACCGGCAAGCCGCTGATCGAAGCCTATGGGTTGACGGAGACCTCGCCCGCTGCCGTCGCCAATCCGCTTACAATTGATCGTTTCAACGGCGCGATCGGCTTGCCGCTGCCTTCGACCGACATCGCCATTCGCGATGACGAAGGCCGCGACCTCAAGGTCGGCGAAACCGGGGAACTCTGCATCAAGGGCCCGCAGGTGATGGCGGGTTACTGGAACCGGCCCGACGAGACCGCCAAGGTCATGACCGCCGATGGCTTTTTACGCACCGGCGACATCGCGCGGGTCGACGAACGCGGCTACGTGTACGTGGTCGACCGCAAGAAGGATATGATCAACGTCTCGGGCTTCAATGTCTATCCGACCGAGGTTGAGGAGGTCGCGATCGGTCATCCCGGCGTGCTCGAGGCCGGCGCGGTCGGAATTCCCGACGCTAGGACAGGGGAGGCGGTCAAGCTCGTGGTCGTGCGCAAGGACGCGACGCTGACAGAGGCCGATCTCATCGCCTACTGCCGCCAGCATCTGACCGGGTACAAAACGCCGCGGCACATCGAATTCCGCGATGCGCTGCCGCACACCAATGTCGGCAAGATCCTGCGCCGCGAACTGCGCGCCGAGGATCCGCCGGCTAGCGGGTGACACGCCGCCGACGAACCCTTCTCCCTCCGTGAGAGGGTGGCGCGAAGCGCCGGATGAGTGAACGCTTCGCGCGCCGCCCTCACCCCAACCCCCTTGCCCTGAGGGAAAGGAACTTATGGCGCGCTGGCGGCGTTAAGCGCGTCCATGTCGGCGCCCGTCAGCGTAAGCTCGGTTGCGCGCACAAGGCTCTCGGTCTGTTCGACCGAGGTGGCGCTGGCGATCGGAGCGGTGACGCCGGGCCTCGCCATGGCCCAGGCGAGCGCGACTTCCGCGGGCTTTGCTTTGTGGCTGGCCGCCACGGCTTCGAGCGCGTCGAGGATGCGAAATCCGCGGGGATTGAGATAGGTCTTGACCCCGTCGCCGCGCGGACTCTTGGAGAGATCCGCCTCGCTGCGGTATTTGCCCGTGAGGAAGCCCTTGGCGAGGCTGAAATAGGTGATGACGCCGATCTCATCGCGCTGACAGAGATCGGCAAGACCGCTTTCAAATTCGTGACGGTCAGCGAGATTGTATTCCGGCTGGAGAACCTCATAGCGCGGCAGCCCTTTGGCCTTGGACGCCGCCAGCGCCCCCTCGAGCAGCTTGGCGCTGAGGTTTGAGGCGCCGCACCAGCGGATCTTGCCCTGTTCGATCAGCCGCTGATAGGCGCCGAGCGTCTCCTCGATCGGCGTCGCCATGTCCGGCCAGTGCGAGAGATAAAGGTCGATCACCTCGATCTGCAGGCGCTTGAGCGACGCCTCGACCGCCTCCGCGATGTAGCGCGCCTTGAGGCCTTCCTTGCCCTTGCCCATCGGCGAGCCGACCTTGGTGATGACGATGACGCGATTGCGATTTCCCCGCGCCTTCATCCATTCGCCGATGATCGTCTCGGATTCGCCCCCTGAGTTGCCGGGCGCCCATGCTGAATAGACGTCGGCGGTGTCGATCGCATTGAGGCCGGCGGCGAGGAAGCGGTCCATGACCGCAAAGGAGGTTGCCTTATCGGCCGTCCAGCCGAACACGTTGCCGCCGAGCACGAGCGGAGCGATGATGAGATCGGTGTGGCCGAGGCGGCGGGTCTGCATGAATTTCTCCTTGATTCCTGAAAGGATAACGTAACATCACACCTGTCGGAAGGGGCGGAAGGGCGCAAGTTTCGGTGTAGGCCGCTGCCGGGCCGATCGCCCACAATCGCCCTCGAAGGGTCCTGGCAGGGAGAGAACCAGCTCTTCACGCGAACGCGATTGGCGTCGGTGCGCGTTCTCCGGTAAGGTCGCGCGTAACCTCCCAAGAAAATCTCAATGTCCTCCCCCACGACTCGCCGTCCGCTGGTGCTTGCCGCGGTAATGGCGTCCAGTTTCATGATCGCCCTGGAGGCGACCATTGTCTCGACCGCCATGCCGCAGATTGTCGGCCAGCTTGGCGGTCTGCAGCTCTATAGCTGGGTGTTCTCCGCCTTCCTTCTGACCCAGACCGCAACGACCGTGGTGTTTGGCAAGCTTGCCGATCTCATCGGGCGCAAGACTGTCATCACCATCGGCATCGGGATCTTTCTCGTTGGCTCGGCTTTGTGCGGCTTCGCCTGGTCGATGCCGTCGCTGATTGTCTTCCGGCTGGTGCAGGGCGTGGGCGCGGGCGCGGTGCTGCCCGTGGCGATGACCATCGTCGGCGATCTCTACACAGCGCATGAGCGGGCGAAGATCCAAGGCTGGCTCGCAAGCGTCTGGGCGATTTCGGCCGTCATCGGACCGCTCGCCGGCGGCCTCATTATCCAGCATCTGTCCTGGGCCTGGATCTTTTGGATCAACCTGCCGATCGGGGCGGCGGCGGTGGTCGGATTCTGGGCCTATTTCCACGAGAACCGCGCACGCGGCCGGGGCAAGATCGATCACCTGAGCGCGGCCGTTTTCACAGTCGCCATCGCCGCGATCATGGCCGATCTCACCGCGCTCTCGGCCTCGGGGCGGCTCGAAATTGGGCTCACCACCCTGGTCGCGGTGGTTGCGGTCGTGCTGTTCATTCTGCAGGAACGCCGGTCTCCCGAGCCGATGATCTCGCTCGATCTCTGGGGACGGCGGCCTATCGCCGCCGCCAACGCCGCTTCCGTTCTCACCGGCATGGCGATGATGGGGCTAACCACCTTCCTGCCGGTCTTCGTCCAGGGCGTCATGCAACAGTCGCCGTTGATCGCGGGATTCGCGCTCTCCGTGATGATTTTCGGCTGGCCCGTCGGGGCGACGCTCGGGGTCAGGGTGTTTCAGCGGGTTGGTCTGCGGCTCGTTCTTCGCGTCGGCGGCCTCCTGGTGCCGGCGGGCTCGATCATCTTCCTGTTCCTCCACGCCGAAAGTTCGCCGATCGTCGCCGGACTGGGCTCGCTGATCGTCGGCCTCGGCATGGGAATCTCTGAGCGCCTCTTCGATCATCCTCATTCAAGAGATCGTCAGCTGGTCGGAGCGCGGCTCCGCCACGGCCTCATTCCTGTTCGCCCGCAGTCTTGGCAACACGTTCGGCGCGTCGCTGTTTGGCGCCGTGCTGAATTTCGGCCTCATGCATTCGGCCGGTCATGTGGGCGCGATATCTTCGGAAGATATTCGCCGCCTTTTGGAGCGCAACGGCGGCGCGGCGGGCGATTCGACGCTTCGCGCGGCGCTCGAGCAATCGCTGCATCTGACCTTCGTCTCGATGTTCGTGATCGCGCTGTTCGTTGCGGTGGCCGCGGCGGTCGTGCCCAAGGTCACGTTCGCGGCGCGAGAGGCCCCGGCGGAGTGACAGGGTCAGGTCGCGCCCTTCGCCCGCTTGTCTCCGACGGCGACGGCGAGCGTCATCGCCAGGCAGAACGTGGCCGATAGCGACCGGAACGAACCGAAGTCGCTCTCCACCACTTCGAACCGGACATCGGCCAGGCGAGCAAGCGGCGAGAGCGCGCTGTCCGTGATCGCGACGATCGGGACGCTGGCGCGCCGCGCGCGCTTGACGAGGTCGAGCGTGAACGGCGTATAGGGCGAGAAGCTGACCGCAATCAGCGCGTCGCCTGCGCCAGCCTGCGCCAGCTCTTCAGGCCCGAGCCCGCCCACATTGTCGATGAGGGAGGCCGGGACGCCAAGCTGGGACAGCGCATAAGTGAGATAGTGGGCGACGCAGAACGACCGCCTCTGGCCGAGGCAATGGATCGTGCCGGCGTGAGCCAGAAGGCTGACGGCCTGGTCAAGCTCGCGCCGCTGCGTGGCCTCGCGCAGGCGCGCGATCGAAGCCGCCGCGGAATTGGCGAATCCGAGCAGCAGATGGGAAGGATCGCCGCTGTCGCGGGCGTCTTGCTGCAGCGCTCGGAGGCGTTCCGAATAGTCCGGCCAACGGTTGCGCAGGCGGGTGCGAAACAGCTCCTGCAGCTCGGAGAAGCCGGCGAAGCCCAATGTCTGGGCGAACCGCACCAGGGTCGAGGCCTGGACCTCGGCGTTGCGGGCCAGCGCCGAAGCGGTGCCGAGCGCGAACTCGTCGGGGTGCTCGAGCGCATAAGCCGCGGCTTGCCGGAGACGTTTGGGCAGGTGCGGCTCGATCTCGATCAGGCGGCGCTGGAAGTGGTCGAAGCTCTCCGGCGGTTCGATCGTTGCCTGGTCGCTCATCGTTTCCCTTTGCGGCCCACGCGACGCCTCCGGTCGGCCGCGCTATTGTCGTCAGGCCGATATGAATAGAACAGATATTCCAATCTGTGTCGCATATGAAATATTTGTATTGGCGGAGGGCGCGGGATCGGGCCGCAAAATCGGGGAAGCGGAGCAATGCGGACGATTGGCGTCGGGCTCATCGGCACCGGCTACATGGGCAAGTGCCACGCTTTGGCATGGACAGGCGTTCACGCGGTGTTCGACGACACGCCGATCGTCAGGCGCGTCATGCTCTGCGAGGTCGAGGAGGGGCTGGCCCGGCGCCGCGCCGACGAGTTCGGCTTTGAATCCTCGACCGACGACTGGCGGGCGCTGATCGCCGACCCCAGCGTGGAAGTCGTTTCGATCACCACGCCCAACGCCTTGCATGCGCCGATGGCGATCGCGGCGCTCGAAGCGGGCAAGCATGTGTGGTGCGAAAAGCCGATGGCGCCGTCGCTCGCCGATTTTGAGCGCATGGCGGCGGCGGCGCGCGCCTCAGGCCGCGTCGCCATCCTCGGCTATAATTACATCCAGAGCCCGGCCGTCCGCTTCATCGACAAGCTGATCAAGAGCGACGCGATTGGCTACCTCACCCATTTTCGCCTCGAAATGGACGAGGACTTCATGGCCGATTCCGAGGCGCCCTTTTCCTGGCGCAGCCAGGCAAGCTCCGGCTACGGCGCCCTGGACGATTTCGCCGTCCACCCGATGAGCCTGATCGCGACCCTGATCGGCGCCCCGGCCCAAGTTTTCGGCGAAATGAATAAGCCCTATCCGAACCGTCCGGACGGCGGCGGGCGCCGGGAGGTCGAGACATCGGACATCGCGACCGCTCTGCTTAGGATGGCCGACGGCGCGTCGGGGATGATCCAGGTCAGCCGCGCCGCCTGGGGCCGCAAGGGACGCCTGCAATTGCAAGTTTTTGGCGCGCGAGGCGCGATCGTCTTCGACCAGGAGCGTTTCAACGAGGTCGGACTGTTTGTGGCCGAGGGGCCGGAGGAGGCGCAAGGGTTCAAGCAGGTGCTGATGGGCCCGGCGCATCCGCCCTACGGCCGGTTCATCTCGGCGCCCGGCCATCAGATGGGCTTCAACGACCTCAAGATCATCGAGGCCCACGAACTCCTGAACCGCATCCTCGGCCGGCCGGCGCTGACCATCGATTTCGACGCCGGCCTGGTCATCGAGCGGGCCGTCCACGCGATCGCCCGCTCCGCCCATGAGGGCCGGTGGGTGACGGTGGGCTAATCGTGCTTATGCTTGGCGCCTCGTCGCCGATCGAAGAGCCGGAATTGATTCTGAGCGGAAGGTCGTCGCTACCGATTTAATGTCGCGTAACGACGTTTAGCCACCGTTGCAGATCGAGGCCGCGAATGTCGCCAGTGATCACATAAGCAGACATAGCCACTATCGCGGCGCCCGGAGCGAACCTGGCCGGAAGTGAGGCGAAAGCCATTAAAACGCCGTAATCGTCAGCACGATCATGTATCACGCGTTGCTTCTGGAAAAGATAACGCGCAGACGGGCTTGGCGGATCGTCGCAAGGCTAAGCGGCGGGACGCTGTCGGTAGGAGGCGCCGATGGGGACGGCCTTCTGGGACTTCAGCAAGCTGACCGACGCCTTCGTGGCGGCGGCGACGGATTCCTCGCGCTGGGACGCGGCGATGGACGTCGCGGCCGAGGCGACAGGCAGCTTCGGGGCGCTGCTCCTTCCGGTGCGCGGGCACACGCCCCGGATTCCGATCGGCGAATCGATGCGCCCGACGATGGACATCTATTTTCGCGACGGCTGGGGGCGCCGCGACGAACGATTTCGGAGTCTGCCCACATTTCTGCGGCGCGGCGTCGCGTCCGAGTTCGATTTCACCACGGAGGCGGAGATCGCCCGCAGCCCGTACTATCAGGAGCTCCTGCGCCCACAGGGTCTGAAATGGTTCGCCGGCGTCAAAGTTGGCGAGGCCGACGGTGTTTGGGGGCTCATGCTCCAGCGCACGCCAGCCCAGGGCCCGTTCTCTCCCGATGAGCTGGCACGCCTCGCCAAACTCTCGCGCAGCCTGGCGGGCGCCGCCGAGTTGGCGCAGGCCTTCGGCTTCGCCCGGATGGAGGCCGCCCTCGCTGCCTTCGAGACGAGCGGCTCGGCGGTCGCGGCGATCGACCGGAATGGCGGGGTCGCCCGGCTGAACGCCGCGGCGGAATGGCTCCTCGGGCCGGACCTCGCGATCGTCCGCCGGCGGATCGCGTCCTTCGACCGCGAGGCGACCGCGGCGCTCGATCGGGCGCTCCGCGCGCTCCTCTGGGCGCAGCAGCCGGAAGCCTGCCGCGCGGCCGTCGTCCTGCCGAGACGCGGGGCCCGGCCGATCCTTGCCTATGCCTCCCGGCTTTCCGCTCAGGCGCGCGAGGCTTTCGCGGCGTGCGCGGGCTTCGTCGTGTTCGTCGATCTCGATGCGCGCCTCGCCTGCTCGGAGGCGGACCTCGCGCGGGTCTTCGGACTTACCCGCGCCGAGGCGCGGCTGGCGAACGCCCTCTTGCGCGAGCCTTCGCTGGAAGCCGCCGCGGCGCGGGTCGGCGTGTCGGTGGCGACCGCGCGCAACCAGCTTCAGGCCGCCTTCCACAAAACCGACACGCACGGGCAGGCGGAGCTCGTCGCCCTGCTCGCGCGCCTGGCGAAGGCGAACGCCTACTGAACATGGTTTAGTGTATTTGCATCATGACGCATGGGGAACGCCGCCCTATCTTGACGCTGCGTCAGCCCGGATTCCGGCGCGGGAAAGGTTATGCGCAAGATTTTCGTTCTCGCTCTGATTGCTATTGCTCTCGCCGGCGGCGTGGCGGCCGGAACGTCGCTCCTCTCGCCGCAGCCCGCCCACGCGGATTGCGGCAGCCCCGGCTGCTGAGGGAGGCTTGGGTGCGCCTGTTTGCCTGCGTCTGTCTTTAAGGAGTGATTTGATGCTGTATCATCTCAAGCAGGTCCTCGTCAGCGCTATCGGATTTCTGGCGTTCTGGGCGCTTGCGCCGACTGACGCCGCCGCTCTTGTGGCGCCGATCACATTAAATCCCGGCGACTCGGTCAGTTTCCTGCCCAATGGAGGCAGCACCGACCCACTATATCCGCCAGCACATCTGTTTGACGGAAGCGTAGATTTTAGTTTCAATAGCGGTCCTTCCGGCGTATTGCGTGAAAGAGTCCTCAAATATTATGACATTAATCAATATCACCCTTATTCTAGCGGGATATATTTCGATTATGAAATAACTCTTTACTCTGGCGATGTCTCCGCGTTTTCCGTATCCGGTTATTCTGCGTTAGAGACTTCGGTCAAGCAATGTGGAATTTCGAACTGCGGCGGTTCGGGAGCAGATGGCGTGCTGGCGACAGAAGCCAGTCGAACGGCCGATGGAAACTGGATTTCATTTTATTTCAGTTCGGATTTGAGCGGGACCGCACATAGCGCGAACCTTCAAATATTTTCAAACACCGGGTCTTGGCAGGACCCGCCGGCACTCATTGTAGACGCCAACGGCGAGACATTCTCACTTTCCACGGTTGGTCCTGCGGCGGTTCCAGAGCCGACGACATGGGTAATGTTGCTCATGGGATTCGCCGGGATCAACTTCGTCCGCTTTCTGGCCACGCGTATGAGGGTTCACATAGACCGCAAGAAAGAGACCGCCCATCGGGTCGGCCTCGCATGTGTTTGAGGCTCGAGTGACCAAAACGCAGCCGCGCACGGCCGGAACGTCGCTCCTCTCGCCGCAGCCCGCCCACGCGGATTGCGGCGCCTGCGGCTGAAACCTCCCCTTCGGAGCCCCGCCATGCGCAAGCTCATCGCCCTCGCCCTTCTGGCTCTCGCGCTCGCCGGCGGGGTCGCATTCGTCAGCGTCGAACGCCCGACCCCCGCGCACGCCGATTGCGGCACCTCGAACTGCTGAACCCTCCCCACTTCGGAGCCCCCCATGCGCAAGCTGATCGCCCTCGCCCTTCTGGCCCTCGCCCTCGCCGGCGGCGTCGCGGTCGTCAGCGTCGAACGCCCGACCCAAGCGCACGCCGATTGCGGCAGCGCCGGCTGCTGAACCCTCGCCCCTTCGGAGCCCTCCATGCGCAAGCTGATCGCCCTCGCCCTTCTGGCTCTCGCCCTCGCCGGCGGCGTCGCGGTCGTCGCCGTCGAACGCCCGGCCCACGCGCACGCCGATTGCAGCACCCAAGGCTGCTGAAACCTCCCCGCTCACGGAGCCTCGCCATGCGCAGGCTGATCGGCCTCGCTCTTCTGGCTCTCCCCTGTATTGCTTTCGTATGTATTTCCTTGTTCTTCGGTTCTTCAATCAGCGAGGCCGCCAAGATGGGCCATCATCCCTGGGAGGCCAACGCCTCCTGGGAAGACTGGGATGCCCTAACCTACCCGCAGAAATGCGTTCACGTTGCGACCCCAAAAATCCACCAGTACAAGACTTTCATCCCGAACGGAAAACCCGACCCTGCGGCTGTCGCGGCCTGTCAGCAGGTTATGTCGGACGCCGCCATCGCCTGCTTGCGACGCGAAGCAAAGCAGGGGCGTTCCGATCGCTACACCAGTTTCAAGGCGGCCGGCATGCGCATTTTCCCCGCTCTGACCGTCGCGCAGGTAAAGGTGTGCGCGAACTATAGGTAGGCCACCGGGCGCGGCAGATGACGCGCATTTCCCATGGGCCGGCTGTTGAGCGATGGCCGACGGCCGACCCGGTATCGCTTCATGCGGGTGACGAGACAGCCGAAAGCGAACTGCGGCGACAATTTCCGAGCCGACAATCTCTTGCGGAAAATCGGAAGTCAGCTTAAGCTCGTCCCATGACCAGTCCTCGCAGTCCGACAGGCCAGACCGCGCGTTCCACGGCTTCGCACGCGGAAGGTCGCGTGAGAAATTTTTTTCGCCGAAAATCCCGCGTAACCCATTGAAAAGGCTCATTTAGGACGAAGGAATCCAAGGAAATCCAAGCTTTTACAACCCTCCTCGGAGGGGGTTTTCGGGGTAAAACAACGACCGCCCAAGACAATCCAAACAGCGCGACCCGGCCACAATCGCAAGCCGCCGACGGAGCCAGACCGCCTCGACCTAATTGCAAATCTATTTAGTTAAACTGCGCCCCAAGCCGCTCCATCATCGGGCGAAATCCGGGAAACGAGGTCGCGATCATCGCGACGTCGTCGACCGCCATCGGCTCGAGCGTCGCGAGCCCCATGACGAGGAAGCTCATCGCGATCCGGTGATCCATGTGGGTCGCGGCCATTCCCCCGCCGCGCGGCCGCCCGCCTTCGACAATCAGATCGTCGCCTTCTGTGGCGCAGGCGACGCCGGCGGCCTTGAGCCCGGCCGCGACCGCTGCGAGACGGTCGCTCTCCTTGACTCTGAGCTCATGCAAGCCGCGCATGCGCGTCGAGCCGGAGGCGAAGGCGGCGGCGACCGCCAGGATCGGATATTCGTCGATCATAGAAGGGGCGCGCGCCGCGGGAACGTCGACCGCATGAAGCGTGCCCGCGCGCACCCTCAAGTCCGCCACCTCCTCGCCGCCTTCGAGACGCTTGTCGAGCGTCTCGATATGGGCGCCCATCTCCTTCAAGGTCTGGAGGAGCCCGGTCCGAAGCGGGTTCATCATCATGCCCTCGACGATGATGTCCGAGCCCGGAACGATGCACGCGGCGACGATGGGGAAGGCCGCCGACGAGGGATCGCCCGGGACCACCACGGTCGTTGGACGCAACTCCGGCCGGCCGACGAGCGTGATTCGTAGTCCCTCGCCCTCCGGAGCCACCGCGACCTCGGCGCCGAAATAGGTAAGCATCTTCTCGGTATGGTCGCGCGAGGCCTCGTCTTCGATGACGGTGGTCAGGCCCGGCGCGTTGAGTCCGGCGAGCAGGACGGCCGATTTGATCTGGGCCGAGGCGACGGGCGTGCGATATTCGATCGGGGCGGGATCGCGGGCGCCTTTGAGCACGATCGGACAGCGCCCGCCTTCGCTCTCGGTGAGAACCTGAGCGCCCATGAGCCGCAAGGGATCGAGGATGCGCCGCATCGGCCGCTTGCGGAGCGAGGCGTCGCCGTCGAAGGTTGCGGTGATTCCGTGGCCGCCAACCACCCCCATCATCAGCCGGCAGCCGGTGCCGGCGTTGCCGAAATCGAGGGTGTCGCGGGGGGCTAGAAGCGCGCCGAGGCCGGGGCCGCGAATTCGCCATTGCCCCGGCCCGAGACGCTCGGTGACGGCGCCCAAAGCCTGGCAAGCCTTGCCGGTCCTGAGCACATCGTCACCCTCGAGCAGACCCTCGACCTTGGTCTCGCCGCAGGTCAGGAGGCCAAGCAGAAACGCGCGATGCGAGATCGATTTGTCTCCCGGCGGCTTAACCCGCCCTTTGAGCGGTCGCGCGCGCTTGGCGCTGAGCGGCGAGGCCGCGGATGGATGCGACGAATGGGCGGACACTTCAGGATCTTCCTTCGCGCCGAGCGAACAGCCGCGCTGGCGATGGACGGCGCTCGTATCACCGGCGCTGGAAACTGTCGATCACCGATCCATATAGCGCATTGACAGGGCGGAGGGCGGCGACTAACCGAACCCCCGCCCAAAATTTCGTCTTCAACCACCGGGAATAGATCGCCTTGGCCAAGCTCGAACTCGGAAGCAAACATCAGTGCCAGAACTGCGGCGCAAAGTTCTTTGATCTCAACAAGGATCCTATCGTCTGCCCGAAATGCGGAACCGTGTTTCAGAGCGTCGCGGCTCGCGCACGTCCAGCCGCCAAGGCTGAAGAAGAAGAGGACACCGAGGTTGCGACGCCGGCCGGCGTGGAGGTGGTGTCGCTCGACGAGGTCGAAGCGGGCGAGGAGAAAGCCGCCGAGCCGGCGGTCGACGACATCGATGTCGAGGAGGACGCCGAGGACGACACGGCCGATGATCCTTTCCTCGAGGAAGAAGAAGAGGACGACGACGACGTCAGCAACCTCATCGACGGCGACATCGCCCCCGACGAGGAAACCTAAGCGGCGCGGGGATTTGGGTGATCGGCGCAGGCGGGGCCGCTCTTTTTTGACCGACGGCCCTTGTGGGCCTGGCAATTTTGCGGTTATACCCCTCGCCCTCGGAAGGCGCGCTTCGCCCCAATCGAAGCCGCGATGTTTTGGAGATCGGGGCCATAGCTCAGTTGGGAGAGCGCTTCAATGGCATTGAAGAGGTCGTCGGTTCGATTCCGTCTGGCTCCACCATCCATCCAATGATGTCCTCAAGTTCATCAACATCGAACGCAAAGTCGGCGGCGAGGCTCACCGACTTTAAGGCCTTGACCTTCGATTGCTACGGCACGCTGATCGACTGGGAATTGGGGATGATCGAGGCGCTCAAGCCGTTGACGAGCAAAGCGTCGTGGGCGCTCACGCGCGATCAAATTCTCGAAGCGCATGCGCGCCACGAATCCTCGCAGCAAGTCCAGACGCCGGCCAAGCTTTACCGCGACCTGCTTGCAACCGTTTATCGCCGCCTGGCGGAGGAATGGGGCGTTGCGGTCAGCTGGAGCGAGTGCGCGACCTACGGCCGGTCGATCCGCAATTGGCCGGCCTTCACCGATACCGCCGCCTCGCTTCAGTACCTGAAGCGGCACTATAAGCTGGCCATCCTGTCGAACGTGGACAACGAGAGCTTTTCCTTCAGCAACGAGAAGCTCGGGGTCGACTTCGACGCGGTTTACACTGCCGAGGATTGCGGCTCCTACAAGCCCTCCGCCCGCAATTTCGACTACATGCTCGCCAAGCTCAAGACGCTCGGGATCGAGAAGAGTGAGATCCTGCATACGGCCGAGAGCCTGTTCCATGACCATGGGCCGGCGAACGAGCAGGGGCTCGCGTCATGCTGGATTCATCGCCGCCACGCCCAGGAGGGCTCCGGCGCGACCATCGCTCTCACTAAGACGCCTCGGTACGACTTCCGCTTCGAGAGTTTGGCCGACTTCGTCAAAGCGCATCAGGAAGCGCTGAAGTCCTGATGGACAAGCCGCCAATCGTCTACGACGACTTCGCCAAAGTCGACATACGCGTTGGCCGCATTCTTACGGTCAAGCCGTTCGAGCGCGCGCGCAATCCGTCCTACAAGGTCGAGGTCGACTTCGGCCCGCTGGGCAAGAAATGGTCGAGCGCGCAGATTACGAGCTATTCGGAGGCCGAGCTCGTCGGGCGTCTCGTAGTGTGCGTCGTCAACATGCCGCCGCGCAACATTGCTGGCTTTCGCTCCGAAGTGCTCATTCTCGGCGCGAAGAATGCGGGCTCCGAGGTCATCCTGCTCACTCCGCTGGCAGAAGCCGCGCTCGGGGAGCAGGTTTTCTGATCAGCCCGAGCGCCTCGAAGCATCCCGACTCTCCTCACCAATTCAGCTCAGGGACGAGCTTGTAAGGGTAATCGGACTCGACGTAGCCGTGAGCTTTCTGCCGTTTCGGCAATGTCGGCTTATCCCGCGGCGTCTCCTCGTACCGGATCTGCTTCAAGAGGTGGGAGATGACATTTAGGCGTGCGCGCCGTTTGTCGTCGGAGCGCACCACATGCCAAGGCGCCCAGGAGGTGTCGGTCGCTTTGAACATATCGTCGCGCGCTCGCGAATAGTCATACCAGCGGCTATAAGACTTCAAATCCATTGGCGACAGTTTCCAGATCTTGCGTGGATCGTCGATCCGCGCTTCGAGCCGGCGCGTCTGCTCCTCCGGGCTTACCTCCAGCCAATATTTGATCAGCTGGATACCGGAATCGACCATCGCCTTCTCGAACTCCGGGGTCACCTCGAGAAAGCGTTTCGCCTGCTCGGTGGTGCAGAATTCCATCACGCGCTCGACCCCGGCGCGGTTGTACCAGCTGCGATCGAAGATGACGATTTCGCCGGCCGCCGGCATATGGCGCAGGTAGCGCTGGATGTACATCTGCGACTTCTCGCGCTCGGTCGGCGCGGGCAGCGCAACAACGCGATAGGTGCGCGGGCTGACCCGCTCGGTGATCGCCTTGATGACTCCGCCCTTGCCCGCGCCGTCGCGGCCTTCGAACACGACCACCACTTTCAGTCCTTTGGCCACGGCCCAGAACTGCAGCTTGACCAATTCGCCATGCAGGTGGGCGAGTTCGCTCTCGTAATCCTTGGCGCTGAGCTTCGCCGGACTGTCCAAGCCTTTCTCGCTCTTAAGCTTTTTGGCCCTGTTCAAACTTTTTCTCGCAGCCATTCTTCCCTCCCTGTTCGTCCTTTACATCATGGACGCGCTTGCCTAGTAAAGCGGCGGGTGGCTTGGATAAGAGCGGCGGCTGGAAGGCGTCTAGATTCGCCGTCGCATCGCGGCTTGGAACGAAGCGCTTGTCGCGCTCTGAGATTTCGGGTCCCGCTGGCGATAAGGCCAGGTACGATGACGTGCGGAGGAGACCCGAAATGAGCTTTCGTTGGCGCGTCGCCGCCTCGGCCCTTCTGTTGGGCGTCGGGGCATGCGCGCTCTCAGTGAGTGTCGAGCCGAAGCTGGGCCTTTCCTTGGCGCCTTCGGCGCATGCTCAGGGCATCATCCGGGACCTGATCGCCCGCCTGCGCGGGCAGACCCTGCCTGACGGCATCGTCAAGTCGAATGGTCGCATCGAAGCGACTCAGGTCGACGTCTCCTCCAAATACGCCGGGCGCCTCGCGGAAGTGACCGTGGAGGAAGGCTCGAGCGTCACGCAAGGACAGGTGATCGCGAAACTCACCTCGCCCGAATACGAGGCGCAGTTGCGCGCGGCCAATGCTGACGTGAAGAAGGCCAACGACGCGCTTGCGACGGCGGAAGCGGAAATCACGTCCCGGCAGAGCGCTCTCGAATTTGCACAATCTGACTTCCAGCGCGGCCAGGAGCTCATCAAGAGCGGCCATATCACGAAGCAGGTCTTTGAGCAGCGCAAGCGCAATTTGGATTCTGCAGTTGCCGCGGTGAAAAGCTACACCTCGCAGCGCGACCAGGCCCTGTCACAGATCGCGAACGCGGAGGCGGAGGTCGATCGCGTTCAGTCGATCATCGATGATCTGACGCTCGTCTCGCCGCGCAACGGCCGCGTGCAATACCAGCTTGCGCGCGCGGGCGAAGTGGTCGCCGCGGGCTCCCCGATCGTGACGATCCTCGACTTGACCGACGTCTATATGACGATCTTCCTGCCCGCCGCGGACGCTGGCCGGCTGGCGGTTGGCGACGAAGCCCGCATCATCCTCGATCCTGTGCCAGACTACGTCATCCCGGCGAGCGTCAGCTTCGTCGCCGCCGACGCGCAGTTCACGCCGAAAACCGTCGAGACTACGGACGAGCGGGCGAAACTGATGTTTCGCGTCAAGCTCAAGGTCGATGCGCAGGTTCTTCAAGCCTTCTACACGCGGGTGAAGACGGGCATCCGCGGTTTGGGCTTCGTCCGCACGAAGCGCGATGTGGAGTGGCCAGCCGACCTTCAGGTCAAGCTGCCCAAGCCGCCGGCGGACAAAACCACTGCGGCGCCCGCAGCCGATACCGCCGCGCCTCAGGCGACGGCGCCCGCGACGAAATCTCCCGACAACAACGCAGCCGAAACCAAGACACCCGACGCCAAATGACCGTCGAGACGATCGCGCGCGTCAAGGCCGTCTCGCACCGCTATGGCGCGACGGTTTCGCTCGACGACGTCAGCATCGACATTCCCGCTCGCATCATGGTCGGCGTGATCGGTCCCGACGGCGTTGGCAAATCCACGCTTCTCGCGCTCATCGCAGGCGTGAGGACGATCCAGCAGGGCGAAGTCCTGGTCTTCGACAAGAACGTCGCGGATCAGCGCAACTTGAAGGAGATCCGTGGCCGCATCGCCTATATGCCGCAAGGCCTCGGACGCAATCTCTACCCGACGCTATCCGTGCTCGAAAACATCGATTTCTTTGGCCGCCTGTTCGGCCAGGGCGCCGAAGAGCGGCGGGAGCGTATCACCGAGCTTCTCACCGCGACGGGCATGGAGAAGTTCGAAGCGCGTCCCGCCGGCAAGCTCTCCGGCGGCATGAAGCAGAAGCTGAGCCTGTGCTGCGCTCTGATCAATGATCCCGATCTGCTCATTCTCGACGAGCCGACGACCGGCGTCGATCCGCTGTCGCGCGGCCAGTTCTGGGACCTGATCAACTCGATCCGCGCGCGCCGGCCGCAGATGAGCGTGATCGTCGCCACCGCCTATATGGACGAAGCGGAGCGCTTCGACTGGCTGATGGCGATGGACGAAGGCAAGATCATCGCCACCGGCCAGCTGAAGGAGTTCTTGACCAAAACGGGCGAGCCCAATCTCGACGAGGCCTTTATCGCGCTGATGCCGGAGGCCAAGCGTGCGTTGCACAAGAAGGTCGTCGTGCCGCCTCGTGTCGCCTCGCCCAACGAAACGCCAGCGATCGAGGCCGAGGGATTGACCCGGAAATTCGGCGATTTCGTCGCTGTCGATCATGTCAGTTTCCGCATCCCTCGCGGCGAGATCTTTGGCTTTCTCGGTTCGAACGGCTGCGGCAAGTCGACGACCATGAAAATGCTGGTCGGCTTTCTGCCGGCGACCAGCGGCACGTGCAAGCTGTTCGGCGAGCCGATGGGCTCGAACGACATGCAGGCCCGGCGCAACGTTGGCTACATGACCCAGGCCTTCTCGCTCTATGGCGAGTTGACAGTCGCCCAGAACCTCGACCTGCACGCCCAGCTCTATCACCTGCCGAAAGAGAAGGTCGCGGGCCGGATCGAGGACCTGCTGGAGCGATACGATCTCAAGGCCTTCGTCAACGCGCGGCCCGACAGCCTGCCGCTTGGCATCAAGCAGCGGCTTCAGCTCGCGGTCGCGGTGCTGCACGAGCCCTCGATTCTCATCCTCGACGAGCCGACGTCGGGCGTCGACCCGATCGCGCGCGACGCGTTCTGGCGGACGCTGATCGATCTCTCGCGCGACGACGGCGTGACGATTTTCGTCACCACCCATTTCATGAACGAGGCGGACCGCTGCGACCGCATCTCGCTCATGCACGCGGGCAAGGTGCTCGCGGTTGGCGCGCCACAGGAGCTGGTCAAAGAGCGCGGCAGCTCGTCGCTCGAGGATTGTTTCGTCGGCTATCTTGCGGAAGCCGCCGGCATCGACATGTCCAAAAAGGTCGAGCCTCCGCCCTCCGAGGCCCAAGCGGTGGGCGCGGCGCCCGCCACGCCCAAGGGCTTCAGCCCAGGGCGGCTCTGGGCTTACGCGCGCCGCGAGACCGTCGAGCTCTTGCGCGATCCGATCCGGCTCGCTTTCGCGCTCCTTGGCCCGATCATCCTCATGTTCGCCTTCGGCTATGGGATCTCGTTCGACATCGAGAATCTGGCAACCGCGTCATTCGACCAGGACGATACGCCCCAGAGCCGCGAGCTGCTTCAGGGCTTCGAAGGCTCACGCTATTTCTCGGTCCAGCCGCCGATCACGTCCGCGGGCGAAGCCGAGAAACGGCTTAGAAGCGGGAACACGCAGATCGTGGTCGAAGCGCCGCCCGGATTTGGCCGCGACCTTCTCAACAATCGTACGCCGGAAGTTGACTCGACGGTCGACGGCGCGATGACATTCCGCGGCGAGACGGCAAAGAATTATGTGACGGGCGTGGTCAGGAAGCAGGGCGAGGAATTGCAGCGCAGCCAGCGCCGCGCGGGCAGCGCCAACGCCTGGACGGACGACGATATCCAGACCCGCTTTCGCTACAACCAGGCGTTTCTCAGCGTCAACGCGATGGTGCCCAGCATTTTCATGCTGCTGTTGTGCCTGATCCCGGCAATCATGTCGGCGATCGCGGTCGTGCGCGAGAAGGAGACGGGCTCGATCGCCAACTTCCGTTCGACGCCGATCACCCGGTTCGAGTTCCTGGTCGGGAAGCAGTTGCCCTATGTCGCGGTCTCTATGATCGCCTTCTTCGCCTTATTGCTGATCGCGATTTTCATTTTCCACGTGCCGCCGAAGGGCCCGATCCTCCTTTTGCTCATAGGAACGCTGGTCTATGTGGTGGCGACCACTGGTTTCGGCGTGCTGATCTCGTCTTTCACCCGAACGCAAGTCGCAGCCGTCTTCGCAACGGCCATTCTCTCGATCGTGCCGGCGGTCAATTTCTCGGGAATGCTCGCTCCGGTCTCCTCGCTCTCGGGCGGGGCGAGGGTGATCGGGCTTTCCTTCCCCTCATCCTGGTACCAGCAGGTTTCAGTCGGCGTGTTCGCCAAGGCGCTCGGCTTCGCCAGCCTCTGGAAAGACATTGCCGCGATTGCGCTGATCGCGCTCGTCTTTCTGGCCTTGTCGCTGGCCTTGCTCCGCAAGCAGGAGGCGTGAGATGTCCGAGGCCTCGATAAAAGCTCCGCACCTGGTCGAAGCCAAACCGCTGACCTTCATCGATCATGTGGTCAACATCCTCCACCTTGTCGTCAAGGAGCTCAGAAGCATCCGGGCGGACCCGGTGATGTTGCTGCTGGTCGTCTATTCGTTCAGCATTTCCGTGAACACGGTCGCCACCGGCGCGGTGACGGAAGCAACCAACCTCTCGGTCGGCATCGTCGATGAGGATGGCTCGGACCTGTCGCGACGCATCGCGGAGGGCCTGCGGCTACCGACCTTCCAGCCGCCGGTGCACCTCACCGCGCCGGACATCGATCCGATGATGGATCAGGGCAAGCTCCTGTTCGTGGTCGAAATCCCGCCCAATTTCGAGGCTGACGTTCGCGCCCAGCGCAAGACCAGCATCCAGATCAATGTCGACGCGACTGCGATCGCCCAAGCCGGCAACGGCGCGAGCTCGCTCCGCAACGCCATTGCCGCCGAGATACAGAGGTTTATTTCGGGACGAGAGACTTCGACGGGCACGCCGATCAATCTGGTCGTGCGCGCCGCCTTCAATCCGAACCTCAAGACGGCGTGGTTCTCTGCGATGACGCAGGTCATCAACCAGATCACGATGCTGACGGTCATCTTGACCGGCGCCGCGCTGATCCGCGAGCGTGAGCAGGGCACGGTCGAGCACCTGCTTGTGATGCCAGTCGTGCCCTCGGAGATCATGCTCGCCAAGATGATCGCCAACGGCCTCGTCATCCTGGTCGCCGCCATGCTCTCGCTGCAATTTGTCGTCCACTGGTGGATCGGCTCGCCGATCAACGGCTCGTTGCTGCTGTTCCTGCTGGGTGCGGCGATCTATGGGCTCGTCGTCGCCGCGCTCGGCATCCTGCTCGGCACCCTCGCGACGACCATGGGCCAGTTCGGACTGCTCGCCATGCCCGTGCTGATCGTCACGCAATTGCTCTCGGGCAGCAGCACGCCGATGGAGAGCATGCCGGTCTGGCTGCAATATGTGATGCAGACGATCAGCCCGACGCCGCATTTTGTCTCGTTCGCCCAGGCGGTGCTGTTCCGCGCCGCCGACCTGCCCCTCGTCTGGCGGCCTCTGGCGGCGATGCTGGCGATCGGCGTTGTCTATTTCACCGTCGCCAGCGTCCGCTTCCGCAAGGTGATCTTCGGCGGCTGATCCACTCAAGGCGGTTTATTACGTGCGAGAGGAGTAATATTGGACTATTAGATAGTCCCGCTGATGCGCCGCTTGGCTTGACGGCCTAACCGCGCATCGACGAAAGTGGTGTACGATCGTCAACCTGCAGGATCGTCAGGCTGGGCGCTTGCGCTCAGCCTGAACGAGAATAATCCGAACAAGGGAGAGAAGTTTGCCCAACTCCAATTGGCGCGCCGGCATGAGCCGCCGCACACTCGTCAAATCGGGGGCTGCGCTTGCCGCCGCCCAATTCGCCAGCCCGTTCGTGATCCCCGCTCGCGCTGCCGAGGCCGTCAAGATCGGCTTGGACAATCCGCTGACCGGCACGTATGCGGGCCCGGGCAAGAACGAACTCATCGGTTGCCAGATGGCGCTTGACGAGATCAACGCCAAGGGCGGCATCCTCGGCCGTCCCGCCCAACTCCTCGTCGAGGACTTGTCGAGCGGCGACGCCGGCACGGCGGTGCAGAAGGCGCGCAAGCTGATCGACAGCGACAAGGTCGACTTCCTGCTCGGCAACGTGAACTCGGCCCTCGCCCTCGCCATGGCGCAGGTGTCGAACGAGAAGGGCGTCCTGCATATTGTGCCGGGCGGCCATACCGACGCGATTACCGGCTCGAGCTGCCATTGGAACGTATTTCGCGTCTGCAACACCACGGCGATGGAGGCGAACGCCGTCGCCAGCGCGTTGGTCAAGGATTATGGCAAGAAATACTACTACATCACGCCCGACTACGCCTTCGGTCATACGCTCGAGGCCGGCATGGTCAAGGCGATTGCGAAGCTCGGCGGCGAACGGGTTGGCGGAGATCTGGTTCCGCTTGGAAACGTCGATTTCTCCTCTTATCTCATCAAGGCGCAGGCGGCGAACCCCGACGTCATCGTCTTCCTGGTCCAGGGCGACGACATGCTGAACGCCCTGAAGCAGGCGGTGCAGTTCGGCCTGCAGAACAAGGTGCATCTCGCCGGCGCGCAGCAGGAGATGGAGCCGCTCGAAGGCCTGCCGCCCGAGGCGCGCGTCGGCACCTGGGTCATGGAATGGTACTGGAACCAGCCCGGCGTGCCCCATGTCGCCGACTTCGTCGAGGCGACGAAGAAGCGAACCGGGCGCGTGCCGACGGCGCGCACCTGGTTCGGCTATGTTTCGACCTGGACCTGCGCGCACGCGGCAAACAGCGCCAAGTCGCTGAAGGCCGTCGACATGGCGAAAACGTTGCAGGGCTTCCACCTGCCGCCAGAGATCGCGCTCGGGCCGAATCCGGCCTTCTATCGCGCGGGCCAGAACCAGCTCCTCGCCTCGCTCTTCGTCGGCGATGCGCAGGCTAAAGGCTCGGTGCCGGACGATCTGTTCAAGGTCACCAAGGTCGTCAATGGCGCCGACGTCGCTGGAACGGTAGAGGAGAGCGGCTGCAAGATGACCTGGCCGACCTGACTGTCCGCAAGGCCGGCGCGGGATCAGGCATCGGCTAAGGCGTGAGGACCGACAAATCGGTTAGGCTGGCGGTTGGAGTCAGGGAGGAAAAATGTCCAACGCCAATCCGCGGGCGATAAGCCGTCGCAGGGTTGTCAAGTCCGGGTTAGCGCTCGCAGGCGCCCAGATTGCTGGGCCGTTCGTCCTCTCGGCGCGGGCCGCGCAGGCCATCAAAATCGGGCTCGACAATCCGTTGACCGGCACCTACGCCGCCCTCGGCAAGAACGAGCTCACCGGCTGCCAGATGGCGCTCGACCAAATCAACGCCAAGGACGGCATCCTCGGCCGTCCGGTCGAGCTCGTCGTCGAAGATTCGACAAGCGGTGACGCCGGGGTTGCGGTGCTCAAGGCGCGCAAGCTGATCGACGGCGAGGGGGTTGCCTTTCTGCTTGGCAACGTGAACTCCGCGCTTTCGCTCGCCATGGCTCAAGTGTCGAATGAAAAGGGCATTCTCCACATCGTGCCTGGCGGCCATACCGACGCGGTCACCGGCTCGAGCTGTAACTGGAACGTCTTTCGTGTCTGCAACACCACGCAGATGGAGGCCAACGCCGTCGTCGCCGCGCTGATCGAGCAATACGGGAAAAGATTCTACTACATCACCGCGGACTATGCCTTCGGGCATACGCTGGAGGCGGGAATGATGCGAGCTTCGGCCCCCCTCGGCGGCGAGCGAGTGGGCGGCGACCTGACGCCGGTCGGCACGGTGGATTTCTCCTCCTATTTAATCAAGGCGCAAGCCGCGAACCCGGACGTCGTCCTTTTCCTGCTGGGAGGCGACGACATGCTGAACGCCCTCAAGCAGGCGGTGCAGTTCGGACTCCAAAACAAGGTCCATCTCGCCGGCGCCCAGCAGGAGATGGAGCCGCTCGAAGGCTTGGCGCCGGAGGCTCGGATCGGCGTCTGGGTGATGGAATGGTATTGGAACCAGCCCGGCGTGCCCCATGTCGCCGAATTCGTTGAGGCGACCAAGAAACGCACCGGCCGGGTGCCAACCGCGCGCACCTGGTTCGGCTATGTCTCGGTCTGGACCTGCGCGCTCGCCGCCGCGAAGGCGAATTCGCTCAAGGCGCTCGATATGGCGAAGGCCTTGCAGGACTTTCATCTGCCGCCCGAAATCGCGCTCGGGCCGAACCCGGCCTTCTACCGCGCCGGGCAGAATCAGCTGCTCGCTTCCCTGTTCGTCGGCGAGGCGCAAGCTAAGGGTTCGGCGCCGGACGACTTTTTCAAGGTCACCAAAGTGGTCAACGGCGCGAAGGTCGCGGGGACCCTCGAGGAGAGCGGGTGCAAGATGAAATGGCCGACTTGAGCGCCCCCTCAGGAGCGGAGGGCGGTCCGCCGTCCTTTCTGCGAACGGCGAATACCGACGCATGAGCCAGGTCGTCCTGTTCAACGTCTTCAACGGCCTGATCGTCGGGGCGTTCTATGCCCTGATGGCGCTTGGCCTGTCGCTGATCCTCAACCTCAGCGGCGTCATCAATTTCGCCCACGGCGGATTCTTGGCGCTTGGCGCGTATCTCGCCTACACGCTGATCCCCTACATCGGTTTTTGGGGCGCGTTGATCGTCGCCCCGCCGCTGACCGCTGTGCTCGGACTTGTCATTGAATGGCTGTTGATCCGCCCGCTCTATGGCAAGGACCCGCTCTACAGCCTGCTTCTGACCTTCGGCCTCGCCTACATTTTCGAGGATGTGACGCGGGTGATCTGGGGCGCGCAGAGTGTGCCGTTTCAGGTGCCCGGTTGGCTCATGACCTCTCTGTCGAGCCAGTACTTCTTTCTCACTGGCTATCGCGTATTCATGATGATCATCGTTGCGGCCGCCGTCGGCGGCCTGTTCGCGGTGCTCAAATATACGCGGCTCGGCATGCGCATCCGCGCCGGAACGCGCGATCTCGATACGGTCTCGACGCTCGGCGTCAACGTCAGGGTGCTGCGCAGCCTCAACTTCGGCATCGGCATCTACATGGCCGGCCTCGCCGGTGTGCTGGCGGCTGGCCTCTTGGGGCTCTCGCCGACCATCGGCGCCAACCTCATCATGCCGAGCTTCGTCGCGATCATCGTTGGCGGCCTCGGCAGTTTGCTCGGAACATTGATTGGCGGCCTGATGATCGGGATCGCCTCCGGGCTGGCGGCGGTCTATTTCCCCTCCGCGACCGAGGCCGTGATCTACGTGATGATGGCGCTCGTGCTGCTCGTCCGGCCGCGCGGTCTGCTTGGCGAAGAGGGGAGGGTGCATTGAGGGCCGCCCGGGACCGCGCCTTCAACGCCGCGGTCTGCCTCCTGCTTCTGTTGATGCCGTTCTGGATGGGAGCGATCGGTGGCTACACCGAGCTCGCGACCCGCATCGTGGTCATGGGGCTGGCCGCGATGTCGCTCAACTTCCTGCTTGGCTTCACCGGGGTGCTCTCGTTCGGTCACGCCGCTTATTTCGGGCTCGGCGCCTACGGGACCGCGATGGCGATCAAATATTGGGGCATTGGATCGATCCCAGCCATCCTGCTCGGCGTGATCGTCGCGACGATCGCGGCGATGATCATTGGCGCGCTCATCATCAAGCTGCGCGGCGTCTATTTCGCCATGGTGACGATCGCCTTTGGCCAGGTCTTCTACTTCATCGCTTTTCGCTGGAACGCAGTGACGGGCGGCGATGACGGGCTCACCGGCTGGCGCCGTCTGCCGCTCAATTTTGGTTTCGCTGAGCTCGACATTGTTCAGAACGACAAGGCATTCTACTATTTCGCTCTCGCCATCTTTGCGCTCTGCGTCGCTGCGATGGCGGTGCTTCTCAATTCGCCATTCGGGCGTTCTCTCGTCGCCATTCGGGAGAACGAACGACGCGCGCGATTTCTCGGCGTCCCGATCGAGTTCCACGTCTGGCTGTCGTTCGTGATCTCCTGCCTCTTCGTCAGCGTGGCGGGCGGGCTTTATGCGTTGCTGAACAACTTCGTCGATCCGCGAGCGCTTCGCGTCGACCTTTCTGGCAACCTCGTCATCATGGCGGTGCTGGGGGGCATGCGGTCGTTCTGGGGCCCGCTGATCGGCGCGGCGATTTTCGTCGCCCTTCAGGACTATGTGTCGAGCCACACCGAAAACTGGATGTCGGTGATCGGTCTCGTGTTCGTGCTGGTGGTGCGCTTCTTTCCGCGCGGAGTTCTGGGCATGCTGCGTAGTGGAGCGAAGGCGTGACCCTGCTTCAAGTCGAGGGTGCATCGAAGCGCTTCGGCAGTCTCGTCGCCATCGACAATGTGTCGCTGACCATCGAGCCGGGCGAATTGCGCGCGATCATTGGTCCGAACGGCGCGGGCAAGACGACGTTCTTCAATCTGGTCAGCGGTCTTTTCGCGCCGACCGCCGGCTCAATTCGGTTCGAGGGGCAGGATATTACCGCGCTTGCTCCCGACGAGCGGGTGCGGCGCGGGATGGCGCGCACGTTCCAGATCACCGAAATCTTTCCCGAACTCTCGGTCGCCGACAACATCCGCGTCGCGGTTGAAGTTGCGTCCGGCCACCGCTTGAGACCTTGGCTCGCCGGACAAATGCGCGCGGAGGTGGCGGAACGGATCGACAAGCTCTTGCGACTGGGCGGACTGGCCGACAAGAGCGACGTGCGCGCAGGCGCGCTGTCGCACGGCGACCAGCGCGCGGCCGAGATCATGATGTCGCTTGCGCTAAGACCGCGCCTGCTCATGCTTGACGAGCCGACGGCGGGGATGGGCGATCAGGAAACCTACGACATAGCGCGGCTGATCCGGCGGCTGCATCGGCAGGAGGGGCTGACCATCATGCTGATCGAGCACGACATGCGCGTCGTTTTCAACCTCGCCGATCGCATCATGGTGCTCGCTGAGGGGCGGGTGTTGGCGGAAGGCGGGCCGCAGGAGATCGCCGACAGCGAAAGAGTCCAGGCGGCCTATCTCGGCAAGGCGGCGGCATGATCGCGCTTCAGGCCGAGGGTCTCCACACTTTTTACGGCAAGAGTCATATCTTGCATGGGGTGACGCTCGAGGTGCGCGAGGGCGAGATCGTCGCGCTGCTCGGCCGCAACGGCGCGGGGAAGACGACGACGCTACGCAGCCTGATCGGGCTCACCCGTCCCCGCACTGGCAAGGTCGTGATGTTTGGCGCGGACGTGACCGGATTTCCCCCGTACAGGATCGCCGAGTCGGGCGTTGGCTATGTGCCGGAGGGACGGCGCATCTTCGCCAACCTGACCGTGGACGAGAACCTTCTGGTTCCGGTCGAACGGCCAGGCCCATGGACCGTCAACCGCGTCTATGATGCATTTCCGCGCCTCGCCGAGCGGCGGACGAACAAGGGCGCGCAGCTCTCCGGCGGCGAGCAGGAGATGCTGTCGATCGCGCGCGCCCTGCTTTTGAACCCGAAGCTCTTGATGCTCGACGAGCCCTCACAGGGCCTTGCGCCGCTGATCGTCGAGGATGTGTTCAGGATCGTCGTCGCGGCGCGACGCGAAGGCGTGTCGGTTTTGCTGGTCGAGCAGAACGTGCGCGCGGCGGTCGAGATCGCCGATCGCGCTTATGTGCTTGACGACGGTCGGATTGTCTATGAAGGCGACGCGCGCGCCTTCGGGGCCGATGAGCAGCGGGTGCGCGAACTCGCAGGCGCCAGCGCCGAGAAATGGGACATTGACGGCTAGTGGCGCGATTCGCTCAGGGTGAGGGGTAGAGGCTTTTGAGTTTGATGCGGGCGTCGGTTCGTGTGAAGCGCCAGTCGGCTCCGGCCTTGGCGGCATTTCGCTTGTTGGTTCAAGCGGCGACCTGGTCGATGATCGTTTGCCTGTCGGGGATACGTCGGTCGAGGCATTGGGCGGCGAGCACGCCGAGTTCGGACTCGGGCCGGATCGAGCCAGCTTCCGTGCCTGGGCGTGTAATGCCATTCGAACCGCTCGCCGAGGCGGCGCGCCTCGGCGGCGGGAAAGGCCTCGTAGAGCGAAGCCGGGCAATGGGTGTTGAGATTGTCCTGGACGAGCACGATCCTTTCGGCGGCGGGGAAGTGCGCGTCGGCGAGGTCTTTCAGCCCATGAGCGCAATCGACGGCTGCGCGACGGTCGGTTTGACGTGACGCCATCCTTCTAGCGGCGCGTACATCATGAACAGGTTGGCCGTGCCGTTGCGGACGTATTCGTAGTCGAGCCGCGCCGGCCGCCCAGGCGCCGCCGGCTCCGGCGCGCGCGTCTCAGCGATAATTTGCTTTGAGGTCTCGTCGAGGCAGACGACCGGCCGATCCGGATCGCGCGGCCGGGCATAGACTTCCAGCACACCCTCCATCGCGGCTACGAAAGCGCCGTTCGCCTTGGGTGGAATGACCCGGTACTGGCGGCGGTGCGGCTTGAGCGCGTTTTTTTGAGCGTGCGCTGGATTGTCGTGTCGCTGGCCCGCTCGACGATGCCCAGTTCGACCACTTTGCTCTCCAGAAGACGCAGGCTCCAGCGCGCGTGGCCCTCCGGAGGCTGCGAGCAGGCGAGCGCGATCAGTCGTGCCTCCGCCGCCCCGTCGAATATCTTGCTCACCGCCGGCCTGGCCCGCGGCTTGCGGCTCAACACGGCCTCGAGGCCTTCCTCCACAAGCTGCTGGCGCGTCCGATGAACCGTCGAAGGATTGGTTCCGAGCGCCTCGATGATGCGGCCGTCGCTCCAGCCCTCGCCGGCTTCCGATACGTCCCCCTGCAAGAGGATGCGCGCCTCGGTCAGAACCTGCGACCGGTGCTTGCCCTAACGCACCATCGCCTCCAGACGCTCGCGCTCCTCAGGCTCGAGCCTCACCACATAACCCTTCACCGAAGGCGACTTTCCCGCCGATCCTTGTGGAAACTCAAGAGCAAAGGGCGATTCTGCCGAAACGCTGCCGGGGCTAAACCCGGATCCTCGTCGCCTCGACGATCCGCAGCGCTTCGGCCGAGGCGGCATCAATTCCGAGTTGGGTCGTGTCCAGCGTCACGGCGTTGTCAGCCGGGCGCAATGGCGCCACCGCCCGGTTGGAGTCGCGGGAATCGCGGCGGGTGATGTCGGCCAATATCGCGTTGTAGTCGGCCTTTTCGCCGCGTTGGATGAGTTCGAGGGCGCGCCGTTGCGCCCGCGCCGCTGGACTGGCGGTGACAAAGATTTTGACGTCCGCGTCGGGACAAATTACCGTGCCAATGTCCCGCCCATCGAGCACCGCGCCGCCCGGACGCGCCGCGAAAGCGCGTTGCGCCTCGATCAACGCCGCGCGGACTCGCGGCATTGCGGCGACCACGGAGGCCGCCTCGCCCATCTGGCGCGTGCGCAACGTCGCTTCGCTGAAATCGGTGAGCCCTAATCCCCGGGCGACCGCGACGGCCGCCGCTTCGTCATAAAGATCGCGGTCCTCGGCAATCAAGGCGGCTGCGGTGGCGCGGTAGAGCAGCCCGGTGTCGAGATGAGGCAGCCGATAGTGCGCCGCGATTCGGCGCGCGATGGTGCCCTTGCCCGAGGCCGCCGGCCCGTCGATGGCGATGATCATGCGCGAGCCGCTTCCCCTGGCTCCCTGCCCTGAGGAGGGCTCTTAGAGCGGGACGACGCGGCTGTCGAGATGGCCGCGTCGCCGGCGCCGCTGGCCCGATTGGCGCGGCCGGGCGCTCGCAGATGCGTGACTGCAACTGCGCGTCAATGTTTCCTTGGCTCGACCGCGTTTTCGGCGCCCATCACCTGCCCGCAGCGTGGCCTGAACGTTACGGGATCGATGAGCCGATGCCCAATTCCCTCGCCGGTCAGTTCATCCGTCCGCTGGCGCCATCAAGGCCGTTGCTTCTAGCTAAAGACAACCGGGTTGCGCAGTGACGACGCCGCAGCCGCCGATCGGCCCCGCGATCCCTAGCCGACTGACTCACCACGATTTGACTTGCCGTCGCCGCCTCGGACCCCGAAATCAGGCCCCCTCAGCTTGTGCGAGTTTCGCCCCCCGCGTATTCATCGAATCTGTCGAATGACGATCAGGTGACAACGCCGGCGAGTGCGTCGCTGTCATGGAGGGCGACGATGGATCTTACGGCACAGCAGAGGATGACCATCCTCGCTGCATTTCTCGGCTGGATGCTCGACGCCTTCGACTTCTTCCTCTTGACCTTTTTGCTCAAGGACATCGCCAAGGAGTTCGGCGTCGGGGTGCCGGCGGTGGCGTATGCCCTGTTCCTGACCTTGGCGATGCGGTTCGTCGGCGCGTACATTTTCGGGCGGCTTGGCGACCTTTGGGGACGCAAGCCGGCGCTGATGCTGGATATCCTCTGCTATTCGATCCTCGGCGCGCTCGCCGCCTTCTCGCCGAACCTCACGGTCTTTCTGATTCTGCGCGCGCTGTTCGGCGTCGCCATGGGCGGGGAGTGGGGCCTCGGCAGCTCGCTTGCGATGGAATCCATTCCGCCGCAGGCGAGGGGACTGGTGTCGGGGATTCTGCAGTGCGGCTATCCGAGCGGATTCCTGCTCGCCGCGATCGCCTATGGCCTGCTCTTCGGCCGAACGTTCGGCGACTATACGGTCGGCTGGCGGGCCATGTTCCTGCTTAGCGTCTTGCCCGCTTTCCTTGTGCTGTTCATTCGCAGCGGCATTCCCGAATCGCCGGCGTTCGAGGCGGCGCGCGGGCAAGAAAAGCCGAGCTTATGGGCGACGATTTCGGATCACTGGGGCCTTGTGGTCTACATGGTCGTGCTGATGATGTGCTTCAACCTGTTCAGCCACGGCACGCAGGACCTCTATCCGACGTTCCTGCAAAGACAGCATAATTTTGATCCCGGGACCGTGAGCTGGATCGTGATCGTCGCCAATCTCGGCGCCATCGCCGGCGGCCTCTTCTTCGGGCACGTGTCGGAGAAGATCGGCCGCGTCAACGCCATTACCGTGGCGTCGCTCATTGCCCTGCCGGCTCTTCCCTTATGGGCCTACGCCTCGACGCCGGTCCTGCTCGCGCTCGGCGCGTTCATTATGCAGGTCGCGGTGCAGGGCGCCTGGGGCGTCATTCCCGCTCATCTCAATGAATTGTCGCCCAGCGCGGCGCGGGCGACCATTCCGGCCTTCGTCTACCAGGCCGGCAATTTCCTCGCCTCCTTCAACGCCCCGTTCCAGGCGCAGATCGCGGTCAGCAACGGCAACAACTACGGCTTCGCTTTGGCCTTGGTGGCGGGGGTGATCGCGGTCGCGATCGTTGTCGTCATCCGCTTCAGCCCGGAGCGACGCGGCGAACTCCTGAAGGCGCATTGACCGCCGGACGCGGCTTGCCGTTAGCGAGTCCGTTTTGAGCGATTTCAATGCCTTGCGGCGCAATTAGCGAGTCATTAAGTCATTGAACCATTCCCGGTCCTTGACGCCGAAGCCTGGTCGCGCCGCCCATGTGCGAAGCCAGTCCAGCTTCGCCGTCGTTCTGAAAAACAATATCAGATCCCAGCCGGCTTGGCCAGAAATTGTCGCTTTCTTAAATCAGCGTCCCGGCCTACCTCGGCCTTATATCTTTCTATGTATGTACAATGCTGGGAACATTTTGGTCCTCCAAGCGGTTGATTGGTGTCAAAGCGGATTTGGCCGTCAGCATGGGCAAGTTCCGCCAGATAAAAAGCAGGAGGTTTCTATGTCTCGATGGATGCTTACCGCTGCGGCTGCGACGCTGATCTGCGCTTCTTCTTCAGCTGCGCTGGCCAACGAGAGTGGCGCGGTCACCGGCGGGGTGGCGGGCGCCGTTGGCGGGGCGGTTGTAGGCGGCCCGGTCGGCGCCGTGGTCGGGGGCCTGGGCGGCGCGGCCATCGGTAACTCGATGAGCAACCACCACCGCTATTATTATCATCATCACTACGCTTACTATCCCTACCACCACCACTATTACCACCCGTACTAGGCCCTCCCTCTTTGGGTCGGCGGAGGCTTCCCTCTCCTCTTCCGGGAGAGGGAATCAAGCCTCGCTGGATCAGGCCCTGCTTTCCCACGCGTGACAAGCGCGAAGCAGCGCCGATCCGATCATCAAACAGAGATTGACCGCGCTGGCGGTTCGACGCGCGCGGTCTCCACGACTCCGGGTGAGAACCCGGTGAGATGCGGTGATCCAGGGGTCGCTGCAAGCCCTCCCCCATGGATCGCCGCGCTCGCGCCCGGCCGTTTGGTAGAGCGACTTATTCCGCGGCGGCGGCGCGTCTCGGCAGCACCCAGTTGGGGCGGACGAAATGGCAGGTGTAGCCGTTCGGGTAGCGCTCCAGATAATCCTGGTGCTCGGGCTCGGCCTCCCAGAACGGACCAGCTGGCGCGACTTCGGTCACCACCTTGCCTGGCCATAGGCCCGACGCCTCGACATCGGCGATGGTGTCGAGCGCCACGCGCTTTTGCTCGTCATTGGTGAAAAAGATCGCCGAGCGGTAGCTCGCGCCCATGTCATTGCCTTGCCGGTTTCGGGTGGTCGGATCGTGGATCTGAAAGAAGAACTCGAGCAGCTTGCGGTAGCTGATCTGCGCCGGATCGAAGATGATCTCGATCGCCTCGGCGTGATTGCCATGGTTGCGATAGGTCGCATTGGGGACCTCGCCGCCGGTGTAGCCGACCCGGGTCGAGACCACGCCCGGATAGCGGCGAATGAGATCCTGCATGCCCCAGAAACATCCGCCAGCGAGAACCGCCCGTTCCGTTGAACCTGCCATGACGTCGTCTCCTGTTGAATGAATTTTGTGAGGCGCCCGAAGCGAGCGCCGAAGCTCCCATGGTCCTTTAGATAGTCATTCTACCTGAAAACAAAACCGGGGCGCGCTTGCCCGCTGCGTGACGAAGGGCGCGCCCCGTTCAAGCCGCTTTCGCGGCGGGGGCGCGGGTGAGCAGCCGACAGAGGCGCGCGAGCGTCTCCCGCTGCTTTGGCCGGGGCACGACCATGTCGATCATTCCGTGGTCGCGCAGGTATTCGGCTCGCTGGAAGCCTTCCGGCAGCCGCTCGCGAATGGTCTGCTCGATCACGCGCGCGCCGGCGAAGCCGATCACCGCGCCGGGCTCGGCGATCTGCACATCGCCGAGCATCGCATAGGACGCCGTCACGCCGCCGGTCGTCGGGTTGGTCAGGATCACGATGTAGGGAAGCCTCGCCGCCCGCAGACGCCGCACGGCGACGGTCGTGCGCACCATCTGCGCCAAGGCGAACATGCCTTCCTGCATTCGCGCGCCGCCTGACGTCGTAAAAATGAGAAACGGCGTCGAGCGCTCGATTGCCGCCGAGACGCCGGCGACGATCGCCTCTCCGGCCGCGAGCCCGAGCGTTCCGCCCTGAAACGCAAAGTCCTGGATGGCGACGGCGACGTCCTGTCCCTCGAGCTTGCCGAAGGCGACCGTGACCGCGTCCATGGCGCCCGTCTTCGTGCGATTTTCCTGCAAGCGAACCGAGTAGCGCTTGATGTCGCGAAACTTCAGCGGATCAGACGGCGTTTCGGGGGTGGCGAATTCCTCGTATTGGCCGTCGTCGAGGAGCGCGGCGAGGCGGGCCTTGGGGCTGATCGGCATGTGATAGCCGGAGCCCGGGACAACCATGAGATTGGCTTCGAGATCCTTGTGGAAGACCAATTCGCCGCTCTCCGGGCACTTGACCCAAAGATTTTCCGGCGTGTCGCGGCGTAGAAGCGAACGAATCTTAGGCGGGACAACGTTCGAGATCCAATTCATGCGTTGCGTTCGCTCCGTTGGGTCGGCCGTCAAAAGACGTTCACTTCTGCGCGGCCCTCACGCCATGCGCCAGTTTGCCGACGAGCTCGGCGACGGCGGGGACGGTCAACGGCGTCGCCTTTCCGCCGTCGAGCGAAAGTCTGATCGCCTCGACAACGGACGAACCGACCACCACGCCGTCGGCGGTTTCCGCAATCGCGCGGGCGCTTTCGGCGTTCTTGACGCCGAACCCGACCGCGACCGGCAGCTCCGTACGCCGCTTGAGCCGCGCCACGGCTTCGCCCACCAGCTTGGCGTCCGGCGCGGCAGCGCCCGTGACGCCGGTGATCGAAACAAAATAGACGAAGCCGCCGGCGTTTTCGAGAATTTCCGGCAGACGGTCATCGCTCGTGGTCGGCGCCACCAGGCGAACAAAAGCGAGCCCGGCATGGCGGGCGGGCAGGCAAATCTCGTCGTCTTCTTCAGGCGGGCAATCGACGATGATGAGCCCGTCGACGCCGGCGGCTTTCGCGTCCCTCAAGAACGTCTCGACGCCATAGACATAGATGGGATTGTAATAGCCCATGAGGATCACTGGCGTGTCCGGGTCCGCGGCCCGGAATTTTTTCACCATCCGAAGCGTCGCCGGCAGGGTCTGCTCAGCTTCAAGCGCCCGGCGGCCGGCCGCTTGAATTGCGGGGCCGTCGGCGATCGGATCGGTAAACGGCATGCCGAGTTCGACAATGTCCGCGCCTGCCGCCGGCAACGCGCCGAGAATCGCCGACGACGTCTCGCCGTCCGGATCGCCGGCCATGATGAAAGTCAAAAGCGCGGCGCGGCGTTCGGCGGCGACCTGTCGAAAGCGCAAATCGAGGCGTGCGGTCATGGGCGCCTCGTTACCACGACGGCCGCAAGCGCGAAAGCAAACGGCCAGAAGACGGTAGCGGACGCGCGGAGGCCTCGTGGTTTTCGAGTCAAACTGGCCCTCGACCGGGCCGACGAATCCCGATAATGGCCGACGAAGACATTCCATCATGGGCGAGAATGATCGCCCGTTCGCGGTTCCCGGGGGGAATAGTGCAGCTCTTGCTTTTGGCTCTACCCTGTATTCTGGCGCTCTGGGTCCCGCTCTACAATTCGGTTCCGCCCGTCCTTTTCGGAATTCCGTTCTTTTTCTGGTTCCAGCTCGTCCTCATTCCGCTCTCGGCGCTGGCGATTCTTGCCGCGGACCGGATCGGCAAGAACTAGGCGATGTTCGACCACCTCAACCTCGTCGCCACCGCCGTCTTCGTCTTCTTCTTTGGCCTCGTTTCGGTGCTCGGCTTTGTCGCGGCGCGGTGGAAAGCCGCCGATCTCGGACATATCCACGAATGGGGCCTGGGAGGCCGACGCTTTGGCCGCTGGATAACCTGGTTCCTGCTCGGCGGCGATCTCTACACGGCCTATACGGTCATCGCGATTCCCGCGGTCGTCTTTGCGATTGGCGCCTTCGGGTTCTTCGCCGTGCCCTACACGATCATTGTTTATCCGTTCCTTTACTTGACGCTGCCGCGCCTGTGGGCGGTCTCGCATAAAAACGGCTACATCACGGCCGCCGATTTCGTGCTTGGCCGCTACGGCCACAAAGGGTTGGAGCTTGCGGTTGCTGCGACCGGAATCCTGGCGACCATGCCCTATATCGCGCTCCAGCTGGTTGGCCTTGAGAAGGTCATTGTCGCCCTCGGCTTTTCCGGTCAGGGGATCATGGCGCACGCGCCAATCACCATCGCCTTCGTGATCCTCGCGCTCTTCACCTACAAGAGCGGCTTACGCGCGCCGGCCATGATCGCGTTCGTCAAGGACGCGATGATTTACATCTTCATCATCGCCGCGATCATCATCATTCCCTACGAGCTTGGAGGCTTCGGAGCCATTTTCGCGGCGGCCGGCAAGGCGTTCGACGCCAAGGTCGCGGCGAATCCCAATCTTGCCGCCGGGCTGACGCTCAAGCCCGCGCAAGTCGGTCCCTACATCACCCTCGCGATCGGTTCGGCGATGGCCTTGTTCATGTATCCGCACGCGCTGACGGGCTCGCTCGCGGCCTCAAGCGGCAACGCCATTCGCTTCAACACGATGACGTTGCCTGCCTACTCCTTGGTGCTCGGCTTGATCGCCTTGCTTGGGCTGATGGCGATCGCCGCCGGGGTGAAAGTCGACACGCCCCAGGACGCCGTGCCGCAGCTTGTGCTCTGGGCGTTTCCCGCCTGGTTCGCCGGCTTTTGCTTTGCGGCGATCGCGCTTGGCGCGCTCGTGCCGGCGGCGGTCATGTCGATCGGCGCGGCCAACACCTTCACCCGTAACATCTGGAAGCCGTTCGTCCACCCGGAGATGACGCCGCAGGAGGAGTCGGTGCTCGCCAAACTCGCTTCGCTGGTGGTGAAGATCGGCGCGCTCGCCGTGATCTTCTTCATGCCGACGCGATTCGCTTTGGACTTGCAATTGCTCGGCGGCGTCTGGATGGTTCAGATATTCCCGGCCATGGTTTTGGGCCTGTTCACCCGATGGTTCAGCGGCTGGGCGCTCCTGGTCGGCTGGGCTCTCGGCATGATCGTCGGCACGTCCCTCTCCTGGACTGGGAAGGCGTGGGCGCCGGTCCATGCGCTGAAGTGGGATGTTCCGTTCGTTGGCCACCTCGATTCCGGCCTTGGCTTCGCCGCCTATAACGGATTGACGGCGGTGCTCGTCAATTTCCTTGTCGCGGCAACGCTTTCATTGGTTCTGCGTTCTCAGGCTGGCGATGAGACTTCACCAGAAGACTACGATGATCGTGCGCTGGCGTGAGCAAGGGCCTATAGAGGCGTCCTTGAACGAGTCCGGCTGATGTTGAGGGCGCCGCGAATCGCATCGGCGCCGCCGCTGCTCGAGCAAGGATATTGTCGTAGGCCATGATCAGGTGCAGTCTGCACGCCGTCTAGGGAGCTTTTAATGGTGGAAGAGGGGCCGGGCTCCGTGGAGAATGATCTGCCGGCCGCCGAGCCACAGCCGCAGCACGACTTTTCATTTGTTCAAGGCTTCCAGGTTGTCGGCGCTGAAGGCTTAAGCCGAGCGGGCGACGAAGCCTGGCGCGGCGCGCTCAGACTGGAGCTCGAGGCGCGCGCGGCCCGCCTGCATCAGGCCGTTGACGCGGCGATTGTGCTCTCGAACGATGGGATCATTCGTTGGCTGGGCGATCCGGTCGCCAAACTCTCGCTCGGCCCGAACGTGCTCAACCCTAGCGCCGTCATCTTAGCCGATGAATCCCTGCCCGATGCGTCCCGCGAGACGATAAAGACGCGAACTGAGCTTTGGATCGCAGCGACGACGCGACGCCTTCTCGCGCCGCTGTTCGCGCTCGAAGGCCTTCAAGAAGGATCGGAGATCGTTCGCGATTTGGCGCAGGAGCTGGTGCGGTCGCTGGGGGTTTTGGAGCGCGAACCGATCAGGGCGAAGATCAAGGCGCTCACTCAAGAGGACCGCGCGGAGCTGAGAAAGCAAGGCGTGCGCTTCGGCGCCTACTATATTTTTCTCCCCGCGCTGCTCAAGCCGGCGGCGAGAACATTGGCCCTTCAACTGTGGAGCCTTCAAGCGTCCGGCGACGCCATTGAGCTTCTGCCGACCCTCGGCGCAGTCGCCTCGTCTGGCCGGACGTCTATCCCGTTGGACAAGGGGATCTGGAAGGAAGGCTATCGCGTCGCCGGTTATCGGCCGTGCGGCGAACGAGTTGTGCGCGTTGATGTCGTGGAACGCCTTTCCGGGATGATCCGAGCGGCGTTCGCTGGCGAAGCGCCAGGAGGAGGCGATAGCCTTGCAAGCCAGCGAACGTCGAAAGGTTTCCTCGTCAGCGGAGCGATGACATCGTTGACTGGGTGCTCAGGCGAACCATTCGCCTCGATTTTGCGCTCCATGGGATTCCGGTCGGTCGAAATGAAACGGTCGGAATTTTTCGGATCCCAATCGGCTGCCGAAGGGGCCCAGCAGAGCGAACCGCCCAAACCGGGGGACATTGAGGAGCCGGCTGGCGTTGAGCACACGACGGCGCCGGCGGCGAGTGAAGACGAAGCCCCGGCGGATTCTGTTTCGGCTGCGCCGGTCGCTGAGCCGCCGCCTGACGGCGTCCCTGCAGGCGGTGAGGGCCTTGACGACCTCGCGGAGGGGGCGGAGACGGCCGCTGAAGACGCTGGCGCCGTTGCGCAGGCCGTCGATACCCTCATCGAGGCCGCCGAGAGCGCAACCGAGGGCGCCGACGATGTTGCTCGGGAAACGGCAACCGCTCCCGTCCTCTCAGATCCGCCGGATGGCGGTTCCGCAGCGGAAGCCATGGAGCAAGCCGCCGCTCCACAAACGTCAGACGCGGGGTGCGAACTGGCAAAAGGCGCTGAACTGATCACCGTCTGGCGACCCGATCATCGCAAGATTTCAACCAGACGCGAGAGGGAGGGCAGACAACCAAGAATTGAAGGGCCTGGCCGTGCAGACGCGCGGGGTCATAGTCCGGCCGCAACGCCCAATTGGCGGCGCGAATCGGCGGCCCCTCCGCCCAAGAGGCCCAATCGTCCGAATTCGGGCCGCAACGACGAAAAACGTCGCCAGCGCCCCAATGATTATGATATGGCGCGGTCGAGTCCAACGACGGCGCCGCAGCCAACGGCCAAGGTTGATCCGAACTCACCCTTCGCCAAGCTTCTCGAGCTTCGTTCGCTACTTGAGGAACAAGCCAACAAACGCCAATAGCTGCGCCATCGCCGCCGAAAGCATCGACAACAAAAATGGTTGGCAGACGGTCTGGAAATCCATAGAAGAGCGGGCGAAATCCCTGACCGGCAGGTAGCTTGCGAGGATATACGTATGACCTACGTGGTCGTGGAAAACTGCATAAAGTGCAAATATTTGGATTGCGTCGAGGTGTGCCCTGTCGACTGCTTCTACGAGGGCGACAATATGCTCGTCATTCACCCGGACGAGTGCATCGATTGCGGCGTATGCGAGCCCGAGTGTCCTGCCGAAGCCATCAAGCCGGACACTGAACCTGACCTCGCCTTTTGGCTTAAACTGAATGCTGAATACGCCAAGTCTTGGCCTAATATAACCAGTAAGAAGGAGCCGCCGCCAGACGGCAAGGAGTTCGACGGACGCGCCAACAAGTTTGCTGAGTTTTTTTCGCCTGAGCCTGGGGAGGGCGATTAAGCATATTTCGATTCTTTGGCAATTCGGCCGCGGCGGACCCCTGTCTGCGGCGGATAGATGTGTTGGGGCTCATCTTCCTCTTTGATTTTTCGACGGATTTGTGCTAAACGGCCAATTAACCGTCGAGCGGAAGTCGCTAGGCGTCCCTGGCGAAGACGCAAGTGGTTTTTCTCGACGAAAAGTCAACTCGCCCTTCTAAAAGCAATATTCGTGCACGGATTGAGAGCAGTGTTCGTGCATGGATTGATAGCGTGTGCGGGAGAGTTTGCGCGTGGAGAGGTTAACTATGGCGGCGCGTAATAAATCTAAGAAGACGACAAGTTCAAAGACAAAGAAAACAGGCGCCGCTTCCAGAGCGAAACCGAGGTCAAAACGCACGACTAAGGCCGTTTCTCCATCCAGCGTCCGAAGCCGCGCGAGCAAGAGCAAACCGGCGTCGAAGACGCGAGTCGCGCGCAAAACGAGTAAAACTGCTCAAGCCAAGACGAAAAACACTGCGGCGAAACTTTCGAAGCGAGGGCGGGCAAGCGCCAATGTCAGAACCATGACCCACGAATCGGCCGCAGCGAAGAGGCCCGCCACTCGAAAAGTGGCCGCCTCGAAGAGCGTGAGCAAGACGTCAAGAGCCGCGGCCGCCGCCAAGCGGGCGTCCGCCGCCCGGGCGCATTTGAAGGAACAGGAAGCGAAGTTGTTGAGAGCAAACCAAATCGCGCAGGAGGCTCGGGCCGTCACCGAGAGGGAGGCGGCGGCTCGTGGCGCATCAAAGCCAAGTTCCGGTCACAGCGCCCATGTCGCTCATCCGGCCGAGGCGTCTTCGCCGGCAAAGGTCGCCGGGCCGGTGGTCAAGGCGCCAAAGGCCGGAGCACCAGAAGAAGCGCCCGTGGCGGCGAAGGCTCTCAAGAGCGCGGGTCAGCGTCAAGGCTTCAAGCTCAACGAGTTCGTCGTCTATCCCGCTCACGGAGTTGGCCAGATCGTCGCGATCGAGGAGCAGGAAGTCGCCGGCTTCAAGCTTGAACTGTTCGTCATATCCTTCTCGAAGGACAAGCTCACTTTGCGCGTCCCGACGTCGAAGGTTACAGGCGTTGGAATGCGCAAGATCTCCGATCCCGACACGGCTAAGCGCTCGCTCGACATCCTGACCGGGCGCGCGCGCGTCAAGCGCACGATGTGGTCGCGACGGGCTCAGGAATACGAAACCAAAATCAACTCCGGCGATATCAACGCAATCGCTGAAGTCGTGCGCGATCTTTACCGATCGGAGGCGCAACCCGAGCAGTCCTATTCGGAGCGACAATTGTACGAGGCCGCTCTCGACCGGATGGTTCGCGAGATCGCCGCGGTCCAGAAGTCGAACGAGATCGACGCTTTGAAGACTGTCGAGGCGCAGTTGCAGAAGGCTCAAAGCCGGGCCGCGAAAGCCCTTGGTCCACCGAGCGCGGCAGGCGAGATCGAACAAGCCGCTTGAGGATTGCGGCCTTCGGCCGTCCTCTGGCCGCTCGGTTCTTTGGCGCGCTCAGAGGTTCCCTCACGATGAGCGCTATGCGCCCTGGCTGGGTCTTGGCGGGCGACGAGAACTCAGACGGTTTCGAAGAGTTGGGAACCGGCTGGGGAGCGCGCAAATTCGGCGTAAGGGTCACGATTGCTCGCGGTCCATCGATTCCCGGTCTATCCGATGTTGTCGCTGTGGATTCTGGTCCTCACCGCAGCGACTTTGTTTTGGGTGGCCCTGACGGATTTGAAGGAATTCAAGGTACGGAACGAATTCGTCGCGATCCTGGCCGGCCTCTATCTTGCCCACGCGCTCTGCTCGGGGGCGTGGGTGTCAATGCAGTGGAATCTCGCCTTCGCGCTCCTGATGCTGCTGGGCGGGGCGTATGCTTATTCGCTTCGGCAGATTGGCGGCGGTGACCTGAAACTGCTGGCGGTCGCCTTCCTGTGGACCGGGCCCTGGTTTGCCGCGCCGTTCGTGATCCTCTTGCTGATCTTTACCAGCGCATATTATGTCGCGGCCAGATTAGGCTGGGCGGCGGCACAGCACACCGCCGCGGGCTTGCGGATTCCTTTGGCGCCGTCCCTGGCCGGCGCGCTCATTGGCGCGCTCGCGTTGGGCCTGATAGCGCCGAGCAGCTGACCTCGCGCGCCGCCGGCGCCTGGGGAGATGGTTTGCGTCCGGGAGACGCTCCTCCGAGCGGCGTCATTGGAAATCAGGGCGACAGCGCCTTATCCAACGCAAGCCATTGTTTCGAAACCCATGTGCCGACCAGGCCGATCGTGGCGATGACGGCGATCAAGAGTATCCCGAGCAACACTGTATATTCGATGAGAGCAGCGCCGTCTTCGTCCTTCAGGAACTGGCTGAGGATTTTCAATGCTTTGGACATACGAACTCCTGTCGGGTCTTTAAGTTAACAGCGTCGACAAATTCCTGGTTGAAAGCGGCCTGCAGCCATCCGCGCGCAATTATCCGTTAGGGAACGGCTCGGTCAATACCGGGTCAAGGCGGCGGTGGCTAATAAAGGCGCGACACGTCTGTGTCTATTGGATGACGTTTCCTCAGATTAGTTCTGGGCATCTCTTTGTGCGCTAAAGTTATCCAAAGTCATTAGAAGACTGTTGTTATTTTTCCTCTTGAATTTATCCAAGTTGTGCGCTCACACTCAACCACTATTCAACGTCTGGGAGCCGGATTTGTTTTTTGACCCCCGCATGTACCGAGGCCTTTTGCCGTTGCAATAGCGCACCGTTACCCTTGCAAGGAATTTTACGCCGAGTTCGGCAGTTCTAAATGGCAACAAGATCCCCTCAACAATTTTGTGGTGACAGCATTGCGACTGCGTCCAAAGGGCTCTTTTGCCCTAATTGATTGTTTTTAGGTGTAGGATTGTAAATTTGCCAGTATCGCCGGACTAAGTCAATCAGTTGACCTCTGAGGTAGATAAGCATAGCTGACAATAACTTCCGGCTTAAAGCGTTCCTTTGGGGTAGGGGTCAATATAAGATGCGCGGGAGTACAAATCTTGTCATCCTTGTTGTTGCCATTATCCTCGGCGGCGTAGCCGCATTTCTTGCCAAAAGCTGGCTTCAGAGCCATTCAGCGCACGCAAGCGCTCAAAAGACCGTATCGATTCTGATCGCGAACGATACGCTCGCTTTTGGAGCGCCAATCCGCGCCAAAGATGTGAGGCAAGTCGACTGGCCGGCGCAATCGCGCCCGGACGGCGCGTTCGCGAACTTTGCGGAGCTCACTAAGGATGGACGGCGGATTACGCTCTCCCCGTTTGTCCGCGATGAGCCGATCATCGCCTCGAAGGTGAGTGCGCCCGATCAGAGAGCCTCGCTGTCGACGGTCATCGAGAAGGGCAAGCGGGCCGTGACGGTTGCGGTTGATGACGTGCGCGGAGTGGCGGGCTTCATCTTTCCAGGCGATTTCGTCGATGTCGCGCTGACCCGGACGGACAACAGCATGGGTCCGCAGAATTTTTCCGAGGTGATCCTGCAGCATGTCAAGGTGCTGGCGATCGATCAAATGGCGGGTCAACGCCAGGAGCATCCGACCGTCGCCAAGGCCGTCACGGTCGAGGTGGACCCCGAGCAGGCGCTGAGGATCTTGCTCGCCGCCAATGTCGGGAAGCTGTCGCTGATCTTGCGCCAGCCCACAGAAGTGGCGTTGGCTCCCGATGCGAAGGTCACCGATCGGGATCTGTTCGGCGCCGACGAGGCGCAAGCTCAGGCGGCTCTCCCCGCCGTGCAGGCGCAACCCGCTGCTTTTCAGCCTGACCCACCGCAGGCGCCCGCCCTACCGCCGGGGGGCGCGACCCCGCCGCCAGCGGCTGCCACGCCGTCCATACTTCCGCCCGACACGCTGACTCGGAAGATCACCGTCTATCGGTCGGTCAAGAGCGAACAGTACGACGTCCCCGAAGAGGTCCAATGACGGAAGGCCATGTGTTGAAAGAGCGAACGCAATCCTTCCAGTCGCGGCTGTGGCTTGGAAAGGGAAGGGCGGCTTTAACGCGCCGCGAGATTCGGGTCGCGATGCTCGTGGCCACCGGCTTGACCGCGGTTGGTTTCGGCGTCGTGCAAGCTATCACGCCGGCTCAGGCGCAAAAAGGCAGTCCTTGCCATTCGGTGAGAGAGCAAGTGAGCTCGCTCAAGGTGACGCTCAACAAATCGCGTACGCTTTGCTTTTCCGGCCCGTTCTCGACAGCGGTGATTGGCGCGCCCGAAATCGCCGACGTTTTGCCGATGACCGAGTTGATGCTCTACGTCCAGGGCAAGAAAGTCGGCGCGACCAACATTTCCGTCTTTGATCAGCAACGGCGCCTGGTGTCGGTGATCGACCTCGATGTCACGCCTGACACCACATCGTTGCAAAGCAAGATTGCCGCCAGCACCGGGGGCAGGGACATCAACGTCACCAGCGCGAACGGCGAGATTATTCTGAGCGGCGAGGCGAGCGACGGCTTGGCCGCTGCTCGCGCCGTCGAAGTCGCGAAGGGCCTCTCGCCCGACGCGCCGGTCGTCAATGCGATGAAGGTGTCCCCCTCACAGCAAGTCATGCTGAAGGTCCGCATTCTCGAAGTCGACCGCAATGCCGGACGGGACCTTGGCATCAGCTGGTTCGGCAAGGCGAACAGCGTGAGTTTCGCCACCGGTCTCGGCTCACAGCCGACGACAGCCGCGAACAACAGCGGCGTGTTTCCTGGGTCGGGCTCCACGGCGTCGTCGTTCGGCGTGCTGCTCGCCAATATCGTCAACACGCATGGCGTCAGCATCGACGCGCTCTTGTCTGCGCTCGAGAGCAAAGGCCTCGTCAAGAGCTTGGCGGAGCCGGATCTCGTTGCGCTTTCGGGAGAAAAAGCGACGTTTCTCGCTGGTGGCGAGATTCCTGTGCCGGTGGTGCAAGGCACGAATGCGACGAACACCACGCTTGGAATTGGCGTCAACTACACGCCGAACATTTCCATTGAATGGAAGCAATTCGGGGTCGGCCTGGAATTCACCCCCACGGTCCTCAACAACGGCATTATCAATCTGCAGCTCAATCCGTCCGTGACCGAAATCGACTCTGCCAACAGCCTCAACATCAACGGGACGACCGTCCCTTCATTGACGGAGCGCAAGGCGCATACGGCGGTCGAATTGCGGGACGGGCAGAGCTTCGCGATCGCAGGCTTGCTGCAGGCGCAAGACTCGCAAAGCATCAACCAGCTCCCATGGATCGGCAATGTGCCCATCATCGGCGCGCTTTTTCGATCCACGGACTTCCAGAAGAGCCAGACGGATCTTGTCATCATTGTCTCTCCTCACCTCGTCAGGCCGGTGCGCCCGGGGCAGCATTTAGCCACTCCGTTTGACACGTCGCTTCAGTCGAACGACGTCGACCTGTTCCTGATGGGCGACACTGAGCGCAAGAAGCGATACACCGACTACGTGACGAGCGGTGGCGGCCTCCAAGGACCTTACGGCCATATTCTCGGCGGAGAGTGAGTTCGATGCCGGATCGGTCGAAAGCTGAACCGGCCGCGTTGAGAAGCGCTATCGCGATCTCATCCCTCGCGGCGTCCCTGGCGGTCGCCGGCTGCTCTTCCACGATCGGCTTCGATGATCCGTTCGCCGACTATCTTCAGCGGACCGCTCTGGTCTCGACAACCGGCGGCGACGCCCAAGCCGCGAATACCACCATGCAAACGGCGACGCCCTGGCCACGCCACGCCAACGACACGAACATTCCGGCGAATGGCGCGCGGCTTGTGAAAGTGATCAACCGCTATGAAAGCGGCACCTCGGGCGCGAGCGCGAGCGATAGTGGCGCTGGCGCGCAGACGTCGACGAGTTCGGGCGCCAACCCCGGCGGTGCTGCCAATGGCGGCGGCTCCGCCGGAATGACGGCCGCTCCTCCCGGTCAACCCTCAGGCTATTAGAAATGCGAAGGCGCCTTTCGATGCCGGAATATAGGCGAGCAGGAAAGGTATCGTTGTGGCGCGACGAGGAGGGGTCCGCCCTCGTCGAGGCGACAATTGTCATGCCTTTGCTGATCACGCTGTTTCTCGGCGTGTTCGAGTTCTCCTGGTATCTCTACAATCAGCAGCTCGTGGTGTCGGGCTTGCGCGACGCCGCGCGCTACATGACCCGAGTCGAACTCACCGATGGCAATCGCGATCCCTGCGCGCAAAAGGATCAATACGGCGTTTTGTACACGGACGATGCGGCGAACATTGCAACCACCGCTCAGCTGGTTCCCGGCGGCTCGGCGCGCGTCACCGGCTGGAGCCCGGCCGACGTTACAATCAGCTGTGTTCCGAGCGTCGCTCTTGAGAACGGAGACTACGCTGACGGTTCAGCGAGCATGACGATCATCGAGGTCGCGACCCGTTTCGCCGATCCTTCGCTCGGGCTGTTCTCATCTCTGGGACTGAAGGCGCCCATGTTGTCCTTCTCCCATCAGGAGCGGTTCATAGGACCGGGTTGATGAGCATATCCTCGTTCTTCGCTGAGCTTGCTCGAGATGAAGATGGCGGCCCGCTGGTCGAAGTCGCGATCATCTTGCCGCTTCTGATCCTGTTTCTTTTCGGCGGGATCGACTTCATGAATGCGCTCTATCAGTGGAACGCCGCGGCCAAGGCGGTTGAGATCGGCGCGCGCATTGCGGCGGTGTCCGATCCCATCGCCTCCGGTCTGACCTCGCTTGCTGACGATGTGCTGAGTTCAGGTGTGACGTCGGGAAGTCCGATGCCCGACTTCACGATCGAGTGCGACGGTAGCGTGGCGGCGTGCAGTTGCGCGAGCGGCGCATGCGATGGAATGGGTTCCTATTCGCCCGACGCGATGGGGCTCATCGTCTATGGGCGGGCAGGCAATGAAAATTGCGCGCCGCCGGCCTCTCAATATTTCGCCGGCATGTGCAATCTCCATCCTGCGATAGCGCCGCAATATGTGACGGTGGTCTATAAGCAGACGGGCTTGGGCTACGCCGGACGGAGTCTTGGACCTGTTCCGACAATCACGGTTTCGCTCAACGCTCCTTCTTCCAAGACCAAGCTGCCGTTCAAGTTTTTCTTCCTGCCGTTCGGCGCAATCAACATGCCGCAGGTGACAACGACGATAACAGGGGAAGCCCTGTCGGCTTCAGCCGCCGACTAGCAATGCGTCGCGATGGGATGGAACTAACGTCGTCATTCCTAGCCATAGGGCGTTGTTCGCCGCCCTATGGCTCCTCGCAATGGCGGTTCCATGCGTACGCAGCAAGCGCTAGCGATGTGTAAGTCGCGCCCTATAGGGTCAAGAGTCCGAGACCATTTCTCGCGGCGCGCTCTTGCGTTGTGGCGCGACACAGATGGATTGATGGTCCCCTATGTGGCGGTGATGCTGCCGGTTCTGGTCGGGTTCGCCCTCCTTGCCCTGGACGCCTCCCGCCGCATGAGCTTGCAGACGCAGATGCAGGCGGCCGCTGACAGCCTCGCGCTTGCCGGAGCTCGCGAACTCAACAGACAACCGGGCGCCGAAGGGCGCGCGATCTCCGCGATGGCGAACGCGCATGCCGCGACGGAATTGTCCAACACGCTCTTCGGCGTCGGATCGTCGCCGACGCTGAACTACACGTTCGTTTTCTATTCCAGCCTCTTGGCGGCGAGCGACGGCATCGGCGGCGCTCTGGCGAGCGGGGATTCGGACGCGAAATATGTCGCCGTGAAGATCACGCCCCAGACTTGGTCGACCGTCCTTCCGGCGACGTTCTTGGCCAGCATTTCAACCAGCGCATTCGCCGTCGGCGCCGACGCGGTCGCCGGTTTCGCCGGCACGAGTGTTTGTTCGGTCGCGCCGATCTTCGTCTGTAACCCATACGAAGAGAGCGCGGGATCGATGACCGACGCGCAGGCGACGGCTGCGCTCTATTCCGCCTTCGACGACCCCGCGATGCTGAGGCGTCAACTCAAGCTCAACAGAAACGGGATTGGCCCCGGCCACTTCGGGTGGCTGAAGACGGCCGACGGCTGCGATGACGCGACTTGCATGGCGAAGAATGTCGCCGGCGCCGCCGGCGCCTGTTACAGCGACGCAGGCGTGAGCCTCGCGGTCGGCAATAAGAACGCCGTCGAGCCCTATTTCGACACCCGATTTGATATCTACAATCAGAACCCGCCGCTCGCCTCGCCCAGCGCCGACCCGCCCGCGGTCAATGTCCGAAAGGGCTATCTTCCGGGGCGCCAGTCCAACGCCGTCGACTGGTGCAGCGCTGCGCCGGCCAGCGGATCGAACCTCTATTACACCTACCCTTCGAATCGGACCGCGGGCGCGGCGACCCAGAATTCGCCCATTCTAACGAATGTCGCGAACCCCATCGGGATAACAGCCGGAGAGCCCGTGGTGGACTCAGGCGGCGCCTTCACGAGCACGACGGCCAACCCCGTCACCGTCTCCAATTCCGCCGGCGCGACGGTCACGGTCTCGACCCCAGCCACGACGTCGCAAGCTTCGGATGGCCTCACGATCGAATGGACGACCAGCGGATTGCCTGAGGACATCGCCTTCCCCAGCCTCGGGGGCGCCGAAGGCAACGGCCAGTGGGATTGCGCCAATTACTGGGCCATCAATCATCCGCATGGGCCGTCCGCCGCGACTGTCGGAACGGCCCTCGGCGGCGTGTGTGGAACTCCGGCCCAAACAACGGTCAGCCGCTACCAGATTTACCGATACGAGATCGCCCAAGGATCGCGCGCCGGGGGGATCAACGATTGGTCCGGAAAAAATGGCTGGACGAGCAACGGCCAACCGGACCCCCAGGGCTCGAGGAGCCCGCCAGGGGTGTTCCAGACCGAGAGCGGCGGGCCGTTCTGCGCCAACGCGCGCGGAGCGAGCGGGGTCGACACCACGACCGGCGGCGTCGACCGGCGCAATTTGATCGTACCGATCATCAATTGCCTCGCTCAAACGGCTCTCGGCGACATGACAGACGCAGGCGCATCCTCCACGACGCCGGTGGCGGCTTTCGGCAAGTTCTTCATGACCCAGCCGTACAGCGCTCTCAAGGACGGCAATCTCTATGGCGAGATCACCGGCGCGCCGGGTCCGACCGACAACGTCAAAATTTTCCATCTTGTCCAGCTGTACCGTTAGATGAAATCGATTGCGAAAAGCGGAGGCATGCCGAGACGATCCCCGAGGCTCGTCGAGCGCCACGCCTGCTTTGCGGTGGCGCGCCGATGACGATTTATCTGACCCACGGAGCCGGCGGCGAAGCCAAAGTCGACGAGATCCAGGGCAAGCTCAAGTCGTCAATCCCGGACCTCAAGCGGGTTCCGAGCGTTGAGGACATCGACCGGCAGAGCTCGGATCGTTCGATCATCCTCCTGGTCGCGACGCCGTCTACCGATGCAAATGTCGACGATCTGATCGACCTCGTCAGACGCCATTCGCCAAACCTGTTTTTCATCCTCGTTGGCGGCGACATTTCCGCTCGCGACTATAAAAGGCTCATTCAATCCGGAAACGCCGACTGGGTCGCGGAGATCGGGCTGCCGCACGAAGTTCTCGACATCGTCGGCCGGGTCAACGCGCCGGCGAGACACGACACTGCCGAGTCCCCGATCGTGGTGTCGTTCACGCCAAGCGCAGGCGGCGTCGGCAATTCGACCCTCGCCATCGAGACCGCCGTCCATCTGGTCAAGGAGAAATCGATGAGAGGCGCCAAAGTCGCGCTTGTCGATCTTGACTTCCAGTCGAGCCATGTGTGCGACTACCTCGACATCGCGCCCAAGTTTCAGTTTGAAGAGATCGTCGCCGCCCCGGAGCGTCTCGACGACCAGTTGCTGAGCGCCTTCATCAGCCATCATTCCAGCGGATTGGACGTCCTAGCGGCAGGCCGCAGCCGGTTTCACGCCCGCGACCTCAACGTCAACGCTCTATCCGCATTGTTCGATCGCCTAGCGCAGCGATATTCCACGATCGTCATCGATCTGCCGCTCTCGGTTCATTCATGGACGCTTCCTCTGCTCGCGGCGTCGAAGGGGATTTTGGTCACCGGCCTCAACACCATTCCAGGTTTAAGGCAAATCGAGGAGACGGTTCGCGCTCTGCGCGAGGAAGCCACGATCACTGCGGAAGTGCGAGCGGTGGTCAACCGATGCGAATTCGGCCTTATGGGCAAGGTGGCTCGAGCCGACCATGTGGCGCGGATTCTCGGCGAGGAAAAGCGCTTCTTTGTCAGAAGCGCCCGCGTCGCGATCGAGTGCGTGAACGTCGGAACGCCCATCACTCTGGCCTATCCGTCCGACAAGTCGGTGAAGGACGTCGCCGCGATATCGGCCTTTTGCGCCGCGCTGAAATCCCCTCCGCCTCGACGGCTTTAATTCCACGATCGGATCAACGTCATGGGATTCCTTAGCAGCAAGAACGTAGACAAGAGCGAGCCGACCGTCGCGGACAAGGGTCCTGAAGCGCCGTCGGGCCGGCCGGATAACGTCTACGCGGATCTGATTGCGCGCCGGCCGGGCCTGCTCGACGAGAAGCTCAAGCTGCACGAGCGGATCATCGACGAGTTCAATCTGACGGCGCTGGAAAAGATGCCGCCGGACGAACTGGCGAAACAGGTGCGCGCTTACGTCGGCGATCACGTCCGCCGCGAAAGCCTGTCGCTCAATCAGAAGGAGCTCGACCTCTTCTCGAATGAGATCATCGCCGAGATGACGGGCTATGGTCCGCTCGAGCCCTTGTTGAAGGACCCGACGGTTACCGACATTCTCATCAACACGCATAGGCGCTGCTTCATCGAGCGCTTCGGGCAATTGCAGGAGACCAAGGTCCATTTCAAGGACGAGGCGCATCTCCTGCGCATCATCAACCGGATCGTCTCGGCGATCGGACGGCGCGTCGACGAATCCTCGCCCATGGTCGACGCGCGGTTGCGCGACGGCTCGCGCGTCAATGTCGCGGTGCGGCCGATCGCTGTCGATGGGCCGCTTGTTTCGATCCGAAAATTCGCCGAGCGCGTCCTTGACATGGACCGGCTTGTCGAACTTGGGACGCTGCGCCCCGCGATGTCCGAGGTTCTTGCGGCGGCGGTCGCGGGCAAGGTTTCGACGCTCATCGCCGGCGGCACCGGGTCCGGCAAGACGACAATGCTCAACGCGCTTTCGAATTTCATTCCCGTCCGCGAACGCCTGATCACCATCGAGGACGCCGCCGAACTTCAACTGCAACAGCCGCATGTCGGCCGTCTCGAGACGCGGCCCGCCAATATCGAGGGCAAGGGCGAGGTGAGACAACGCGACCTCGTTCGCAATGCGCTGAGAATGCGCCCCGACCGCATCATTATCGGCGAGTGCCGCGGCGAAGAGGCGTTCGACATGCTGCAGGCGATGAACACCGGCCATGAAGGCTCGATGACCACGATTCACGCCAACTCCCCGCGCGACGCGCTGAAGAGGCTCGAGCAAATGGTTGGCATGGCGGGCACCCCCATGACGCTCAACGCCATTCGTAGCCAGATCGCTTCCGCGATCACGCTCGTTGTTCAAGTGCAGAGGCTGCCCGACGGCGCGCGGCGCTTGACCAGCGTGAGCGAGATCACCGGCATGGAAGGCGACGTCATCCAGATGCACGAGATCTTCAAGTTCGTGAAGGACTTCACCGACGCCCAGGGAACGCTGCACGGAAGCTTCAAGGCGACGGGCATTCGCCCGCGCTTTCTCTCCGACCTGAAGGCCTATGGCATCGACGTGTCGCCGGCCTGCTTCGACCCGGCCAGAACATTGTGAGCGCCATGAACGAGCTTTGGATTGTTTGCGGGATCGTGTTCGCAGGCGTCGTCCTGGCGGTTCACACTCTCTACCGGATGGTTCTTCGCGCGCAACGCGATCGCAATGCGATCAATCGTCGACTGGCGGCGAGAGCCCGCGGCGGCGCCAAGTCCGTCGAGGTTCTCCGGCAAGAACGCGGATTGGCCACACTTGATCATCCGAGCTTAGAAGGCGTGAATGAGTTCCTGGCGCAGACAGGTTTGAGAATGTCCGCAGCAGCGCTCGGACTGTGGACGGCCGCGCTTTGCACCGGCGTCGCGTTGGCGCTGTCTCCGTTTCTCTCCCATCTCTGGATGGCGGCGACGATAGGCCTGATCGTCGGCCTGGCGGGAATCGCGCTCTACCTATCGATCGTCCGCCGGCGACGGATCGACAGCTTCACGGCTCAGCTGCCGGACGCGCTCAACATCATCGTGCGCAGCTTGCGCATCGGCCACCCATTCGTCAGCGCGATTGGGCTGGCGGCGAAAGAAATGCGTGACCCGATCGGCGCAGAGCTCGCCATAACCGCCGAGGAAATCATGTTTGGTCAGGATGTGACGACAGCCGTCGTCAACCTGCACCGTCGCGTCGGTCAGGACGATCTCCTGTTCCTGGTCACCGCCGTCAGCGTGCAGAGCCAAACCGGCGGCAATCTCGCCGAAGTGCTCGCTCGCCTCGCGACCCTCATGCGCCAGCGCGGCATGCTTCAGCTCAAGGTAAAGGCGCTGAGCGCCGAAGGGCGTTTGTCGGCATGGTTTCTCTCCGCCATGCCATTCATCCTTTACGGCGCCATTCGATTGCTTTCGAAGGACTACTTTGGCGAGTTGGCGGGCAGTCCCGCCCTTGTCCCGGCGCTGGTCTACGGAGGGGTCTCGTTGGTCGTCTCGAACTTCATCATCTACCGCATGGTCAATTTCAGGATTTAGGCCGCGGTCATGGATATTGGGCTCCTACTTTTTGTTTCGGCCGCATTCGCTTCGGTGGCCGGAATCACTTTCACGGTCAGCCATTTGATCACGAGCCGCAACCGCTTGCAGCGGCGTCTGCCAACTGCGCTGGCGCTGACTTCAGCCGACAATGTGGGCGACCTGATGGGGGAGCCCTTTGGAGAAGACCGATTCGGTCTTGGTCAGAAACTCGGCAAAGAGCTGAGACTGAAATTGGTGCGCGCAGGCTATTTCAGCCCACGCGCCGTCCGCTACTACGTCCTTGCGCGCGTCTGCGCCGTCATTGCCGCGCCGCTCATGGTCTTGGCTTGCAGCGCGCTGCTCATGCGAGACCTTTCAACTTTGAACTTTGTGCTGGCGGCGGCCGCCTCTGTCGGGATCGGCGTCCTTGGGCCGGACGCCTACCTCTCTCGCCGTCAGGCTTCGCAACTCGCCGAGTACCGGCTGAATTTTCCGGATCTTCTGGACCTGTTGACGGTCTGCGTCACCGCGGGTCTTACGGTCGAGGCGTCCTTCGATAGAATTCGGGATCGGCTCAGCAAGCGAAGCCGAGCGCTTGGCCATAACATCGCATTGATGGGCGCCGAAATGCGCGCGGGGCGAAGCTCGGTTGACGCGTTGGGGGCCTTCGCGGACCGGCTGGGGCTCGACGAGGCGGCGTCCTTCGTCGCTGTGTTGCGGCATTCGGTGGAGCTCGGCGGCGACGTCGCCACGACACTCAGGGAATTCAGCGAAGACATGCGCTCCAAGCGAATGTTGTTGGCCGAAAAAAAGGCGAATGAGTTGCCAGTCAAAATGGTCGTGCCATTGGCGCTTGGCATATTCCCGGTCATCTTGATGATTTGTCTGCTCCCTGTCATTCTCAAACTGCTCCGACTTATCGCTCCTTGAGCCAAGGCAACAAACAGGAGGATGAGGATAGGATCGTAATACTGGTGGCGGCTCTGATCGGAACACTTTTCGGCTGGCCCCCCAGATGACGGCGCGGCCGGCGCCGCGCGAGAGGACACGAAAGGTGCTCAATCTCTCGCGCTCGAATACGGTCGCCAGAGTCGAGCGGTGTCGCCAGCGCCTTCGATGAAGTTTCCAAGCGCCTCGCTGCCGGCGCATTGGCGCCGTGCTTTTCACCCGGGTATGGATTTGAGCCCGGTCGCCGGGGTCTAACGGACGAAAATCAGGGATAGACGCATCGCCAGAATGCAGAGAAAAAAGAGTGCAGCTTTTGTCGGCGTATGCGTTGAGACCGTGGCCCGGTTAATTTTCGTTATAGCGTTGGCGTCGTTGGCCGCCGGGTGCAATCAACCCGGGCTGACGCCGTCGCCGGTCCCCAATCCGGTCACGGGGCAAAATCCGGGCGACGTCAAATATTATCCGTCGGATCAACCGGTGAGGCTCGGCATCCAGCGATTTTACGAAGGCAACTTCGGCCTCGCGCAGCAATATTTTCAGGATGCAGTCGAAAAGTCACCAAATGACGTGACGGCGTGGATCGGATTGGCGGCGAGCTACGATCGACTGGGGCGGTTCGATCTTGCGGACCACGCCTATGCAGCCGCGGCGAAACTCGAGGGCGAAACCCCGCGGCTCCTCAACAATGAGGGCTATTCGTACATGCTGCGCGGCGACCTCAAAGCCGCCCAGGCTAAATTCCAACAGGCGTTGAAACTCGACCCCAACAATGAGACGACGCTGAACAATATAAAGCTCTTGAACTCGAGCCGGGCTTTCATCGAGCGATCCGCGAATGGAGAGCCGTGCGGAAGCGTCGATTGCGGTCAGTGACGGGCTATTGCCCGCCCCCAGCAAGAGGGGGCGGGTGCGCTCAACGAACCGCGATGAGGTGCGCGCGACCTCATCGCCGGGCTCAGCGGGATCGGCCACGCAACTAAACGCGGCTTTGCTCCCGCTCATTGACGCCTAGCGCGACGGAACCAAACGCGGCCATCCGTGTTCAGTCGTTCGACTGGCGGACATGCGTGTCCGGCCGCTGGAGGACCGATCGATATGCCCGGAAATCTTATCTATTATGCGCTTGTCCTGATCGTGGTCGCCTTGATTGCGGCGTTTTTGGGATTTGGCGGCGTAGCCGGCACCGCCATGAGCGGCGCTCATCTCCTGATTTGGCTCGCGGTCATCATCGTGATCGTCGGGGTTGTGTTCGCGCTCATCCGACGAGCCTAGCCGCGGCGAGCGTGGGGGCTGGGGCTTCGATCTCGGCGGGCGCGCCTGTCCTCACTGGGGCATGCCCATCGGGATGCGTCCCGGAGCGGCGCCCGGCGTCAGGGCTTCCTCCTTGGGGGGGATTTCCTCGAAGTGCTCGCACCCGTTCGCTCCGCAATGGAACGCCGAATAGGCGCCGAGCGACGGACGATCGTAAATGACGACGCGATCGTTGATGCTTTGCCTGACGACCCGGACGTCCATGCTTCCCATCAGGTTTCCGTGTTCGTCGAGGAAATCGACGTTCGTGCGTCCGAGACGTTGCGGGATGAGGACCGCGCTTCTATCCGTGCGCAGGACCAGATCGACGACGTCTGGATCGGTGATGGACACCTTGCCGAACGGACGCGCGCCGTGGATCGTCGTCGAGAAGCCCTGCGTGAGCACGATCGTCTGTTTCGAGGACCGCTCGACTGTGAGCGGCGCGACTTGATCCGCGAAGCCATTGGGCGTCGCCGAAAAGAATGCGGCAGAAAAGTATTACCGACGCGATCGAGCGCGCGAACTCCCGCTCTGAAACGGCTTTCCGCCCGCCGCTCAACCATGTCCTACCGCCTCGACCGACTCGCGCGCCCCGTGAGCACTGTGGGTCAATTATTGACACGATCCCGATCGGCACACCAGCGGTCGCCTTGGCCGCTGGGGCCGACACGCTCGACGCCAGGGGAAAGACGTCAATTCATCCCGAGCGCGGCCAGATAAAGATCGAGCACGGTCTCCTCTTCGATGCCGCTGTCGCGGTCCTGCCTTCGAATCGACACGATCTTTCGCATGATCTTCACGTCGAAGCCGTTCGCCTTGGCCTCGCCGTAGACATCCTTGATGTCGCTCGCCAGCGCCTTCTTCTCCTCTTCAAGGCGCTCGATCCGCTCAATGAACGCGCGCAGATGACCGGCGTTGACTTCGCTCGTCCCAATCTCGTCTGTCTTCGTCGCTTTCGCCATATTCATTCCGGCGCCCTCGCTGCGTTTTCGTGGAGGGCGACGGATCGCGCCGAACGTCTGTTCACGTCAAGTCGCCACGGAAGGTTTTCCCCGGCCGTGAGCGGACCCTCGGGCCCGACTGCCAAACTCCGCGGGCGCGCGTGACCGCCGATCGGCTAGGACAGGACGGAGAATGCGGGCGATCCGTTCGGCCCACGCCACGGCATGCTCCTTTTCGGGGATCAGATCTTGCCTGATCTCGATCAGAGCATTGGCCAATCCTCGCGATGTCGCGATGGCGTCGATCGTGTCTCCGGCCAGCGCGCCGTCGTAGGGTTCGTTGTCGCCGACATCATCAGCGAAAAGATCGGGTTCCGCGAGCAACCCCTGGACCAGCGGTTTCAGTATCCGGTCATCGCGATCCCACAAGATCCCAACTTTCCACGGACGCAAGAATCCGCGCCAGACGGCCGTGAACGAGTGGATCGAGATAATGGCTGGAGGCTCGCCGGCCGCAATCATCGCATCGGCCGTCGCCGCTATCTCTTCTCGATAGGGCGCCCAGAATCGCGCGCTGCGACGGGCGATCTCGGCCGCCTCGATATAGGCGTTGCCGGGCACGATCGCGCCGTCGGAGTATCGCATGACCAGCGTCGGATCGTCCAAGCCGCGATTCGGATCGATGATCAGGCGCGAATAGGTCGACAGCACAGCGGGCGCGCCCAGCCTGTCCGCAAGAGCGCGGGTCACGTCGGCGGCGCCGATGTCATAGGCGATGTGACGCTCGAGCGCTTCATGCTTGAGGCCCAGCGTCCCATAATCCGGAGGAATGGCGTTGGAGGCATGATCGCAGACGATGAGCGCGCCAGCGTTAAGCGCGCCTGGAACCGCCTCGAAGGCGGTATAAGCAGTCTCAGCCATCCGGGAATCGATCTCAGCCGCCGCGCTCATTTGTGCGATCATCCGCCTTCAGCCAGCGATCGTCGCGCCGCCGTCGACGACGATCGTCTGCCCAGTTATGAACGATCCCGCTTTCGAGGCGAGATAGACGGCCGCGCCTGCGATCTCATCCGCCTCGCCAATGCGTCGGAGCGGCGTTCTGGAGGTGACTGCTTTCAATGTCTCAGGTTTCTCCCACAAAGCCCGCGCGAAGTCCGTTCTGATCAAGCCGGGCGCGATGCAATTGACGCGGACATTGTGCTTTCCCCACTCGACCGCAAGATTGCGCGCAAGCTGAATATCGGCGGCTTTAGACACATTGTACGCGCCGATCACGGGTGAGCCCTTGAGTCCGCCGATCGACGAGATGATGATGATGGCGCCGTCGTTGCGCTCGAGCATGCCGTGCGCGGCCATCTGGATCAACCAATGGTTGGCGAGGACGTTGTTCTCAAGGATCTTGCGAAATTGTTCATCCGAGATGCCGGCCATCGGGCCGTAGTATGGGTTTGATGCGGCGTTGCACACCAGAATGTCGATCCGGCCGAAGGCGCCGTTCGTCTCGTCCACCAGGCGCCGAAGATCCTCCTTGGACGAAATGTTGGCGGCGATCGGCTTCGCCGTCTCCCGGTCGCAAGCGCGATTGATGGCGGCCGCGGTCTCTGCGCAGGCCTCCGCCTTGCGCGATGAGATGATGACCGTCGCGCCATGTTCGGCCAGCCGCTCGGCGATCGCTCGGCCGATGCCTCGCGACGAGCCAGTGACGATGGCGACGCGCCCAGTCAGGTCGAACAGGCTGCTCAAGATTTCCTCCCAATGGAGAGCGCGTTGCCCCAAACGATTGCACCCTTCGCCGCGCGGACGCTAGAGGCGGTGGGATTGATCGCGGCGAGGCATGAAAAAAAGGCAACAAGCAATCGACGTTCGGCTGGGACCCTTCCATCGCCGTATGCCCGAAGGACTATCTGTCGTCCCGTTTTACGAAGCGGCAGGTCAGGCTCGTGTCCGGCTAAAAAATTGGGAAAGCGCAGTTTGGTTAAATACAAACGCATAGCGCATAAAGATCCGCTCCGCTTGACAGGCGTCGCCGGTCGGACCGAAGCTCGACCCAAATGAATTGGGGAGGATCGCACATGTTGACGCGACGAGGGTTCGCCGGTTGCGCGCTATGCCTGGTCACGGGGTTCGTGGCGAGCGGCGCCGAAGCGCAGAACGGGCCCGGCGGGTTGAAGCGCACCATCATCACGCGCATGGACGCGCCCATGGAGGGCTACGAGGCTGTCAACGTGCGCGTCGATCTCGACGCGGGAACGTTGATCGCTCGTCACACCCATCCTGGCATTGAATCGAGCTATGTCGTCGACGGCGGATTGGAGCTGAGCGTCGACGGCGAAGGCACGCGGACCTTCAAGGCGGGAGATGGATTCCAGGTTCCCCCGCGGACCCCGCATGGTGGCAAGAACGGTGACAAGCCGACGACTCTCGCCATCACCTACATCGTCGAAAAGGGCAAGCCCCTCGCGTCGCCCGCCTGAAGACGGGGCGAACTCGAACCCGAAACCCATCCTCCGGCGTCCCGGTCGGCGACGGCGACGAGCGGGCGCCAAGCTCAAGATTTCACTCAATGCGGGACGTCCTGCCATGATCAGAATATCGTCTTTGGTGACCGCGCTGGCGCTGTTCGTAACTATTCCAGCATCAGCGCAAGATAAGAAGCCTGCGCAGGCGCCCGCACAGAGCGCTCAATCAAAAGACGCGTGCCGGGCGAATTGCGAAGCCCAGTACAATCAGGACAAAGAGTGCCAGCCAGGCGTGTCCGCGATGCACAGTCCCTGCGAACTATACAATCAGTGCTTGAGCGACTGCGATTGAGGCTCGCCCGCGCTACGTTCGCAACCAGGTCGGCCAATCCGTGGGAAAGAGGGGGGCGGCGAGCCGAAGCGTTTCGGGCTTGCAGGATCGTCCAATTTCCGCAAGTTTCAGTGGGAAGCGCCCCGGCTAACGATTGGCCACCGGAACGAAGCGCAAGGTCAGCGGGAGGAATGTATGAGGCTTAACCGACGTGCCGTAAATCTAGGGCTCGCCGCCACTGTCGCGGCGCCCACGTTCTCCCGCGTTGCCCAAGCGGCCGACACCCTTAAGATTGGCATGGTCCTTCCGCTCACTGGTCCAGCAGCCGCCGTCGGCGGGTACGCGCTCGCCGGCGCCAAGATCGCGCTCGATCGCGTCAACAAATCTGGCGGCGTTCTGGGAAAACAGCTCGAACTCGTCACCGAGGACGACCAGACGACCAATCCGGGCGCCGTGCTCGCCTTTTCAAAGCTCGCGGCCGAGCCGGACATCATCGCCTTCCTCGGCCCAGTCCGTTCGACGCAAAATCACGCAATCGCCAACGATGTGCTCAAGACCGCCAAGCCGTTCTGCTTTGGCGGCACCGATCCCAAGCTGACGAAGATGGGCAATCCCTGGTTCATCCGCTTCCGGCCGAACGACACCTACTCCGCCCGCGTGATCGCCTCCTACGGGATCGAGACCCTCGGCAAGAAGAACTGGGCGCTCGTCCATTCCACTGACGCCTTCGGCACGAGCGCCAACAATCTGCTGGCCGCCGCTATCGTTAAGCTCGGCGCGAAGGTCGCCCTTGATCAAGGCTACCCCAATCAGAGCGCGGACTTCACCCCCGTCGTGCTCGCCATCAAGTCCTCGGGCGCCGACGTCATTGGCTCTTACTTCACTTTCGAGAACGACCAGGCGATTTTCGCTCGGCAGGCGAAGCAACTAGGCCTCACGATTCCTTGGGTCGGATCGCCGACCACCGTCGCCGCCGCTACGCTGAAGCTCGCCGGCCCCGCGATGTGGGGAACCTACGCCATCGCCGATTACGCCACGGACTCGTCTCCTGAGGCGAAGGAGTTCGCCAAGCTTTATAGCGCCGTGTCCAAGGCGCCGCCCGATCTTCAGAGCGCGTGGCCCTATGACGCGATTGGCGTTTTATCCATTGGTATCAACAAGGCGGGTTCGACCGATCCAGGAAAAATTCGCGACGCGATGCTATCCATCAAGGGCTACAAGGGCGCGGAGGGCGAGTACAACTTCGACCAGTTCGGCGACGGCCTGCACGGATATAACATCGTGCGCAATGAGAAAGGGACGATCGTCTTCGACAAGCACATCGAATTCACGGACTGACCGGCGCCCTTCCGCAGCGCGCGCCGCCAGCGCCTGCAGGCCAATTCCCTCAAGGCGCCGACGAGGTCCATGGGTTTCTTTCTGCAATTGCTTTTCACAGGGCTTGGCATTGGCGCCATCTACGCCCTCGTCGCCTTGGGCTTCGTCCTAATTTTTCGCGCCACCAGCGTCATAAATTTCGCGCAAGGCGAGTTCGCGATGGTCGCGGCCTACCTGATGGTCGTCTTCGCGGTCGACCTTGGCTGGCCCTACTGGATTTCGTTTCTGATTGCGATTGCAGGGATGGCGCTCATCGGCGCGATCTTCAATCTGACCGTCTATTATCCGCTACGCAATCGCAGCTTTCTGCCGGTGCTGATCTCGACGATCGGAGCTTCGATCTTCCTCTCCAACAGCGTTCTCGCGCTCTATGGCCCTCAGCCGCAAGTGCTGCCCGGCTGGCTCGACACGCCCGGTTTTCAGCTCGGCCCAGTCTATCTCGACAGCCAATATCTCATCATCATCGGCGTCACGCTTGCACTGGTCGCGTTTCAATATTGGCTGTTCGAGCACACCCTGCTCGGCAAGAAGCTCCAGGCGACGAGCCAGGACAAGGAAATGGCGACCCTGCTCGGCATTCCCGTCGCGGGCATGATCATGATCACCTTTGTCTATAGCGCGGTGCTCGGGGGGATCGCGGGCATTCTGGTGGCGCCCGTGCTGTTCGTATCGATCCAGATGGGGTCGACGATTGCGCTCAAGGCCTTCGCTGCGACGATCATCGGTGGCTTTGGCGATGTCGCGGGAGCGATCCTCGGCGGCTTCGCGATCGGCGTGATCGAGACCTTCGGCGCCGCTTATATCTCCGTGCCGTTCAAGGACGCCTTCGCCTTCCTGGTGCTGATCCTCTTCCTCATCGTTCGACCGCAAGGCATCTTCGGCGAGCGGGTGGCGGAAAAGGCTTGAGATGAGCCGCTCCGCGATCGGACAACTCCTCTACGCGCTCGCCGCGGCCGTCCTGGTGGCGCTCGCCGCAACCGTCAAGACCGACAGCTATGTCTCCAACATTCTGATGCAGGCGGCGACATACGCGATCGCGGTTTTCGGCTTGTCGATCGTGCTCGGACTTTGTGGCCAGATCAACCTCGCGCAGGCGGCGTTCTTCGCGCTCGGCGCTTACAGCGTCGCTCTCGGGACGGTCGACTATCATCTACCCTTTTGGCTCTGCCTCGTCGGAGGCATGGCGGTCGCCCTCGCGGCCGGCGCAGGGCTCGGCCTCACGACGCTGCGCCTGGGCGGTCACTATCTCGCGATGGTGACCATCTCGTTCCAGCAGATATTGACCGTCGTCCTCATCAACGCGATCGGCTTCACCCATGGGCCGGATGGCGTGAGCTCGATCCCGCGGCCAATGGGCTTCACCTCGGGTCAAGCCTTTCTCGCGCTCGTTGTCGCCATCCTGGCGATCTCCGGCTATTGCGTCTGGCGTCTCGCCGACACTCGTCTCGGGCGCGCGATGCGCGCCGTCCGCGACAACGAGCTCGCCGCGAGCGCCAACGGAATCGACGTCTACCGCACGAAACTCTTCGCCTTCGCGCTCGCTGCTTTGCTGGCGGGGCTCGGCGGTGGCCTGTTCGCCAGCGGATTTGCCTATATCAGTCCCGATCAGTTCGCCTTCGCCAATTCGATCGTGCTCTTGACGATGGCGTTGCTCGGCGGCGTCGCCTCCCCGATTGGCTCAGCGATTGGCACGGGTCTGCTTATCCTCATTCCGGAATGGCTGCGCTTCCTCAAGAGCGTGCCGGGCCTTTATCTCGCCGTCTATGGCGCCGCCGTCATCTTGATCGTCCTCTTCATGCCCGACGGCATCTGGGGCTACATCATCAAGTTTTTCCGAACTGGCGAACCCGCGCCGTCGAAGTCCGCTAAACCGCTCGCGTTGCGCCCGCTCGATTCCGGCGCGCCGATGGCGCTCGAGGTCAGAGGCCTGTGCAAGTATTTCGGTGGCCTCAAAGCCGTCGACGGAGTGGACCTTCAGGTGCGGCGCGGTGGAGTGCACGCCCTAATCGGCCCCAACGGCAGCGGCAAGACAACCATGCTCAATGTCGTCACTGGACTCTATCGCGCGACCGCAGGCGCGATCTCTGTCGACGGCGTCGACGTGACGACGCTCCCTCCGCATAAACGTACGGTTGCCGGCCTCGCGCGCACGTTTCAGAACATTCGTCTGTTCCGGTCGATGACGGCGCTCGAAAATGTCGTCGTCGGCGCCGAGCGAACCGGCAATGCGCTCATCGAGGGCGGACGCGGCATGCTTTGGCTGCGCGCTCGCGCCGCGCTCGATTTTGTCGGATTGGGGCATCGCGCCAACGAGAGAATTCCGAGCTTCAGCTATGGCCATCAACGCCTGATCGAGATTGCTCGTGCGCTGGCCGCTAATCCCACGGTGTTGTTGCTCGACGAACCGGCGGCCGGCCTCAACATGACCGAGAAGAAAGCGCTCCACGACCTGCTCGGCCGGATCGCAGCTCAGGGCCTCACGATTCTGCTTATCGATCACGACATGACGCTGATCGCTGGGGCCGCTCGGCACGTGACCGTACTCAATTTCGGCCGCCGGATCGCCGACGGAGAGACAGCCGACGTCCTGCGGCAGCCCGATGTGGCTGCGGCGTATCTTGGGGTCTCCGAATGACGCTGCTTGAAGTCAACGACCTCAGCGTCGCTTATGGCGAGATCGAGGCCGTGCGCGGCGTCTCCTTCACGATCGACGAGGGCGCAGTCGTCGCGCTGCTCGGCTCCAATGGCGCAGGCAAATCGACGACGCTACGAGCGATCTCGGGCCTCGTTGCGCCGCGCGCCGGCTCGATCCTGTTTGAAGGCAAGCCGATCGCAGGCTTAAGCCCCCGTTCAATCGTTAAACTCGGCGTCGCGCACGTGCCCGAAGGGCGTCGCATCTTTCCAGGCCTGACGGTGCGTGAGAACATCATGCTCGGCGCCTCGAACGGGAACGCCTCCGCGGCGACCATTGGACGCGCGGCTGACGCAATGTTTGATCTCTTTCCTGCGATCAAGCCCTTCGCTGACGCGCTGGGCTGGACGCTTTCGGGAGGACAGCTGCAAATGGTCGCGGTCGCCCGCGGTCTGATGGCGAAGCCCCGATTGTTGCTGCTCGACGAGCCCTCTCTCGGTCTGGCGCCCATTGTCATGCAGGCGGTGTTTCAAATCGTCTCTGAAATCCAGAGCCGGGGAACGACGGTCCTGCTGGTCGAGCAGAACGCGCATATGGCGCTGAAGGTCGCAAACTGGGGTTATGTGCTGGAGACGGGCAGGCTCGCGCTCGGCGGCGACCCTGCGACGCTGTGGAGCGACAAACGTATCCGCGACGCCTACCTAGGCGGCGAGCAGGCGACGGCCGCAAGATGACAAGCCGCATCTCTTCCGAAGCGCCCACAAGCGGTGGTCGAGTCCGTGACCCGAGGGTTTGAGGTTTCGGAGCTTGTTCCGCGCGGGTTTGTCGTTGAGAGCGCGATGAAAGACGACGACGGCTTGGTGATCGCGATAAGAGGCGCGGCGACTGTTTGCCGATACCCGATGTGCGGAGGCGTCTGCAGCCGCGTGCACAGCCAATATTGGAGACCGCTGGGTGATCTTCCGGTCGCGGGCGTCCGGATAGCCCTGATTTTGCAGACCCGCCGCTTCTTCTGTGATGCTGCGGCTTGCGCGCGGCGGATCTTTGCTGAACGATTCGAAGCGGTCGAACCGAGAGCCAGACGTACGAGCCGGCTCGACGACGTCGTCCACTGTCTCGCCATTGCGCTCGGAGGCAGGCCTGCTGCTTCTCTTTCGCGTCGGCTCAACGTCGAGGTGAGCAACGATACGCTGCTGCGCATGGTGCGCCGACGTGGAGCACGAAGCTTTCCGCCGCCCATGATTGTTGGCATTGATGACTGGGCCTGGCGGCGCAATCACCGCTACGGCACGCTGATCTGCGATCTTGAACGACGTGCGACGATCGCTCTTCTGCCCGATCGGGAGCCGGCCACGGTTGAGGTCTGGCTGGCGCAGCAATCGCAGATCTGTGTCGTCGCCGGCGATCGTGGAGGCGGCTATGGGGCCGCGGCGCAGTGGGCGCTTCCGCATGCGATCGAGGTCGCCGACCGATGGCATTTGATGGCAAACGCGAGCGGCGCCTTTCTCGATGCCGTGCGGAAGTCCATGCGGCAGATCCGGACGGCCATGGCAGCTACGGTGATCAACCCGTCGCTTCTGACCTTTGCCGAGAAACTGCAGTATGAGGGGTATGTACGCCGCGAAGAGACCAACGCCGCCATTCTCTCCTTGTTCGACCAAGGGATTGCGATCAAGGAGATCGTGCGCCGCACAGGGTATAGCCGCGGGCTGATCCGAAAGGTTCTTCGCGGCCAGCGCTCCGATGTCTTTCGTGTCCGACAAAGCTCCCTCGAGCCCTATCTTCCCTGGCTCGATGAGCAATGGGAGGCCGGATGTCGAAATGGAGCGGCCCTCTGGCGGGCGCTTCGGCTTCGCGGATTTCGAGGCTGCCTTCGCATCGTCAGCGAATGGAGCGCGCGGCGCAAACAGGCTGAGAAGGGTGATCCCACTGCGTTGAGCCGCGCCCCACCCGCCCGCACCGTCGCGCGTCTCCTGACCGTCGGACCAGAGCGCCTGTTAAAGGCCGAGACGATCACCGTGATGGCGATTGAAGCGGCGTCGCCGTTCTGGTGGAAGCGCGAGAGATCATCCTGGAGTTCCAGGGCATCATTCGCCGAAAGGCGCTCGCGGAGCTTGACGTCTGGATCAGCAAAGCTCGGCTCAGCCTCGTCGCCACGTTCGCCAACGGCGTATCCAAAGACAGAGCGGCGATCGAGGCGGCGATCGCCTTGCCATGGTCCAACGGGCAAACCGAAGGTCAAGTCTGCAAGCTTAAGCTCGTCAAACGCCAGATGTACGGCCGCGGAAACCTCCGACCTGCTCCAAGCTCGCGTCATGGGCCTCGCGTAGGCGACGCCTTCATCGAAAGTGCGTCAGAGCCCAGAATTGCACGCCGATTGACACAAACTCTAGCTCGACCCGTCAAACGGTCAGCGCATTCCCGATCCGACCCTCGCCGCTGAGAGATGGCAGCCACCCTCTCTCAACGGTTCCCTTCTCGCCTTAGCGGCGCGAAAAGTCATAAGACAAGCAGATTGGGTTTCCGCCCGGAGCGGACGAACAGCTCGGTCTCACTAAAAAGTTCGCTTTGCGCAAACAGTGGACGTTCCGTTCAACCTTTAAACCAATCAGTGATCGCTCGGCCGATATTTCGGCCTGCGATCTTCCACTCTTTTGGCTTTTGAGAGCGCGCGTTCGAGCGTATTCGGAGGCAATATGTCCACCTCGAAATTCACCGCGGTGTCGTTCTTCAGCTTGTGCCGCACACGCTCCTTAAGATCGGCGACGAATTTATCCATGTCGGTGGGAGCTATCGTGGGATCGCGCTCCACGACGACGGTCGCATGGTCGAGAGCGCCAGTTTTTTCGAGCACAATCTTGAACTCGACGCCGGTGCCAGGAACCTCAAGCAAGGAGCGCTGGACCTGGCTCGGGTAGACGTTCGCGCCACGGATAAGCAGCATGTCGTCCAGCCGCCCGTACACGCCCGCTGGAAGGCGCGGATAGGTGCGGCCACACGAACAGGGGTCGTAGGTCATGTGGGATTCGTCGCCCGCGTAAAAGCGAATCATGGGTTGCGACCTGCGCTTGAGATGCGTGTAGACGATCGCGCCGCTTTCACCATCCGGAAGGACGCGGGCCGAATCGTCTTTGGCGACGATCTCGGTCCACACTTCGTCCTGCATCACATGCGGTCCCCCGGCTGCTTCGCATTCAGCGTTGGTGGCCCAAGGGGTCAGCTCGGAAGTCGTGGCCATGTCGCGCACCTTGATGCCCCACCCCTGTTCGAGCGCAAGCCGTGTACCGGGAATCGAAGAGCCGGGCTCGCCGATAAAGACGCCAAGCCGCAAGGGTGATTTCACGGCGTCGTAGCCGAGCGACCGAGCGGTCTCCAACATGTGAAGAGCGTAGGTCGGCGTCGTGATCAGCACCGTGGAGCCGACGCGATACATGAGGTCGAGCTGCCGTTCCGTCTCGCCCGCGCCGAGCGGAAAGGCGGTTGCACCGAGGCGTTCGACCCCAAGCAGCGCGCCCCACCCACCCATGAAGAGACTGAACACTGTTGCGAGTTGCACGACGTCGCCACGGCGAACGCCGCAGGTGTATAGCCCTTGCGCCATCACGTCGGCGATATAGTCCCAGTCCCGGCGCGAGAAAGCATAGAGCGTCGGCTTGCCGCTTGTGCCGGAGGAACCGTGCACGCGGACGATGTCATCAGCCTCGCAGCCGAGATAGCGCCCGAACGGTTGATGTGCCGCTTGATCGTCGCGCAGCATCGGCTTGGTGATAACCGGCACCCGCTTCGCGAAGTCGTCGAGCGTCTTCACCTGATCCGGATGGAAGCCATGCTTGTCGTAGTGGCTGCGGTAGAAGGGGAGCGTCTCGTAGACATAGCGAAGTTGCTTTTGCAGGTTGACCAGCACTTCCGCTTCGCGTTCCGCGCGTGTTCGCGTCTCCTTCGCGCGATCCCAGTAGATGCCGTCGGCCATGGTGCTCCTCCTTTGGTTCCTTTATTGGTTTCGTCTCGCCCCGTGGCGAATCAGGTCGTCCGGGCGTCGTCAGCCCCGTCCACGATGACCGCGCCGCCGATGAGGCGAGCGTGGCCGAAAAATTCCGCGATTGCGACGCCCGAAGGATCGGTCACCGCGACGTTGTAGAGTCCGACGCGTCCTGACCGCGATCGTTCGACGGCGCTCGCCGTCAACCGCTCGCCCAGCTTGCCGGGCCGCAGGTAGACGATCGAACAATGATGGGCGACGGAACGTTCATTGCGGCTGTTGCAGGCGCAGGAGAGCGCAGTATCGGCGAAAGTGTAGAGGACGCCACCGTGGCAGGTTCCGAACCCGTTGAGCATGGCTTCGCGGACCGTCATTGCCAGCACGGCGCGCCCGGCGCCGGCGGACACGAGCGTGATCCCGAGGCCGTGGCTCACCCGGTCGCCCTCTAGCATTCGGCGCGCGCAGGCCGCGCCAGTTGAACCGTCGTCCTCGGCCTCGTCAGGCATCGTATCTCCTCCTCCCCCGATCGCTTCGCGATCCGCTTGAATATACACACAGAAGCGTGCTAAACAATCGTTTAGTTAGCTCATCAGCGAGGTCGATGTTGGCGGCGACGGAAGCAAAACGGCAGGCGAACCGCTGGCCTCAGCTCCTGGACGCGGCGGCGACGAAATTCGCCGAGCAGGGCTACCATGCGACAACCATCCGTGACCTCGCCGCCGCGACCTTGATGACGCCGGGCGCGATCTACTTCCACGTTCCGAACAAGCAGGCGCTGCTGCTGGCGGTGTATGAGGAGGGCGTGCAGCGCATAGTCGACCGAGTTGACGGGGCCGTCGCGCGTAGCGATACGGCCTGGGGTCGGTTGGCCGCCGCGATCGAAGCTCATCTCGAGGCGATCCTTGATGTGAGCGCTTTTGCCCGCGTTGTGATCCGTATCCTTCCTGACGACGTTCCCGAGGTCGCCGCGGATCTGATCAAACTGCGCGATCGCTACGAAGAGCGGTTTCGCGTGCTGTTCGACGAAGTGAAGCTGGGGGAGGGAATGGCGCCGGGACTTGCCCGCCTGTTCCTGCTCGGCTCGCTGAACTGGACGCCGGTCTGGCACCGGCCGGGTCAGACGTCGATTTCCGAGATTGCCCGCCAGATGCTCGCGCCGCTGCGCGCTGCCGGAGGCGCATCGTGAGCAGACCGCGGCTAGACCCTCCCGCCCGTGTGCTCGTCACCAAGATCGGACTCGACGGCCACGATCGGGGCAGCCGCATCGTGGCGGCCTTCCTGCGAGACGCCGGCATGGACGTGATCTATACGCCGCCCTGGCAATCGATCGCCGCCGTCGTGAAGCTTGCTACCGAAGAGGACGTGGATACGCTCGGGGTCAGCTCGCTGGCCACGGATCATCTCATCGTGCCGCAACTCGTCGAGGCGTTACGGAAGGCGGGACTTTCCCATGTCGGGGTCGTCGTGGGCGGCATCGTGCCGGCGGACGAGCAGGCGGCGCTGCTGGCGGCGGGAGTCAGCGCCATATTTGGTCCCGGCGCCTCGCGCGATGAGATCGTCGACCATGTCGCGGCGCTCGCGGCTAGATCGCGGGAGGCGCGCGACGCCGAACTAAGGGAGTGGACGCGATGACTGGGGAAGCCGTTCAACTTGTTCTGCCCGGCTTCGATCACGACTATGCGCGGTGGCGCGCGGACTATTCGAAGCAGATTGGTGTCGACCGGAGCGTCGTCAATCGCTCCGGCGTCGAAATCAAGCCGCTGTACACGCCGCGCGACTGGGACGGCTCGGCCTACGAGGCTGATCTCGCCTTCCCCGGCCAGTATCCGTTTACCAGAGGCATCTATCCGACGATGCACCGCGGCCGCACATGGACGCAGCGCCAATTGATCGGGCTCGGAACGCCCGAGGATTACAACGCTCGGGTGCGCCAGATTCTGGCTGCGGGCGCGACCGCGATCAGCTTCCTGCCGTGCAATTCCGGCTTCCGCGGCGTCGACTGCGACGAGGTCGATCCCCTGTTGCTCGGCACATGCGGCACGGTTTCAAACACGATCGACGACATGGACATCGCGCTCGACGGGGTCCCGCTCGGCGAAACTTCGACTGCGATGAATGATCCCTCACCTTTTACTCTGCTAGCCTTCACGCTCGGCGTCGCAAAGCGCCGTGGGATCGCCTGGGAACAGGTGTCCGGCACATCGAACCAAAGCGACTACATTTCGCACTTCATCGCAAACCACATGTTCTACCGGCTGTCGTTGCCGGGTTCGCGCCGCGTGCTGACCGATCACGTCGCTTTTTGTCTGGAGCGCCTGCCGAGCTGGAATCCGATTTCGGTTGTCGGGCAACATATGCAGCAGGCGGGCGCAACCCCCGCAGAGACAGTCGGCCTCACCTTCTCGACCGCCCTGCAATATGCCGACGACTGCGTCGCGCGAGGAATCGACATCGACATCTTATTGAGACGATTTACGTTCTTCTTCGACATTTCGATCAGCTTCTTCGAGGAGATCGCCAAGTTCCGCGCGGCGCGGCGAATCTGGGCGCGCCTTGCTCGTGAGCGGCTCGGCGCGAAGAATCCCAATTCCTGGCGCTTCAAGTTTCACGGCCAGACGTCTGGCGTCGACCTCACGCGCCAGCAGCCGCTCAACAACATCGCCCGCGTCACGACGCAGGCGATGGCAGGAATCCTGAGCGGCCTGCAATCGATGCACACCGACGCCTATGACGAGGCGGTGGCGACGCCGACGGAGGAGACCGCGCGTATCGCGGTAGCGACCCAGAATATCCTGCGTGAAGAGGCGCATCTGTGCGACGTGATCGATCCGCTCGCCGGGTCGTACTACCTGGAGACATTGACCGACCAAATGGAAGCGGAGATCCTCTCGGTCATCGCGAAGATCGACGCAGTGGGGGGAATGTACCGAGCCGCGGAAAGCGGGCTCGTGCAGACGATGATTGGCGAATTGGCGCTACGCTATCAGCAGAAGATCGAACGCGGCGAGGAGAAGGTCGTCGGCGTCAATTGCTACCAATCCGACGAAGAAGAGGGCGCGCACAAGTCGACCGAACGACCCGACCCTGAACGGATGAAGGCCCATGTCGCGCGTTTCAAGGCGTTCAAGGAAGGCCGCAGCCGTAGCGCCGTCGATAGCGCCCTCGCCTCGCTTGCGCGCTCGGCGCATGACGAACGGGACAACGTTTTCGCGCAGGTGGTCGAGGCGGCGGGCGCAGGCGTCACTCACGGTGAAATCGTTGGCTGCCTTCGAAAAGAGTTGGGATTTGGACGTCCCCTCATTGTCGCCTGAAGTCTCGCCGGCTCTCGCTGCGCTGATTGACCGGCTGCGGCGGGGCGACACAGCAGCGCTTTCGCGCTGCTTGTCGCTCGTCGAGCAGGGCGGCGCGCACGGCGATGCGATCTGCCGGCTCTGCGACCCCGCGAACGGTCACGCGGCGATTGTTGGGTTCAGCGGCGCGCCTGGCGCTGGCAAGTCAACGCTGATCGACGCGTACATCGCCCATGTTCGCGCCTCCGGCCGGACGGTCGCCGTTGCGGCGGTCGATCCGTCCAGCCCGATCTCCGGCGGCTCCATCCTCGGCGACCGCGTGCGGATGCAGCGCCACGTCGAGGATCCTGGCGTCTTCATCCGCTCCGTCGCCTCGCGCGGCCACCTCGGCGGGCTCAGCGAGAATATTCACCGCCTCGTGGACCTGATGGACGCCTCGGGGCGCGACGTCATCATCATCGAAACGGTCGGCGCGGGACAATCAGAAGTGGAGATCGTGGATGTGGCAGACGTCTGCGTTGTCGTCACCGCGCCCAATCTCGGCGACGACATTCAGGCGATGAAGGCGGGCATCCTCGAGATCGCCGACGTCCTCGTGGTCAACAAGGCCGACCTGCCCTTGGCGAGCCGAACCGCCGACCATCTGCGCGCAATGTTGGCGCTGCGAGCGGACCAGCGCGACGTGCCGGTGATCGAAACTGTCGCCATCTCGGGGGCGGGAGTCGAGGCGCTTGCGACCACAGTCGAAGCGCGAGCCGGCCGCTCGGCGACGCATAAGCGGGACAGTCGCTTGCGTCGCGTCCGTCGCCTCATCGCCCAAGCCGCCGGCCGTCAGATCCGAGATCGAGTCCTGACGCTCGACGCTCCTAAGAGCGACGCGCTGGTGGAGGCCGTCCTCGAAGGCCGTTGCGGCATCGCCGATGCGGCAGACGGGTTCCTGCGGCTCCTCGTCTGACGAGGCACTGCGCCACGCCGATGGTGCAGATTGTCTCCGGTCGACGCCAAAAGCCTGTCAGCAGTCAGTGCCGAAGCAATAGAGGGCACCAGGCCTCATTTCTGTGGACTGGGCTGGTTCTTAGCCTCCCAATCGGCGCGCCCGGCGTGCATTCATGTCCGCCGCTACGCCCGCCATGACGTTCGGCAACGTCTGCTCCACGTCGGTCGGCGGACATTCAATCGCTATCGAGGAATGTCCGCAGCGACGGACCTGCATCGCGTGACAATCACTCAACTAACGTCCGCTATTCGCGATCAATCATTCAAGCCGTCGGTCTGCATTCGTGAAGAGTTTCGGACGCCTTCAGGCGTCCGAGAGTCGCCGAGGAACGAACCCGCGATGTCCAGGGCGCGGCTTATGGCGATTTGATGTTTTGGTTGTGCCGGGGTGGACGGTCGTGAAGGGCTCGGCGCTTGATTGGATGCGCATTCGGAGAGCATTTCTTGGCGATCACGACTGATATTCGGGAGCGCTGGTAGGTGTTTTCGACGATGGCGGCGGGGATCAGCGCAAGGGACGACGCCGGCGCGACGGTGGGCGCACAAGGCGTCGTTTGCCGGAGCGACCTGGCGACGTCATGGCGTGGGAATGAACCGCGCCGGGTCACAAACGGCGCCTCGGTTGCTGCGGGGCGCGCGCGCGGCTGCATCCAGCGTTCGAAGGTCTCGATGATGCGCATGCGCCCGCCGCAACAGGGACAGGGCGGCAGCAGATCAGGCGGCTCCTCGGTCACGATGGCTGCAGGCGGCGGCGCCACCACGGCCAGCAGCTCGCGGACGCGGGCGATGTTGGCCTTGCGGGTTGCGCTCGCGAACAATCCGTAATGCCGGATGCGGTGGAAGCCGTGCGGCCGGACATGCAGCAGGAAGCGGCGCATGAACTCGTGGGCATCGAGCGTCATGATCTGATGGCGTTGGGAGCCGCTACGGCGATAGTCCTTGTAGCGGAAGGTCCGTCCGATCCGGACATTCGGGATGAGGATGGGCCTTGGCCCAGACCAGGCATCGGTCGAGCAGCCAGGCGTTGAGTTCGTCGTAGCTTCGGAACCGCACACGGAGCGTGAAGAGCCGCTCCCGCACAAGCCCGACCTGGTTCTCGACCTGACCCTTCTCCCAGCCTGAGGCCGGCGTGCAGGCGACAGGCTCGACCAGATGGTGCGAGCACATCTGCAGGAAGCGGCGATTGTACTGCCGGTCCTTGCCGACGAACACGGCGTCGACCGCCGTTCTCATGTTGTCATAAATCCCGCGCGAACAGGCGCCCCGGAAGAAGGCGAAGGCGCGTTCATGCGCGTCGAACACCATCTCCTGGCTCTCGCGCGGATAGGCGCGCACGAACATCATGCGGCTGTGGCAAAGCCGGACATGGGCGACCTTCAAGGTCGTCGTCACGCCGCCAATCAGCGCGATCTCGTGGCTCCAGTCGAACTGGTAGGCCTCGCCCGGCGCAAAGCTCAGCGGGATGTACGCCTCCGCCGTCGCGCCCGCGCGCTTCTCACGCCAAGCGATCGCATACCGCCTGACAGCCGCATAGCTGCCGCCGTATCCGAGAGCGCGCAGATCCTCGAAAATCCGGATCAGCGTCAGGCGTTCGCGCGGCGCTCGCGCGTCGTTTGATCCAGGAGAGCCTCGAGCTGCGCCCGCCAGGGGCCAATCCGCGGCAAGCGACGACATTGGTCGCGCACCCGCGTTCGGCATGACCACCTTCCTGGACGCGGGCGTGCTCGCCGGTCCGACCAACGGGGCCGCCGAGGCGGTGTGGCGCGATCGCAGATCAGACACATGACGATGGCTCTTTGCTTTACGCGCAAATCTTGGGATGATGAGGCTCTCCCCGATTCCGGCTCAGCGGTAGGCGCTCACGTTTTCGTCCAGCCATTTCCTGATGTCCTCCCAGCCTTTCGAGTACTCGATGATGGAGTGCACCGGCAGGGATGAGAAACGCACCATCACAAGGCGTTTGGTGGAGTTGATGTAGAGCGCCTGACCGAACACGCCGAGCCCGACGAGGGCGTGGTCGGGGCCGTCGAGCTGATACCAGTACGAGCGATAGGCCCGGATTTGCGGGCTCTTGAACGTGCCGTTCCTCCAGGCGTCCGCGTCGCCGTACTCAAAAAGGCGGTCGATCACTTTCGCCGGAAAGACCTGCGTCCCGTCGACCTTGCCGTGGTCCGCGATCATCAGGCCGAACTTGGCGAGGTCGCGGGCGGAGATCGCCAGCGCCGTGCTGCTGTAGACCTTTCCCGCCGGATCGACCGCGCCGTAGATGTCGTCCTGAAGGCCGAGCTTCGACCAGATCAGGTCGCTCGCCAGTTGCTCGTAGGGCTCGCCCGCGGCGCGGGTGAGGATCCAGCCGGCGACCTCGGTCGTCAGCGAGGCATAGTGGAAATGGCCGTCGTTCGGACCGTCGGCCTTGACCGCCGCAAGGGTGTCGTAGACCGACTGGCGGCTTGCCAGCGCCATCGTCGCCCACAGGGCGGCGTCGGCCGGGTCCGGCGCGCCGCTCGTCTCGCCGGCCCCGACGTTGACCTTCATGTCGAGCACGTCGCGCACCGTCGCGCCGCCAAACGGCGTCTTCGCCAGTTCCGGCACATAGGTCTTGACCAGACGGGTCTCGTCGAGCCGGCCCTCGGCGATCAGCAGTTCCGCGAGGAAGCCGGTCACGCTCTTGGTCACCGAGGCGATATAGTGCGGCTTGCTGGCGCTCATGCCGTCGCCGTACCATTCGGCGACGAGCGCGCCGTCCTTCGCCACCACGAGCGCATCGACGAACGTCCGGTCGGCATAGTCCGCGATGGTGCGCTCGACGCCGTTGACGCTGAGCTTCGTGTCGAGAAGCGCGGGGTCACGCGTCTCGGGCAGCGGTCGCGCTGCGGGCCGGGCCGTCAGCATTGGCGCGGTGCGGGTGAAGCGGCTCACGTTTTGAAGCATCCAGCGATTGAACGGATAGGTGTTATAATTCTCCGCCGTCACCAGCTTGTCGGGCGGCGGCGGGACCCGATCATCACGCCGGCCTGCTCCCACGTCAGGCGGCATTCCGGCGCGTCCCGGACCGTATCGGCCCGAACCCCCGCGGCGAGCGCCACCTTGTCGCTCCCGACGAGGCAGGGCGAAGCGGGCGACTGGGCGAGCGCGGGCGCCGGGGCGAGCGCGCAGGCCAACGCGAGAAGGGAGAGGATCGTGCGCACGGCTCTCATGTCCTTTACCGCCCGATTGCCGGCTTCAGGTGCGGCAGGACGTCCCCGGCGACATTGGGATCGGTCGCGTCGACGATCAGGACCGGGGCACCCGGGCTGAAGTCGGCCTTGCTCAGGTCGAGCCAGAAGACGCTCGGGCTTTGCGAGTCGCTGAAGTAGTAAACCTTGTTGGTGAGGTCGGCGGCGGTCACCCAGTCGGTCTGCACCGCTCCCCAGAAGTCGCCCGGCTTCGTGCGCTTCGGGTCGCGGAAGGGCAGCTGGACGCCCCGGATCAGCGTCAGGGCGGACGCGACGGCCTCCTGTACGCTCTGCGGTTCGGGCAGCAGCTTCTTGAAGCTGGACAGGCGGTAGAAGCGGAATTCCGCCGAATCGTCGTCCGCTTTCGCCATGGCGCCCGATCCTTCCATCTGCCTCACCTTCGCGAGCATCTCGCCGTAGGTCGGATCGTTCGTGACCACGTCGTATTGCGGGCCGTGATGGATGAGCGGTTTGCCCCCGACATATTCGATGATCGCCGAATTGCCGGTCGGATCCTGGACCGTGAGGTGATACGAGATGTGCCGGTAGCCGAGGTCGCTCGACGTCACCGGGACGATGCGGAATTCGCCGCGCTCGTGAGCCTCGACGACGTCCTTGACGGTGGCGTAGTTGTCGAGAACGTACTGGGCCCAGTGCGTGATCGGGAGCTCCGGCCGGTTGTCCGCCGCCTCCACGTGCTCGCGTCGAGCGCGAGAAGGTGAGCCGCGAGCCCTTTTTCGTTCATTCCGTCGGAGGCCGCCATGTTGAAGCTGACGACGACCGCGGAACCGTAGCGCGAGGTCCAGCTCAGGTTGTTGGGACCGACGCCGTCGATCCTTGCGGTGACGCCGGGGAGAGAGACTTTCAGCGAGGATCGCTCCGCTCCTCGCGGAAAGACCACGAACTTCGGCTTTTCGGGGAAGGTGATCGGCAGGTCCATCGAGCGGACGACGATCTTGGCCAGCGGCCGGTCGTTGACGAACGCCAGCGAACAGGCCAACGCGACGCTCGCGGTCAGTGCGACCGACGTCGCGAGCAACATGGCGACGGAGCTGCGCTTCCTGATCCGCATTGTGATGCCTCCTGGCTTCCCGGCCGGCTGCTCGATCAGCCCCAAGACGCCCCCGGCGGGCGGCCCGGTCGCGGGTTTCAGCCCTGCAGCTTGTCGTGCCGCACCTTGCCGTCCATCAGCGTGAGCAGAACCGGGACGCGGTGGATGTCGTAGGGATCGACCTCGAAGAGGTCGGCGCCGAGCACGATCAGGTCCGCCTTCTTGCCGACCTCGATCGAGCCGATCTGGTCCTCCATGTGGAGCTGCCAGGCGCCGTTGATCGTGTAGGCCTTGATCGCGTCGCCGACGCTCATGCGCTGGCGCGCCACCATGACGTTGTCGTCCGGGTGGCCAGGGCGCTGGCGCGTGACCGCCGCCTCGAGGTGCATGAGCGGCGGGATCTCGAAGATGTCGACGCCGCCGAGATCCGCGCAGATGGTGAAGGTCGCGCCCGAACGCACCACGTCGCCGTAGGCGAGCAGCCGCTCCTCGAACCGTTTCGAGCCGAGCTTGCGCTGGTAGCGGGCATAGTCGACGCCGTTGTAGTCGGTCGCCCACAGCGGCGTTCCGTTCACCACGATGCCGAGCTTGCGGAAGCGCGGCAGGTCGTCCGGGTGGCAGAGCGAGATGTGGCAGATCGTGTGGCGGCGCCCCTGCGGGCCGAGCCGCTTCTGCACGGCCTCGAAAGCGTCGAGGACAGTGCGGACCGAGCCGTCGCCGTCCGCATGAACATGCATGTTGAAGCCAGCCTTCTGCACCGCCTCGATCTGAGCCTCGATGTGCTCCTGGGTGAAGAACATTTTGCCCCCAGGCGTGCCGTCGTCGAACGGCTCCAGGAGCTTGGCGGTGCCCGCTATGAACGTTCCGTCCGTCCACATCTTGCAGGCGCCGACCTGCACGTGGTCGGAGCGGAATCTCCTGTTCCAGTCCACGAGTTCGTCGGCGACAGCCTGCGGGTCGTCCTTGGAACTGCGTGTGTAGACAGTCGCGACGATGCGGATCGGCAACTCGCCCACCTTGTCGCGCGCGATGAGGTCCTCGATGACCCAATGCTGGCGGCCGCTCTGATTGCTGAGAAGGAAGCCGCAGTCCATGTAGGCGGTCAATCCATGCGACGCCGCGCGGTCGATCGTCAGCCGTTGGGATTCGCGAACCGTGTCGGGCGCCGTCATGCCCCCGGCGATCATGATCGGCATCGCAGCGCCCTCTATAGCGAAGCCCGACGGCGCGCCGTCGGGGTTGCGCACGTAGTACTGCTTGCCCGGGTCCGGATCGGGGGTGCTCGCGTCGAGCCCCGCCGCCTTCATGGCCGCGGTGTTGAACCACGTTTCGTGGATGTCGGCGCTGATGAGGTACATCGGACGGTCGCCGGTGACCTCGTCGAGCCATTCGCGGCGAGGCAGTTCCTCGCCGAAGGTGTCGTGCAACACCCAGCCGAAGCCGCGCAAATCTGCTTCCGGTGGCTGCCTCGCAATCCACTCGCGGATGGTGTCGAGAACGGTGTCTTTCCCCTTGAGCCCGCTGAGGTTGACCCCGAGCTTGGTGACGCCGAGGGTCGCCAGATGGTCGTGGCTGTCGATGAAGCCGGGCATCAGCATCCGGCCGGCGAGTTCGACGACCCTGGTATTCGGACCTTTCCATGCCGCGGCGCCGGCCTTGTCGCCGACGTAGACGATCTGATTCCCGCGGACCGCCACCGCCTCGACGGTCGGCTGCGAGGCGTTGACCGTGTAGATGTACCCGTCCTGAAAGAGCCAATCGGCCTGGCCGTCGTTGGGGGTGGGCAATGCACTCTCCTTGACTTGCGTTTCGTCTGCGAGGGTCAGCGGAGGCGCAGCGACCGCGGTCGCCGCGAAGACGGCGCTTCCCCGCAAGACCTTTCGGCGGGATGCGGAAATGCTCGGGCCGCTCGCGCTGTCGAGGACTTGCATCCAGTTGCAGAACAGACACATGTCTGAAGTCTTCTCCCCATCGCCCCGCCAACCCGTCAGAACGACACGTGTCCTTTCATTTTCTCATGGGGTGCGGTGGGGGCTCTGGCATGGCTCGAGCCGCTCTCCCTTCGCATTCTGTTCACGCCCATCCTCGTCAGAACACGACGCGTCCCCTCAGGCCGAGGAAAAGCGCGGTGGTTTTACCGGGCGTTCCCGGCCAGATGACCTGCGCGTCCGGCCCAAGACGGAGGTGAGGGGCGATGGCGCCGTCGTAGTAGGCCTCGAGCACGCGCTCGTCGTTCAGGCCGCCGCCGAACGTTGCGAGCCCCTTGCCGAGTCGCCGGCTCCACAGGTAGTCGGTCCACGCGACGCCGCAGCGGTCGTCGGGCGTCCCGGAGTCGAACCGCCGACGCCGACGATGATCGTGTTGCCGATCGGGTTGGGATTGGCGTCGGAGGCGGAGATCTGGCCGAAGAAGCCCCACCCCTTGCCGGGGTTATCGGGGTCGGCCCACAGGAACTGCTGCACGGCGTAGGAGCCGAAGGTGTAGCCCTGCTTCGTCAGCTTCGCCGTGCTTCCCTGCGGCAGGAGAAGCTGCGGGGCATCGTCGAAGTTGAAGCCTTCAGAGGTGCTGTAGACGCCGCGCAGCGTGTGATAGCCGGTGAAACCGAAAAACGTGATCGGAATTGTCGTCGACAGGCTTGTCGTCGTCCCTTCCGTGAAGGGATGCGAGATCACGTCCGGGTCCTGCGCGTTGCGCGGATCGTAGACCATCAGCGTGAGCTTTCCCACGGCGGTAGTCGCCGTCGCGATGCCGCCGACGATGTATGGCGGCGTCACGCCGCTCACCGGCGCGGCAAGGCCGATGTTCCAGAAGGTCGCCTCGCCGCCGCCTCCGATCAGCGGCGTCTTCGCGATGACGTCGAGCATGTTGAACTTGCCGAGCGAGACCGAGACGGCGTCGCCGAACTTCTGCGTCACGATCAGCGATAGGTCGGCGGTCGTCCCGCCGAGCCTCGGAAAGGCGAGGGCGGTGTTGACCGGCAGGAGCGCGCCGGCGCCGATTTCGTTGGCGCTCTGGCCGAAATCCTGCTCGAAATGGGCCGAGACGCTGAGCCCCTGCCAGAGGCCGAGCTTGCTCGCGTCGATGCCGAGCAGGACGTCGGCCTTGCCGCCGAACGGAACGCCATAGGCGCCCTCGCCGCCGGCCAGGCCTTGGCCGAAGCCCGTTACGCCTCCGCCGAGGCTGATGCCGAAAGCCGCGAGGGACTGTTGCACGCTGACGATCGGCTGCGCCCAGTCGTCGGCGGTGGCGGGCGAGGCCAGGCCGAGGGCGAGAGCGACAAGAGTTGCGGCCAGTCTTCGCATCGACTGCCTCTCAGTGAACGACGGATTTCGAGAGGTTGGCGATGACGACTCCGACGACGATGAGGCCGACCCCGATCAGCGCCGGCGTATCGAGCGCCTGCTCGAATTTCACATAGCCGATCGCCGTGATCAGGACGATGCCGAGCCCACTCCAGATCGCGTAGGTGATGCCGATAGGAATCGTCTTGAGGGCGAGCGACATGAAATAGAGGCTGCCGATGTAGCAGACCACCATCACCAAGGTCGGTACGAGCTTTGTGAGCTGCTCCGACATCTGGAGCGCCGTTGTGCCGGTCACTTCGAGGAGGATCGCACCGAACCCATTTCTCCAACCTCATACCTCGGCAGCAGATCAACCGCGCCGCCGCCGAGGAGAACGGCGACCGCCAAGACAGGCGTCTGCATAGCTTCCGCTTGGGCTCCCGCAACAGCGGCAAACGGGCCACTCCACAGGTAGCGGAGCGACCAGCGATACTGCCAGATCGAGATGACGAGCGCGAGTATGCCGCACAGGATCAGCGCCAGACCCAGATATTCTGGAGCGGTCGGAAGAGCGGCGGGGCGCGTGCCTGGTAACGTCTGCAAATGGTTTAGGACCAACCCGGCCCGTGCCGGAAACCCTCGTGGCGCACCACCCTGATACACCACGCCAAGGGGCACGATCGAAGTTCCTGCTGCACTCGGCGATGGGCACGTTTCGACACCAAAGCGGAAGTTTGCGTGCGCGAACCGGAGAGAGCCTTCGACCTATTAACTCGCCGCCTTCTGCGGCGCGGGCGAAAAGGCGATTGTAAGGCACGCATTCCGCCCACTCCGGACGGTTCTGCGCCGCGAACTCCTAGTACGCCTTCAGATTGACGACGCCCTGAATCTTGTCGCTGACTGGGAAGAAGTAATTGAGCTGGGGCCCGCCCCACCACACAAGACCTCGAACGCCCCGAGGGTCGCGCCGACCCCTCGGTCGCCCTCAGCTTCGGCCGCCGTCAGAGTATTGAGTTGCTCGGTAACGGCCCGGCGATAAGCCGTGATGGCGATGGAACAGCTTCGAAAACGCGGCAGCGGTCTCGTAGCCGACTCGGCTCGCAATCCGAGCAATCCCCTCATCGCTTGATTCGAGGAGAAACGCAGCCTCCGACATCCGGCGCGCAATCAGATAGCGATGCATGGACTGGCCGACGAGCTTGGTGAAGCGAGCCGAAAACGCCGAGCGACCGAGCCCCACGCGGCGCCCGAGGTCATCGAAGTGTCCAGGGCCGATCGGGTTGTTCGTGGATCAATTGAAGCGCCGGTCCGATATGCGGGTCCGCCATCGCGCCAAGCCATCCGCCTTCTCCGGGACGAAGAGACTTGATCCAGCTTCGCAACACCTCGACGAACAGCACTTCTGTCAGTCGTGAGAGCGCGACGCCCTGGCCGGGACGCTCAAGCGCCGACTCGCTCACCATGCGTTGCAGAATGGCCCCGAGCCAATCGCCGTCCGCCGTCGGTCTCAAGAGAAGCACGGGCGGAAGCAGTTCCAACACGCTGCCGCGCGAAGGTCGCGACACGGTGAAATTGCCACAGATCATCGATCGAGACCGGCTGCGCATCGCCGCCGTGACGAACGACGCCAAGACGTCCGGTCGGTCGATCGAAGTCCACAATCGGAAAAGACTTCGTTCGACTATCCGAATAAATCAAATGGGGCTCGCCGCGGGTGACGACGACAAAGTCGCCCTCGCTCATGGGCAGGTCTCGTCCCTGCTCGAGCGCGAGGGTGGCTGATCCGCGACTGAGATAATGGAACAGCGCGTAGGGGCGCGCTGGCAACGCCAAATTCCACGGATGGCCGAGCTCGAAGTGGAAGAGCAGGGTTCCGCCGAAGCGGACGCGATCGAGCACCTCGGCGACGACGTCCATGATCCGACATTAATCCTGCGGACGGTCCGACACAATATTCGGACGATTGAGCTCTATCGTCTGAGCTATCGGCCTCTTACGTCGTGTCGCGGCAGGCAAAGCGTCGTGCGACCAACGGCAAATCAAAGAAACGCGATCCTACCGAAACGCCCGCCCACAGCCGGACGCGCGTCGTCCGACACTCGTTAGGAACGATCAATGCGAAATCTTTTCCTCTCAGCCGCCACCCTCCTCATGGGCGGAGCAGCGCTTGCCGCCCCCGCGCAATCCGCTGAGCCGCCCGCCGGGGCGGCTCGCAATATCGTGCTCGTCCATGGGGCTTTCGTCGATCAGTCCAGCTGGAGGCCCGTCGCCGATATCCTCTTGAAGAAGGGCTACAACGTAACGCTCGTTGACAATCCGCTCACATCCCTCGCCGCGGACGTCGACGCCACCAAACAAGCGCTCGCAAAGCAGAACGGCAGAACCGTTCTCGTTGGCCATTCGTGGGGCGGCGTGGTGATTACAGAAGCGGGTGACGATCCCAAGATCTCGGCGCTCGTGTACGTCTCCGCCTTCGCGCCTGACGTAGGACAATCGCTGGCGACCTTGGCCGCCAGCGGTCCTCCGACAGAAGGCGCCGCCGCGATTCATCCTGATGCGAAGGGCAACCTCTACATCGACCCCAAGGTGTTTCCTTCGGCGGTCGCGGCTGACCTTCCTCCGCAGATCGCCGAGTCCCTGGCAAACTCCCAGCTTCCGTTGAGCCTCAAAGCGTTCGAGGCCCCCGTCGACATCGCCGCTTGGCGCGACAAACCAACGTTCTATGTGATCACCACGAAGGACATGGTCATCGCACCGGAGGCCCAGAAGATGTTCGCTGCAAGGATGCATGCCCAGACGCAGGAGATCGCCGGCAGTCATGCCTCCCTCGTCGTCCATGCGAATGAAGTCGCCGCGGTCATTGAAGAGGCCGCGCTCGCCGAGTGACCATAGGCTCCCGGCGCTCCGCGCCGGGAGCCTTACCCTTGCTCGGACAAAAGAACGCCTCCGCCACCCTAACGAACTAAGCGATCAGGAGTTATTCCAGTGATCAGTGGAAATACATCCGTAGAAAGAGTAACCATCGAACATCTCACAATCCGATCAGGCAAGACTTTTGCCGCGGTGAGAGCAGCGCTCGAAGCGCTTGTTCCGCGCCTCGACGACGGATTTTGGACGCTGCTCCGTTTTGGCCTGACTGATAGGGCGCGACAAGAACTTGAGGCTGCGGCCACTCTCTCGATCTTTGGAAGCCGGGACCATGGCGTGCTTTTGGCAATTGCCGGATCGAAGCAACAGGCGGTTCAGTATGATATTGGCAACCCACTGACCGCCTCGCTGATGACTCGACATGAACTCTCAGCTGCCTCTACGCCCCCGTTCGGGTCCTGCTTCTGGAAAGTCCCGAGGATGGCGTTGCATTTGAATACGATCGACCGGTTTCGACCTTCGGACAGTTTGGCGATGAAAGAGTCAATATCGTTGCTCGGCAACTCGACGAACATTTGGAGAATGTCCTGCAGAAAGCCGCGAACGAGTTCGACTAAGGCGGCGCCGAGCAGATACAGGGAAGGTCGCTTCGCAAGCACTCCGAGCGTTCCGGCGCTGTCCCGGAAAAGAGCGGAATCCGCCCAATTGAGGCGTCGAAGACCGCGGTCTGCGATGCCCGCTTGACGTCGTGTCCCGCCGTTCCTATGCGCCTGTTGAGACGGCAGGAATCCGCCCAAAGCGTCCCGCCAATCCGGCGCTGACGCGGCACCCCGACCCCAAGGCTGCCTTCGATCGGCGAAGCATGTATTCTCATGGCTTCGCCAGCCGGGGGGCGCATAGCCGAGGACTCGCATGCCGCTTCGAATTGAGGATTACGCAATCATTGGAAATTGCGAGACGGCGGCGCTGGTCGGGCGCGACGGCTCGATCGATTGGCTCTGCTTGCCCCGGTTCGACAGCGCCGCCTGTTTTTCCGCGCTGCTCGGCGGCCCCGAGCATGGGCGATGGTTGATCGCGCCGGCGGAGGGCATTCTCCAGGTCGCGCGACGATACCTGGAGAATACGCTCATTCTCGAAACGGTATTCAGCACGCCGCAGGGGTCCGTCGCTCTGATCGATTTCATGTATCGGCGCAACGGTTCGTGCGAGCTGGTGCGCATCGTCACGGGCCTTCAGGGCGAAGTCTCCATGCGCACCGAGCTCGTCGTGCGCTTCGACTACGGCGCCATCGTGCCGTGGGTCAGTCAGCAGGAGGACGGCCGGCTTCAGTTCATCGCCGGCCCGGACAAAGTGCTGCTCGATACGAACGTTCAGACGCGCGGAGAGGGTCTCCGCACCGTCGGCGACTTCACGGTCCGCGAGGGCGAAGAGGCGAGCTTCGTTCTCAACTGGTCGCCATCGTTTCGCGCAGCTCCCCCGCCGCTCTCAGGGGAGGAGCTGGCGGAGGCGCGCAAACAGGTCCATTCCTTCTGGATCGGCTGGGCGTCGGCTTTCCAATCATCGGACGTCTGGGGCGACGCCGTTGTTCGCTCGCTTTTGACTTTGAAAGCGCTCGCGCATTGGGAGACCGGCGGCATTGTCGCGGCCCCGACGACGTCCTTGCCGGAGCAATTGGGCGGACCGCGCAATTGGGACTATCGATTCTGCTGGCTTCGGGACGCGACCTTCACCCTTTACGCGCTGATTGGCGCTGGCATCCTCGACGAAGCGAAGGCCTGGCACGAATGGCTCTTGCGCGCGGTGGCCGGGTCGCCGGACGACCTGCAAATTCTCTACGGCGTCGCAGGCGACCGGCGGCTGGAGGAATTTGAGATTCCCTGGCTGCCCGGCTACGAAGGCGCGCCGCCGGTCCGGATCGGCAATGGCGCCGTCAAACAGCTCCAACTCGACGTCTATGGCGAAGTGCTTGACGCCTTTTACGTCGCCCGCCGTGCGGGTCTCGCCACGAGCGACGCGACCTGGGCGTTGGAGTTCAGCCTCCTTTCGCATCTCGAGAAGATCTGGCGAGAGCCTGATGAAGGCATCTGGGAAGTGCGAGGCGGCCGGCGCCACTTCACGCACTCGAAGGTGATGACGTGGGTCGCGTTCGATCGGGCGGTGCGCTCGATCGAGGAATTCGGACTCGATGGACCGCTCGAGCGCTGGCGGGAGGTCCGGTCGCGATTCATGCGGAAGTGTGCGAGCATGGCTACGACCGCAAACAAAACACGTTCGTCCAATCTTTTGGCGATCCGACGCTGGACGCGAGCCTGCTGCTCGTTCCCATCGTCGGCTTTCTTGCCGCCTGACGATCCTCGCATCCAAGGCACTGTCGCCGCCATCGAGCGCAAGCTCCTCCGCGACGGATTTGTGCTGCGCTACGACACCGGGACCGAGGTCGATGGCTTGCCCCCTGGCGAGGGCGCTTTTCTCGCCTGCAGCTTTTGGCTGGTCGACAATTATGTGTTGCTCGGGCGCTACGATGAAGCGCATGCGCTTTGTTCGATCGCCTGCTTGCGTTGCGCAACGACGTGGGGCTGCTGGCCGAGGAATACGATCCGCACGAGCGCCGCCAGCTCGGCAACTTTCCTCAGGCGTTCTCCCATCTCGCGCTCATCAATGCGGCGCATAGCTTGAGCACCGCCGATGGAGCGGCCCGCCTGCGCTCGCAGAAATCCGGGCCGGTTCAGGCGGAGCCAGCGGCGAGCGCGCCGGGTTGATGTCACGGACGGGGCTCGGCCTCGGTCCTGATGAGAATTGATCAGGAAATAACGTGCGCGGCTGAGATCTGCGGCCTATTTTACCTCCAACTTGGAACTGCCAAGGTGGGCTCGGGACGGCGTCGCCTCAACTGACCTCATGCCTCAAGGAGCGAGGCGAAGGCTCGCGTCTCGAAGGATGTTCCAGAGCACAGCGCCCGCTCGGCGCCTCCTGGAGCGTCCTTCGAGGCCCCTTCGGGGCGCCTCAGGACGAGGTGGTTGGCAGTTACTCTAGCTTAAGGCTGGGGGCGGTCGACAGATTCTGCGGAGGAAGCTTCCCATGGATGACCTCAAGTTTGGAGCAAGGAATAAGCGAGGCGACTGGACGCCGAGCGACACTCTCGCCATTGCTCCGGTCTTCGTGCTTCCGCCTCGGCCTCTCGCCTTTCTGAAATGGCTCCCCGGCTATTTTCTTCCCTGGAACCTGATCTTTGCCGCCTCCGCCGTCGCCTACGCGTATTTCGTGCTGCCCGACGTCGAAGTGATGAAGACGTTGGCCTGGGGCTGGATCCTCAGGCTTTTCGTCGTGAACTGCATTGCGGTTTTCCTGTTCTATAGCGCCTTCGAGTACCGGCTCTATATGTCGCGGGCGCAAGGAAACCGCTTCAAATACAACGCCAGATTTCCCGAACGACCAGAGGAACAACGCCTTCCTGTTCAAGAGCCAGAATGTCGAGGGCATGATCCGCGGTTTCGGAACGGGCGTGCCGATCTGGACGGCCTATGAGATCGGAATTCTCTATGCCTTCGCCCATGGCTACGCGCCGTGGCTCTCCTTTGCGCAGCATCCCGCTCTATCTTGGATTCCTTGCGCTGATCGTGCCGATCTTCCACGAGTTCCACTTCTTCTGCATTCACCGGCTGATCCATTGGCCGCCGCTTTACCGCTCTGTGCACAGCGTCCATCACCACTCGGTCAATCCCTCGCCGTGGTCGTCGCTGTCGATGCATCCGGTCGAGCAGCTTCTCTATTTCTCATCCTCGCTCATCCATGTGATCATTCCTTCGAACCCGGTGCTTGCGATCTATCAATTGCATTACGCGGGTTCGGCGCGGTTGTCGGCCATATCGGCTTCGACAAGATCGAGACGGGGCGCGAAAGCGCCTTCGACAGCCACGCCTATGGCCATTACCTCCACCATAAATATTTCGAGGTGAACTACGGCGACGGGCTCGTGCCTTTGGACAAGCTGTTCGGCACCTGGCACGACGGCTCGCCCGAGGCCGAAGCGCGGATGAACGCGCGCTACGAGAAGAGCAAGGCGCGGCTCAATGCGGTCAAAGCGGCGAGCTGAATTGCTAGCCGCGCTCCACGGCCCGTCGTCAGACGGGCGTTCTTCCGAAGGCCTTTGGAGCGCGGCGACGCGGTCGTCGCCACGCTCGTCGACCGCGTCTCCAAGTCGTTCCCGTCACGCCCCCGTCACCCGCCAGATCACGTTGCCGACGTCGTCGGCCACCAGGAGCGAGCCATCGGGGCCCAAAGCGACGCCGACCGGACGGCCGAATGACGATCGCTCGTCCGGCGCGAGGAATCCGGTCAGAATGTCGCGCGACGGCCCGGCCGGGCGTCCGTTCGCGAACGGCACGAAAATGACCCTGTAGCCGCTGAGCACGCTCCGGTTCCACGAGCCGTGCTGCCCGATCACCATGCCCTCGGGAAACCCCGGGAGCACGCCCGCCGGCAGCCAGCAGAGCCCAAGCGAGGCCGTGTGCCCGCCGAGCGCATAATCCGGCTGGATTGCGCTCGCGACCAAGGCCGCATCCTGCGGCACGCGATCGTCGACCGTCTTGCCCCAGTAGCAATAGGGCCAGCCGTAGAAGCCGCCGTCGCGAACCGAGGTGAGGTAATCGGGCGGCGTCTCATCGCCCAGGCCGTCGCGTTCGTTGACCACCGTCCAGAGCACGCCGGTGTGCAGGCTCCCAGGCGAGGCCGACGGGATTGCGCAGGCCGGAAGCGAAGATGCGGCTCGTCCCGGTCGCCAAATCGAGTTCATGAATGGCGGCTCGGCCCTGTTCCACGCCCATGCCCTTGTCCGCGATATTGGTCAGCGAGCCGACCCCGATGAAGAGCTTGGTTTTGTCCGGCGACAGAAGCAGGCTGCGGGTCCAATGGCCGCCGCCATTGAACTTGGTCAGCCTGCGCCCCGGCTCGGTGATGCGGTCCGCGCCGGTCGTATAGGGAAACGCGATCACGCCGTCCGTATTGCCGACGTAAAACGTGCCGCCGAGCAGCGCCATTCCAAACGGCTGGTTCAGGCCCTCGAGGAACGCGTTCTTCATCTCCGCGACGCCATCGCCATCGGCGTCGCGCAAGCGTGTGATGCGGTTCGGGCTGTCTCCGATAGCCGCGGCCCGCTTCATCGTGGCAAACATGGCGTAGTCGAAGAGAGAGCTCATCGGCTCCGGCGTGAACAGCGCTTCGGCCGTGAGCACGTCGCCGTTCGGCAGCACATGGATCCATCGCGGATGCTTGAGACCGGTCGCAAAGGCGTTGACCTTAAGGCCCGGCGGCGACCTTTGGCGTCTGCCCCGCGGGCCAACCCCTGGCGGTCGGCATCTTCAGCGTCGGAAGGCTGCCCTGCGGCTTGGCGGGGGGATGGCCGGATTGGCGCCCGTGGCGGGCGTCACTTTTCGTCCGTCCTGTCGCCGCAAGACGATTGCCGCTTCGCCGATCCCTTCGACGACGCGCGAGAAAACATCAGAGAAAGCCATCGCTAGAGTCCCTTGAATATCGCGCGCATCTTAGTCCAGGCTCGTGACGTTTGTGCGCGTAAAGCGAGAACCCGTCAGCGTAGATTGTAGCGCCCGCGCAGGTCGCTCACTTGCGTGGGCGTCAGCGGGCGGATTGTCTCGCCGCGCAGCATGAGGAAGAGCTTGGCCGTCTCCTCGAGTTCCTCGGTCGCATATTGCGCGTTCTCGAGCGACGTGCCGGCGACGACGGGACCGTGATTGGCGAGGAGCACCGCGTGGTGCTCGCCGGCCAACGCGCCAACCGCCTTGGCCAGGCTCTCGTCGCCGGGGGGATAGTAAGGCGCAAGCGGCAACCGCCCGACGCGCATCACGAAATAGGCGGTGAGCGGCGGCAGCGCGTCACGCGGATCGACATCGGCAAGCAGGCTGACGGCGACCGAATGGGTCGAATGGAGATGCACGACCGCGCGGGCGTCCGCGCGCTCCTTGTACATGCAGAAGTGCAGGAACGCTTCCTTGGTCGGCTTGCCGCCCGAGACCAGGCGGCCGTCGCGGTCGAACTTGGACAAGGCTACGGGATCGAGCTTGCCGAGCGAGGCGTTGGTCGGCGTCATCAGCCAGCCGCCGTCGCTCAGGCGAACGCTGATGTTTCCTGTCGATCCGAAAGTGAGCCCACGGGAAAAGAGGGAAAGTCCGACTTCGCAGATCTCGTCGCGCGCCCGCGTCTCGTCGCTCATGAGCCACGTCCTTATCGAGTCATCGCAAGCGCGCGCGTGAAGAAATCCCGTCCGCCGAAATTGCCGGACTTGAGCGCCATCTGCAATTCGCCGCCCTTTCGCCCGACCGTGCGCATGAGCGGCACGCCGGCAGCGATTTCCGGCCCCAGCCGGAACGCAGAAACGCCCAGCCGGTCGACCGCGGCGCCCGACGTCTCGCCGCCTGCGACGACAAGCCGGCGCACCCCTTGGGCGACGAGTCCCGAAGCGATCTCGGCGAGCGCGTGTTCGATGGCGTGACCGGACTTGTCCCGGCCATAAGCCGCCTGGAGCGCCGCGACCTCATCCGGCGCCGCGCTCGAGGCGATCACGACCGGGCCCGACCCGATGCGGTCCTTGGCCCAGTTCAGCGCACGATCGGTTTCGCCCGAGCCCTTGATCAAAGCTTCGGACGAGAGGCGCAGCACGGGAATCTCATTCTCGACCGCCGCGATCTGTTCAAGCGTCGCGCGTGAGCACGACCCCGCCAGGATCGCGGCGCTTCCGCCCACGGCTTCGAGCGTCGCGGCATGCGCTGTCCCCGCGCGGCCGCGCGCCAGCGCGCGCGCTAAGCCGAGCCCCAAGCCCGAGGCGCCGACGGAGAATGTGCTCTCAGCCGCGGCGTCACCGAGCGCTTCGAGGTCGCGCTCGAATACGGCGTCGACGATCGCCGTTCCATAGCCTTGCGCCGTGAGCTCGGCGCGCGCGCGGGAGATCGCGCCGCTTCCCTGTTCGACAGTCATGAGGTCGATGAGGCCGACGGACCCTTTCGACTGCCGCTGCAACACGCGCACGAGATTGGAATCGTGCATCGGATTGAGCGGGTGGTCCTTGAGCGGGCTCTCGTTCAAGGGCGTCGAGCCGACGAACAGGTGGCCGAGATAGACCGTCCGTCCGGTCTCCGGAAAGGCCGGCGTCACCAAAGCGCAGCCGCCGCGCGCCTTGGCTCCAAGAGCATCCGCCACAGGTCCGATGTTGCCGGCGTCGGTCGAGTTGAAAGTGGAGCAGACCTTGTACATCACATGCCGCGCACCGCGCGCGCTCAGCCAATCATAGGCGGCTGTCGCCGCCTCGACCGCTTGGCTACGCCTCGACCGAGCGGATCTTCAGCGCGACGACGATTGCCTCCGCGTCGTCGACTTCCAAGTCGGGCGCGGGCACGCCGATGGTCTGAATGGTCGAGAGGCCGTTGCGATTGAGCGTGTTCGCGAGGTCGGAAGCGCCCGTATAATCGTCGGCGACAGCGCCCAAGAGCAGCGGCATGTCAAACCCTCCTATAGGGCTTAAACCAGGCGAGCCCCTCGAGCGTGCGGGCGCGCGGGTTGTATTCGCATCCGATATAGCCGTCGTAGCTGAGCCGGTCGAACTCGCCGAACAGGAACGGGAAGTTGAGTTCCTCGCCGTCCGGCTCGTTTCGCGACGGGACGGACGCGACCTGGATATGGCCGACGATCGGTTGCAGGGCGCGGAACGACATCGTCACGTCGCCATGCAGGATCTGCCGGTGATAGACATCGAATTGCAGCTTCACATTCGGCTGCCCAAGCTCATCGATGAGCGCGCTCGTATAGGCGAAATCGTTGAGGAAGTAGGTGGGCATGTTGCGCGTGTTGATCGGTTCGAGCAGCAGATCGACGCCGCGCTCGGCAAGAATGGGCGCAGCATAGGCGATGGCGTTGCGGTAGCTGACCTCAGCCTCGGGATCCTTGCGCGAGGCGTTGCCGGCCATCATGTGCACACGGCTAACCTTGGTCGCCGCGACATAGTCGAGCGCGCGCGTGAGGCCGGACTTGAATTCGCCGAACCGCCCGGGCAGGGCGGCCAGTCCGCGCTCGCCTTCGTCCCAACGACCCGGCGGCAGGTTGAACAAAGCTTGCGTCAGGCGATTGCGTTCAAGCCGCTCGGCGATCGCCTCGGGCGGATGATCGTAAGGAAACAGGAACTCGACCGCCGCGAAGCCCGCTTCCGCCGCCGCGGCGAAACGGTCGAGGAACGCGTGCTCGGTGAACATCATCGACAGGTTGGCGGCGAACTTGGGCATCGGTTCAGTTCCTGCAAGGCCAGAGCGCGCTGCTTTCGGAAAGAAGCGTCATTGCGAGGAGCGCAGCGACGAAGCAATCCAGGGGACGTAGAGCGCCTGACGATCCCTGGATTGCTTCGCTTCGCTCGCAATGACGGCCACGGCTTCGCTCCGAATACAATCTGCTCTACCGGCGCGTTCGCGGGCTCAAGAGCCGCTCGGCGAGCACGGCCGCGATGATGATCCCGCCGATGGCGGAGCCTTGCCAGAAGGGCGAGACGCCGAGCAGATTGAGGCCGTTGCGGATCATCACCATGATGAACACGCCGATCAGCGTGCCGATGATCGTGCCTCTTCCGCCATAGAGGCTCGCGCCGCCGATCACCACGGCGGCGATGGCGTCGAGTTCGAGTCCGGTGCCGGCGAGCGGATCGATGGACAGGATCTGCGCCGACATGAGCGTCGCGGCGATCGCTGAGAGCGCGCCGGAGACAACGTAGGGGAGCACGCTGTAGAACAGGACGTTGAGGCCCGCCGTGCGCGCCGCTTCGCGGTTGGAGCCGACCGCATAGATCGTGCGTCCGCCCTTGGTGTAGGTGAGATAGGCCCAGGCGAGCGCGTAAAGCGCGAGCAGGGTCAGGACGTTTGTCTGAATGCCGAACACGGTCGTGTAGACAAGATCATTGAGCTCAGGGGGAATATCGCTGATCGACGTTTGCCCCGAGAATATGTAGGCAAGGCTCCTTCCGATCGCCATGACGCCGAGTGTGATGACGAAGGCGGCGAGGTCGAAATAGGCGATCAGCAATCCTGAGAAGAGCCCGATTCCCGCGCCCGAGAGCGCCGCGAGGGCAATCGCGACCGGAATCGAAAGGTGATGTAGCGCGAGGCCAAGGATGACGCCGGTCAGGCCGACGACCGAGCCCACGGAAAGATCGATGCCGCCGGTCAGAATGACGAAGGTCATGCCGATCGCGACGATGCCGGTGACGACCGACTGGTCGAGCAGGTTGAGAAGATTGTTCGTCTTTAGGAAGTACGGCGAGAGCAGCGACAAGGCGACCGCGATGACGATCGCCAGCGCCAGCATCCTCAGTTCCAGCGGCGCAGAACGGAGGCTGAAGGTTCGAGCCCGGGATCGTTCGGAAGTTGAGTCGGGCGCAACGGCGCCAATTGGTTTTGAGGATGCTTGGGTCGACGAGTTTTGGGTCATAGCGTCGCACGGAAACGGTCTTGAATTGCGAAGCGCATCGCCTCGGCCGGCGGAGCGGCGCCGTCGGGCCGGATGACGACGCCGATCGATCCCAGTTCATGGCCGCGATGGCTGCGGACATCGACCAAGCAGGCTCTTCAAGCCGCTTGTCGGATCGACCACGAAATCCGGAGCGCGCGCCCTTAAAGCCGCCGAGATCGGCGTCTCGTCGAATCGCGGCGCGGCGCCTGCGCTGAGCGAGGGGTCCGCCTTTGGGTTCGCGGTCGCAGTGTTGAGGCAGAACACGCGATCGTTGTCGAGGATCGCCCAGAAAGCGGCGCCGTCGCACTGATTGGCGAGTTCCTGCAAAAGGCGCCGGTAGCGCTCCATGGAGGCGCGCGGCGCGGCCAAAAGGGTCAGCTTCTCCTCATCGAGATAAGCCGTCGGCACATCGGCGATCGAAGCCCCGTCGCTGACCACGATGACGCGATCGGCGAGCCCGAGCAGTTCCTCGAATTCGGACGAAACGATGATGATGGCCGCGCCGGCCGCGGCGAAGTCGCGCAGGATCGCATAGATGGAGGCGCGCGTGCCGATGTCCACGCCCTTGGTCGGCTCGTCCAGGATCAGCACCTTGGGCTCCAGCAATAGCCAGCGCGCGATGATGATCTTCTGCTGCATGCCGCCGGAGAAGTTCAAGAGGTTCGGCTCGGACAGGCGGTCCGTTGGCAGTTCGAGACGCGCCATCAGTTCGTCGATCTTCTTTTCCCGCTTGCCATAGCCGAGGCCGAACCCGCGATGCGCGCCGAGGTGGCCGAGAAGCAGATTTTCGCGCACGGAAAGGTCCGGCACGATGGATTGCCGGCGCCGGTCCTCGGCGACGAATCCGACGCCGGCGCGGATCGCCTCGGCCGGAGAGCGGGGAGCGAACGGCTGTCCTTCATAAAGCACTTCGCCTCCGGCGCGGGGCCTGAGGCCGAACAGCGTCTCGACCGTCTCCGAGCGCCCGGCGCCAACGAGGCCGCCGAGGCCCAAGATCTCGCCGCGATGCAAATCGAATGAAATGTCGCGCACCATCGGAGGCGCGCGCAGCGCGCGAACGGACATGACCGGCTCGCCGCGCGTATCGACGGGCGCGGACGAGGCCGCATAGATCGAGCCTAGATCGCGGCCGACCATCAGGCGCACGAGCTCGGTCTGGTTCAGGCTCGAAGTGGGTCGCGAGGCCGCGACCGTGCGCCCCTCGCGCATGACCGTGATCTCGTCCGAGATCGCGAACACCTCTTCCAGACGATGCGAGACGAATACGATCGAGCATTGCGCGCTTTCGAGCCGCGCGATGACATCGAACAGGCGCTCGACTTCGCTCGGGCTCAAGGACGCTGTCGGCTCGTCGAAAATGATGAGATTGGCTTTGAGCGCGAGCGCTTTCGCAATCTCGACGAGCTGGCGCTGCGCGGCGGAAAGGTCGCGCGCCTCCGTGTCGAGCGAAACCGCATGCTCCTGACCGAGATCGGCGAGAATTTCGCTCGCCCGCCGGCGCATTGTCGGGCGCGACAGCCTGCCGGGCCGGCCAAGATCGGGCAGAAAAATATTCTCCAGGACCGAGAGGTCCGGCGCGAGGCTGGTCTCCTGCATGACCATGGCGATGCCCGCATCGAGCGCCTCGCGCGGGCTGCGGACGTCTCGCGGCGCGCCGCGATAGAGGATCTCGCCGCCGTCGCGGCGGACGTGACCGGAAATGACGCGGGAGAGGGTCGACTTGCCCGCGCCATTGGCGCCCAGGAGCGCGTGGGTGACGCCCGGCCGCAACGTGAGATTCGCGCCGACGAGCGCGCGCGTTTGCGCGAAGCTCTTCGAGATTGCGCGGGCCTCAAGGATCGGAATTCCCGGGTCTGTCATCGTTTCACTTCATGGAGGCCGGCGGCTCGCGCGCCGGCCTCCATCTTGTCACTTGAGTTCGTTGGCGAACACGGTCTCTTTGATGGTCGGCAGGATCTGCTCGATGTTCTTGCTGGTGGCGACGACGATCGGAACCAGGATCTGCTTCTCGGGCTTCTTGCCCTTAAGCGACGCGACCAGAGCTCCGCCAGACTTCTCCCCCATGAGATAGGGCTGCTGCATGCCGGAGGCTACGATCTCGCCTTTCTTCAAAAGGTCGACGAACTCCGGAATGCCGTCAAACGCGGCGACCAGCAGCGTGCCCTCGCGATGCGCGGCCTTAATCGCGCGAAGCGCGCCAAGCGTCGGCTGGTCGGTCTGAATGAACATGGCCCGCATGTTGGGGTTCGCGGTGAGCATATCCTGGGTGAACTTGAACGTCTCGTCGGCGGTGTAGGACTGCATCTGCTGGAGGCCCGCCTCCTTGGTGATGCCCGCTTTCTTCATCGCGTCCCGGAAGCCCGCGGTGCGCGCCTGCCCATTCTTGCGCGCCTGCGAGATCGTGATGAGGCCGACGGAGCCGTCGGTCCAGCCTTTGTCCTTGAGCGCCGCGGCCAACGCCTCGCCGACCCCGTATGCGCCCTGATAATTGTCGGAGATGATGAACGAGACATATTCGCCGCTGTTGGTGCCGATGTCCGCGACGACGACCGGGATCTTCGCACGCGCAGCGAGGGCTAGAACGCTCGGCGCTGTCGAGCTGTCGGTGGGCGAAATCGCGATGCCTGCGACGCCGCGCGCGATCGCGTCCTGCGCGTTCTTGAGCTGAGTCTCGGCGCTGTTGTGGGAATCGAGCGCCGTATAGGTGTAGCCGGCCTTTTTAGCTTCCGCCTCGATCCCCTTGGAGAGATAGCGCCAGAACGGCAGATCGAGCCCTGGCGTCAGGTAGACGATCTCCTTCGTATCTGCGGCGCGCGCGGGCGCGGCGAATCCCATCGCTGTCGCGGCGAGCGCCGGCACGGCGGATATGAGACCTCGACGGGTAAGTTTCATTTTCTTTCCTCCCAGTTTGCCGGACTTCCCGGCGTTAAAGATTGCGGCTCTGCTCATGCGGCGATGTCGAAGTCAAGCGGTCTTCTTCGGCTTCGGTTCGCCCGCGAGGATCTCGACGGTCGTTGCATAGATTCGGTCGATATGCCGCCCGATCGCGTCGGTTGCGGCCTGCGGGTCGTGGGCGTTGAGAGCGTTGAAGATCGCGACATGATCGAGATAGCTCTTCTCGATCGCGCCCGGCTGAGAGACGGCGCTTCTGCGGTGATCAAGCATGAACGTATAGAGATCGGTGACAAAGTCGGCGAGCAGCGGATTGCCGCAAGAGCGGTAGATGGTGAGATGAAACTCCCGGTCGCAGATCAGGAAATGCACGGGATCGCGCATGGTCTGCTTCTGGATTAAGAGCGACTGTTCGAGGCGATGAAGCGCCGAATTGTCGATGTGGACGGCCGCTTCCGCGGCGACGGAGCGCTCGATGAGGATGCGCGCCTTGTGGACGGAATCGAGCTCATAGGCGTTGATCGCGTTCGGGCTGGTGACGCCGATTTTCAGCGTATCGATCTTCCGGCTGACGACGCGCGTGCGCGAGCCCTGGCTCACCGTGACGACCCCGATCGCGGCCAGCGTTTGGATCGCGCCGCGCACGGTCTCACGGCTGACGGCCAGGAGAGCGGCGAGTTCGCGCTCGCTCGGCAGTTCCTCGCCGACCTGAAGGATGCCCGACGCGATGAGCGACGCAAGCTTGTCGCTAATCCGCTCGCGCACCGTGCGCCGGCCGATCTCGGCCTTGAGATGCGGAGCGCGCGAAAAGATGCTCGTCGGCGGCGACCGCAAACCCCGTGCCTTAAGCTCATCCCAACGGCATGCTGGTCTACTCACCAGACCAGCATGCCCTCTCCCTGTCAAGCGTGGGCTTCTGAAGAAAACTGCGCAGTGCGGCTCGAGAGGCGTCGCCTACGCGCTCAGCGTCGCATCGGCGACCGTCTCAGGAATGCCTGAGACAATCAGCTCCAGCACTTCCTTCTCGGTGGTTTCGGCGATCGCGCGCTCGCCGACGTTGCGCCCGCGCTTCAGCACCATCACGCGGTCACCAACTTCGAAGATGTCGTTCAGGCGGTGCGAGATGATGATCTGCGACACCCGGTGACGTTTCAGTTCGAGCATCGTCTCCAAGAGACGATTGGTCGCCGTCACCGAGAGATTGGCGGTGGGTTCGTCGAAAATCACCACCTTGGGCTCGAAGGAAATCGCGCGCGCGATGGCGACGGATTGCTGACGGCCGCCGGAAAGGCTCTCAACCTTCTGATAGACCGAGTTCACATCGACCTTCAGGCGATCGAGGATCGTGCGCGCGTCGACATGCATGCGGGCGCGATCGACGAAGATCCCGAAGCGGCGGGGCCAGCGGCCGAGGAAAATGTTCTGGCTGACGTCGAGGTTCCCGCACAAAGCGAAGTCCTGGTAGATCATCTCGATGCCGAGATCGCGGCTCTCGTGCGGACCTCTTGAAATGCACAGGCTCGCCGTCGATCATGACGTCGCCTGAATCCCGCTGGTAGGCGCCGGTCATGATTTTCATCAGCGTCGACTTGCCCGCCGAATTGTCCCCCACGAGGCCCAGCACCTCCCCGGGCATTAAGGTCAGGTGAACGTCGGTCAGCGCTCTCACCGGGCCGAAGCTCTTGTCGATCGAACGCATCTCCACAACCGGGCGGCTCATGCCTTGGCCTCCTTGACAGGCTCGACGCGCGCCGGCTCTTCGGCGACGCGCCTGCGGCCGAACCATTGGCCGAGGATGTTGTGCTGGCGCAGCCAGATATCGCCGACCACGGCGACGATCAGAATGAGGCCGATGAACACGTTCTGCCATTGCTGCGGCAGGACGAAGGACGAGCCGTCCTTGAGGATGATCTGGAGCGACAGGAGCGAGCGGATGAGCGTGATGACCGCCGCGCCTGCGAGCGAGCCGAGCATGGTGCCGTAGCCGCCGAAAATCGATCCGCCGCCGATAATGATCGAGGAGATGCTGTCGAGCTCGCGCAATTGTCCGGCGGTCGGAATGAAGCTGCGGTAGAAGGCGTCGTAGATGATCCCGGCGCAGGCCGCGCATGTCGATGAGATCAGAAAAGAGATGAAGCGGACCCGCCGCGTATTGATCCCGGCGAAACTCGCGGCTCGTTCATTGCCGCCGATCGCATAGACCTTCTCTCCAAATGTAGTGCGGCCGAGCACGATCCCCGCGACCAGCGCGACCACGAGGACGAAGATGGTCTGCACGCTGACCGCCTTGGCGAAGGCGAGCCAGAGGCCGCCTGTCGGCGGGACGCCCATGGCGTCGAGGAGCTCGTAGAGATTTCGCCCGATGAGATTGAACGATTCCGGAAAACCGTTGAGCTGCGTGCCGGCGACGATCGAGGAGCCGATGCCGCGCGCCCAGTAGAATGTGCCCAAGGTGGCGATGAAGGCTGGCAGGCCGACGTAAGCCGTGAGCCAGCCGTTGATGACGCCGGCGACGACGCCGGCCAGGATTCCGCCGCCGACCGCGGCCAAGGGTCCCCAGCTCGTGTCCTTCATGATCACGGCGGCGACCGCGCCCGATAGTGCGAGCACGGAGCCAACGGAAAGGTCGATGTCGCCGTTGGCCATCACAAAGGTGAGTCCGACGGCGAGAAGCGCGATTTCGGAGAAGGCGAGCAGTATGGCGAAGCTGTTGTCGAGGCCGCCCCAGAAATCGGGCCGGGCCCATAGGCCGAAGAGCCAAAGCGCGACCATGAGGATCACCGCCGCGGCGTCTCGGCGATAGAAGAAGGCGGCGAGCCCGCGTTTGCCCAAGCCCCGCGCCTGGACGGTCGCGCCGCGGGTTTGGACGCCTGAGATCGCGACTCCACCGAGATCGGGGACCGGCGGCGCCGGTCGCCCGCGCAGCCAGGCCCAGAGGCGCGGGATCGCGCGGCGTCGGACGAGCCAAGGCTCGATCAGGACGGCGACGATGAGGATCACGCCCAGGCAGGCAGGAACGGCGCCGGGCGGCAATTGCGTCACCGCCGCGACCTGCGCCGTTGAGCCGTCGCCGAGGTCGACGGTGCGCGTAGTGGGAACACCCTCGCGCAGGACCTTGTCGATGAGGCCGATGAGGATAGCGCCAAGGCAGGAGCCAAGGATCCGACCCCGGCCGCCGAAAATGGCCGCCCCGCCGACGATCACCGACGAAATGGCGATGAGCTCGAGCCCGAACCCGGCGAGCGGATCGGCGTCCTTGTTCTGCGCGACGCTCATCAGGCCCGCAGTCACCGCGCAGAGTGAGGAGAGAACATACGAGCGCATGCGAACGAACCGCGTATTGATGCCCGCGTAGCGCGCCGCTTGCTCGTTGCCGCCGACGGAGTACGTCGTCCAGCCGATCGCAGTGTAGGCAAGCGCAACGGCTGCGATTGCGGCGATGACGACGAAGAGAATGATCTGGTTGTTGAAGCCGAGCGCGTTGATCTCGCCCAGACGGAAGAAATCGGGATAGGCCGCCGCCTTGATTTCGAAGGCGATGTTCTTGCCGCCGGTGAGGCCAAGGATGATTCCGCGGCCGATGAACAGCATGGTCAGCGTCGCGATGAAGGCCGGCACTTCCAGGACCGTGACCATGAAGCCGTTGATCAGCCCGATCGTGAGACCCATGACGAGGCACCAGCCTACGGCCGTCCAGACGCCCATGTCGAAATAGCTCGGCGCGAAGACCATGCCGAAGATCGTCGCCGTGAGACCGAAGGTCGAGCCGACCGAGAGGTCCAGCTCCCTGTTGACGATGACAAAGGTCATGCCGATCGCGAGCACGCCGTAGCGCGACGCGTCTCGCAGAACGGAAAAGAGCGCGTCGGTCGACCCGAAGAAAGCAGGATTGAGATAAAGCCCGCCCGCGTAGAGGATCCCCATAATGACAAGGAGGCCCACCTCCCAGCCTCCGAACAGGAGGGGAGCCTCGCGTCCCATGTCGCGAACGCTGGCGTCGTTGCTGAGAGCGGTCATTGATCTTAACCGAGGCGCGTGAGCGCTGCCTTGAGCCTCGCTCACGCGGTCGAACGCTTCATGCGATCAGTTCTCGAAGCGCTTGCCGACCTTGTCGACATTGTCCTTGGTCACGAGCTGCGCGCGCGTGTCCAAATTCGCCGCCGAGACGTTGCGATCAATCTGCAGATAGAGCTGAACGACCGGATAGAACCCCTGCAGGAAGGGTTGTTGTCCTAGAGAGCCCTGCAACGCGCCGGTCTTGATCTGCTCGAGCTGCTTCGGACCCAGGTCGAAGCCATAAGAGCAGATCTTGTTGTTGAGCTTGAGCTGTGAGATGGCGTCGCCGATCGCAGGGGTCACGCCGCCATTCGGTCCAAACAGGCCCACCACGTCCTTGCGGCTTTCGATCAATTGCACGATCGGGGCGGGCGTGATGTCGGCGCCCACATCGACGCCGATGTTGTTGGGGCCGGCGTCGACCTTGAAGTCCTGCAGTCGGTTGGCGGCCTTGAGAGCCTTGACGGTCGCCTGGAACGCCGCCTTCACGCGGTTGTTGACCTCGATGTTGCCGACCGGAACGGTGTTCGGGAACAGGATCGATCCGCCCTTGATGTTGTTTTTGATCAGGCACTTCACGATCGCTTCGCCGCCGATCGCAGCCGCCGAGGCGTCCTGGCCGGTGTGGCTGATGTTGTTGCGGTCGTAGAGCGTGGGATCGTACGAATTGGTCGTGGCGACGACGACGCCGCGGTCTTCCAGCTTCTTGACAAGGTCGTTATAGGCGCCGACCTGCGGGGTGGTCATGATCACGCCGTTGATCGTCGGATCGTTGACGATCTGGTTTAAGATTTGGATTTCGCGCGGGATGTCGTCCATCGGCGCTTCGGAGCCGAGCTTGATCAGGTTGATGCCGAAGGCGTTGGCGGCGACCTGAGCGCCAACATAGACCGGATCGAAAAAGCCGTTGCCTGCCGTGTGCGTGATGATCGCGAAAGTGAGCGGCTTGCCGTTCTTCCTGGTGGTCGGAGCCTCTTTCGCAGCGTCCTCGAACGTGTAGCCGCCGACGGCTTTGCTGATCGCTCCCGACTGAGCGAAAGCTGCCGAACTGAACAGACAAGTCGCCGCGACAGTCACGGCGACGCTGAGCCCTCTATTCATGGCGTTCCTCCTCATGGTCACTTTTGGTCGCGCAGTCGGGTCAGAGCATTCGGAACGCCTCGACGAAGGAGGCGCCCTCTTTCCCGATCCCGCCGAGCTGGCGCGACAGATCGACTTTAGCCAATCCAATCGGAGTAGAACGACGATTGACAGATTTAGCAACTCCCGAATTTGCCGAGGCTGTTTGCCGAGATCTGAGTGGAGGCGGCGGCGCCGAACGCGTGGCTCGCCAGCGCCAGGCGACAAGCATCAGCCCCCGCTGCTCATCTCATTTTCGCTGTCGGCGCGCCGAGATCCGCCATGATCTCGCGCATCCGCGGATAAAGCGCGCGGAAGATCGCGTAGCGCCTTTCGTAAACGCGCGCGTTGCGCGGATCCGGCTCGATCGCGAGCGCGGCCGGATTCCACTGTTTGATCGCCGATTTGGAGACGTCGCCAAGCGCAAGCCTTGCAAGAAAGGCGTCGCCGTAGGAAGCGCCGATGCTGACCTCTCGCGCCTGCTGCTTTAGTCCGGAGATATCGGACGTAGCCTGCGTCCAGATCCGGTTGCGCAGTCCTCCGCCCACGGCGACGATCGTCGAGGGCGGCGCTCCGGCCTCGGCGTAAGTGTCGAGGATATGGTTGGTCGCGAAGGCGATGCCCTCAAGGGCCGCCCTGTAAATGTCCGCCCGCGTGTGAGCCAATGTCAGGCCGACGATCGCCCCTTTGGCGTTCGGATCGTGAATTGGCGTCCGCTCGCCCGAGAAATAGGGGAGAAAAACGAGCCCGTTCGCGCCGGGCGGGGACGTCGCGGCTTCCGCCGCCAGCGCGGCCATCGCCGCCTCCGGACTCAAGTCTCGCGCAAGCTGGTCGGCGAACCAATGGGTGAGCGTGCCGCTGGTCGCAAGCCCAGCCATGGAGGCATATTGGTCGGGGAAGAGCCAGGGCGCATGCCAGAGCCGCGGGTCCCGGATGCGCTCGGAGCCGATCCGAATTGTGAAGATGGTCGAGCCATACATCAGCATCAGTTCGCCCGGATCAAGCACGCCGACGCTGATCGCCTCGGCCGCCGCGTCGATCGTTCCGACGATCACCGGCGTCCCAGGCGCGAGCCCGGTTTGCTCGGCGGCGCGGCGGGTGACCATTCCAGCGATCTCCGTCGTCCAGGCGATCTCCGGCAAGCGCTCGAGCTCCGTGATGTCCGGCGCGAGCGCGTCGCTCCATGTTCGGCTTTCGATGTCATAGAGGGGCGCGACGCTGGAAGCGCTGTAATGGTCGGTTGAGAAGCGGCCGGTCAGCCGATGCACGAGGAACGACGTCGAATTCAGGAACATGCGTGCGTTCGCGTAAATCTCCGGCCGGTTGCGCTTGAGCCACAGGATCTTCGGGCCGACGGCCTGCGAGGTCAGCGCGTTGCCGCCGTGCGAGAGGATGCGATCGGCGCCAATGACCGCGGTCAGATCCTCGATCTCGCCGGACGCGCGCGTGTCCACCCCATAGAGCACGGCGTTCATGAGCGGCGCGCCGTTCGCGTCGACCGGCAGCATGCACGGGCCGATTGCGCTCGCGCCGACGGCCTTCACTTCGGACGCGTCAAGCCCGCTATTGGCAAGAAGCTTTCGACTGAGCCAGACGAAATCGCCCCACCAGTCTTCATCGGCGCGATGCTCGGCCCAGCCCGCGCGCGGCACGATGAGTTCGTGCGGGCGAGCGGCGCTCGCCAGCACCCGTCCGTCGGCGTCGACGAGAACGCCCTTCGATTCGTAAGTCCCGATGTCGATGCCGAGAGTGGCGTTCATTCCGGATAGTCGTCGCGATTGAGGCTGAAGTCGGCCTCAATGCTCGAGAGTCCGGCGACGAGGAGCGCCGAGAGGCTGACAAGATCGGAAAGATCGCAGACCTCGAGAGCCGAATGCGTGTAGCGGCAAGGGAAGCCGAGGTCGATCGCGACGACGCCGTGATGGACAAGCTGCACATAGGACGAGTTGGTGAGCACGCCGACTTGGGCGCTGCGCTGCAGAGGCAGGCCGGCGTTGCGCGCCGCGCTTTCGAAGAGCGAGACGAGCGCGGGATGCGGAATCGTGCCGTTCAACGTGCCGCGTCCATGGAAGCTGTAGAGGCTCATGCCCGGGCCCCCGCCAAGCGAAAGGTCGCCGCGGGCCTGCATGTCGGGCGTGTCGGTCGCGAGCATGAGATCGAGCTGGATCGCGATGTCGGGTTTGAGCGCCTGAGCCGCGGGCATCGCGCCGCGCAAATTGTATTCTTCCTGGGTCGAGAAAACGAAATGGATCGTAGGTCGTTCGACGAACCGGCGCGAGAAGCCGCGCGACCTCCGCGATCACCGCGCAGCCAGCGCGATCGTCGACCGAAGTTCCGGCGATTCTGTCGCCGGCGAGCATGAAGGCTCTCGGCGCATAGACGACGGGGGAGCCGATCTTGACGCCCGCGGACAAGGCGGCTTCGGCGCTCGAGAAGCCGGCGTCGACCAGGATCTCCTGATATGGGACGACGCGATACTTTTCCTCAGGGCTTGTCGCGTGGTGGCTCTTGTTGCCGATGATTGCGGGAATGTCGCGGCCCTCGCCAACTGAGATGAGAAGCTCCTGCGCGGCAAGCGCCCGCTCAGGGACGCCGCCGAGGCGCTCGAGACGGAGGAACCCGCTTCCCTCGATTTTGCGGACGACGAATCCGAGCTGGTCCATATGCGCGAAGAGCATGACGCTCGGCCGGTCGCGGGTCGCCTTCAGCGGTGGCGATCAAATTGCCGAGCCGATCGGTCGTCGCAGAGAGGCCGAAACTCGCCATCTCGGCGGCTAGGCGCCGGCGGACGCGGCCTTCGTGCCCGCTAAGGCCGGGGATCAGCATAAGCTCCATCGTGAGCGCCCGAAGGCGGTCGCGCGACGGACCGGCGCCGAACGCTGATTCCCCGGCTATTTGCCCGCTCCCGCGGTGAGGCCCATGACGATGTAGCGCTCGAGGAAAATGCCGATCAAGAGAAGCGGCGTGATCGCCGCGGTCGCGAGCGCCGCGATCGTCCACCAGTTGATGCCGGACGAGCCCGTCTGGCTCGCCACCATGACGGGCAGGGTCTGCGCGTCAAACCCGGTCAGGAGCGAAGCGAAGAAATATTCGTTCCAGCAGAGAACGAGCGACAGGATGAAGGCCGCGACCATGCCCGGCAGCGCGATCGGAAGGACGATGCGGAGGAACGCGCCCCAGGTCGTGCAGCCGTCCACCAGCGCCGCCTGCTCCATCTCCGGCGGGATTGTGTCGAACTGGTCGCGCATCACCCAGATCACGATCGGCAGAACCATCAACGTATAGACGAGGATGAGGCCGATGCGCGTGTCGAGCAGCGCCAGCTCTTTGTACAGAACGAGAAACGGCAGCGCGAGGACGACTGGCGGCAGAATGAGCTGCGAGACGAAGAAGAACGAGAGGTCCTTGTTGCGCCACGGGCCGAACTTGTAATCGAAACGGCTGAGCCCGTAGGCGGCGAGCGAGCCGATGACGAATTGCGAAAGCGGAGGCGCCGACCGAGCAGATGACGCTGTTGACGAACTTCTTCAAGAACTCATCGCTCACGTCCGAGGTCGCGAAGATCGTGTCGGGGGAAAGCCCGAGCGACTGCCATCCCTTCCAGGACGGCGCGAAATCGACCCATGGGACGAGGTGGCCCTGGACGACGTCGCGCCCGAGCTTCATCGAGGTCGAAAGCGTCCAGTAGATCGGGAAAAGCGCGATGAACGTCCAGAGGATGAGGAGCGCGTAAACGATCGCTTTGCCGCCGAAGCGCGCGACCCAGGACGCCAACGATCCAGCTTCAATCTGACCCTCTTCCGCCGCCGAGTTCGCGATCGCGGTCGTCACGACAGTCTCTCCAGGACGCGCCAAGCTTCCATCTTTACGCAGTCAGGTCATCTTCTGCATGTAGCGGTTGGCGACCTTCAGGAGAAGCGTGATGAAGATGATGATGATGACGAGGTAGACCTCGGCGACCATCGTCGCATAGCCGACGTTGGAGCGGTCCCGGTATTCCCGATAGACGAAGCTCGAGATCGTGTCGGTTGCGCCGGCAGGGCCGCCCGACGTGACATTGATCACGATGTCCGCAAGCTTCAGTTCAAAGATGGTCCGCAGGATGATCGCGGTCACGCTTACCGGAAGCATGAGCGGAAACGTGATCTCCCAGAAGGATTGCCAGGCGTTCGCTCCATCAACCTTGGCGGCTTCCTTCACTTCATGCGGCAGCGCCTGCAAGCCAGCCAGCAGCAGGATCACCATGAACGGGATCCAGACCCAGGCGTCCATCGCGATGATCGTCGTCCGGGCGATCCACGGGTCGGTGAAAAAAGCGACGTTCTCCCAACCGAGCCATCTGGCGAAATTCGCGAGGGGCCCGAAGCGGTTTTCCATGAGCGACTTGCCGACCATCCAGCTCACGGCCACCGGACTGAGCATGAACGGCATAAGAAACGCGACGCGGAAAAACTTGCGTCCGCGAATGTCGGCGTTCAACAGCAAAGCAAGGCCAAAGGCGATCACGTACTGAACGAGCACCGTCGACACGTAGAAGACCATGTTGCCGAGCGCGTTCCAGAAATAGGAATCGCCCCAAAGGGTGCGAAGATTGTCGAGTCCGTTGAAGTGGTGGCCGGACTCGCGCATTCAAATTCCAGTCGGTGAAGGCGATATAGAGGCCGAAGATCGTCGGGAAGATCACCATCGCCGCGGTGAACAATAGGGCGGGAAGCACGAACAGCGTTTGCTTGCCGGCTTCGCCGTGCCGGAGGACCTGGCTCGCGCCGAGCGCCAAGGCCCAGAGCACGAAGACGTAGAGGGTTGGGCGCCAGTTGGCGAACGGCAATGAGACGAGGCCAAGCGACCCAGCCAGTTGCAAAGCGGCGATCCCGATGAGCAATACTGAAGCAAGGCGAAAGACCCATGCGCCGAGCGACGCTTGCCCAAGGGGGACGCCTTCGTGCGCCGCTCGAGTCTGCCGCTGCTCATCGGGCGACGTCCGTCTCGGCGGCGAAACGCACGACCGCGCGCGCAGTCAGGCGCCGGCAGCCCGTTCTCCGCCGCCGACGCCCAATCTCTCGAGAGAGAAGTGCTTGCTCAGGCAAGGCCCATCGCGATCCGATAGTACTTGACTTGGTTCTCTCGCCCGAGCTTGTCAGTCAGCTTCTCCCAGGCGGCCGCGACATTGTCGGCGCCCTGCTGAGCGGTCTGCTTGCCCGCGAATGTCTTCTGCAGTTCATCCTCGGCAATGCTGTAGTACTGGAAGATGCCCGGGATGCGCGGTTCGATCGACGAGTTCGGATGGTTGTAGGACGTCGACTGCGAGTCCATGTAGGAGCCGATATACTTCTTGTCGTAGCCGGCGAGCGCCCACAGGTCGAGGTTGGTGTGGCTCTTCCGGTAGGGCTGAAAGCCGGACGGATAGGCCGCGGTCCACATCGACAGGTCCTTGCCGCCGAGATGCGCGGCCGCGCTCCACGCGGCCTTATGGCGTTTCTCATCGCCGTCAACTCTCTTCATCACATAGATGCCCCAGCCAAGATAGGCCATGTTGGGGGCGACGTTAGGCCCGCTGGGCAGCTTCTCCCATTGCACCCTTGCGGAAGTTGTAGACGTCGTCCGAGGCCGGCAGGATGTCGAAGTCGAGCACGTCGCCGATCGTCGCCGTGTCGCTGGTCTTGGCGACGGTGCCGATATCGCCCCACCACTCGAGCAGCGAGCCCGTGCCGGTCAGGAACTGCTGGAACGCGGTCGTGCCGGGATCGGCGTTGATCTGGTCCGCCGGCTCGTAGGGCAGAGCGTCGACGACGTCCTGGATCGCGCGCACCCAGCCCGGATTGTTGACGAGCGGTTTCATGTTCTCGTCGAACATCCAGTTCTTTTCGCCGGGATACTTGGTGTAAGCCGTCGAACGGCTCGCGGTGAAATAGAACTGGAACCCGCCCCAGGGCTTCGGCTGGTCGAGGAAGCCGTAGACCTCCTTGCCCTTAACCTTCTTGCCTTTAAGGAACTTGGTGACCTGCTGCAACTGCTGCCAGGTCTTCGGCGGGCCCCAGTCCTTCAAGTCCGGCCTTGTCCTTCCAGTCCGCCCACTGCTTGGCGAGATCGGAATCGCCGAAGACGTCGGTGCGTCGTTCATCGTGTGGCAGTCGCTGTCGATGCAGGTGCGATGGATCTTGCCGTTCCAGGTGCCCACGGGCGGCTTGAGGTAGTTGACGTAGTCGTCGAAGTCGACCTGCGTCTTGACCCAGTCGGGCATTTCCGAAAGCAGGTCCTTTACGCCCATGTCGCCTTCGAAGGGCGCGCCCATCTCGAGAATGTCGAAGTCTGCGGTGCCGGTCGCGATCGACTGCTGCAGCCTTGCGTTGTAGTCGGCCTGCGCCAGATCGATCCATTTGATCGAGGCTCCCGTGTAGGCTTTCCCACGGCTTCAGGAAGCCGCGAAACAGGAAGTTGTGCAGGTTCTGGTTGTTGAGCCCCATGAAAGAGAACTCGACGCCTGCGAATTCACCCTGCTTCACGCTAGCCTTGGTCGGCCCGAGACAGAGCGCTCCGACTTTCTGCCAGTCGGCGTCGGTTGGCGATCCATTGCCGGCCCCAGGGATTTTCATGATCTGAGCGACGACGCTGTCTTCGGCAAAGGACGGCGTGGACGACAGGACGGACGAGCTTGCGGCCAGTGCGGCGGCGCCAGCCGCCCCTTTCAGGACATCGCGCCGGCTTCTCTGCATCGCCATGAGTTGTTCGTAGATATGCACACGCATGAATTGTTCCTCCCTCTTGCGCCGACTCGCGATTCCCGACCATGACGACACCGCGTCGCGCCTGCGCTCCCACGGGCGCGGCTAGCGCAAGCTCCAAGATTTAAGCGGGCGTTTTGGAGCAAAGTCAATTACGCGCGCTTTGGGCATTTGCCCGCTCGACGCCAAGCGCTTGGCGCAAGTGCGCGAGAATGCGCTCCCGTCCTTTCATCCCAAGCTCTCTGGTCGCTTCGCGCGCGGACCGGGTATACCATTTGTCCTCCGAGATCCGCGACGTGTCCACGCCTTCCGGGAGCAGCGCCATAAGCAGCGACGTCTCGCCCTGACCGGCGTGATCGAACGGGTAGCCCTCCATAGCCGAAGCGGGCATGAGAGGGTGCGCCTTGATCCAGTTGAAGGGGTCATCGCCGGTCGACTGTTGCTCATAATAGTCAGCCATCGACTTCGCGCCCCACCATCCCTCTCCGCGCTCCGCCTCGAGAAAGGCGAAGATCGCCTGCCGGGCCGCCAACTTGAAGGCGAGGTCGGTCGGCATGCCGGCTGTGAAGTTCTCGGTCTGATGATGGATGACGAGGTGAATGTTTCGGAAGCCGATGCGCAGGAGCCCGGTGAACATCGCCTTGGCGAGGGGCATGAGCGCCTCGGCGTCGACGTGGAGCGTCCCCGTGCGCTCCGGTGGTTCGACAGCGTAACTCGCCGCGCCATAGTAAAAGGGTGGCAGGACGACGAGGTTCGCCTCACGCTCCAGGATCTCGAGGCACCCGGTGACGGCGAGCGTGTCCATGCCCACCGCCATGTGTTCGCCATGGTATTCGAGCACCCCCACGGCCAAAACGACGGGCCAATGCTCATCAATGGCGGCGCGGATCTGGTGCGGCAGCATCAATTCGTAACGCATGACGCCCCCAGTGACGTCCGCTCTTGGCTATTGCAGCCGCTTGCCGCTTTCGGTGTCGAACAGGTGGACCGCATCCAAATTTGGCGAGAGCAACATGGTCTCGCCCGGCTGAGCCGATATGCGGTCCCGCAGGACGGTGACGATCGGGTGGCCTCCGACCTTGGCAAAGACCTGGGTTTCCGAGCCGGTCGGCTCGACCACCGAAACCTCGGCCTTGAAGTCGCCGCCAATGGCCAGGTGTTCTGGCCGAATTCCATAAATGCAGGAGCGTCCGTCAATGTTGCTCGGCGCCGACTTGAGCGGGAGCTCGACGCCGCCCTCGGTCACGAAAGCAGGCTTGCCTTTGACGGTTACGGACCCTTTGAGCAAATTCATCGAAGGGGAACCGATAAAGCTCGCGACGAACAGAGTTGTGGGCCGATCGTAGAGCTCGAGCGGAGCGCCCATTTGCTCGACGACGCCGTCGCGCATGACCACGATTTCGATCCGCCATTGTCATCGCTTCGATCTGGTCGTGCGTGACATAGATGGTCGTGGTCTTCAGGCGCTGATGCAGTTCCTTGATTTCCGCCCGCATCTGGACGCGCAACTGGGCGTCGAGGTTCGAAAGCGGTTCGTCGAACAGAAAGACCTGCGGATCGCGCACGATCGCCCGCCCCATTGCGACACGCTGCCTTTGCCCGCCGGACAATTGCCGCGGGTAGCGCGAAAGATAAGGGGCGACATGGAGGATATCGGCGGCCCGTTTAACGCGCGATTGAATTTCGTCTTTTGGCGTATTGCGCAGTTTGAGCCCGAAACTCATGTTCTGTTCGACGGTTTTGTGCGGGTAAAGCGCGTAATTCTGGAAGACCATCGCAATGTCGCGGTCTCTGGGCGCCAGGTTGTTGACCACTCGCGGGCCGATCTTGACCTTTCCCTCGGTGATCGACTCGAGACCGGCGATCATTCGCAGAAGTGTGGATTTCCCGCAGCCGGACGGCCCTACGAGGGTGACGAATTCCCCGTCGGCGATCGATAACGAGACGCCATGAATGACTTCGACGCCACCATAAGCCTTGCGCGCGTTGACAACGTCGACCGACGCCATTCTTCTGTCTCCCAACACGATTTCCGATGCGGTGTCAGGCGCGAGCGTAGTTTATTGGCGAATTGGCGTCGAGCCCGGAGGGGACAAAGATAGAGCAACTGCCAGGGCGAGCTGGTCGCAGGCGCAAACGTCGAAAGGGAGGGGAAATGAGCGAGGGGCGAAAGCCGCGCATCGCGGTCGTCGGCAGCAATATGGTGGACCTCGTCACCTATGTAGATCGGATGCCGGTCAAGGGCGAAACCGTCGAGGCGCCGAGCTTCGAAATGGGACACGGCGGCAAGGGAGCCAATCAGGCCGTGGCCGCCGCCAAGCTTGGCGCATCGGTGGTGATGGTCACGGCCGTCGGCGACGACATGTTCGCCGACGCCACCATTCGCAACCTTGAGGCGCTAGGGATCGACACGAGCTATGTCCGGCGCGTCAAGGGAAAGCCGAGCGGGGTCGCCCCGATCATGGTCGAGCCGAACGGCGAAAACTCGATCCTGATCGTAAAGGGAGCGAACGTCGATCTTTTGCCCGCCGACATCGATCGCGCCGCGGACGTCCTGAAGACCTGCGATCTCATCCTGATGCAGCTCGAGGTTCCGCTCGAAACCGTCTACGCGGCCATCGCCTTCGGCAAGCGCCACGGGGTCAAGACGGTGCTCAATCCGGCTCCGGCGACGGCGGCGCTCGACGTCGATCGAATCCGCGACGTGACGTTCTTCATCCCCAACGAAACCGAGCTTGCCATCCTGACCGGCATGCCGGTCGATACGGAGTTGAGCATCGCGGCCGCCGCGCGAAGCCTGCTCGACAAAGGCATCGGGACCGTCATTGTCACGCTCGGCTCGCGCGGCGCGCTCCTGACGACCCCGGCCGGTGTGCAAAAGATTGAGCCGGTCCCGGTGAAGGCGGTCGACACGACCGGCGCCGGCGACGCCTTCGTCGGCAGTTTCGCGCGCTTCTTTGCCGGCGGCGTCCCTCTCGAGGCTGCCCTGAAGCAAGCTGCGCTCTATGCCGCGGACTCGGTCACTCGGCGCGGCACCCAGAAAGCCTACGCGTCCGCGGATGAATTCAAGATGTTTTGTGAAGCGTTAGCCCGATCAGCCAGATAGGCGTTCCATACGCGTTGCCACGATGTGGCTGAACTTCTAAGTCTGCTTCATAAGTTTCAGAAATTGTGTTGTCGGGGAGAAAGCGCCCGTTGTTACTGCAGGTTGCGATTGACAAGGCGGAGAGCGTCGGCGTCATCGCGCAAGTGCGAGGAATTGCCGACATCATCGAGATCGGCACCCCGCTTCTCAAACGGTTCGGCATCGGGGCGATCGCCACGGCGCGGGAGCTTTGTCCGGATACGCCGCTTCTCGCCGACACCAAGACCGTCGACGCCGGAGACCTTGAAGCTGAGATGGTGTTTGGGGCAGGGGCGCGGCTCATGACGGTTCTATCCTCGACCTCGCGCGCCACGCACGCCGCGGTCGGACGGGTGGCGACGCGCTTCGGAGCCTTTGTCGTCGTCGACACCATCACAGAGTCCGGAAAGCCCGAGCTCTTGTCCGCGGACGCGGCCTTTCCGGAAAGCTTCGCCTATGTCGGCGTTCATTCTCCGACCGACATCCGAGCCGCCGGCGACCGGTCAACTAGGCATATCGACGCCGTTTCGGAGATGCGCCGTCGAGGATTCCGGCGTCGCGCTCGCCGGCGGACTGGGGCCTGAGACCCTTGACGCCGTGCTCGAAGCCGAACCGGAGATCGTGATCGTCGGGGCCGCCATCACCGGCGCAAACGATCCCAGAAGGGTTGCTAAATGGATCAAGGACCGATTGCGCAATCCGGGGCGTGGCTGGCCGCCGGACGCGAGATAGCCGAGACGCTCGAGCGGGTGGACGCCCGCGCGTTCCAGCGCTTCGTCGAAGTGTTCAGGGATGAGCAGCGGCGCTGGTTCTTCTCAGGCCAGGGACGTTCCGGCCTTGTGGCGGAAATGGCCGCGATGCGGTTCATGCATATCAATCGCCTTGCGCATTTTGTCGGCGAAGCGACCGCTCCGTCCATCCGGGCGGGGGATGGGCTCCTTCTCGTGTCCGGCTCTGGCAATACCCCGGTCACCATCCACTTCGCTCAAATAGCAAAAGGCGAAGGGGCGGCGATCGCCCTGATCACTCGGGAACGGGACAGCGCGCTTGTGAAGCTCGCCCACTTCGTCCTTCCAGTTCCCATAGAGGCGACGCAGCAATTCGGCGGGAGCCTGTTTGAGCAGACGAGCCTCATTCTCCTCGATGCGATCGTCCTCGAACTGATGCAAGGCGTCTCGGATCCACACCGGACGATGCTGGGCCGCCACACGAACTTGCAGTAGCGGCCGCCGCCTCGACGCGCCTCGCGTTAGCTTTGGCCGGCCTTGAGTTCGAGCCCCCGCTTGCGAAACAACGCCTCTGGCGAGGGCGCGCGACCGCGAAAGGCCCGATAGGCTTCGTCATAGTCGCGGCTGCCGCCGGCCGAATAAACGAAGTCATTGAGCCGCTTGGCGACATCTGGGTCGAAGATGTCGCCGCTCTCCTCGAATGCGCCGAAACCGTCGGCGTCGAGGACCTCCGACCACAGATAGCTGTAATAGGCGGCGGAATAGCCGCCCGAAAAAATATGCTGGAAGTGCGGCGTTCTGTGACGCATGCCGATTGCATCGGGCATGCCGATCCGCTCGAGTTCCTTGCGCTCAAACGCGACGACGTCGACCTCATCGGGCGATGGATCGAGATGCAGCTTCAAGTCGACGAGCGCCGAGGCTGTATATTCGACCGTCGCCCAGCCCTGGTTGAACCGGCGCGCTTTGAGAAGCTTGTCCATGAGCGCTTGCGGCATCGGCTCGCCGGTTTTGGCGTTGAGCGCGAAGCGGCGCAGCATCTCCGGCTCCTTGATCCAATGCTCATAGATCTGCGAAGGAAACTCGACAAAGTCGCCGGCGACATGGGTTCCGGAAATGCGCGGGTAGGTCACGTCCGACAGCATGCCGTGCAGAGCGTGGCCGAATTCATGAAAGAGGGTGCGCGATTCGTCGACGCTCAAGAGACTGGGCTCGCCCTCGGCGCCCTTGGCGAAATTCATGACATTGACCGCGATCGGCAATTGCGCGCGATCGAGCTTCTGCTGGCCCCTGAAACTGCTCATCCATGCGCCGCTGCGCTTTGACGGCCTCGCGAAATAATCGCCCAAAAAAAGCGCTTCCGGCGCGCCATCGCTGCCCGTTACGTCCCATGCGCGAACGTCGGGATGATAAAGCTTGAGGTCGAAGCGCTCGGTGAAGGTCAGGCCGAACAGGCGCTGCGCCGCGTAGAAGGCGGCCTCGATGATGCGGTCGAGCTGCAAATAAGGCTTGAGCTCGCTCTCGTCGAAGTCGAACTCTTTCCTGCGTCGCTTCTCCGCGAGATAGCGCCAGTCCCAGGGCGCAAGTGTGAAGTTTCCGCCTTCGCCGGCGGCGATCGCCTGCAGCGCTTCCTCGTCCTTGCGCGCGCTGGCGAGACCCGGAGCCCAGACCGACTCCAGGAGATCGAGCGCCGCCTCCGGCGTCTTTGCCATCGTGTCGGCGAGGCGGTAGTGGGCGTAAGTCTCGTAGCCCAAGAGACGCGCGCGCTCGGCTCTCAGCCGCACCATTTCGGCGGCGATCGCGCGGTTGTCGGTCGCGCCCCCATTCTCGCCGCGCGCGGCCCAGGCGCGGAAGGCGGTCTCGCGCAGATCTCGTCGCGCCGAGAATTGCAGGAATGGCTCGACGCTGGATCGTGACAGGGTCACGGCATATTTGCTCGCGTGGCCCCAATCGGCGGCGATGCGCGCGGCGCTGCTTATGAAAAAGTCCGGCAGACCCTCAAGGTCGCACTCATCGAGCAGCAGGAGCCAGTCCTTCTCGTCCTTGAGCACATTCTGGCCGAACTGAGCGGCGAGCGTCGCCAGCCGCTCGGCGATCGCGGCCAGTCGCGCTTTGGCTTGCGGCTCGGCGCCTGCGCCAGAACGGGTGAAATCCAGATGATAGCGGTCGAGCACGCGCGCCTCTTCGGCCGACAGCCCGAGCTCGCCGGCGTCCCCCTTGAGCACGTCGATGCGCTTAAACAAGGCCTCGTTCAGATAGGTCTCGCTGCGGTGGCGCGCGAGGATGGGCGCGATCTCGCGCTCGATCGCCTGCAGCTCGTCGTTCGTGTGGGCGCCGGTCAGGTTGAAGAAAACGCTCGCCACTTTGTCCAGGCTGCGGCCGCTGCGCTCGAGCGCATCGATCGTATTGGCGAAAGTCGGCGCCGCAGGATCGACGGCGACGGCGTCGATCTCCGCTCGCGCTTGGCTTAGCGCCGCATCGAAGGCCGGCCGGAACTGGCGAGGCTCGAAGCGGTCGAACGGCGGCGCCTCGAACGGTCCCGTCCAGGGCTCGAGAAGCGGGTTCGTGTCGATCGGCGAAGAGGTGAGGGGGGCGCGGCTCATGCCCATGAGCTAGGAGGTTGAGCCGCGATGCGCAAGCCGAACGGGGCGAGCCAATCTCCCGGGTCCAGGCGTCCCGCATGCTCTCGCGGACCGCCCGACCGTCCTGCGTCCAGATGGAATTGTCATCGCGAGGAGCGGAGCGACGTGGCGATCCTGGAGTTGTGGTGCGCTACGTTTCCCTGAATTGCTTCGCGTCGCTCGCAATGACGATTGCGGTCGCCCAAAATCTTAACGCGGCAAAGCCTGCCTACTGTCCGCCCGCCTGCACCTTCTTCACATAGGCGTCGACGGCGTCGACCACCTTGGCGTCAGGATTGGCTTTGCAATAGACGATGACTTCGTGGATCCCTTGTTTCGCGCGCGGGATGTTGACGACGTGCCGCTTCATGTGGCCGTTCCACCAGCCGCTGTACCAGGCGCCGAGGAAGTCGGCGTCTTCCTGGAACGTATTGGCGAGCTGGGCGCAGGTCAGCGCCTTCACGTTGAGATAGCCTTTGTCGTCCATGTAGGTCTTGAGTTCGACCTGGGCTTGCGACGCCGAAACGGACGCAGCGAACCCCGCCGCTGCGATGAGCGCGGCGCGCAAATGGAACCGACGAAGCATTGCTGACGGCCTTGTGCTTGAGGCGACCATTTTTTCTCTCTTTCAATTTCAGGAGTTCAACGAGGCGCGCCTTAGGCTGTCCGAAGAGCAACTGGCGCGCGCGAAGCTTCTGCTATTTCTCGTCGTTGACCTTGATGCCCTGTTCCTTGCGCAGCTTCTTGATCTGGATGTCCATTGCGGTGATGACCTTGGTCTTCGGATTGTCCTTGCAATAGACGATGACTCGATGCTCGAGCTCCTTGGCGCGGTCGACCTTCAGTTTGCTGTAGCCCGCAAGGCCATTGTACCAGCCGCTGTACCAGACGGTCATGAAGTCGGCGTCTTCCTGGAAAGTGTTGGCGAGTTGCCCGCAGGTCAGCTTCTGAACGTCGAGATTGCCTTTGGAATCCGCATAGGTGTTCAGCTCGACCTGAGCCTGCGCCGCGCCGGCGCTCAAGAGCGCCATCGTACAAATCGACAAAACTAACTTCATGCTCTTCCTCCCAGCCGAGCGCGCTGCTTGCGCTTTCGCGCCAACAAAAAGGGCACAAGCGCCACGAGTTCACGCTGTTCACGAGCATTCCTGAACTGGAATCAGACGACGGGTCAAGCCGGCGCTTTCAGATTGTTGGTCGTTTCCACCGCTGTTCAGTCCGCACGAGCAATCGATCCGGCCGGCAGTCAGACGGCGGAGGGCATAAGGAGGTCGATGAAAGCTTACGCCGCGCCGGAGGCCACTTCGAAGAGCGACAATGTCGCGGCGGTCATCCTTGTCAACGATGTCGACGGCGGCCGCCTCCGCGAGATCGACCCGGTCTGCGGCCGCTAGACCGCGACGGTCCTGTTTTCTATGCGTCCCAGCGTTTCGTAATGCAGGAGGGCGTTGACGTCAGCTTCGGCGACATCGGGGTATCGGGCAAGATAAGCTTTGCTCGAGAAAAATGGCCCAGGATCTCGGCCTTCCCGGCCTCCATGAACGAGGTAGTGGAACGCTGGGTCCATTCCCGCCGCGCGAACGTCCGGGTTAGTTTCGAGGTAATACGCCGAATTGAAAAACAGCGACTTGCGAATCGCCTCAAGATGCTTGGCGACCGCCAAGAGCGCCGCGGCCCGCTTGGAGCGTGGTTTCCAAAAGAACCGAGATCTTGGTGTGGTTGAGTTGCGGTTCTGGTCCACGGCGCATGCGGCGACGGCTCGGACTCGGGCGATCTCTGCGGCGGCTTGTGACCGGACCTGGCGCAGCTCGTCTTTCGCCTCGCGCATCGGACAGTCAAAAATCGCCGAGGCTGCCTCAAAACCCGCTCGAAGATCGTCAAGCGTTCTTAAGGTGCGGCTGTCTCCAGGGTCTCGGACAAGATCCAGCATTGCCGCGTAAGCCCGCCGGACCAAATCATTGACGGCCGCATGCGCCCCAAGATCCGCCTCGCTCGCCCGCTCCCGCCGCAGATCGGCCGATGCGAATCGACCGATGTCGGCAAGGGTGCTTTCACCCCAGTAGGGCCAGGTCACGCCCAGTTGTTCGTTGGCTCGGGCGAGCTCTCTGCGGCTATCGCCCAGAAATTGAGGCCAGTCCAGGATAGCGCGGGCCATGCCTCGGGTTTCGGCCTCGGCGTCCAGAACGTGGCGCAGCCAGAGCAGACACCCGTATGCGGGACTGAGTCCGTCACGGCGTCCGAGCGACCACCCCACTTCGAGCGGCGACCTGATCGGCAGAAGCGCTCGGACTGACCATTTGACGTCGTCGAACACCGGACGCCAGAACGGCATGAGCCGGCACATGCGCGGGTCCTTCATGACCGCCAATCCGGCGCCCTCGAATTCTCCCGCCAAAGCTGCCTTTGCGCGTGCGCGCAAAGCCTCGGCCGCCAAGGCGTCGATCTTGTCGAGGTCGAATTTTCGCCAATCCTTCCAATCGCTTCCGCCAGCAGCGAGAACGGCGTCGTTCAGGTCCTTGAGGACGGGAGATTTGTAATATCCTTTCTCATTGTCGACGTTGGGCGCCATCAAATGCTTGGGCGCGGCGCCGCCAAGGCGAACGAGCGTTCCGGCGGCGCTCGATGTCCCGCTGCGATGCATGCCCAGCACAACCACTACGGTCGTGTTCAAACATTCGGCGTCGAAGGTTGGATGACCGACGCTGACGAACAAGCACACGACTCCCTGGGCGGGCAAAGCGCCAGTCCCTGCCAAGGAAGCTGCGTCTCAGCGCCGTTGAATCCGTCAGCAAACTACCGGTATGACTTCGAGTTCCGCAACGGATGAAGTGGGTTGATCTGATAACGAATTGGTGAATGATTCACTAATCTCTGCGGAACTCGGCAAATCGCATCATACACAAAGTCGTGTTGACTCTCGCCTTCGCCGAGTGCGTCTGCGATGCTGAACGGTAAAGAGGCTCCCCTAGGAGGAGTGGCGGCGTGGAGCGCCGCCGCTTTCGAATTCTGGACCAGCAGGATCGTCATCTTCGGAAGCCCTAATCAGGATGAGATCCCACGCGGTCGCGTCGCGGATCCGCCCGGAGGGAGCCTTGTCAGCCAGGCGCGGCATGAGTCCGCGAAAGCTAAAGGAGAACGCAAGTGCCGCTGACCAGTCGAGACGATGTCCGCGATTTGCTCATGGATTCGCTCTTCGCGCGCGGGGACCTGTCCAAGGCGATGCCGAAATACCAGTTCCCCGATCGGGAAAGCTTTCCCGAGGACGTGTTCCAAGTGATTCAGGACGAACTGCTTCTCGACGGCAACGCCCGGCAGAATCTGGCGACCTTCTGCCAGACCTGGGAAGAGCCCGAGGTCCACAAGATCATGGACCTTGCGATCGATAAGAACATGGTCGACAAGGACGAGTATCCGCTGACCGCCGAAATCGAATCGCGCTGCGTGCACATGCTCGCGGACTTGTGGAACTCCCCTGACGCCGCCAACACGCTCGGGACCTCCGCGGTCGGATCGAGCGAGGCGTGCATGCTCGGGGGCATGGCGATGAAGTGGCGCTGGCGCGCGCGAATGGCCGCGCAGGGAAAACCCGCGGACCGTCCGAATCTCATATGTGGCCCGGTGCAGATCTGCTGGCACAAGTTCTGCCGTTACTGGGACGTGGAGATGCGCGAGATCCCGATGGAGCGCGGGCGTTTTCAGATGAACGCCGAGGAGGCGATCAAGCGCGTCGACGAGAACACGATCGGCGTCGTGCCCACGCTTGGCGTCACCTACGATGGGCGCTACGAACTGGTGCAGCCGCTCGCGGCGGCGCTAGACAAGCTGCAGGCCGAGAAAGGGCTCGACGTGGACATCCATGTCGATGGGGCCTCCGGCGCGTTCCTGGCGCCGTTTTGCGCCCCAGACATCGTCTGGGACTTCCGCCTTGCACGGGTGAAGTCGATCTCCACATCGGGTCACAAGTTCGGCCTTGCTCCGCTCGGCGTCGGCTGGGTGATCTGGCGCGACGCCAAAGACCTGCCGGAGGATCTCATCTTCCGCGTCAACTATCTCGGCGGCGACATGCCGACATTCGCGATCAACTTCTCGCGCCCGGCCGGGCAGGTCATTGCGCAATATTACAATTTCCTGCGGCTCGGTCGCGAAGGGTATCGCAAGGTCCATATGGCGAGCTACGAGATGGCCAAGTCCCTCGCGAAGGAAATCGCCAAACTCGGCCCGTTCGAGATGCTGGCGACGGGCGACCCGAACGAGGGCATTCCGGCAGTCACCTGGAGGATCAAGGACGGCGCCGATCCCGGCTACACGCTGTTTGACCTTGCGGACCGGCTGCGCGTGCGAGGTTGGCAGGTGCCCGCCTACACGCTGCCGGACAATGTGAGCGATATCGCGGTTCAGCGCATTCTGGTTCGCCAAGGCGTCACGACGGACCTTGGATCGCTTCTGCTGGCTGACTTTCGCTGGGCGATCGAGCATTTCGACAAGCATCCGGTGAGCGTGCCGATGACCGAGGCCGAAGCCGGCGGCTTCAACCACGGCTGAGCCCGTCAGAAGATGGGTGCGCCAGAAGGTTTACGCCGCGGCCTTCTGATAGTCCTTCACGTCGGTGAAGGCGATCTTCGGCCAGCGCTCCTGCTCGTAGCGCAGGTTGAAGGCGCTCGACGCCATGAACACCGGCGCGCCGTCGAGATCGGAGGCGATCGAGGACGGGTAGGCGTCCAGGAACTTGCCGATCTCAGTCTTGTCGGGAGACGAGACCCAGCGGCAGATCTCGAACCGGCTTGGCTCGAAAGTCACCGGCAAGCCGTATTCGGCGTTGAGCCGCTCGGTGAGCACGTCGAGCTGCAACGCCCCGACGACGCCGACGATCGCCGCCGCGCCGTCATGCGGCAGAAACACCTGCACGACGCCTTCTTCGGCCATCTGCTGCAGCGCCTCGCGCAGCTTCTTGGCCTTCATCGCGTCGGCAAGCTTGACCCGGCGCAGGATCTCCGGGGCGAAGCTCGGCACGCCGCGAAAGACGATCTCCTCGCCCTCAGAAAGCGTGTCGCCGATACGCAAAAGCCCGTGATTGGGGATGCCGACGACATCGCCGGCGAACGCCTCCTCGGCAAGCGAGCGATCCTGGGCGAAGAAGAACTGCGGCGCCGATAGCGTGACGGGCTTGCCCGTGCGCACGAGCTTTGCCCGCATGCCGCGCTGAAGCTTGCCGGAGCAAACGCGCATGAAGGCGATGCGGTCGCGATGGTTCGGGTCCATGTTGGCCTGGATCTTGAACACGAAGCCGGTCATCTTCGGTTCGTCCGCCTTCACCGTACGGCTCGCCGCTTCCTGCGCGCGCGGGCTCGGCGCGAATTCGGCCAGAGCGTCGATGAGGTCCTTGACGCCGAAATCCTTGAGCGCGCTGCCCCACAGGACTGGGGTCATGTGGCCCTCGAGAAAGGCCTTCTTGTCGAAAGCTTTCAGGCCCTCGACCGCGAGGTTGAGCTCTTCGATGGCCGCAGCGCGCTCATGCTCCGGCAGAAGCTCGGCGACCCGCGGGTCGTCCGGGCCGTTGACGGCGAACGCCTGCGCGTCCTTGCCGAACGGCGTCAGACGGCTGCGGCGGATGTCATAGGCGCCGGCGAGCGAGCGCCCGCGGCCGATCGTCCAGGTAAGGGGCGCGGAGTCGAGCGCGAGCGTCTTCTCGATCTCGTCGATGAGATCGAAAGGATCGCGGGTTTCGCGATCCATCTTGTTGATGAAAGTGACGATCGGGATGTCGCGCAGGCGGCAGACTTCGAACAGTTTGCGTGTCCGCGCCTCGATGCCCTTGGCCGCGTCGATGACCATAACTGCCGAATCGACGGCGGTCAGGGTCCGGTAGGTGTCCTCGGAAAAGTCTTCGTGGCCGGGCGTGTCGAGGAGGTTGAAGACGCAGCCGCCGTATTCGAATGTCATCACCGAGGTCACGACGGAAATGCCGCGCTCGCGCTCGATGCCCATCCAGTCGGATCTGGTCTGGCGGCGATTGGCCTTGGCGCGCACCTCGCCCGCAAGCTGAATGGCGCCGCCAAACAAGAGCAGCTTTTCGGTCAGCGTCGTCTTGCCGGCGTCCGGGTGCGAGATGATCGCGAAGGTGCGCCGGCGCGCGACGGGGTTGGGGTCAGTCATGATCTTTGGATTGTGGGGGAGAGAGCGCCCTTTACTTAGTGCGGATGGGCCAAAGAGGGAAGAGCGAGCGCGCTCGCTCAATCGTCTCGCGTGCGTGAGAAGCGCCACGGTCTTCAATCGATCACGGAACGCCTTAATCTACCTTTGGATTTAAGCGCGCGCCATATTGTCTCATCCGTTCGGTATGGGCTATGAACTCAATGTTGACGCGCTCGCAACAGCAGGGATGACACGAATGCGCCGCGCGTGGAGGAGGAATGGATCGCAAGTGGTTGCCGCTCAACGCGCTTAGAGCGTTCGAAGCGGCCGGACAACATCTCAGCTTCACCGCAGCGGCCAATAGCCTGACGGTCGCGCAGAGCGCGGTCAGCCGTCACGTCATCGTGCTCGAGAATTTTCTGGGCGTGGCTTTGTTCGAGCGGCGCCCCCAACAGCTGGTGCTCACCGAGGCAGGGCGGCACATCCTGCCCGTGGTTTCGAAGTCCTTCGACCGGATCGACCAGGCGCTTGGCGAGGTGATCAAGGAGAAGGGCCGCCCGAAGCGGGTGCTCAAGGTCGCGCTGCCGACCTCGTTCGCTCACCGGCTCGCCATCCCGATCTTGCGCGATTTCCGCTCCGAAAATTCCGGCATCTCGCTTGAAATCGTGTCCAAGCCGACGACCGGGCCGGAAGTGGACGGCGACATCGACATCGCCATCGTTTATTCCGAGCCTCGCGTCACCGACGCGATCCACGATCTCTTGTGGATGGTTCGCTCGACGCTGCTCTGCAGTCCGATGCTCCTAGAGGGGATCGACGCCAGCGATCCGGGGCGGCTCATCGCCGCCAGCGATCTCCTGCACCTCAAGATCGATGGCCGGCCGCGCCACTTCTTCTGGGAAATGTTCGTGCGCTCGATCGGGCGTCCCGATCTCGCTGTCGATCGCGGCCTCGTGTTCGACACCCAGCAACTCGCGGCGCAATACGCGATGAGCGGCGATGGGCTGGCTTTGCTTGATCCGCTGCTGTTCCATGAGGAGATCAAGGCCGGCCGGCTGGTGCGCCCCTTCGACCTCTGGCTCGACGAAGGCTACGGCTATTATCTCACCACCCATCCCGAGGATCTGAGCAACGAGGCGGTGGCCTTGTTCCGCTCATGGCTCATCGCCCGGTTTTCGGCCGGCCCGCCCGCCCGTCCTCCTGAGCCGGAAGCCCCTCCAGCGGAGGCGCCGAAACCGCAAGCCGCGCCGAACGAGCCGCCCAAGCCGCAAGCCGCCCCGGGCGAGCCGCCGAAGCTGCGCGCGGCAAAATAGCCGCTGGATCAAGTCCGCGGCGCGAATTGGCATGGCGGAACGCCGTTTTCGCGTGAGATCTTTGTCCCTCGCGCCGCTAGAACAAGTCCAGCGATGAATCGCGATCGGCGCTGTCTGACGGGAATCTGGGGATATCAATGACGTCGGAACCGCCGCCGCAGGAGACGGGACGGCGACGCCGGCGCGCGACCGAACGCGGCGGAGGCTCGGTCCACCCGCAGCCAGCCGGCCAGCCGCAATTGCCGTTCCCGCCGCTTGAGCTTGTCTCGCGCGACGAGCTCGAATCGATCCATCAGGCGGCGCTCAAGGTCCTCAAGGAGATCGGGATCGACTTCCTGCACGACGAGGCGCGCGCAATGCTAAACTGCTTGATCGTCCGGCCGGGCAGGACGGCGATGGAGAGGGTGTCGATCCGCACGACGTCGCCGGGCTTTTCGAAGGCGACGTCCTTGGGCCTGCACACGGGCGTAGGGGCGCTTCTTCGCGGCGGATCGCGGGCCGATCTTGCCCAACAGCGCGGATACGGCGGGCACGCGTCCGCGCTTGATGAGCTCGCTCAAGACCCGTCCGATCGTGGCGTCGCTGGCCGCAAAGCCCCGTTCGCGCACGATCGGGTCGATCTTGCTCTTGCCCCACATCGGGAAGTCGAGCCGCAGGCGCTCGACCTCAGCCGCTAAGCCTGGGGGACGGCTCGGGCTGCGCAGGCGACGGCGGCGCCGGCTTTTCGGGGTGGCGCGCTTGCGCCAGCGGTCGAGGGAGGAGCGCGATGCGCCTGCCGCCTGCGCAGCCCGTTCGGCGGTCAGTCCGGCCGCGCGCGCCGTGAGCCATCGCGCCACCGCGTCCCGTCATCTCTTCGCTTCGACATCGGGGGTCTTCGCCGAGAGAAGACGGGACGCGGCCCGCAAAAACGGACGGTGCCGATCGGCCGCGGCGCGTAGGAGGAAACGCGCCGCCAAAAACCAATCAGCTCAAACAGCGACCTTGAACGACCTCGCCGCCTGCTCCTTGAGCGGCTCCATGGCGTCGGCAATCGCCTTCTGAGCCAGCGCGCCGAATTCCTTGGTCTGGCTGGCCATTGTTTCACCCTGCTTGCGGGCGAACTCGGTCTGGAGCGTGACGAGATCGGGGAGCGACTTTACGGCGAACGCGGCCTTTAGGAAATCAAAACTGGCGTCCGCATTGGCGCGCAGCGCGTCGAAGGCCTTGGCGTTGATGGCGAGGGCGCCCTCCTTCGCGGCCGCGAAGCTAACCTCGAATGCGCTTGCAGTTTCATCCGCGGCGATCTTGGCTTTGGTGAAAACCGCGCGCGACTCGACCACGCCCTTTTCGAGCGCGGTGCGCAAGCTCTGTTGAATCTCCGCGGCCGGCGCCGCGGCGAGTTGCGCTTCGGTCGACTCGACGGCGCTGACCGCCGCAGCGGCGACATTGAGTGGCGCGACGGCGGGAACCGCCTTGAGGACAGCACTCTTCTTGGGTGCGTTGGCCATGAACTAACCTCGATGTTGGCGTTGACGACTATGAGTTGACAATGGGACGCGGAGAGATGAGCGCCGACGCTCAGCGTGAACCGGGCGGCGTCAGGCTCTTTTGCAGGACGGAGCCGAACTCCTTGGCCTGCTCCTGCAACACCGCGAGCTGGGTTTTCAGATACTCGCTTTGAAGCGCCAGAGCCTCCTGCGGGTCTTTCGCCTTGACCAGCTTTTGCGCGAGATCGAACGCCGCGTTCACGTTGCGCTCGGTATAGGACAGCACGTGAGCGCCGACCGATTTTGCGCCGCCATCTGACGTTTTGGACAGTTCGCCGGCGACGCCGCTCGCGCGCTGCGCGACCGCGAGAAAGCCCTCAAACGCCTTACGCGCCTGCTCGACGCTGCGCTCGGCGAAGTCACGCATTTCGTTTGGAACCTCAAACGGCGAATTGGCCATGCTATTTCCTCTCGGTGGCCGCCACGAATCGCGGCCTGTTTGAGGCCCCTATATCCCTGTTTTTGTTGCAGTGCAACATGTTTGGCAAAGTCCGAGATTTTAACCCTGAAAACAATGAAGGCCGTCGACGCCGTGGCGAAAATTCAACGAGCGCGTTAAGCTTTCGCTAACGATAAAGTCCGAATTGTCGGCCGTGTGACTGCGCCGATCCGATGTCCACTCACGAGCGCCGACTTTGACCCATTCGCCGCCATCGTCCGCCGCCGATCTAACCGCGCTGTCGCGTGAACAAGCCGCCGCGGCGTTCGGACATGTCGCGCCGGAAGCGTGGCGGAAAGACCGCGCGAGGCTGGCGATCCTGTCGCCGCCGGGCCTTCTTGTGAGCGCGAGCCCGGACATGCTCGCTCTGTTCGGCGCCAAGGATTGCGTGGCGCTCGAAGCTCGGCTGGTGCGGGGCGAGGGACCGTTGGCGCGGCGCCTGCGGCGCCTCGCGGCGACGCTTCCCTTTGGCGAGCCGCCGCGTCTCGAGCCGATGCGTATTCTCGTCGACCGGCGCCTGGCCAACGTCAACTTGCGCTGCCTCCGCATTGCCGGGCCGGACGGCGCGACCTGGCTTTTCGCGTCGGTTCCGGCTCTGGGCGTCGCAAGCGACGGGCCGTCCGCACGTGACGCGGACCACAGAGCTTCGCGGCCGGAAGAGCAGTCGCCAGATTTACGGGAAAAACCGGCGCCGCAATTGACGAACGCGGCGCCGCCGAATTCACGCTTCCTATGGACCCTTGACGAGGCGGGCCGCTTCGGCACGGTCCATCCTGTGCTCGTTGCTGCGGTTGGGGCCAACGCGCCCGAGCGCGGCGAGTTCGTCGAGGCTCTCTTCAGCCGCATCGGATTGGATCGCGGCGAGGAACTGTCCCATGTGCTCGGCGAGCGCCAAACCTTCTCCGGCCTCATCCTCGAGTGGCCCCTCTCGGAGCGCGATCGGCGCCGGCTGATCGCGCTGTCCGCTGCGCCGATGTTCGGCCGTCATCGCGAATTTCTGGGCTACCGCGGTTTCGGCGTGCTGGGAGAGGAGATCGAGACCGTCGCTGTATCCGAGGGCCGTGTGTCGGCGGAGCTTGACGACCACGATCGATCGACGTCGCCTGAGACGTTCGAACTCAAACCCTCGTCGCCAACGAGCGAGCTTGAAGCCAAAGTCCAGGCGCACGACAGCGTCGCGAGGCCGGTCGCGCCGGATGCCGAATTTGCGCCAACAGACGGCCCTCATGCGCTTCGGTCTTTGCTTGAGGCGGACGGAACGGGGATGGCCCCGACCCCGACCAAGCCCCTCGACCCGACGTCCTCATGGCCGATGGACGAGACTGAAGCCAATGTTCATGGGCGCGAAAGCCCCGAAGGGCCGGTCGAACCGACTCTTGAGCCCCCGCCAATGTATGCTCGGGACGTCCCACCGCTCGAGGCGGAGGCAGCCGAGACCGCTCCTGGCCTCACCGAGGTGAGCGACTCGATCGCGCCCGTAGCGGAGGCTGCACAACCGGATCTCATCGAGCGCCCCTCGGCGAGCGAGCCTCCGCCGCAATTGCCTGAGCGCACCGCTGCGATTTACGTCCTTCGCCATCCGGCGCCCGCCGTCTCGTCCAACATCGTTCCGATCCGCCCGGGCGCGCTTGACGCCTTGGCCCGTGAACCGGCGCCGAGCTTTTCCGCTGAGAGCGTGGAGCTCAGCCGCAGCGAGCGCGACGCATTCCGGGAAATCGCGCGCGCTCTGGTCGGCCGCGCGCCGGCTTCACGCGACGATTCCTCCGACGAACGGGCGGGTGCCGACAATCGACGGGAGCTCGGGGCCGATACCCTCGCCGAACAGACGACGGGCGGCCAAGGCGATGCTGCGGCGGCCCGCGGCGCGGATGACGATGAGGTTCGGCGCAACGCGAGCGCGGTTCTGGACCGTCTTCCGGTGGGCGCCTTGGTCGCCCGCGACGGGCGCGCACTCTACGCCAATCGGACGCTGCTCGAGCTCATTGGCTATCGTGATTTCGCGGAATTTCAGGCGGCGAATGCGCTGACCAAAATGTTCCGCGACCGTGATCCGCAAGCGATGACGGCGGAAGATGTCGGCGCGGTCGCGGTCGTCAGAGGAGACGGACAAATCCTATCCGTCGACGGCCACGCGCAGGTGATCGCCTGGGACGGCGCGCCCGCGACCCTGATCACGCTCCGGCGCTCGTTGGAAGCGGAGCTGAGGGCGAGATTACGCGTCGCCGAGAGCGACGCGGCGGCCCCCGGCGGTTTGACGAGCGGCGACCTTCAGGCGATGCTCGACAGGGCGAGCGACGGCGCCGTCACGCTCGACCTGGCTGGCCGCATCTTGTCCTTGAACGCGCCAGCGGAGCGCCTGTTCGGCTACCATCAGAACGAGATCGGCGGCGAGAGCCTCCTCATGCTGCTCGCGCCGCAGAGCCATCCCGAGGCCACCGCAAGGCTCGAAAGCTTGAGCCGCGGAGGCGCTGACGCTGAAGCCTTTCGGCCGCTGCAGGTCGTCGGGCGAGATCGCGACGGCGCCTCGATCCCCTTGGCGCTGACGCTGGCGCGCATCGGCCCGAGCGACGCCCCGCAATTTTGCGCGCTCTTGCGCGACCTTCGCCGCGAGCGCGAGACGGAACGGCGCCTCATCGCCGCCCGCGAGGCCGCCGAGGCCGCAAGCGCCGCGAAGACTGATTTTCTCGCGCAAGTCAGCCACGAGATCCGCACGCCCTTGCACGCCATTCTGGGCTTTGCGGAGGTGATGATCGAGGAGCGTTTCGGCCCGGTCGGCAACGAGCGTTACAAGGATTATATCAAGGACATCCACGCGTCCGGCAGCCACGTGATGAGCCTCGCCGACGACCTGCTCGACTTGAGCAAGATCGAAGCGGGCAAGCTCCAGCTCGCGTTCGCCTCTGTCGACGCCAACAGCGTCATTCGCGAGTGCGTGTCGTTGATGCAGCCGCAGGCCGCGCGCGAGCGGGTCATCATGCGCGTCTCGCTGCATGACCGCCTGCCCCGCGTGATGGTCGACGAGCGCTCGCTGAAGCAGATCATGCTGAACCTGATGTCGAACGCGGTGAAGTTCAACGAGCCGGGCGGACAGGTGATCATCTCGACCGCCGTCGACGCCGCGGGGCAGGCGGTGATCCGCGTGCGCGACACGGGCGTCGGCATGAACGAGAATGAGGTCGGTCTTGCGCTGACCCCATTCAGCCAGGTGGGCAAGACCGGAGCCAAGGGCGGGGCGGGTCTTGGCCTGCCGCTGACCAAGGCGCTGGTCGAAGCCAACAAGGCCGAGTTTTCGATCAAGAGCCGCCGCGAGCAGGGCACGCTGATCGAGATCGCCTTCCCCAACATCCAGGCGGCGCAGTAGGCGGTCGTCGTCCTTCGGGCCCCCGCTAGAGGGCTCGGGCGTCGGGCGGAGTGAGGCGCGCTCGAAGGCCGTCTTGGGGGAGCGGGCTCAAGGCCTCGCCCGGCCTAGCGGTCATTTTACCGGCGCGCCCTAATATTTTCAGCCACTTGAGATCCCGTTTAGTTCCGCCCTCAAAATCGCGCGTTTGGCTCCGGCGCGATCCAGCCAGAGACGCATCTGCTCTTGTCGCCCGCTTGGACTAATGATATCATTGATAACATCGGTCCTTGGAGCTGCGAATATGCCTGATCTGCTGGTGCGCGGAGTTGATGAGGAGATCGTCCGGGCGCTCAAGGAGCGCGCCGGAGCGCATGGCCGGAGCGCGGAAGCGGAACATCGCGCAATCCTCAAGGCTGCGCTCGCGCGCCCTCGCCGGCGGACCCTCGCCGAGGTTCTGGCCTCAATGCCTGATGTCGGCGTCGACGCGGATTTCGAGCGGGTCGACGCGGCCGAGCGCTCGCCTCATGTATTTGATTGACACCAACGTGATCAGCGAGGCGCGGAAGCGCGCCAAGGCGAATCACGGCGTCGTCGCCTTTTTCGAGACGGTCGCCGCCTCAGGCGAGCCGGTGTTTCTTTCGGCTATTTCGGTGGGCGAGCTGCGACGCGGCGTCGAACTGATCCGACGTCGCGGCGACGCGGATCAGGCGCATCGTCTCGAAGCTTGGCTCACGACCGTCGTCGAGTCGTTTGGCGGACGCATCCTCGCTTTCGATGTGGACGCGACGCAGGTCTGGGGCCATCTGCGAGTCCCTGATCCTACCCATGCGCTCGACAAGCAAATCGCCGCCATCGCGCTCGTGAACGACGTCACCCTCGTGACCCGCAACGTCGCCGACTTCAAGGGCTTGGGCGTCAGGTTGGCGAACCCGTTTCACTAGAGTGTGCTACTTTCTCTTGGAATCCACTCGGAGGCTGGTCGCCCCCTCCACCACCCTTCGGGTGGTCCCCCTCCCCCGCGTTCCGCAGGGGAGGATCCGCGATGGCGCTGCCGCATATCCTCCCTTGCCGCGAAGCGGGGGCGTTGCTGTCTCAGCTCAGCGCGCTCTCTAAGCGCCAAGCCTCGCCCGCAGTCGAAGCGCGGCGAAATCGAGAGCCATGCGCACCTTGAGCGGCGTCAATCCCTGATGGCCATGGACAAGACTGACCGGCGCGGGCGCGGGCTGATAATCGGCGAGCACAATCTCAATTTTGCCGTCCAGCACCGGCTGGGCGACCTGATAGGACAGGACGCGCGTCACGCCGAGGCCGGCGGCCGCTCCGTCGATCGCGGCTTCCGCGGTGTTGACGGTGAGGCGGGAGCGCACTTGCACGGCGTGCTCGCGCTTCGACTTCGGGTCGGGAAAAATCCAGCGCTCGGACGACGACAGCGGCTCGAACGTCACCGCGGTCAGCCTACTGAGATCCTCCGGCCTTTTCGGGACGCCGTGCGCGGCGAAATAGGCCGGACTGCCGCACACTACGCGGCGCACCGCCCCGACCCGCGTTGAAATGAGGGCGCTGTCGGCGAGCGCGCCGATGCGCACCGCGATGTCGACACGATCGTCGATGAGATGGAGATTGCGGTCGGAGAGCACGAGCCGCACATCGATCTCGGGCCATTGGCTGAGAAACTCGGCGATGACCGGCAGAACATGCAGCCGGCCGAAGACCACCGGCGCGGTGATGACGAGGTCGCCGCGCGGCGCGGCATGTTCGCCAGAGGCCGCGCGCTCGGCCTCGCTCACCTCGTCGAGGATGCGCTTGGCTGCGGCGACGTAGGCCGCGCCTGCGTCGGTGAGCGCGAGCCTGCGGGTCGACCGGATCAGGAGCCGAGTGTTCAGATGCGCTTCAAGTTCGGAAATCTTGCGGCTGACCGTCGGCAGCGGCACGCCGAGCTTGCGGCTTGCGGCGGACAGGCTGCCGCATTCTAGAACCGTGACCAAAAGCGACATGGCTTCGAAGCGGTCCATATTCCATCCACTGAAAGATTGCCTTCCAATCGCGCCAGATTATTGAACGCAGTGAAACGCGCTACGTTTCTTTATCGGTCGAAGTGCGACCCGAAACGCGCGGAGGAAAACGCGTGCCTTATGGATTTCTCGACATCGCCTCGACGCCTGCAGTCCGCGCCGCCCAGGAGGCGAACGGCGCTGCCGACTTTTGGGCGAACTTCCACGGCGACCGTCTCTCCGACCGCTTCACTGAAGCCGAAGCGGCGTTCATCGCCGAGCGCGACAGCCTCTATATGGCGACCGTCTCGGAGAGCGGCTGGCCCTATGTCCAGCACCGCGGCGGACCGCCGGGCTTCATCCGCATCCTCGACGAGAAGACGCTCGCGATCGCCGACTTCCGCGGCAACCGGCAATACATCAGCACCGGCAATCTTACGGCAAACGACCGCGCCGCGCTGTTCCTGATGGACTATCCCCACCGTCGCCGCCTCAAGATCTATGCGCATGTCGAGGCAAGGGATCTCGCCGCCGATCCGGAGCTGGCGGCGAAGCTCGCGCTGCCCGACTACAGAGCGAAAGTCGAGCGCGGCCTCATCATGCATCTTGCGGCGTTCGACTGGAACTGTCCGCAGCACATCACGCCGCGATTCAGCGAAGCCGAGCTCGCCCCGGCGCTCGCGCCGATCCGGGCGCGGCTGGAAGCGCTCGAAAGCGAAAATGAGGCGTTGCGCGCCAGGCTCGCTGCGAAAGAGGATTGAAAGCAGCCGCAGCTGGATCGTGGCGCGCGACTTGAGCCTGCCGCCCATGAAAAATTCCTCCTCCGCATGTCACAAGGCGCTCGCCCATCTCGTCATGTCCTTCCGAAGCCCTTAGACAAAGGAGATGATGATGACGCCAAGATTGAACGCCTTCGCCGCCGCGCCGGCGGTCATGAAATCGTGGCTCGAGTTCGGCCAGGGCCTGAAGCAGAGCGGCCTGGAGGAGAGCCTGATGGATCTCGTGGTGACCCGCGCTTCACAGATCAACGGCTGCGCCTTTTGCCTCGACATGCACACGGCCGATGCGCGCAAGCGAGGGGAGACGGAGCAGCGTCTCTATCTCCTCGACGCGTGGCGCGACTCGCCGCTCTATAGCGAGCGCGAGCGCGCCGCGCTCGCCTGGACGGAGGCGCTGACGCGGCTCACCGAAATGGGCGCTCCCGACGACGTCTACCAGGCGCTCAAGGCTGAGTTCAGCGAGGAGGAGCAGGTGAAGCTCACGCTTTTGATCGTCGTGATCAACGGCTGGAATCGCATCCAGGTCGGCTTTCGCGCGGTCCATCCGGTCGAGCAGCGCCGGGCGGCCTGATGCCGGCGACATCGAGCAAGGACGCGGCCTTAAGCTTCGATCCGCTGCGTCCGCGATTGATCCGCATCGCCTATCGCATGCTCGGATCGGTCGCGGACGCGGAGGACGTGGTGCAGGACGCATTCCTGCGCTGGCTCGACGCCGATCGCGGCGCCGTTCTCGAACCGGAAGCCTATCTGCGCCGGGTCGTCACCCGTCTCTGCCTCGACCAACTGAAGTCAGCGCGGCGGCGGCGCGAAACCTATATCGGGCCGTGGCTGCCCGAACCCTTCGTCGAAGCCGACGACGACCCGATCGACGACGTCACGCTGCCCTTGATGATGGCGCTCGAGCGATTGTCGCCGCTCGAGCGCGCCGCCTTCCTGCTGCACGACGTGTTCGGAGTAGGCTTCGAGGAGGTGGCCGAGACGATCGGCCGCGAGCCCGCGACATGCCGCCAGCTCGCCAGCCGCGCGCGGACGCATGTGCGCGCCGCGCGTCCGCGCTTTCCGATGCCAAGGGAGCGCGGCCTCGAGATCGCCGCCGCGTTTTACTCGGCTTCGCGAAGCGGCGACATGGACAAGCTACGCTCGCTCCTGACGGCCGACGTCGTCCTCTACTCCGATGGCGGCGGCAAGAGGCCCGCCGCGAAGCGGCCCCTCATCGGGATCGACGACGTCATGCAGTTTGAGACCGCAATCGCGCGCTTCCTCGCGGGAAGAACGCCCGGAGCCGTGCGCTACGGCTTCATCAATGGCCTGCCGGGTTTCATCACCGTCGAGCACGACGGCGTGCAAACGACCGCATTCGAGATCGCTGATGGCAAGATCGCCGGCGTCTATGTGATGCGCAATCCGGAGAAGCTCAGGCATCTCAGCGCTGACGCCGTTCACTGATCGTCAGCGGCTTACCGGCCCTCAGCTGCTCGGCAGCCCCGGAATTGCAACGCCGAACGTCTGAAGCAAAAGAACAGCGTTCAGGGTCAGGATCACCAGCGCGCCGAAACACGCCGCGATGTTGGTCAGGCGGCTGTTGGCGAAAGCGCCCATAATGTCCTTGCGGCCCGTGAATATCATGAGGGCGACGATCGGCGCGGGCAGGGCGATGCTGAGCACCACCTGGCTCATGACCAGAGCTTGGGTCGAATTGACGCCGAGCCATACGACGACAAAGGCGGGGATCATGGTCACGAGGCGCCGCACGATGATCGGAACGCGAAAGCCGATGAAGCCCTGCATAATCATCTGGCCAGCCATCGTGCCGACCGCCGAGCTCGACAGTCCGGAGGCGAGCAGGGCCGTCAGGAACACGCCTGCCGCGGCGGGGCCGAGCAGCGGCGATAGCGTCTTGTAGGCGGTCTCGATCTCGGCCACGTCGCTATGCCCGGCGTGGAACGCGCTCGCCGCCATGATGACCATCGCCATATTGACGAGTCCGGCGATTCCGAGGGCGACGACGACCTCGACGTTCGAGTATCGCAAGACGAGCCGCCGCTCGCGGTCGTCGCGCGTCGGCGCGCGGTTTTGTGTCAAGCCCGAATGCAGGAAGATCGCGTGCGGCATGATCGTTGCGCCGACGATGCCGACGGCGATCGTCAACGCTCCGGCGTCGGGCAGTCGCGGAATCACGCTGCCGAGCCCCGCCGCGGCCCAATCGACGGGGGCGAGGACCATCTCGACCAGATAGCAGAGAGCAATCGCCCCGACGAGCGAACCGATGATGAGCTCGGTCGGGCGAAATCCCCCGCGCTCGAACATGAGAATGCCATAGGTGACGACAGCTGTGATCCCCATCCCGGCCATGAGCGGGATGTGCAAAAGCAGCGCGAGGCCGATCGCCGCGCCGAGGAATTCGGCGAGGTCGGTTGCCATCGCCGCCACTTCGCTTACGATCCATAAGGCCCAGACCACGGGCTTGGGGAAATGCTCGCGGCACATTTCCGCGAGGTTATGCCCGGTGATGATGCCCAGCTTGGCCGACAGCGCCTGGAACAGCATCGCCGCGACGCTGGCGGTCAGCACCACCCACAAGAGCGCGTAGCCATATTTCGCCCCCGCCTGGATGTTGGTCGCGAAATTGCCGGGGTCCATATAGGCGATCGAGGCGATCACCGCGGGGCCTGCGAACAGGAGCGGGCTCTTCCAACGCCACTGGCCCGCCAGAACCTCGCGGATGCCCGCGACGGTGCGATCCGTCATCTCTTCGCCGACGCGCGCAACCGCGTTGCTCAACGCTTCGTCTCCCGCATTTCTCGCCTCATCTCTATAGTGTACCCTTTGCTACGGCATAGTCAATAGGCTGCAAATCAATGAAAGGACTGGACAAGACCGCTTCGCGCCGAACCCGGGTTGCATTGTGCAGCCAAGGCTGCACAATAACGCGGGCGGCCACACGAGAGCGGGGCGAGCGAGGGCGATTTGGCGATAACGAAGCGCGGCAAAGAACCGCCTTCCGCAAATGCGGGATTGGCGGCCGAGCCCGCGCAAGCCGACCGGTTCTTGAAGGCGCGTTCGGCGCGCTCAGCCTCGTTGCTCGAGGACTACACCGAACTGATCGCCGATCTGATCGCGGTCAACGGCGAAGCGCGCACGACCGATATCGCTCGGCGCATGGGGGTCGCCCATCCGACCGCCAGCAAAACCATCGCCCGCCTCAAGCGCGAGGGGCTGGCGCGCGCCAAGCCCTACCGCGGCATCTTTCTGACCGACGCGGGCGCCGCGATGGCGAAAGCCGCGCGCGAGCGCCATCGCCTCGTGGTCGATCTGCTTGTCGCCGTCGGCGCGCCGCAGGAAGCCGCGGAGGCCGACGCCGAGGGCATCGAGCATTATGTCTCCGCCACGACGCTTTTGGCCTTCGAGGCGTTCCTGCGCGACCGGGGGCAGCATTAGCTTCTGCGGCGGCAGGCGGACGAACAAAAAATTGCCGGTCGCGCTCCTCGCACCTGCGGCGATCATGCTCTAATAGAGCGGCCGGTGAACGAGGCCATGAGCGAAGCAAGCCGACGGGAGGTGCGGGCCGGGCTGGAGCCCTCGCTGGCGCGCCTTTGGCGATATGCGCTGGTCTTGTCGAGAGCGCGGGACACGGCCGACGACCTCGTCCAGGCCACGTGCTTGCGGGCGATCGAGCGCGCCGATCAATTTGTCCCGGGAACGCGAGTCGACCGGTGGCTGTTCGCAATTCTTCGCTCGATCTGGCTCAATGAGTTACGATCGCGACGGATTCGGGAAGGCGGCGGCTTCGTCGACGCCGAGGACGCATTGACGATCGACGGGGCGCGTGAAATCGAAATGAATATTACGGCCGCCGCGGTGTTAAGAGCTATTGACCAGCTCCCGGAGGCGCAGCGCGAGACGATCCTGCTGGTCTATGGCGAAGGGTACCGCTACGCCGAGGCGGCGGCCGCGCTCGGCGTCCCGATCGGCACGGTCATGAGCAGGCTGGCCGCCGGCCGAGCGGCGCTCGCGAAGTTGAGATAGGGAGGATCTGGTAGCTTATCGATGTCCGACGATGACGCCGAACTTGTCGCGCTGATCGACAACGAGATCGACGAAAGCAGCAGGACCGCCCTCTTGGCGCGTCTGGCGGCACACGAGGGATTGCGCCATCGTTACGAAGAGCTGCGGGAGCCCGGCGCGCCGCTCGCCGCCGCATTCGACGCACTGCTCGAGCAAGCTCCCCTCGCACGTCTGCGCGCGGCGCTTCCGGCCAACGAACCGCCTCGCCGGCCGTCGAGGCGATTCGGTGGAATCGCCTTCCGAGAGCTGGCGGCGGGCGTCGTCATCGGGCTTGTCGTGGCCGGCGCCGCTGTATGGGCCGCATTGAGCTTTGGGCTCTTTGGCGAACGGGAGAATTGGCGCTCGGCGGTCGCCGAATACACGGGCATGTACACGAACGACACCTTCACTCCCTTGAATCCAGATGGCGCGCTGCAGGCGGCGGAGCTGAGCCTCGTCGGCGCCAAGGTGGGCGCCAACCTCACGCCCGAAACGGTGGCTCTGCCGGGCCTGCGGTTCACCAGGGCGTTCATGCTTTCCCACGCGGGCCATCCGCTGGGAGTGATCGCCTATGTCGACCCTTCAGGCTCTCCGGTCTTGTTTTGCATCCACGCCAATCACGCGCCGGACGCGCCGATGCAGTCAGAGCGCCGGGGCGACCTGTCGCTCGCCTGGTGGGCGCGCGACGGACGCGGCCATCTGGTTATTGGCCACATCCCCAAGGAGCGGGCGGTCGCATTGGCGCAAACGCTCGAAAAGCGAATCTCCTAAAGGCGATTGGGTCTGAACCTAGAGCGAGCTGCTTTTGGATTGAGGCCCCCGAAAGGCTCGCCCGGACGAAAATTTCTTGCAGAAAATCAGAATCAAAATTAAGCTCTCCGCATGAATAATTCTGTCCTTCCGCAAGTCAAAGACCGCGGGCGCCCGTTGTGGCGCTCCTGCGCCGGGAAAGGGCGCGCGAAATATTCTTCCGACCAAAAGGCGCGTAACCCATTGAAAAATCTAGATTATGACGAGAGAATCCAAGGAAATCCAAGGAAATCCGATAGCCGAAAGCTTGGCTTTTCGCGCGAAACGGTCACGCACCAAGAAAACCCAAATCGACCGGATGGGTCCGGCCCGCCGCCGGGAAGCCAAAATTCATAACATACTAGTGAAATCATCTGCTCAGGGAGCGCGGGTCCAGTCGAACGACTGGCAGATGAGCCCGCCGAGCACGCAGCCGGCGGTGACAAGTTGGTTGCCCGAAAGCCTCAGCTTCGCCGTGTAGCGCCGGCCGTCTTCGGGATTGAATGCGGTTCCGGCCCAGGAGTCTTTGCCATTCGGCTTCATGCCGGAGAATAACTTTTGGCCGATTTTGGCCGCGCCGCCCGGCTCCTTCTTCCAGGCGAGAAAGCCGCAGAGGGTTCCTCCTCCGCCGCAAGGTACGAAGCGCAGCTTCGCGGACCCATCGTCCCGAATCCATAACCCGGTCGCATCACCGGCGTTCGCCGCCGGCACGGCTACTGCGAGCGCCAGAGCCACGAGCAAAGCGCGCATCATCATTCTATCTTTCGACAACCTTTTTTGGGGCGGCCCATTAGACCACAAGCAGGCGCCGGTCAACGCGCGGGCTCGAGGCTCTCGGGCCAGAGCGGCTTGTACCCGCCCTTGAGCGCGGCGACGGTCGAGGGCGGGGTCAAGACGTGGGCGGCCGTGTCCGGATCGAGCGGCGCCGGCGCGCCATAGCCGGCGAAACTCCAGGGCAGAAGCTTGCCCGAGCGCACGGCGTGGGGCTCATGATCGCGCGCGATCATCGCCCCGTCCGGCAGGTCGCCGAGCCGTGCTCGCCACAGGCGTTTCAGCCGCTTCTCAACCCGCTCGCGATGGAGCGCTTCGTCCATCGCGTCCACACCGCGCGGCGCTCCCGGAAAAGCAGCGATGAAGGCCTTCGCCGCAGTCCTGCGGCACTCGAAGCACGGCCGGTGGCCGGCGGCGAGCGCGGTCGGCTCGTCGAGGAAGAAGAGCTCCGTGTAGTACCGGCCCCAGACGTCGCGATGACGATCCTTGAATTCGCAGACGCAGATCAGCCAGTGCTTGGTCTTCCAGCGGCTCCTGCCCAAAGTCTGATCGTCGCGATGCAGCCGGCCGCCGCGATTGCCCATGAGCCCGCCGCGCTCCGCGACGGCGTGCAACTCGCCGAACGGGTCGATGCGGTTTTGCAGCGGCCGGGGAGCTTTCGACATGCTTGGCTGGCTCAGGTTGCGCTCCACGCGCGCCGGGTCCACGCTCTTGCGGCGCTCGCGCTTTCGGGGGAGGACATGGCGCTCGAACTTCGTCCGAATTGCGAATATTGCGACAAGGACCTGCCGCCCGACGCGACGGACGCGCGCATCTGCAGCTACGAATGCACCTTCTGCGCCGATTGCGTCGAGCGGCGTTTGAGCAATGTCTGCCCCAATTGCGGCGGCGGATTTGTTCCGCGGCCGATCAGGCCAGCGCGGGAGTGGAGGCCGGGATTGTCGCTGGCCAAGCGGCCGCCGTCGACCAAACGAGTCGGCCTCTCCTACAGTCGCGAGGAGATCGCCCTATTCGTTCGCGAGGTGGCGCCGATCCCGCCCGAACGCCGTTGACCGGCGCTTAACGGAGCGGCGCGGCCTGGGCGCTCACCTGGGCTTCGCCGACGTTGTCGATATTGTAGACGTCGTTGCGGAAATTGGCCGGGCCCTGGCCGTTCGACCAGCCGGTCAGATAGACCCAGATCACCGGCACAGCCTTCACGAGGTTGATGTCGTAGCGCGCGCCTTCCTTGATCTTGGCCTGCAGCGCCGCCTTGTCCCAGCCGCCGGCCGGCCCGCCGCCCGTTCCTTCCAACAGCCACGCCGCGTAATCGTAAACGCCCTGCACGCGGACACAGCCGTGGCTGAGGAACCGGTAGTCGGCGCCGAACAGCCCCTTGGACGGCGTGTCGTGCATATAGACGGCGAGCTTGTTGGGCATGCCGATGCGAATCGAGCCGAGCGAATTGCCCGCGCCGGAATCCTGCCTCAGCGTGTAATTGGCCGCCCGCTCGGTGCTCCAGTTCACCGACTTCGGATTGATCTCGTTGCCTTGCCCATCGAGAATCCGGATCTTGGCGCGCCTCAGGTAGCCCGGATCGCGCTGCATTCGGGGAATGATTTCATGCCTGATGATCGACGTCGGCACGGTCCAGGTCGGGTTGAGGTTGATGACCTGGATATGGGCGGAAATCTCGGGCGACGGATGCTCGGGGTCGCCGACGATCGCGACATAGCGGTGGACGACGCGGCCGTTCTCGACCGCCTCGACCGAAGTCGATGGCAGGTTGACCACCACGTAGCGGTCATCGAAAGAGAAATTGAGCCCGGCAAGGCGATTGGCGCTGGAAGCGAGCTCGTTGAAACGCTCCCTCGCCGGAACGTTGATCGCCTTCAACGTCGCGCCGGAGACAATTCCGCTCTGGCGCAGCCCCATATGCGCCTGGAAGCGCTTGACCGCCGCCGTAACCGCCTTATCCCAGGCAAGGCCGCTCGCCTCGCCAGCGTCAAGGTAGCCTTCGATGGCGAGCCGCTTGCGCAGTTTTGCCACCGCCGGGCCCTTTGTCCCCGGACCAATGGCGGCGATGTCGGTCGGCCAGCCGCCCGCGTCGACGATCGCCGAGTAACGCTCGGATGCTTTCGCGGTGGCGAAGAAGGTGTCGGGCTGAAGCGTCGGCTGGGGATCGTCGCTGAGCGCGGTCTCGCGCGGCGGGGCTGGCGGCGCGACCTTCTTCGGCTTCGGCGCCGCGGCCTGGACAGGAGGGGGCGCCGCGGACGGGGAAGCGCCAGTCGTCGAATCGGGCCCGGCCGCCGGCGGCGTCGCCGCCTGGGGCATGAACGGGCTGACCAGGCCTCCACTCGACGCCGGCTGATTCGCCGGATTGGAAGGCGGCGCTGAACTCATCGTCGCGGCAGGCTGATTCGCCGGAATCGACACCGGCGGCGCGGGAGACGCCGTAGCGGCGGACGGGCTCGCTGGCGCGGCTGACGGCGCCGGGGCGGTCGTGGTGGCGGGCGCGCTTGCTGGGGTCTGCGCCAGCGCGCCCGAGGCAAGGAGGGGCAACCCGACAAGCGCCCCCGCAAACAAAACCCGCAGCGTCATGCGACAGGACCCGACACAGAAGAGACCGCTTCATGCGAGTCCCGGAGCGATTCACTATGCATATTAAGGTTACTAATCCGTCGCCTCGGCTCTGTTAGGATGCGAGCGCCTAGTGTTTCGGCCCTTACGCCGCTTGGCCCAGAAATGCAAAGGCCGCCCCGAGAGGCGGCCTTTTACGAGCGCCGAGGCGCTCCACGACTTCACTCGATATCCGAGGAAAGCCTGTTGCCGCGGCCCCGCCGGAAACCGGCGACGCCGAGACCGGCGACGCAAAGCGCCATGAGCGCCCACGCCGACGATTTAGGAGTTGCATAAGCAGCCGCCCCGTAGGGCAACCCGATCGCGAGCGCGCCACACCCGGCGGCGATCGCGATACGACGCGGATTTGCTGAACTGATGGACATGTAACCCCCAAGTCCAAACGAGGCCAGTGACGCAGAGTTAAGCAAGAAGCGTGACAGGACTATGGCGAATGCTGCGATCGCGAATAAATTTTTCCGCGCTGCGGTAAGATACCTTTAGCAGTTAACATGCCGTTAATTGCGGGAGCCGGCAGTTGCGGCGTTGGGTCGCGCCGCAGACTAGCCGACGACGACGATATGCAGCCGTCGGGGCCCGTGAGCCCCCAAGAGAAGGGTCTGCTCGATATCCGCCGACCGCGAGGGGCCGGTGATGAAGTTGAGCGTGCGCGGCGCGCCGCCCTTGCCATAAACGCTCCGCACCTTGGCGAACACGCTCTCGTAATCGGCCTCGATCGCCTCCCGTGGCAGGAGGACGATGTGGTTGTCGGGCAGAAAATTGAGGGTTGTCGGATTGTCGGGGCCGGAGACGAGCGCCAGCGTTCCGCTCTCTGCAATCCCCGCAAAGGCGGCCGAGACGGCATTGAGGTCGTGGCCGTCGGAGGGGCCGCGCAGGACTTCCAGCGTCGTCTCGCTCCACGGCATTCCGGTAAGACGCGGGTCGTCGCCCATGCGCAGCGTCGCCGGACAATTGCTCTCACGCAGGAAACGGGCGATTTCCGCCGGCGCGTCTGCCCATCCAGAGACCTCGACGACGCTCGCTTGCGCGCGCTCCGCCTCCGCCTTGAAAGTCGCGAGCCGGGCCGAGGCGTCGCCTTGACCGCGCTTCGGCACGATTCCGGGCGGCGCCTGCTTCAGGCGCGTTTCGACCTCGAACCGCCGCGTCGCCTCGTCGCCGGTCACGCCAAGCGAGCGGCGGATGCTGGCGAAGACCGCCGCGCGGGAGCTCATTGAACCGCTCCGCTCCGCGCTCGCCACTGGCTCTGGAACGTGGCCCCCTCAGGCGCCGCAAGATCGCGATAGCGCGTCCAACCGCCGGCGAAAGGCAGTGAGGCGAAGCGGCCCTTGTTTCGGCTGGCGAGATGCATGGCGCGCGCGGCGAGGCCCGTCGCCATGCGATAGAGCGCCGGGCGGGAGGCGAAGAACGCCCAGAACCCCAAGCCATAGCGCAGCGGCGCCGGCGACAGCCGACGCTCGAACTCGCGCTCGCGCCAGTGCCGCATCATGCCGGGCAACGGGATGCGGACCGGGCAGACCTCTTCGCAGCGGCCGCAGAAGGTCGAGGCGTTGGGCAATTGGCCGCCCTCGGCGACGCCGATGAGCGAGGGGGTCAGCACCGCGCCCATCGGCCCCGGATAGACCCAGCCATAAGCATGGCCGCCGACGGCTTGATAGACCGGGCAATGGTTCATGCAGGCGCCGCAGCGGATGCAGCGCAGCATATGCTGGAACTCGCCGCCCAGCATCGCCGAGCGGCCATTGTCGAGAATGACGACATGGTAGGCCCTCGGGCCGTCGGGATCGCCCGGCCGGCGCGGCCCAGTCGACAGCGTCGTGTAGACCGAGGCGTCCTGACCGGTCGCCGAGCGCGCGAGCACGCGCATAAGCTGCGCGGCGTCCTCGAGCGTCGGCACGATCTTTTCGATCGACGCGATGACGATGTGGGCCTCGGGCAGGGTTTGCGTCAGGTCGCCGTTGCCCTCGTTGGTGACGATGATCGAGGTTCCGGTTTCGGCCACGAGGAAGTTGGCGCCGGTTATGCCGACGTCGGCGGCGAGGAACTTGGCGCGCAGCACCTGGCGCGCTTCCGCCACCAATTGCTCCGGCTCGGCGAGACTGCGGTCGGCCGGCAAATCGCCATGCGCCTTGCGGAATTCCTGCTCGACATCCTTCGCCAGGAGATGGATCGCAGGGGCCAGGATGTGAGACGGGGTCTCGCCGCGCAATTGAATGATGTATTCGCCGAGGTCGGTTTCGACCGGGTCGATCCCCGCCTCCTCCAGCGCATGGTTGAGGCCGATTTCCTCGGCGATCATCGACTTGCCTTTGGTGACGCTCTTCGCCCCCATCGACTTGCAGAGGTCGACGATGATCTTGCGCGCTTCCTCCGCATCCTGCGCATAGTGGACTTCGCCGCCGCTCGCGCGGACCTTCGCCTCGTAGGCTTCGAGATAGAGGTCGAGATGGGCGAGCGTATGGTCCTTGATCGCGCGGGCGCTGTCGCGCAGCGCCTCGAATTCAGGCAGCCTTGCCGCCGAGGCCGCGCGCCGCACGACGAAATTGCGCGAAAATGACATCGCGCTTTGCAATCGGGCGTCACTCAGCGCCTCATGCGCGTTGTCCTTGAAGTGAGCCGAGGTTGCGGCCACGCTCATCGGGCGGCCTCCGGCTTGCCTTCGCCGATCGCCGGGCCGTCCGCCATGCCGGCGAGGATTTCGGCGACATGGCGCGCCTTGATAGGCGACCCCTCGCGCTGAAGCCTGCCCGCCATGTTCATCAGACACCCGAGATCGCCGGCGAGCACCGTATCGGCCTTGGCGCTCCGGATGTCCTCGGCTTTGCGCCCGACGATCGCGTTCGAGAGTTCGCCGTATTTGGTCGCGAACAAGCCGCCGAAGCCGCAACAAGTCTCGGCCTCGCTCAGCTCGACCAGCGTCAGGCCCTCGACCCCGGCAAGAAGCCGCCGCGGCTGGGTCTTGACGCCGAGTTCGCGCAGGCCCGCGCAGGAATCGTGATAGGCGACGGTTCCCTCATAACGCGCCGCGACTTGTCTGACGCCCATGACGTCGACCAGGAAGCTGATCAGTTCGTGCGCCTTTTCGGCGAACCGTTCCGCTCGCAGCGCGAGATCCGGCTCGCCCGCGAACAGGTCCGGGTAGTGCTTGATCAGCATGCCGCCGCACGACCCGCTCGGCGCGACGACATAGTCGCAATCCTCGAACGCGTCGATCGCCTGCCGCGCCAGCCGTTTCGCGCTTTCGCGGTCGCCGGAATTGTATGCCGGCTGGCCGCAGCAGGTCTGGCTCGGGACGACCACCTTGCATCCGGCGTCCTCGAGCAATTTGACCGCCGCGAATCCGACGCTCGGCCGAATGATGTCGACGAGGCAGGTGACAAAGAGGCCGACGCGAGGCTGAGATTTGCGGTTCGGGCCTGTAGAGGCCGCCGTCATATTCATCTGTTCATCGCATCCTTGGGCTCAAGGGCGTGGGCGCCCTTGTCGCTCAGCCGTCGTGTCCATTAAGCTCGCATAATGGCCACGGATATCGCAACCCGCGTCTATAATCACACGTTTCGCATCGATCCAGCGGTCCGCACGCTGCTCGATACGGACTTCTACAAGCTTTTGATGCTCCAGATGATCTGGAAGATGCATCCGAAGCGTCAGGTGACCTTCCAGCTCATCAATCGGACGACCTCGGTCAGGCTCGCCGACATCGTGGACGAGCGGGAACTCACCGACCAGCTCGATCATGCGCGGACTTTGCGGCTCGCCAAGAACGAATTGATCTGGCTCGCGGGCAACACCTTTTACGGCACCCGCCATATTTTCGAGCCTGAGTTCATGGAGTGGCTGGCGACGTTTCAATTGCCCGAATACGAGCTGACAAAGCGCGACGGGCAGTACGAGCTCAGCTTCGCCGGCCCTTGGACGGGCACGACGATGTGGGAGATTCCCGCTCTCGCCATCATCAGCGAGCTCAGGGCTCGTGCGGCGATGCGAGGCATGAGCCGCTTCGATCTCGACGTGCTCTACGCCCGCGCCAAGGCCAAGCTCTGGTCGAAGGTGGAGCGGTTGCGCATCCTCGAACGTGAGGAAGGCCCGGTCAGAGTGTCGGATTTCGGCACCCGCCGGCGCCACGGCTTTCTCTGGCATCGCTGGTGCGTCGAGGCGATGCAGGAGGGTCTGGGCGCGAGTTTCATCGGCACGTCCAATGTCAAGCACGCTTACGACACTGGCCTTGAGGCGATCGGCACCAACGCTCATGAGCTGCCGATGGTCTATGGGGCGATCGCCGAGGACGATGAGGCGCTGCTCGAGGCGCCGTACCGAGTGCTGAAGGACTGGGCGAAGATGTACGGGGGCAATCTCCTGGTTGTTCTGCCGGATTGCTTTGGCACAACGTCGTTCCTCGCCCACGCGCCTGACTGGGTGGCGGACTGGAAGGGCGCGCGGCCAGACTCGAAGCCGCCGATCCCTGCGGCGCGGGAGCTGATCGCCTGGTGGAAGGAACGAGGACGCGATCCGCGGGAGAAGCTCGTCGTTCTGTCCGACGCGATGGACGTCGATTCGATCGAAGAGTCGGTGCGCATGCTGCGCGGGCAGGTCAACCTGTCATTCGGCTGGGGCACGAACTTGACCAATGATTTCATGGGCTGCGCCCCAGCCGGCGTCGACGGCGAGCTCAAGCCGATTTCGCTCGTGTGCAAGGTTGTCGAGGCCGATGGACGGCCGGCGGTCAAGCTCTCGGACAACCCCAACAAGGTGTTGGGTCTGCCGGACGAGGTCGAGCGCTATCGCCGGGTGTTCGGATTGGTCGGCATGAAGGCCATGCCTGTGACCGTTTAGGGCGCGAGCCCCGAGGTAAGATGGCGTTCGCAGGTTTCGGCCCCAAGGCGCTGCCGTTCTTCAAGGCGCTCAAGTTCCACCAGAGCCGGGAATGGTTCGAGGCCAACCGCGAGACTTATGAAAGCGCGGTCAAAGGCCCGATGGGGGACTTGGTCGAAGACGTCGCCGAGCGCCTGGCGAAAACGAAAATCCCGATCAAGGGCGACCGCAAGTCATCGATGTTCCGCATCCATCGCGACGTGCGCTTCTCCGCCAACAAGGACCCTTACAAGACGCATGCCGGAGCCGTCATGACCCGCTCCGGGCTTAAGAACGATCCTGGGCTTCTCTATTTCCACGTGTCGCCCGAGGAATGCTTCTTCGCCGCCGGTTTCTATCAGCCTGAATCCGATCAGCTCGCGCGGCTCCGCGCGGCGGCGGCGCGCAACCCGAAGCCGTTCAAGGCGATGCTGGCCAAGCTCAAGAAGGCGGGGCTTTCTTTGTCGGCGGAGGATGCGCTCAAGCGCGCGCCGCGCGGCTTCGAGGCGATCGACGACCCCGAGATCACGGCGGCTGCACGGCTCAAAAGCCTGGTCTGCCTGCGTCCGGTCCCCGAGGCGGCGATCGCCTCGCCGGCGCTGGTCGACGACTTCTGCGCTTTCGCCGCCGACGCGCTGCCGCTGCTCAAGTGGGGTTGGGACGCGACCGCGGATTTGCGCTCGCGTCCACCCCGCCAATAAGACGCACGCAACGCCGCGCGCGCTTCAGGCGGCGGTCTTCGAATGCGGCGTGCCCAGATACGGGAACTCCCTCAGGGTGTCGGTGTGGGGCTTCAAGCCCGTGGGCGGGCACTCGTTTTTCGTCAGGAACGCGATGCGATAGTTAATCACATCGTCGGTGAAGACCCGGCCGTTGGGATAGGTTGCGGGTTTCGACGGATCGAAACTCAAGACGTCCGGCAGGGTGCGCTCCTTGTCGATCGCGGCGATGGCCTCTTCGCGGGTGTAATTGCCGGTATGCCCCATCAGATGGATGAATTGCTCGAGCCATCGGCTGCGGTCGTTGACGGGCTCGCTGGCGTTGTATTCCTCCTTGGTGTCGTCGGTGTTGAAGAAGCTGCTGACGCTCGGGTGGCCGGCCCGATCGACATGAACGAGCTTGCCGTCGCGTCTCAAGCTGCACCGCCCCCAGACGTGGATCTCGGGCTTCGGATTGAGCTCGCTCGTTGGCAGCTCGACCGCCGTCGAAAAGACGTTCGCCGTGGTATTCGAGTCGACGCCTGTCCAAGGGGACTTGCCGCCGAGATGGGGCTCGGTGAAATTCCGTTTGCCCCGGATGTCGAACAGGTTCTTGATTCCGTCGAAGTCGAAAAAGAACGCGTCGCTGCGGCTCCCGGCAAAGAAAGTGTAGGGGCCGGACCTCACGATGTTCGGCGTAGGCCCGAAGGAGCACTCCGCGTCGGCGACGATCTTCGTCCCCACGGCCTCGGGCGATCGCGACTCGGCGCCGGTGGCCTTGTAGACGCTGAACGTCTGCCGGCCGTTCTCAGGCTTCGAGAACACATAGGAGAAGGCGATATCGGTCAGGTAGTCGCCATCGGTGTCGATGTTGACCCGATAGATCGCGTCAGGATTGAGCGCGTCCGCAGTGGGGTTTGCGTTGAGGATGATCACCGTCCTGTTCCGATCGGTAGGCGACTGGAATGCGTACAGGTCACAGAGATCGAGCCGTTGATCGCCGAGCGGCGGCCCAAGGCTTAGTCCGGTGAAATGGTTTGACATGACGCTCTATCCTCCTCCTGAGACTCTGTGCCGGGGTCTCACAAGCCGCCACTATACAGGCAATCTCGAATTGCGCATGACGGCTGCGAACCGGGGCGGCTATTCGTCGTTTTCGGGTGGCGCGCGGCGGCTGGAGGGCGTATTTGTGCCGATCCAGCGCGGCTTATGAAAACTGCGCGCCGGCGCAACAGGACCGCCCATGCTCGACATTCCCAGCGCCCCGCCCGCCGGCCGCGGATTACGTCACCGTCAAGCGGGCGATCGAGTTCATCTCCAAGCGCTATCGCGACCAGCCGTCGGTCGACGCCATCGCGAGCCATGTCGGCCTTTCGCCGTCCCACTTCCAGCACGTCTTCAAGCGCTGGGCGGGGCTCACGCCGAAGGCGTTCCTGCAGGCGATCACCATCGAGCGGGCGCGGGAGCTATTGCGCGATTCCGCGAGCGTGCTCGACGCGGCCTATGACGTCGGCCTTTCCGGCCCGAGCCGGCTGCATGACCTGTTCGTCGCCCACGAGGCGCTGACGCCCGGCGACTATCGCCGCGACGATCTCATGCTCGCTTATGGCTTCCATCCCTCGCCCTTCGGCGAGGCGATCGTGGTCGCGGCGCCCCGCGGCATGGCGGGTCTCGGTTTCGTCGACGAGGGAAAACGCGAGGCCGCGCGGGCCGACATGGCGCGGCGCTGGCCGCGAGCGCGCCTCATCGAGGACGAGCGCTCGACCGCCCCTTATGCGCGCCGCGCCTTCGATCCTGCGCTGTGGCGGGCCGACGCGCCTTTGCGCGTCGTCCTGATCGGCACGGATTTCGAACTCAGGGTCTGGGAGACGCTGCTCAGCGTGCCGCTAGGCCGCGCGACCACCTATTCAGACATCGCGTGCAAGATCGGCAAGCCCACGGCCGCGCGCGCCGTCGGCGCCGCTGTGGGCAAGAATCCGATCTCGTTCGTCGTGCCCTGTCATCGCGTGCTGGGGCGCTCGGGCGCGCTCACCGGCTACCATTGGGGCCTCGCGCGCAAGCAGGCGATCATCGGCTGGGAGGCGGGGCGGATCGGCGATGCGCTTGAGGGGCGCTCGACACGCCAAACCCGTGTCAATAAAGGCCGAACAATGGGACGTCGCCGAGGAGAACGATTTGCCGGCCTCGCGCGGGCGCTCCGCGCACCGGTCGCCGCTGCCCTCGTCTTCGCGGCGTGCGCCGGCGCAGCCCAGGCGCAGGGCGACGCCTACGCAGCCTCGTATCGCGGGACGCTCGGCGCCCAACGGATCGGCATGACGCTTTGCGTCGAGAACGGGAAGGTCGTGCCCTTCAGCCATTATTTCTATCAGAGCCGTCTCGCCGACATCCCGCTCGAAGGCGCGGCGGACCCAGCCTCGGGGATCGCCCTCAAGGAGCCGACCGGCGGCGTCTTCTCGCTGCATTTCGTGGGCAATGGCAGCAACGGGAACGCCCCGCTGAACTTCGAGAACAGCGTCGGCCTAGCCGGCGTTTGGAAGGGGGCCGACGGCCGGAGTTTCCCGGTTGCGCTTAGCGGCGACTTCGAAGCGGGATGTCCCGCGAGCGGCGAGTGGTACCGCGAGATCACCTCGCAAAGCGCTGCAGAGTTCGAAGCCAGGGTCCAGGGGTTCACCAAGGCCGTTCTCGCCGGCGACCGCGCCGGCGCGGCGCGCTTCGTCCAGTTTCCGCTGATTGTGAATCTCAAGGGAAAGAGCATCGAGGTCAAAACCTCGGCTGAGCTCAGTCGGCGCTGGAGTCAAATCTTCAGCCCGCGTTGGCTGAAGGCCCTCGCCGAGGCGCTTCCCCACGATTTGTTCGTCAAGCCGGGAGAGGGCGCGGCGATGGTCGGCGACGGGCTCGTCTGGTTCAATGAGCATGGCGCGCAGACGGTCAACGCGATGCCGTAGGACTGAGCCGCGGGGGGCGCACCCCATTCGGCGCGTAGCCAGCCTACTTCCGCTGCGCCTGCGGCGGCGTCGGCGCCGGCTTCGGCTCCGGCTGGAATGTCCAAGGGATGTCCGCCGGCGGCGGCGCGGGATAGGCGATGCGCAGGCCCGCCTCCCGCATTCGGCGCAAGATCTCGAAATGGATGTCGCTTCGCGTGCGCTCCCCCCGCTCGATGTCGTCGACGAAGCAGATCAGATTGAACTTGATCGACCAGTCGCCGAACTCGGCGAACAGCACCGTGGGAGCGGGAATGGCGAGCACCTGGTCCTGCGCCTTGGCCGCCGCGATCATGAGATCGCGCACTTCATCGACGTCGCTTTCGTAAGCGATGTTGATCGGCACGATGATGCGTCCGACGCGATCGTTATGGACCCAGTTCTTGACGACGCCGCTGACGAAGTTGGAGTTGGGAACGATCAAGCTGCCGCGGTCGAAGGTCTCGATCTCGGTTGCGCGGGCGTTGATCGAGCGAACGAACCCCTGGTCTGATCCCACCACCACCCAGTCGCCGACGCGGATGGTGCGGTCCCACAACAGGATGAGGCCGGAGACGAAATTGTTGGCGATCGTCTGCAGGCCAAAGCCGATACCGACCGACAGGCCGCCGGCGATGAGCGCGATTTTCTGAAGGTCGAGGCCGATTTGCGCGCCGGCCATGAGCACCGCGACGATGACGCCGATATAGCCGAAAATCGTCCGGACCGAGTTTCTTGCGCCGGCGTCCAGACGCGTCTGCGGCAAGAACCGCGATCCGAGCCAATCTTGAACCAGCCGCGTGAAGAAGACGGCGATGGCGAAGACGACGCCAGCGCCGACCAGCGACGACAACGACAGGGTGACGCCGCCGATCGAGAAGCCGAAATAGGCCGAGCGCAGCGCGCCGAACATGTCCTGCGACTGCACGCCCCACGGCTTCAGCACTGCCGCGAAGGCGAGCAGCACAACAACCAGCCGGGCGGCGCCTTGCAGGGTGACGGAGATCTGCGCGAGCACATTTCGGCGCAGGCCCGCCATCGCTATCAGACGCGAGCCAATCAGCGCGTCCGGCTTCAAGACGGCCTCGGTTCCGTCCTGGGCGATGATATCGGCAATATAGAGCGCGGCGCCGATAACGCTGAGGTAAATCGCCTGATTGACGAGGAAAGTGGCGAAGGCGACGTAGCCGGTCACCGCGGCCAGGAAGATGATCAACGCGGCCGCCCAGCCCAGCGTCCTGAGCGGCGTCCAGGCTTCGTTTTGCGGCGATCCTTGCGCACCGGCCGGCCGGACCCTGAGCTGGCGCAGCGCATGAGACATCGCGATCGCGACGATGACCGCGCCGACGCCGCGTGTGGCGACCGCGAGATTGAGCGAGGCGGCGGCGTCGGCGACAGGCTCGACCAACCGCTTCGACAGCCCAGATCGCCGCCAGCGCCATCGCGAGGCGATAGAGGATTTCCCGCCGTCCGATCACTGACCGGAACGAGCCTCCAGGGCGCTACGCTGAGGCGCGAGCATGCCGCGGCCAAGCGCATTGACGGCGATCAACACGCGCGCCCCCGCGAACGCTGCGTCGATGAGCGCCTGCGTGCTTCGATCGGTGAGATTGAAGGAGTCGAGCGCGCCGGCCAGCACGCCGAGGCCCGCGAGCGGCAGCGCGGCGAAGATCACAAATGTCCAGGCCGCAGCGAGCGCGCGGCGCAACCGGCTTGGCGTCGTCTCGCCCGGATCGCGGTAGACGAATTCGACGAGCAATCCATCCGAGAGGCGCGGCGGCCAGCGCGAGCGCGATGACGATCGCGGCCATGCCGATCTTGGCGAGCAACGGCCGTTCGCCGATGCGCGCCGAGCCAGTTGTCGACGAGATTACGGACTACCTCGGCGTCGACCGGGAGCTCGCGTCTGACAGCGCTCCAAAGCTGCGGGTTGAGAAGGCTCACCGAGCGAGCGAACGTTCGCTGCGCGAACAATTGACGCCGCGCCTCGCTGATGCGCGTGCTGACATCGTTGGCTTCCAGCAACATGGCGCGCGCCGCGCGCAGGTTTGCGTCGAGCCTGTCGTGCCTCTGCTTCTCGTTCGTCGAGATCCTTGGCGGCGACGTCCGTCGTGGGCGCCGGTTCACCCGATTTGGGCGTGAGCTCCTCGAGGCGCTGCGCCGAGGCGGCGAGGCGAGGCGTCAGGTTGGCGATCGCTCCTTGCAAGGCGAGGCAGAGCGCGTCGCTTTGGGCGCGCAGGCTCTGCAAGCCCGCATCGTCGAGGTTTTTGTCGCGAAGCGCCGTTTCAGTGGCGGTCAGCGTCGCTCGGGTCTGTTCGAGGTCGAGCCGATGGGTCTCCTGCGCGCTCGCGCGGCCAAGCGCCACGAGGACAAAGGCGAGAACAATCCAGCGCAACAAGCGCAATGCGGATGCAGGCTTCATCGCAGGCTAGATGGCCCCAGGCATGATTCGGCCTCCGTTTGTCATCCGACCATGGCCGCGCTGCGGCCGCAACCGGGCGCTGTGGGAAGCGTTCACCTTGGGTGAGGTTAGGGGCTGCGCGCTTGGGCCGGCTTTGTTAAAGGGGGGACCAAGACCCATGAGGGCAATCTGGTGACCCAAACGATTCTGGCCGATTCAGCGAGCCAAACGCTGCGAAGCCGCGACCCCGCCAACGAAGCGCCGCGCACGGCCGGCGAACGCGCGCTCGATTGCCTGCTTGCGGCCGGTTTCGAGCGCACCGAGCCGCCGATCCTGCATCCGGCGGCGATCTTTCTCGACATGTCGGGCGAGGAGGTCCGCCGCCGCCTGTTCCTGACCGCCGACGCCGCGGGCGAGGAGCTGTGCCTCAGGCCCGAATATACGATCCCCGTCTGCCGCGCTTATCTTAATTCAGAGAAGGCCGGCAAAATCGCAGAATATTCCTATCTCGGCCCGGTATTTCGTGCTCGCGCGGGCCAAGGTGGCGAGCAGACGCAGACGGGGCTCGAAAGCTTCGGACGCCGTGACGCCGAAGCGGCCGATGCGGAAGTGTTCTCGCTCGCCATGGAGGCGGCGACGGCGGCTGGGGGGGCCATGCTCGCGGCGCGGCTCGGCGACGCCGGCCTGTTCGACGCCATGCTCGATTCGCTGAAGATCCCGGAGCCCTGGCGGAGGCGTCTGCGCCGCGGCGTCGCCCGGGGCTTAAGCCTCGAGGCCATTTTCATGCGCCCAAGTCAGAGCGCGCTCGCCCAGCCCGGCGTGCTGGCGGCGCTCGAGAGCGCCGATCACGCCGGCGCCAAGGCCTTGGTCGAGGACCTGCTCGCGATCGCCGGCATCGACGCGGTCGGCGGGCGCACGGCGAGCGAAATCGCCGACCGCTTTCTCGAGCAGGCGTCCCTCAGGTCAGGGCCCCCGATCGAAACGGAGAAGCGCGCGGCGCTCGACGCCTTCTTAGGCGTCTCCGGCGATCCCGACCAGGCCGCGGTCGAGCTCCGGCGCCTGGCCCATTCGGCCGGCCTGAACTTAAACGCGGCTTTGGACGCGTTCGAGCGCCGCAACGGCTTCATCGCCGCGCGCGGCGTCGCGATCGAGGCGACCCGGTTCAGCGCCGCCTTCGTGCGTGATTTTGACTATTACACCGGCTTCGTGTTCGAGGCGCACGATCCGCATGTCTCCGGCGCGAAGACCGCGCTCGCCGGCGGGCGTTACGACGGGCTCGCGCGGCGCCTCGGCGCCAATGAAGACATTCCCGCCGTCGGCGCGGCGATCAATCTCGACCGGCTCATGAACGGGGGAGAGCGCTGATGGCGGGGCATGGCAATGGCGCCGAGGGGCCGTTTGTCCTTGCGGTCCCCTCCAAGGGACGATTGCAGGAGGCCGCCCATGCGTTCTTCGCTCGCGCCGGTCTCGAGCTCGTGCAGGGGCGCGGAGCGCGCGACTATCGCGGCGTGATCGCCGGGCTGCCGGGCGTCGAAGTCGCCTATATCTCGTCAGCCGAGATCGTCGGCCAGCTCGCGGCGGGCGCAGCGCATTTCGGCGTCGCCGGCGAGGATCTGCTGCGCGAGAAGGCGCTTAACGTCGAGTCTGCGGTTCGAGCTCTTGAGCCCCCTCGGCTTCGGCCACGCCAATGTCGTGGTCGCGGCGCCAAAAGCCTGGATCGACGTGCGCACCATGGCCGATCTCGACGATGTCGCCTCGGCCTATCGCGCCAAGCGGGGCGAGCGGATGCGGGTGGCGACCAAGTACGTCAACCTCACCCGCCGCTTTTTCGCCGAGCACGGCGTCGCCGACTACCGCATCGTCGAGAGCCTGGGCGCGACCGAAGGGGCGCCCGCATCGGGCGCGGCGGAGCTCATCGTCGACATCACCACGACCGGCGCGACGCTCGCCGCCAATGCGTTGAAACCCCTCGACGACGGAACAATTCTGCGCTCGCAGGCGACGCTGATCGCCTCGCTTACGGCCCCTTGGGAGGCGAATGCGAGGCAGGCCGCGCGCGCCATCCTCGCCCGGATCGCCGCGAGCGAGGAAGCGCGGCAGTCCCGCGAAGTCCGGGCGCGGCTGCCGAGTCCGGCGCATGTCGTGGTCGAGACGGCGGCCGAGCGCTTCGGCGCAGTCTCGGCGACCGGCGAGGACATCGATCCGCACGGGTTCGTCGCGCTGCATTGCGCCCGCGACAAGGTGGCGGAGCTCGCGGACTGGCTCTTGACCAAGGGCGCCGAGCGGGTCAGCGTCGCGGCGCTCGAACAGACTTTCGCCGCCCGCAATGCGCTCTACGAAGCGCTCGAGAGGCGGATCGGCGCGGGCGAACGGTAAGCTGCGCGGTTAAGCTGGATCGCTCGCTTAGGCACCAGATTTGGGCGCTGGCGAGTGGCCGTCGCCGACAATTGTTTGCCGTCGTTGGCCCTTTTTTGGTCAGCCAGTCGTTATAAGCGTCCGGTCGGCTCTATTGGAGCATGACCCATGGCGGATCCGAGCGTATTGATCGTCGGCGCAGGCCCGACCGGACTGGTTCTTGCCCTTTGGCTGACGAAACAGGGCGTCTCCGTCCGAATCATCGACGAGACCGCTGACCCTGGAACAACGTCCCGGGCGTTGGCCGTCCACGCGCGAACGCTCGAGCTCTACGAGCAGCTCGATCTTGCCGAGCCCGTCGTCGCGAGAGGCTACACGGTCCCCGGCCTTCGTTTATGGCTCGGCGGTCGTGAAGCGGCACGGGTTCCATTCGAGCAAATCGCCTCGGATCTCACGCCCTATGGCTTCCTGCACATCTTCCCGCAGGACGAGCATGAGCGGCTCTTGATCGAACGCCTGCAAGACCTCGGCGTGCACGTGGAGCGAGGGACCGAATTTCTCGGATATGCCGAGGAGAGCGACCACATCAGCGCCCGCTTGCGTAGGCCCGACGGCGGCGAAAGCGTGGTGACCGCGGCTTTTATCGCCGGCTGCGACGGCGCGAGGTCGAAAGTCCGAGAGATCATGGGGACGAGCTTTCCGGGCGGAACTTACCCACAGATCTTCTACGTCGCCGACGTGGCTGGCGAAGGCTTGGCCATCAACGCCGATCTCAACGTCGATCTCGACGAGGCCGATTTTCTGGCTATTTTCCCGCTGGCGCATGAGGGCCGCGTCCGCCTAATCGGGGCGGTCAAGCCCACACCGGGCAAGGACGTCGACAAGCTCACCTTTGCCGACATCAGCGATCGAGCCACGCAGAATCTGAAGCTTAAGGTCGACAAGGTGAACTGGTTTTCGGTCTACCGCGTCCACCACCGGGTGACCGACCGTTTCCGAAACGGTCGAGCCTTCGTCCTGGGCGATGCGGCGCATATCCATACCCCCGTGGGTGGGCAGGGGATGAACACCGGCATCGGCGATGCGATCAACCTGGCCTGGAAGCTTCAGGCGGTCCTGACCGGCAAAGCGCAGGACGCGTTGCTCGACACGTTCGAAGCCGAGCGGCGCGCCTTCGCTCTGCGTTTGGTGCAAACCACCGACCGCTTCTTCAACGTCGCCGCCGGCGAAGGCAATTTGGCCGAGATCATTCGCACGCGCGTCGCGCCGATCGTCCTGCCGCAGATGGTCAGGTTCGAGGCGGCCCGCGACTATATCTTCCGCACCATCTCCCAAATCACCTTGAACTATCGCGGCAAGGGCCTCGATCAGGGCCACGCCGGTCCCGTTCACGGCGGCGACCGCCTGCCCTGGGTGAAGATGGGCGGAACCGACAATTATAAGGCGCTCAAGCGCATCGGCTGGCAGATACATGTCTATGGCAAGGCCGACGACTATGTGAGGCGATGGGCGCAAGATCGCCGCATTCCGCTCGAGGTCTATGCATGGACGGAGGCGATGCGTCACGCGGGCTTGAGGGAGAACGCGCTCTATCTCATCCGTCCCGACACCTATGTCGGGTTGGCCCTGGCGGCCCCGTCGGTGGACGGGGCCGAGCATTATCTCGCCAAGGTTCAGATCAATCCGTAAGTCTACGTTGATCGGTCAGTAAATGACCTTACTTGCCGCCGCGGCGGCCGCGCGCTTGGCGAACTTTTCGACGATCGCCTTCAGCTCCGGGTCTCGAATGAGTGAGATCGCCTTCTCCGGATCGACCCACTGAACCACGCGCTGTCCGAATTCCGGCCAGCTCGCGCTTTGCCTTCGAACCAGAAGCGGGAAAATCTTGACCTCGTAGTCCGGGTCGGCGCCGTTCTCGCCCGCCGCCTTTTTGTATCTGAAAACGCCGATCGCTCGGGCGCCGATCTTTCCTCTGACGCCGGCTTCCTCGAACGCCTCCCGCGCAGCCGACTTTGAAGGCGTAAGCCGCTTGATCGGCCAACCCTTCGGCACGATCCACCGCCGCGATTGACGCGTCGTGACGATGAGGATTTCGAGCGCGGCCATGGACGTAAATCGATAAGGCAACGCGCCATATTGGACGCGGACCGCCGGCTTCGCTCGTCGTCTCTTTGCATTGCGGGGGATGATCGCATCTCCGGGGAGCCAGCTTTCAACGCGCTGCACCCTGCATAGTTACGATGGACAAAAAACGGAAGCGCGCGCGATTGCCTAGAACGCCCCGACACCGCGAACACCAGGTCCCTTCCCCAAGCTGTTGCGCAGCGCCGCCGCATCTGCGCGCCGGGGGTACAATTCCAGATTCTATCGACATTTGCTTGTGTAAAGCCGAAAATGAGCGTAAGATTAGCCTATGATGGCAAACGCGGTCGGTGCGAATTCCAACCCTGTTTCCAGGGCAGCCGACGCGGACTGTGGCGCCTTTACAACCGGAGAGGGTCTTAGGCCGGACGGAAAGTTTTTTTATTAGGACTCGCCATAATTCATTGAAAAGCCTCGATTCGGCCAAAGGTATCCAAAAAAATCCAAGCTCATTTGCTTGGATTTTTTTGGTTTTCCTTGCTATTCCTTGGAGCGAGTTCGCGCGGGAAGTTGTATCCGACGGCTTCGGCCGCGCTAACTGTTCTTAACCGGCCGAGCGGTCCTGACAGCCTTGGGCGACGAGGCGGGGGCCAGCTTCAGATCCGACCGGCTCGCCTCGATATTGTCGAGGAACTGGCGCGCGCTCTCTTGCCAGGTGAAACGCATCGAATGTTCGCGCGCCTGCTCGCGCGGCAGGGTCAACGCCTTGAAACAGGCCGCTCGCAGATCTTCGTCGAGCACGCCCGCGCCGGGTCCGACCACGTCGATCGGCCCGGGCACTGGATAAGCCGCCACCGGCAAGCCGCTCGCCATGGCCTCGATCATCACGATCCCGAACGTGTCGGTGCGCGAGGGGAAGACGAACACGTCAGCGCTCGCATAGATGTCGGCCAGCGCTTCCCCCTCCTTGGAGCCGAGGAAGTGCGCATGGCGGTAGCGGCGCTCGAGGGTGCGGCGGGCCGGCCCGTCGCCGACGATGACGGTCGAGCCGGGGAGATCGAGGCTGAGCAGCGCCTCAAGATTCTTTTCCACCGACACCCGTCCAACCGACAGGAAGATGGGCCGCGGCACGTCCAGCGCCCGCTTTGGCCGCGGGCGGTAAACGGCATGGTTGACGCCGCGCGTCCAGAGCCTGACCCGAGCGAAGCCGCGTCGTGTGAGGTCGGCGCCGATCGTCGGCGTTGGCGCCATCACGGCCGCCGAGGGCGCGTGGAAATAGCGCAAACCCGCGTAGGTCAGCCATTCGGGAACTCGGATCCGCGCCGACACGTATTCAGGAAAGCGCGTGTGATAGCTGGTGGTGAAGATCCGCCTGTGCTTGAGGCAATAGCGCCGCGTCAGCCAGCCGATCGGGCCTTCGGTCGCGATATGGATGTGATCCGGCGCGGCCTGTTCGATTTGGCGGTCGATTCGCCACAGGTTCGGCAATGCCAGGCGAATTTCGGGGTAGGAGGGTAGGGGAGCGCTCCACATGCCCTGAGGCGTGAGGAATTCAAACGCCGCGCCGAATTCAGTCGCGGCCTGAGTCATGCGCTCCAGGGTCGACACCACGCCATTGACTTGCGGGCGCCAGGCGTCGGTGGCGATCAGGATGCGCATCAAGCAGCTTCCGCTTGCGCCTCTTCGGCGTCCGCCTCTGCATCTTCGAAGGGCAGGTCGTCCTCAACCCGGGCGGGGAGCGGCAACGGTTCTTTCCAACGCAGCACTTCGAGCCGGCCGTCGTAGTGCTCGACCACCAGAGAGCATGATTCGACAAAATCCCCAGTATTGACGTAGATTATGCCTTCCATGTCGCGGATTACGGGATGATGGATGTGGCCGCAGATCACGCCGTCGACGCCGCGCTTTCTGGCCTCGCCCGCCAGCTCCTGCTCGAAGGAGCCGATGAAATTGACAGCGTTCTTGACCTTAAGCTTCGCCCACGCCGAAAATGACCAATAGGGCAAGCCCAAGGCCCGCCGCGCCGCGTTGAAATGGGTGTTGACGAACAAGGCGAAATCGTAGGCCCAGTCGCCGAAGAAGGCGAGCCACTTCGAATGGCGCACGACGACATCGAATTCGTCGCCGTGAATGATGAGATAGCGCTTGCCGTCGGCCGCGGTGTGAATCGCCTGCCGCTTGATCTCGATGCCCCCGAACGTCAGGCCGAAGAACTGACGGGCGAACTCGTCATGGTTGCCGGGAACGAAAACCATCCGCGCGCCGCGCCTGACCTTGCGCAGCAATTTCTGGATGACGTCGTTATGCGACTGCGGCCAGTACCAGCCGGAGCGGAGCCGCCAGCCATCGATGATGTCGCCGACGAGGTAGATGGTGTCGGCCTCGACATGGCGCAGCACATCCAGGATAAGGTGCGCCTGGCAGCCGCGCGTGCCCAAGTGCAAATCCGACAGGAACAGCGTCCTGTAACGATGGGTCTGATGAGACTTGGACACCGGGGGCCTCCTCGCGAGGGGGCGAACAACGAGAAATGACTGCGCAGATTCTCATGTCGCTTCGATGACGCGACGCACTCGAAGCGGTTATAATTGTCGACCTGAAGAGTGTCGAGAGCAGGGGCGCCACAGTGGAACTAGGAATTGCGGGCCGGAAAGCGATCGTTTGCGCGTCGAGCAAAGGCTTGGGCCGCGCCTGCGCGCAGGCGCTGGCGGAAGCTGGATGCGCGGTCGTGCTTAACGGGCGCGACAAGGAGGCCCTCAATCAGACCGCAAGCGAACTGCGAAAGGCGACAGGCGTCGAGGTTCGCCAAGTGGCCGGCGATCTCGATGATCGGGCGATTCGGGCGGAGTTGATCGCCGCCTGCCCGGACGCAGACATTCTGGTCAATAACAACGGCGGGCCGCCGTACAAGAGTTTCAGCGAGATCAGCCGCGAAGATATCCTCAAGGGGATCGAGTCCAACATGCTGACCCCGATCGCGCTGGTTCAGGCGCTGGCGCCGGGCATGGCAGAGCGCAAGTTTGGCCGAATCATCAACATCACCTCGGGTTCCGTACGGGCGCCGATCGCCGGCCTCGACGTCTCATCCGGCGCGCGCGCCGGGCTGACCGCGTTTCTCGCTTCCGCCGCGCGGCTGTTCGCGCGCGACAACGTGACGATCAACTCGATCCAGCCTGGATCGTTTGAGACCGACCGGCAGAAATCAGGCCTTGCGCGCGCGGCGGCTCAGCGGGGCGTCCCCGTCGATGTGGCGCGCGCCGATTCGAGGGCGCGCATCCCGGTCGGGCGATTCGGCGATCCGGCCGAATTCGGCGCGCTCTGCGCCTTTCTCGCGAGCGCTCACGCGGGATTCATCACAGGCCAGAACATCCTCATCGACGGCGGCGCCTTCCCGGGGGCTTTTTGAGGTAGAGAGCCGAGGACGCCGCCATCGGCCGTTACGACAAGGGCTTTGCTCCAGAATGATAAGAGTGAAGTCAACCCTTGAGCGTCTGGCTGCTGGCGCGGCTGTCGTCGCCCTCATTGTGATCAGCGAAGCCGCCTTTGGCCCCGCGCGAAGTGACCCCGAGCCGCCGGGTCCGCTGCAGGAGGGAAATGCTGGAGCCCCAGCGGAGCTTAAACAATGCGGCGACTGCCACATGGTTTTCCCTTCCCGGATGCTGCCCAGCCGTTCCTGGGCTGCCATTCTATCGACGATGAATGATCATTTTGGCGAAGACGCTTCAATCCCGAAGAAGGACCTGGATGTCATCCGCGATTTCCTGACCTCGCATGCGGCAGATTCTCCGGACGCCACGTTTTCGGGAGAAGCATTTTTTAGCTGCGCTTCCGTCGGACAGCACACCCTTGAGAATTACGGCTACGCCCTGGTGGAACCAGATGCACGCGGATTTCAACTTCGATGCAGTGAAGCATAGCGCGGTCAAATCGGCCGCCAACTGCTTAGCCTGCCACTACGGGAAGGTCATTCGGTAGACGTCAAAATGGCGGAGCGACGATGGGTAGGTGCGCCGCCGCTACTGACGTGACCCGGGTCTGGGACGTTGGCGTCCGCCTGTTCCACTGGCTCTTGGTTGCAGCAGTCGCGATCGCTTTGGTCACGGGGCTTTTCGGGCCACGAAACGCGCTGAACATCCACATCGCGGCAGGCGCCGCCATTGGAGGTCTAGTCGCCTTTCGCGTTCTCTGGGGCCTTATAGGTTCGACCTATGCGCGGTTCTCCAACTTTCCCGTTCAGCGCGCGGCCATCAGCGCGGACCTCGCCGGACTTGTGGCCGGCCGCCGCCCCCGATACCGGGGACACAATCCGCTTGGCAGCCTGATGGCGCTTGCTCTCCTCGCGATTCTCGCTCTTTCGGTGATCACCGGCGTCGTCACCCTGGGCGGCGCCGACAAGCAAGGCCCATTGGCCTTTGTGACTGCCTACAACGCCGGCATGGCGACGCAAGGACTCCATCAGGCGCTCGCTTATGGTCTCCTCGCCTTGATTGGCGGCCATCTCCTGGGCGTCGCCTACGAGTTCTCATCATGGCCAGCCGGATCTCATCCGCGCCATGCTGACAGGCAAGAAGGCGGGTTCCGCCGCGGATCATCCGGAGGCCGGCAAAAGCAAAACCGCTGCTTGCTGGCCTTTGTGTTCTGCTCCTGCTGACGGGCGGCGTTCATCAGATCGTGGCGCTGTCGGCGCGCCCTGCGTTGGGCGTTCCGGCGGGTCCGCTCGATCCGACCTATGCGCAAGAATGCGGAAGCTGCCATATGGCGTATCCGCCGAGTCTCGCCCCGAGTGCGCGCTGGATCGCAATCCTGGCCAATCTCTCAGATCATTTCGGCGAGGACGCGAGCCTTAAGCCCGATGTCGCCGCCCAAATCCGCGCTTACCTGACGGCGAACGCCGCGGAGAAATGGGACACGCGCGCCGCCCACGAGCTTCAGCGCTCGAACCCGCAGGATCCGCTTCGCTTGACGGCAACGCCGTTTTGGATCCGCATGCACCGGGGGATTCCCGAGAGTGTCTTCAAGTCCAGGGCGGTCGGGGCAAAGGGCGCCTGCGACAAATGTCATAGCGACGCTTCGACGGGCCGCTTCAATCCGCAGGACATCCACATCCCCGAGCGAGCTTATCAATGAGAGCGATGGACCGCGCCCTGATTTTGATCATCGTTTTGGCCTGCGCGCTTGCGACGGCCGCCGCTGGCGAATCGCCCAAGCCCGTCCTCGACTTCTATGCGGGCGAGGCGAAAGCCTCCGATCCGGGCTTCAGCCGATTTTCCGCGGAGCGAGGCGAGCATCTCTTCAGGACCAAGTTCTCAACCGGCAAGCCTGACACGCCATCGTGCACGACGTGTCACACGACGGACCCAAGAAAGACCGGGCAAACCCGCGCAGGCAAGGACATTGAACCGATGGCGGCTTCGGCGAGCCCAAAGCGCTACACCGATCAGGCGAAAACCGAAAAATGGTTCGGACGAAACTGCCACAACGTGCTGGGCAGAGACTGTACGGCGACCGAAAAGGGTGACTTCATCACATTCATGTTGACTCAATGAATTGCGCCCCGTTGAACCCCATTTGACCATTGCTTAAGCGCCATGGTAGCCTATGTATTGCTCCGGCTCCCGGGAGAACGGAGCTCGCAAGATCCTAGAAGGAAACGACGCCATGGCATGGTCCACCCCTGAAGTTCGTGAAGTCTGCGTCGGCATGGAAGTGACGAGCTACCTGTCGGCTGAGATGTGATTTGGCGCGCCGCCTGCCGCAAAGCAGGCGGCGACTTTACCGGATTTTCTCAGTCGATAGAGCGCTTGGCGCACGTTAAGATAGGTCGGCGCTAAGCGTCGTAAGCAGTAGAGGGATTCGCGCCTTCGGCGCCTCTACTGCGCGGGTGCCTTAACCGAAATTTCGATCGCCGAATAATAGGCCGCGAGGTTTGCGATATCGTCGTCCGAGAGATTTTGGCTGACGATTGACATCATTTCATTCTTGCGCTCTCCGGACTTGAACGCCGTCAGCTGTTCGACCAGGTAGTTCTCGTTCTGACCCGCGAGGTTCGGCGCCTCGGGGATCTTCGACAGTCCATCGACGCCATGGCAGACGGCGCAGACGGATTCAGCCTTCGCCCGCCCGGCCTTCGCGTCTCCTGCTTCGGCCCGGTTTTGGGCGGCGAGGCCAATGACCAGACAGGCGCCAAGGGCTAGGGCTTTCGCTGATGGCTGCAGATTAAACCGCATGTGTGCTCCACTTCGGGGCGACAAGAAAAAAGGACAGCTCCCGACGAAGGAGCTGCCCTCTGTTTAAGGCAGGCTCGGCTTACTTGCCGTCGTACCAGATGCGGTAGACCGCGCCGACCAGATCGTCGGACACGAGCAGCGATCCATCCCAATATTGCTGGACGTCGACCGGGCGGCCGAGATAGTGGCCGTTGTCGTTCCAACCTTCCGCGAACGGGATCGAAGGCCCGGCGACGTGCCCGTCAGGCTTGAGAAAAGTGACCATGACGCGCGCGCCGACCGGCACGGTGCGGTTCCACGAGCCGTGCTGGGTCGAGAAGATCGCGCCCTTGTACTTCGCCGGGAACATGTCGCCGGTATAGAAGGAAAGGCCAAGGTCGGCCGCGTGCGCGACCTGCTCGACCTCGGGGAACACGACGTCAGCCGGCGGCGTATCGGTCTTGTATTCGTTCGTGCGGGTATGTCCGCCGCCATACCACGGGAAGCCGAAGTTCTCACCGATCTTGTCGATACGGTTCATTTCGCCGGGCGGAATGTCGTCGCCCATGCCGTCGACCTGATTATCGTTGCTCCAGAGCGTCTTGTCCTTCGGGTTGAAGTCCATGCCTTCCGGATTGCGCAGGCCGGTCGCATAGACCTCACGGTCGGTGCCGTCCTGGTTCATGCGGATGATGCCGCCCATGCCGACCTTCTTGTCGAGTTCGACCTTATCTTTTGGCGGCACATTATAAGGCTGGCCGAGCTGGATATAGAGCTTGTTGTCAGGCCCGACGCGGCATTCGCGCGCGCTATGATTGAAGCTCTCTTCCGACTTCGGAATCAATTGCCCCTCGGGGACGACGACGCTGACGCCGACGTCCGGGCTCTCATAGAAGAATTCCGCCGCCGGATATTGCAGAACGCGGTTCTGCTCGACCACGTAGAGGAACCCGTCCTTCGAGAAGCAGGGGCCGTTCGGGATCTTCTTGGCCAGGGTTGGCGCGAATTCCTTGACCTCGACGCCTTGCGCGACGCCCGCGCGGTCGCGGTCGGTCACCGCCCAGATCTTGTTCTTGCGCGTGCCAACGAAGGTCACGACGCCCTGGGGGCCGACCGCCATATGGCGCGCGTCGGGAACGATCGCATAAAGGTCGATATGGAAACCGGGCGGCAGGGTGATCTTCTTGAGGATCTCCTTGATCGCGTCCGCCTTCGGACCCGTCTGCGGAACCGTTGGCCAGTCGACGGCGGGTGTGTCGTGCCAGGCTTCGAGCGTTTGCAGATTGTCGGCCCGGGCGACGCCGGACCCGATAAGCGCCGCGGCGATTGCAGCGGCGGAAACAATGTGAAGTTTCATTCGACTCTCCTTGGTTCCTCTAGTGATAAAAGTTCTTTTTCTGCGTCGGGACGCCGAGCGCCTGCGCGTCTGGCCGTCGTCGACGCTGGAATCCCCGGCGTCAATTCTGCCCTGGACACCGTTTTTGGCTGCGCCTGCCGTCCCTCCTAACCGTGATCACGCTTCGCGAAGCTGTAAGGCCAACTTGCCTCGGCGCCAGCCGCCTTCGGCGCAAATCGCCTCACGACTTGCGCAGCTCCTGCTTTGATGCCTCGACGCCGTTGCCCCTTTTGAGCGCCGACGGGATGCGGTCAAAAGCAAGATACCCGAACAAAGCGTTCGCCAAAGAGACTCGACAACATTTTCCGCATTGTGGAAATAGGCCCGCTCGGCGGGAGAAATAGGTGCGCCCAGAGGGAGGAAACAGGCACGCCCGGCGGGAGCAGGACTTGCCTGGCGGCTCGCCTATCTGAGTTTGCGCCACTCGGGCAACGCGCCGCCGAACTGCGCCGTGACTTCGTCGGCCTTTCTTCGCACGAGCGCGCCGAGATGGGCGATCCGTTCGCTCGAGATGCGCGCCGTCGGCCCCGATATCGAGATTGCAGCCATCGGTTCGCCGAACTCATCGAACACCAGCCCCGCGACGCAGCGGAGCCCAGGCGCATGTTCTTCGTCGTCAATGGCGAAACCACGCTCGCGTGTCAGGGCGAGTTCGTGGCGAAGCGCCGTCTTGTTGACAATGGTCTTTTCGGTCAGCCGCGGCATGGCCTGGCGCTCAAGCGCCTTGGCGAGGTCGCCGTCAGACGCCGCGCAGAGGAGGGCCTTGCCGACGCTCGAGCAATAAAGAGGCACGCGCGCGCCGGGCCGGGCGAAGGCGCGCATCATCTGGCGGCACTCGACTTGCGCCAGATAGACCGCCTCATGTTCGTCCTCGATCGCGAGATTCACGGTTTCCGTGCTCTCGTTCATCAGAGCCCGCATAAAGGGGCGGGCGATGCCGACCAGATTGCGCGTCCTCAGGAAGGCGGCGCCGGTCATGAACGCCTGCACCCCCACTGACCAGAGCCGACGCTCGTGATCGAAATGTACGTAGCGTTCCTGCTCCAAGGTGGTGAGCAGCCGATGAGCGGTCGATGGCGGCAGTCCCATGCATTCGGCGATATGGGTCAGCGTCATGCCCTCCTCGGCCGAGGCGAGCTGGTTGATGATCCCCAACGCGCGCACCAGAGACTGAACATGGTCGGACCGCGTCCCTGCGGCTGCGAACGAGTCCCCGTCTTCAAAACCGGGCCGCCGCCTCGGCGGACGGGCCTTGCCTGGCGCTTTCAAGTCATTCTCCTATCCAGGCTGTAATAAGATTTGGGGCGTCAGGCGCTGGGGTTTTCAGTTCCAGGGGAGTCCGAGAAGACGAACAAAACTGTACGATATTTAGGACGAACTCGTCTATGATGGACGGAAATTTCGAGGCGCGTCATGGGCGTTGAAGGCAAGGATAGAGCCAAAGTTTTGGAAGCCGGGGCGGCGTCCCTGTCCAACCAGCTCGGACAGGCGGTGCTCAAGCTGCGCAAGGGCTACGGGCTCTCGCTCGCCGACCTGTCGCAACATTCGGGCGTCGCGAAATCGATCATCTCGCAGATTGAGCGCAACGAGACCAATCCGACGCTGACGACGATCTGGCGCCTCGCCCACGCGCTCGACGTGTCGATCGAATCGATGCTGCGGGGCACTGAAGAGGGCCCGTTCATCGAGCATCTGGGCCGAGGGACCACCCCGATCTTCGTCTCTGACGACGGATTGTGCCGTCTTGCCGTGATCGGCTGGCTGAAAACCGTTGACTGGCTGCAATGGTACGATTTCCAGGCCGATCCGGGCGGGGTTCTCGAATCGGCCGCGCATCTGCGCGGTTCAGTCGAGTGCCTGTCGGTCTTGAATGGCGAGCTTGAGGTCGAGGTCGGCGAGACCACGGCGGCGGCTCACGCCGGCGAGACGCTGCGCTACCGCTGCGATATGCCTCATCGGATCCGCAACCTCAGCGAGAACCCGGCCCACGCCACGATGGTGTGCATTCTCAAGGCGGCGATGATGGATTGACGGCGCCACGCGCGCCAAACTCCGAGCGCCTTGACCATTGCCTCCCAGGTCGCTCTTGAGCCGCTTCCCGCCGGACCGGGCACGACGCGCTTCCCGGCGAGATCCGCAAGTTCACGGACCCCCGCTCGCGCAACGACGGTCACGAGCTCCAGATGGAGGGCGAGCATGGAGCGCAGAGCCGGAAACGGGGCCTGCGAATAGGCGGCCGTTTTTTGAGAGATGCGGTCTCCGCTCCCATAGCCGACCTCTTTGTCGGTACTGCAACGTTTGGCCAAAAGCGGGCTGAGGAATCTGCCCACAAGCCGCACCCGCGTTAACCACGACTTGATGGGCCGGGAGATAGCGGCGATTGCGGCTTGCCTTTGAACGCCGACGCGCGGCGAATCGCGCAATCGCCGATTCCTTCACGGTTTGTCCGACGGATGGTCCGCCAGTCTCGGTTTGAGGCGCCTTGGGGGCGCCGCAGCCTGACGATTTGGTGATGATCTTCGCGGCCGCGCCGTCGAGGCGAAAGATTCGACTCGCTTTGTCCGCGGATCTGAGTCCGTGTGAGAGGGTCTCCAATTCGTACTCGGTTTGTTTTTCCCCTGATCCCCTCCGGGCGGGCACCGCAGGTCTTGTTCGCTCGACAGTCGCCGGATGGCGCGATATGAGCGCCGTTTGTGCTTGCCGGAGCGCTTGGTGACCGCAACGCCTTCCGTAGCTCGTCAAGACAGCCAGGACGGGGTCGTGCTGTCGCTGGCGGGAGAATGGATTGTCAGCGCCGGACACCAGCTCGAGGCGGCCGGGGCTTCGCTCATCTCACTCGCCAAAGACGCGAAGCGCGTGATCCTCGATCTCGCGGGCCTGCAACGCATGGACACCGCCGGCGCGTGGTTCATCGATCGCGCGGAGGTTGAGCTGGCGGCTGCGGGAGCAAGCGTTTCCTATCGCGGCGAGCGGCCCGAGCACGACCTCCTGCTCAAGGAGGCTGGCTACCACGCGCCCGAGAAGTCCACGCGCGTTCCTCCGGCCCATACGGTCGCGCTGCTCTCGGCGATCGGCGAGACAGTCTACGAGTTCGGGCGTCGATTTCTTCGACATTCTCGATTATTTCGGCGAAGTCATTGTGATGTTCTTGCGTCTCGCCGCGCAGCCGTGGCGCTGGCGCTGGACTCCGATGGTGTATCACCTCGAGATGTACGGGCTGCGCAGCGTGCCGATCATCATGCTGATCAACTTTTTGGTCGGCGCGATCGTCACCCAGCAGGGCATCTTTCAGCTCGCCAAATTCGGCGCCGCGGACTACGCCGTCAGTCTGGTTGGCGTCTTGGGTTTGCGCGAGCTCGGCGTGCTGATGACTTCGATCATGATTGCGGGGCGCACCGGATCGTCGATCACCGCCGAGATAGGGTCGATGAAGATGCGCGAGGAGATCGACGCGCTCAAGGTGATGGCGCTCGATCCGCTGGAAGTGCTGATCATCCCGCGGTTGGTGGCGCTCGTGATCGCCCTGCCAGTTCTGACGTTCCTTGCTGATATGGCTCAAATGGCCGGCGGTCTCATCGTCAGTTGGGCATATGCGGGCATAACGCCCGCCATCTTTCTCACTCGCCTTCAGAGCGCCATTTGGGTTGAAACGTTTCTGGTCGGCCTCATCAAGGCGCCGTTCATGGCGGTGGTGATTGGCCTCATCGCGGCGACTGAGGGCATGGAAGTCCGCGGGTCGGCCGAGTCGCTGGGCCGTTGCGTGACCAACTCGGTTGTGAAGTCCATCTTCATGGTCATCGTCATGGACGGTTTGTTCGCCATGTTCTTCGCCGCGGTGGACTATTGAACGCCGACGCCGCGCCCCGCCGCCCGGCCCAGCGCGAAGTTGTCATTCGCGTGCGTGGCCTTCAGGTCGGCTTCGGCGACCATCTGGTGATGGACGGGCTCGATCTCGATCTCTATCGCGGCGAAGTGCTGGGCTTTGTCGGCGCTTCAGGCGCCGGGAAGTCCGTGCTGACACGGACGATCCTGGGCTTGTTGCACAAACAGGCTGGGACAATCGAGGTGTTCGGCTACGACGTCGATAAGATGACTCCGAACGATCGTCTCGTGGTCGGCGAGCGATGGGGCGTGCTGTTTCAGGAGGGCGCCCTTTTTTCCAGCCTGACGGTGAGGCAGAATATTCAGGCGCCGATGCGCGAGCATCTTGGCTTGTCCCAGTCGACGCTCGACGGTCTCGCGTTGCAGAAGCTGGCGCTCGTCGGCTTGCCTCCGGAAACGGCCGACAAATTGCCCTCCGAGCTGTCCGGCGGCATGACCAAGCGCGTCTCGCTCGCGAGGGCGCTCGCGCTCGACCCGGAGATCGTGTTCCTCGACGAACCAACCTCCGGGCTCGACCCGATTTCCGCCGGAGATTTCGACGATCTCATCGGGACGCTGCAAAAGACCCTGGGGCTGACGGTCTTCATGGTTACGCACGATCTCGACAGCCTGTTTGCGATCTGCGACCGGGTTGCGGTGCTTGGGCACAAGAAGGTTATCGCCGCAGGCCCGATCAGCGAACTCTTGCTTTCCGACGATCCTTGGCTCAAGTCCTATTTTCACGGTAAGAGGGGTGTGATCCGTCTCGCGGCGGGCGCCGACCGGCCCGCCGCGCTCGCCGCGGAGGACCGGCCCCAGAATGCGAGGCGCTAAGCACAATGGAGACGCGCGCCAACTACGTCTTGATCGGCGCCTTCACCTTGGCGGCGGTCATCGGGGCGTTTCTATTCATTATGTGGATCGCGGGCTACGGAGCGGCGGGCGGTCACCGAAGCTATCAGGTTGTTTTCAACGGCTCAGTCGCGGGGCTCTCGAACGGCGCCAACGTCTCGTTCAACGGCATCAAGGTTGGCGAGGTCACGCATCTCACCTTCTCGAGAAGCGATCCGCACCAGGTCGTCGCCGACATCGACGTCAACTCGGAAGCGCCAATCGACAGAAACACCAAAGCGCGTCTTGAGACACAAGGCCTGACGGGAGGGGCGGTGGTCGCCCTCTTGGGCGGAGTCACCGCTGGACCAGCGCTCGTTGGCCGAAAATGGCAGGCCGCCGGTTATCTACGCCGGACAGTCGGTGCAGCTGCAGGACATTCTGGACAGCGTCGCCGCCCTCTCGACCAAAGCCACGTCAATTCTGGACGACGCAGACAAGATCCTTGCCGACAATTCGGCGCCGATCCACTCGGCAATCGGAAACCTCGATCAGTTTTCGAAGGCGCTTGCCGACAATTCGGCCGGAGTTGATGCAGCGCTGAAGAGCGTGGGCGAACTCGGCAAGCAGATTGGGCCCTTGGCCGCGCGCCTGCAGACCTTATCGGACGACGCCGATCGGCTCGTTCAATCGATCGACACCGATCAGGTTCGCTCGATCGTCGGCAACGTCCAGGCGATGTCGGCGAAGGGCGTCTCCGTCATCGATCGCGCCGACAAGCTTCTTTCCGACAACGCGGATTCCATTCAGTCGACACTGCACAACGCTGATGTGTTCTCGAAGACCTTGGCCGACAATGCCCCCAATGTCGACACGACGCTGAAGAACCTGGCTGAAATCAGCAAGACCGTGCAACCGGTCGTCGCTCAACTCCAGACCATGACGCAAAGCGCGGATCGCGTGCTCAAGGCGGTCGACCCGGACAAGGTTCGCTCTATCGTAGACAACGTCCAGAGCTTATCAGCGAAAAGCAATTCGGTGGTCGATCGCGCCGACAAGCTTCTCGCCGACAATTCGACGACGATCCATTCAACGCTGCAAAGCGCCGACGTCTTCGCCAAGACCTTGGCCGACAATGCGCCCAATGTCGACATGACGCTGAAGAACCTGGCCGAGCTCAGCAAGACAGTCCAGCCGGTCGTGGCCCAAATCCAGAGCCTGTCGCAGGACGCCGATCGTATTGTTAAGTCGGTGGAGCCAGACCAAATCCACGCTCTTCTGGCTAACGCGCAGACCTTCAGCCAGGCGCTTGCCGAGAGTTCGGACAATGTGAAGTCTCTAGCGCGCGAGGGAGCGGTGCTCGCTGGTCACCTCAACGATTCTGCGGGGCGTCTGGACACTGCGCTCATCGATGCCGACTCGTTCCTAAAGGCGGTCGACTCGCAGAAGATTGCCGGCATCGTCAACTCGGCTAGCGAGGTCGTGGAGACCGTGCATCAAAATCGCGGCAACATTGACGCGACGCTCAAGAACTTTTCCGAGATGTCGGCCAAGCTCAACGAATCCGCCGACAAGGTCGACGGCGTGCTGACAAGCGCCCAGAGCTTTCTTGGCTCGCCCGGCACGAAGGGGGCGGTTGACCGCATCAGCGAGGCGGCGATCTCGATCAAGAAGCTCGCCGACGATGTCGACTCGCGGGTAAAGGACATCGCGACCGGGCTCAGCCGGTTCACCAATACGGGCTTGCGCGAATACGAGGCGCTCGGCATCGAGGCGAGGCGGACGGTCGAGGACATCGACCGCGTGGTGCGGTCGCTCGGACAGAATCCAAGTCAGGTGCTCTTTGGGTCGAGGCCCTCGCTGCCTGAGTATCACGGCGGGCAATGATGGGGCGTAGGGGGGGTGGACTTCTGGGTCGATCGGCGTTCGTCGCTACGGTCGCGCTTGCGCTCTCTGGATGCGCGAGCGGGCCCACGGGGAATCAGTACGACCTTTCCGCCGCAAGGCCTCCCCAGGCCCACGCGGTCCGAGCCCAGTTCCGTGTCGGCCAGGCGACCGCGACGGCCGACCTCGACAGCGATCATTTCCTCGTACGCGAGTTCGCAGACGCTGGCCACGCTCGCCGGCGCTCGCTGGCCGGAGCCGCTGCCCGCGCTTTTCCGTGCGCGGCTAGCGGAGAGTTTTCAGAACGCGGGCTTGGCTCGCTGGATCGACGGCCCGGCGGCAAATGCGAATTACGAGATCGATCTCGACATCCGCGCCTTCGAGCTCGACGCCCAGTCGAAGGAAGTCCATGTCGACATCGCCGCTTGGATCGTTTCGCTTGGCAGCGGGCGGATCGTGGCCGACCAAATCTTCACTCTGCGGACCCCGGTCGCCTCAACCGACCCGGCAAACGTCGCGGCGGCGATGGATCAGGCGGCTTCGACTGTTATGACGGAGATCGTCGCCTTCGTCGCCAGGAAGCTTTAGTCTGGAAGAGCCAACTCTGCGGACTTGGGAAGGGCCCCTGCGGCCTAAGCATGGAGGCGATTCGAAGCCTCCGTTCGGGTCGCGTAGTCGACAGCTGGCCCAAATCGGACTGCGCCTTCCGATCCCCCGCTCGCGAGAGAAAGCACGTCCCCGAAGGCGCCCCCCGCGTCGGTGCGTCCGGCTCTCGGATCAAACACGGCAACGTGGCCCGGTCCGCTGGCCTTGGCGCGGTAGAGCGCGGCGTCCGCCAAACGCACCAATTCATCTGGCTCGGCGCCGGACGACGGAAAGAGGACAAAGCCACAGGCGCAGGTCAAGCGAACGCCAGGCGGGAACACGTCGAAGCCCGTCGCGAATATTGCCTTAATTTCCTGCCCGAGGGCGATCGCCTCATCGTGCGCGCCAATCCCCTTGCAGAGGACAGCGAATTCGTCGCCCCCGATCCTCGCGGCCGAGCCGCGTCCCTCTACCGCCTTGGCGAGCCGGTCGGCGACTTGCCTAAGAATTCTGGTCTCCGGCGGGATGCCCATGAACGTCGTTGATGGGCTTGAAGCCGTCCAGATCAATAAGACCTAGCGCAAAACACTCGCCGGTCTCCGTTGCGGTCCTTATTCTGTCGGCGAGCAGGCCGTGAAAACAGCGCCGGTTCGGCAGCCCGGTCAGATCGTCGGTCAGCGCGATGGTCATCGCCGCCTGCCGCGCTTCCTCCGCGACGCGCTGCTTTTCGGCGATCACAAATCTCGACCATACGATCTCGGCGAACATACGAAAATGCTCGTCAAGCATCCGGACGATGAAACATGTGGCGATGGCGACCAGCGCCGCAAGCCCGAGCGTCAACTCCGCGCCGCGGGCTAAGAACGCCGCGACGAGCGGCGCAGTCGCGGCCATGACGATGACGTTCGCCTCGCTCGCGATCCTATTGAGAGAGATCGCGCAAACGGCGGCGACGACCCAGACCGCGAGGAGCGCCAACGCGAATTCGACCACGCCGTCGCGCCATGTCGAGATCGCCGTTGTCACGGCGAACGCAAGGGTCAGCGCGGGTCCGAGCACGCTGGCCACGCGCACCCTCCGCCGGACGAGGTCGAGCGCCTCGCGCTCAACACCGGCGCGCATCTTAAGCCACGAAGCAAGTCGAAAGACGGATATGGCGATGAGCGCGGCAGGCAGGAGGATCCCGGTTAAGAGCGAGCCGGTTGGCGTCGCGCCGAAGAGCGCCAGCGCCGCGACAATGACGACACCGTGGACATAGGGGCCGAGCCGCGCCAGCGAGCGATATTGCTCGCGCAGGAGCGCCGCATCGAAGGCTGCCTCGGCGACGTCGAAGCCCGGGGCAGCGCCGCAAGCCGCGACTCCATCGAGCGACACACCGCATTGAGCCATTCGCGCAAGTCCTCGCCACCCTGCCGCTTCTGACGGAAAGCTCCGCCTGACGGGTGAAGTCTAGCGCCAGTTCTGCCCTTCGGGGGTTAATCCGACGCCTGAAATGCGAGGTTTACGTAGCGGTAGTGAAGCATCCATCTCCGGCATGGATAAATTTTGATCTTTGACGATGAACATCAAGCGCCGCGAGCGCATCTCGTTCAACCATGCGCGGCGAAACCGATGCGGCTTCGCCGCTTTTCCTCGAACACCAATCCACGCCCACGAGCGAACTTAGAAGACGCGTCCGAGCCCATGCTTGCGCTTCCACACGATCGGCCGTTCGCCCGGGTCGATATCGCGACCGCCTTGCCTTCGCCCCGGATGCAACCTGGCGGCGAGTTGGGCAAGGAGAGCCAAGGAAAACCAAGCAAAAATCGTTGGATTGGCTTGGTTTTCTTTGGCCGAATTGGGGCTTTTCAAAGGGTTATGGGGAAAAAAATAAAAAAATCGGAATCTTTTGAACTCGCCTCTCAGGTTGCGCTCCAATTCTCAAACGACATCCAGTTGGCCGCCTCGCTCTGCCCCTTCTGCGGCTCCTCGCCGGGCCGGCCGGCCCTTCGGGCGCCTCGGTCTCGCCCGCGCCCAGCCCTTCGATCGCCCCGGCTTCGCTGAGCGCGTCGGGATCGGCGGGAAAGCGACCGTGCTTCTTCAAATATTCGCGCGCCGCGTTCCACGTCTCGTCGACGCCGAGGTTGGCGGCCACGCGGTTGATCTTCTCCATGAGCTTCCTGCGGTCCTCTTCGTCATAGCCCTGGTGGGCGACGGCGACGGTCTGGTAGCGGTCGAGCCGGTCGAGCACCTTCAAATAGGGCGTTATCGCCCTGATGTCGCCGGCGGCGACCGCTTCGGCCGCGAGCTGCATCAAGGGCGCGAGGCGATCCAATTGCAATTTCGCATGATCGGCGCCGCTGTCGACCGAGCGTCTCTGCAACACCTCGGCGACGATCTGCCGGACGCGCTCGCGGCCGACCCCTTCCTCGGCCGCGATCTCCTCGTAGCTTGCGCCTTCCCTTAAGCGGCCGAAGATCCGCTTCCGACGCTGCATCTTGCCAAGCGCGCCCAAATGCCGGCGCACCGGCGCTGTCTCCTGAACCATTTGTCACTCTCCTTCCGCGAGCGTTGCGCCGCCGTGTAATGAAAAACGGCCCAGGATAGCATGGCTTCTGAAAAACATGAAGAAAATGTTGCGGAAAGCGCCGGCCGTTGCGAGCCTTGGCCGCAGAAGGCATTATGGATCAACGGGTTAGCGCAGAACCGAAGGTGGCGTCGGCGTCTCACAGCGGAGTTGATCGCTCTCGGGGTCCAGGGCTCAATCAGTTAGAACCGGTTCGACCGAAAAGTAGACCAAACGCGCGATTTCGATAAACATCTGCTTTGCGCAAATAGCGGACACACGCGGCATCGCCGCTCCGAGGCTACCGCCGCCTCATTGGCGTCTTGCTGAACCTAATCATGAACCCGACGCCGCAGGTCATCCCTCCGCCCCGCCGAGGCTGCCGGTTGGCCGTCATCTACGAAAAGGCTTGAACCCCTCGGGCGAGTCAGCCTCGGTCGAGCTTCGCTGTTCATTCTGTTCGTGAACGTCGCCGAAAGCGTCGTTGCGGAAGATCGGGAAGCACAGGGATGAAGTCCGTCCATTTTCTTCGCAGACTTGCGTGTGCGCTCGTCCTGCTCGGCGGCCTCATGGTCGCGACGCCTGCCTCGGCCGATCTCGTTCTCGATTTCAACAATGACCGGCCGGACGCGTCAACGTTGCCGGCCTACATCACCTTTACCGGCGCCCTCCCAAGCCAATTCGCGGCGACGATCGTCGGCACGAACACCCCAGTGGTGGAGGGCCAGAGCTATACCCTTTCCCAACTTGCCGCTGGGGTGGATGTCACCAACCTCCAATCAGCCCGGGTTTTCGTTTCTCTCGGCTCTCCGCTGACCGACCTCAGCCCCGCCAAAGGATACGCACCCGACGTCAACGCCCCGACCATCGGAGGCGTGGCGAACCCCAATTTCCTGACGAGGTTGGACAAATACGAAATCACCTACACGCCGGCGAGCGGCACGCCTGGCACGCCGCAATATGTTCCAGCCGGTGGAGGCGCCAACCTCAGCGCGAGCGACTTCTTTGGCATTCCTCTGCAGTTGCAGACAAAAGGCGGCGCTCAGCCGACGACGCTGACTTGGAACTATAATGACGCGGTCAAAACCGCCGCGGTCTTCCACGCGCTTGGCGCCCTGGAGAATTTCCAGACCGACACGTCGTCCAACACCCTCGGCGCCATCGTCGCGGGCGGCGCGAACGGCGTCACGATCAACACGCCCAACGGACCCTTGAACGGCGTGGTCCGCATCATCTCGCCAACGACAACAAATCAACCAAGCCCGCAGCAATACAGCACGGCGTCAGCACGACGCCATACGCAAACTTCACGAACTACATCAGCCATATCGAGTCCGCTAATATCCAGACCACGATCGCCGGCCAGAACGGACAAATCACGAAAGGCGGCCCGTTCCAGAATTATAGCTTCAACGCCTCCATCCCGAGTACGGGCGCGAATGCCGGCGGCCTCGTCATGACAGGCACGGTGCAGTCCGGATCCGGACCGACCACGGCCATCACCATCACCGTCTCGCCGACGGTCATGACTTCGTACGCCATTTACGGCGCGAATCCCGCCGCCACCTGCACCACCAGCTCCGGCCCTGCACCGCCGCGATCAACGCCTCGGGCGTGGCCACGAAAGCTGTCGCCGATTATTTCGCTGGACTGAATTTCGGCTTCATCGGGAGCACCGAGAAAAACCCGAACATGCCGGGGAAGACAATTGGAAAGTCGCCCTCGTATACATGGTACGGCAATCCGCCAATCCCAAACCTGCAAAACCCTCCGCCCCCCATAAAGCCGCTTCCGCAGAGCGACGCCTACGCCGCCGCGCAGCCGCAGTTCTTTACGGGCGAGCCCGGATACAACGAGTACGCCGCCTATCTGAACGGCGGCAGCACGCCGGTCACCGACGCCTACGGCTTTCCGTACACAGACCGGATTTCCAGTCCGTTGGCGCCTCTGGACGACAACACGGTGCTCACGATGACCATCCTGCCCGACGATGGCGAAACGCCTCCGTCCGGCTGGGTCATCACCGTGCCCGCGCCGACGACGCAGACCTTCGCGGATCTGCTCGTCGGCCCGACCCCGTCTTCGATGCTCACGGTCACCGGCGGCGGCACGGCGATTTTCTCGGCCGCGAACGCTTATTCGGGCGGCACGACGATCATCGACGGCACGACGGTCGAGGTCACGAACTCGAATCCGGGAATCTCCTCCTCGATCGGAATCGGGTTCCTCACGCTCGACAACGGGATCCTCGAGGCCGGCGCGAACAATCTTGTTTTCAGCAACGCCGTGACGCTGACAAGCAAAGGCGGGACCTTCGACACGAACGGCAATACGCTCACCTGGAATGGCGTCATTTCGGGCGCGGGCGAACTGACCAAGGTCGGGGCTGGAACCCTGATCCTGGGCAGCACGAACACCTATGCCGGCGGCACCCTCGTCGACGGCGGCACGCTCGGGCTCGGCGCGAACGACGCCCTCGGCACGGGGCCCGTCGCCATGCAGCCGGGCACGACCTTGCAGTTCGAGGCGAGCGGAATCGCGCTTGAGAATTCGATCGTGCTGAACGCCAATCCGACTTTCGACACGGGATCGAACGCGGACGGAATCTCGGGCGCGATTTCAGGCCCGGGCGCGCTCACCAAGATCGGCTCTGGAACGCTGATCCTCGCCGGCTCGAACACCTATGCTGGCGGCACGTTTCTCAACGAGGGCGCGCTCGGGATCTTATCGAACAGCGCGCTCGGCACAGGCGCTCTCGCCATGGCGCCCGGCACGACGCTCCAGTTCGATGCGGACGGGCTCACGCTCGCGAACGCGATCGTCCTGAACGCCGATCCGACCATCGACACCCAAGCGAACACCGCCATGATCTCGGGCGTTATTTCGGGCTCGGGCTCGCTCGACAAGATAGGCTCGGGAACGCTGATCCTCACGGCTGCGAACACCTATTCGGGCCCGACCGACGTGCAGGAAGGGACGCTCGGCCTTCGGGGCTCGCTCGCCTCGACCGTCACCGTGGAATCGGGCGCAACGCTTGGCGGAACAGGGTCCGTCGGCGGGCTTGTCGCCAACGGCGGGGCGACGGTCGCGCCCGGCGTGCTCGGGCCTTATGCGAAATTCACCGTCACGGGCGAAGCTTCATTCGCGGCCGGCTCGACCTTCGCGGTCAATGTCGGCGCCCCCGGCCAGAACGACAAGCTCGTCTCCACGGGGTCGACGACACTTTTGGGCGGAACGGTCGCGGTCAGCGGCGCGGGCGGAACCTACCTGCCCTCGACGCGCTACACCATCCTGACCGCCGAAGGCGGCCTCTCTGGGACGTTCTCGTCGCTCTCGTCGAGCGGGGACCTCACGACCCTCGCCTTCCTCGCCCCGACGCTGAGCTACGACGCCGACGACGTCTATCTCGGTTTCGCCGCCCTGCCGTTCGTCACGGCGGCGCAGACGTCGAACCAGGTCGCGACCGCGCTCGCTCTCCAGGCCCAGCCAGCCGGCTCGCCGCTTTACGACGCGCTCATCAGCCAGACGAAGTCCGGCGCGCTCGGCGCCTTCAACGCGCTCTCGGGCGAGGTCCATGCGAGCGCGATCGGGGCGGCGTTCGACGACACGCGGCTGCCGCGCGAAGCGGTGCTCGACCGGCTCGCCGAAAGCTACGCCGCGCCATCCCCCAGCAGCGCCAAGACCGTGCAGACTTACGCCTTCTCGACTCCGACGCAGGTCTATTCGGCCTGGGCGCAGGGCTTCAACTCCTGGGGCCATCTCGGCGGCAACGGCAATTCCGCGACCGTCGGCAACAATGTCGGCGGTTTCGTCCTGGGCGCGGACGCGACGCTCTATGGCCGCTATCGCCTTGGCGTCGCCGGCGGCTACGCCAATTCGAACATCTCCGACCCATCGCGCGGTTCGACGGGGAATATCTCAGCGGCTTATATCGGGCTCTATGGCGGGGCCAGCGTCGACGCGCTGCAAGTGCGCGGGGGCGCCTTCTACGCCAACAATCATTACGGCCTCGATCGCGCGGTGTCGTTCTCCGGCTTCTACCAGTCGGCGGGGTCGGGCTACGGCGGCGACACCGCCGAGGTCTTCGGCGAGGCTGGCTGGCGCATCGCCGTCCCAGCGCCCTTGGTCACGGCCGCGTTGGTCGAGCCGTTCGTCGGGCTCGCCGGGGCCGATCTCCACACCGCGAGCTTCACCGAGACGCCCGGACCGGCCTCCCTCATCGGCGGCTCGGAGAACGTGGGCTACGGGATCTCGACGCTGGGGCTGCGCAGCGAAGCGACGATGTTCGCGACCTTGCCCATGACGCTGAACGGCATGATCGGCTGGCAGCATGTTTACGGCGGGCCGACGCCGAACGCGACAATGGCTTTCGCGAGCGCGCCCTTGACCCCGATGTCGATCGCCGGCGCCCCGATCGCGCGCGACGCGCTCGCGCTCGAATTGGGCGTCGACCGGCGCCTCACCTCGAACATCAAGCTCAGCGTCTATTATTCGGGACTCTTGTCGTCGGGCGCCAGCGACAACGCCATCAAGGCCAAGCTCGAAGCGACGTTCTGATGGACAGACCCGCGATCCGCAATGTCCGCTTAACGTCAATTCCTGCCGTTCCCGAGCGGCCGTTTAGAGGGCAGGAATCCACTCTGAGCGGCCGCCATTGCAAATGCAGATTGGGCTTTGGCCTCGGTATGTCTCCGGCGCCACACTTATCCAGATTGCGCGGCCCGCGCCGAAAGCTGGAGCCTCGCGCGCTTGCCTCGAGCCGCGAGCGCCTTTATTCAAGATTCCCGCGGGGTGCGGAATCGAGGTTTGAGTGGGGGCCGGGCGGGCAGCCGTTCTTTCAGGACTCGTGTGCGCTGCGCTGGGGATCGCTCCGGCGACGGCCGCCGACATGTCCTCTCTCGGCATCGACAATACGATGCCGGCGCCGGCGCCGGTCATCGAACCGGGACCGACCACCTATATCAACTTCCTCGATGAGGTCCGGGCCGGCGTTTACGCCCACAACTGGATCCATGACGAGGGTTCGCCGGTCGACGTGTCGGGCGAACTCCTGTCCTCACCGATCGGCTACGCCAACAACATCGGCGGACCGTGGTTTTCCTGGTTCTTCAATCCGCGCATCAACATCGGCGCGATGATCAACACCGGCGGCAAGACGAGCTACGGCTTCACCGGCCTCACCTGGCGCATCCCGATCTATAAGGGCTTCTTCTTCGAGGGCGAGTTTGGCGCGGCCGTGAACACCTCGCCCCTGCGCGACGAGCCGGACCGCGTCAACACGGGCTGCCGCTGGGACTTCCGCGAGTTCGGGCGGCTTCGGCTACCAGTTCAACGAGCACTGGGACGTGATCGCCAATGTCGAGCACATCAGCCATGCGAGCCTGTGCACCCACATCAACCCGGGCCTGACCCAGGTCGGCGCGCGGATCGGGTATAAATTCTAGCTATCGCATCTTCCAATCCAAGTGGCGCGAACCGTGGAGAATGCGCTCGATCACGACTGTGTGGTCGTCGGTTGCGTAGAAGATCAGGTAACGGCCGTGCACCGCGATCCGCACGCCAGCGCCGTACTCTTCGCGTAAAGGATTGCGAGCAGGGTGCTCGGTCAGTTGGTGGCAATGCTTTCGCAATTCATCGACGAAGCGTAACGCGGTCTGCGGACTGTCCGAGGCGATATAGAGCGCAATCTCCGTGAGGTCGGCCTCGGCGAGCCTAGTGAACTCGCATCTTCGCCCCGCCACTCAGCCCGCCAGCCGCCGAAGTTTGTCTTCTATGCGGGCAAATACTTCTTCGGCTGGGAAGGCCCCGCCCGCAGCCCGACCCTCCTCGATTGTCCGACGGATATCGTCGACGCCGAGTTGGCGCGCCTGCGCGTTCTGATCGCGGCGGATGAGGTCGCGCACATAGTCGCTGACGCTTGCGTAGTCGCCGCTTTCGATCCGGCGCTGCACCCACTCCCGCATGGAGTCCGGGACTGATATGTTCATCGAAGCCATAGGGTGTCCAAAGACGCCCGTCTTTCGACGGGTTATGTCGCGCTCCTCGGACCATTATGGCAAATTTTGGCGCCTAATGCCAAGGCTACCAGCCAACCCTTTCGTCCGAGCCGCCGAAGCGCTGCGGCATACCCTTGTAATGCGGAAGGTCGTCGACGACGGGCCGGACGGCGAACTGGCATTGCGCATGAAAGGCCGGCTGGAATTCGCCCGGCGGGAGCAGGAATCCGTTCACGCCGCGCAGGCTCCGCGCGAGGACATCGATGAAGAGCCGCGTGCCGCATTCGCGGCAGGTGATGCGGGGGTTGCGCTTCAGTTTCCAATTCAGCGGGTCGCCGCGGACCACTTTGACCGCGTCGGCCGGATAGACGGATTCGGGCGCATAGGCGCCTCCGTGCACCGCCTGACAATCGTCGCAATGGCAGAAGAACTGCACGATCGGGTCAGCGGTGATCTCGACCTCGGTCGCTCCGCAGCGGCATTGGACCTTGGTCATGCGTTTGGCTCCGGTTCATATCTTTAAGCGGCGACTTCCAAGACTTTCGTTCAAATCATTTTTCAGCTAGGGAGCGCGGAAGGCCGATCCCCACGTTCCCCGTGAGCTCTCGAGAAGCGCGTCCTTCCGGTCAATTGGGCCCGCGAAGGAGCCTTCTCTTGCGCTCGCGCTGGGCCACGGCGGCAAGGAACACAATGCCCAAACGGACCGACATTTCCACCATTCTCATCATTGGCGCGGGGCCGATCATCATCGGCCAGGCGTGCGAGTTCGACTATTCGGGGACGCAGGCCTGCAAGGCGCTGCGCGCGGAAGGCTACCGGATCGTCCTCATCAATTCCAATCCCGCCACCATCATGACCGATCCCGATATGGCGGACCGGACCTATATCGAGCCGATCACGCCTGAGATGGTCGCCAAGATCATCGCGAAAGAGCGCTACGCGGCGCCGGGCGGCTTCGCGCTTCTCCCGACCATGGGCGGCCAGACGGCGCTCAATTGCGCGCTCTCGCTGCGCAAGATGGGGGTGCTCGAAAAATACGACGTCGAGATGATCGGCGCCAGCGCCGAGGCGATCGACAAGGCCGAGGACCGCGAATTGTTCCGCGAGGCGATGACCAAGATCGGCCTCAAGACGCCGCGCTCGCATCAGGTGAAGACGCTGTCGCAGGCCTTGACCGCGCTCGAGCGATATCGGATTGCCGGCGATCATCCGCCCGAGCTTCACCATGGGCGGCACGGGCGGGGGCATCGCCTACACACGAAGCGAATTGATCGAGATCGTCGAGCGCGGCATCGACGCTTCGCCGACCGACGAGGTCCTGATCGAGGAGAGCGTGCTCGGCTGGAAAGAGTTCGAGATGGAGGTGGTGCGCGACAGAAAGGACAATTGCATCATCGTCTGCTCGATCGAGAACATCGACCCGATGGGCGTGCATACGGGCGATTCGATCACCGTCGCGCCGGCGCTGACGCTGACCGACAAGGAATTCCAGATCATGCGCGACGCCTCGATCGCGGTCCTGCGCGAGATCGGGGTCGAGACCGGCGGCTCGAATGTGCAGTTCGCCATCAATCCGGCCGACGGGCGGATGGTGGTCATTGAAATGAACCCGCGCGTCTCTCGCTCCTCGGCTTTGGCGTCGAAGGCGACCGGGTTTCCGATCGCCAAGGTCGCGGCCAAGCTCGCCGTCGGCTATACGCTCGACGAGATCGCCAACGACATCACTGGCGGCGCGACCCCGGCGTCGTTCGAGCCGACCATCGATTACATTGTCACGAAAATCCCGCGCTTCGCCTTCGAGAAGTTTCCCGGCGCCGAGCCGACGCTGACGACGGCGATGAAATCGGTCGGCGAAGCGATGGCGATCGGCCGCACCTTCCCGGAATCGCTGCAGAAGGCGCTGCGCTCGCTCGAGACTGGCCTCGACGGGCTCGACGAGATCGAAATCGACGGGCTCGGCCTCGGCGACGACCACAACGTGCTGCGCGCCGCGATCGGCCAGCCGACGCCCGACCGTCTGCTCAAGGTGGCGCAGGCCATGCGGTTGGGCATGGGCGTCGAGGAGATCCACGAGGTCTCGAAGATCGACCCGTGGTTCCTCGAGCGGATCGCCGAGATCGTCGCGCTCGAAGGCAAGGTGCGCGCTTACGGCCTGCCGCCGGACGCGGGCAACTTCCGGGCGCTCAAGGCCGCCGGTTTCTCCGACGCGCGCCTTGCGGCCCTTGTCAGCAAGGCCGAAGCCGATGTCGCCGCCGCTCGCAAGCGCCTCGGCGTTCTGCCGGTGTACAAGCGCATCGACACCTGCGCCGCGGAGTTCGCTTCTCCCACGGCCTACATGTATTCGACCTACGAAGCTCCGTTCGTCGGCAAGGTCCGATGCGAGGCCGACCCTTCGGAGCGCGAAAAGATCGTCATCCTCGGCGGCGGCCCGAACCGGATCGGGCAGGGGATCGAGTTCGACTATTGCTGCTGCCACGCCTCGTTCTCGCTCAGAGCGGCTGGCTACGAGACGATCATGATCAACTGCAATCCGGAGACCGTCTCGACCGACTACGACACGTCGGACCGGCTCTATTTCGAGCCGCTGACCGCCGAGGACGTGCTGGCGATTCTCGACAAGGAGCGCGAGCGTGGGCTCCTCAAGGGCGTGATCGTGCAGTTCGGCGGCCAGACGCCGCTCAAGCTCGCCCACGCCATCGAGCAGGCGGGCGCGCCGATCCTTGGCACGTCCGTCGACTCGATCGATCTCGCCGAGGACCGCGACCGCTTCAAGCGCCTGCTCGACAAGCTCGGCTTGAAGCAGCCCAAGAACGGCATCGCCTATTCGGTCGAGCAGGCGCGCCTCATCGCCGCCGACCTCGGGCTGCCCTTGGTGGTGCGCCCGTCCTATGTGCTGGGCGGGCGGGCGATGGCGATCATCCACGACCAGACCGCGCTCGACGATTATCTGCTTGGCGTGTTGCCGAGCCTGGTGCCCTCCGACGTCAAGGCGCGCTACCCGAACGATAAGACCGGCCAGATCAACACGGTTCTGGGCAAGAACCCGCTGCTGTTCGACCGCTATCTCGCGGACGCGATCGAGATCGATGTCGACGCGTTAAGCGACGGCGCGACGGTGGTCGTGGCCGGGATCATGGAACATATCGAAGAGGCGGGCATTCACTCGGGCGACAGCGCCTGCTCGCTGCCGCCGCGCTCGCTCACACCCGAGACGATCGCGAGCCTCAAGGATGAGACGCAGAAGCTTGCGCGCGCGCTCGAGGTCGGCGGGCTCATGAACGTCCAATATGCGCTGAAAGGCGGCGAGATTTACGTGCTCGAGGTCAACCCGCGCGCTTCCCGCACGGTGCCCTTCGTCGCCAAGGTGATCGGCAAGCCGATCGCCGCGATCGCCGCCAGAATCATGGCGGGCGAGAAGCTCGCTTCGTTCGACCTCAAGCTTGAACGGCTCGATCACGTCGGGGTCAAGGAAGCGGTGTTCCCCTTCGCCCGCTTCCCCGGCGTCGACACCGTGCTCGGGCCGGAGATGCGCTCCACTGGCGAGGTGATGGGGATTGACCGCTCGTTCGAGGTCGCCTTCGCCAAGAGCCAGCTCGGGGCCGGCTCGCGGCCGCCGACCTCGGGCGCGGTGTTCGTTTCGGTGCGCGACGTCGACAAGGAGAAGATCGTCGAGCCGTTGCGGAAATTGCAGGCGCTCGGGTTCAAGATCCTGGCCACCAGCGGGACCCAGCGCTACCTGACCGCTCGCGGGCTGAAGGCCGAGAAGGTCAACAAAGTGTCGGAAGGGCGCCCGCACGCCGCCGACGCAGTGCGCAACGGCGCCGTGCAGCTCATGTTCAACACCACCGAGGGGGCGACCTCGCTCGCCGATTCCAAGCCCCTGCGCCGCGCCGCCCTCTTGCAAAAGACGCCCTACTACACCACAATTTCAGGCGCCATCGCGGCGGCGGACGGAATCCGCGCCGTCGCGAGCGGCGAGCTCGAAGTCAGGGCGTTGCAGGATTATCTGGCGTGATGGCGCAATAGGACGCCGTCGCGGCGGTATTTTTTTACGGATAGGCTATGGACAAACTACCCATGACCGCGGCAGGGCACGCAGCCCTGGAGGCGGAATTTCTTCGTCGCCAGCAGGTCGAGCGGCCGCGGATCGTCGCCGCGATCGCGGAGGCGCGATCGCACGGCGACCTCTCGGAAAATGCCGAATATCACTCCGCCAAGGAGGCGCAGTCGCACAACGAGGGCCGGATCGTCGAACTGGAAGACCTGTTGCAGCGCGCCGAGATCATCGACGTGACGAAATTGAACGGAACCACGATCAAGTTCGGCGCGACCGTCACCCTCATCGACGAAGACACCGAAAAAGAGAGCAAATTTCAGATCGTCGGCGAAAGCGAGGCGGACGTGAAGTCGGGCAAGGTGTCGATCACCTCGCCGACCGCGCGGGCGCTGATTGGCAAGAAGGCCGGCGACAGCGTGGAAGTGAACACGCCCGGCGGCGGCAAGAGCTATGAAATCGTCAAGGTCGCCTATATATAGCGTGTGAATTGGCCGGCCGAATCCGTTGAGGGAGAATCCTGGGTTATGTCCGCATTCCCCTTCACTCGCCGCGCCGGGCTCCTGGGTCTCGGGGCTCTCGCCCTCCAGGGCTGCATGCCCACGACTCCGACGATGGCGTTGGGTGGCGTTCGAATTCGCGCCATCAAGGTCGACGTCTCGCCCATCCGCGCGAGCATGGGAGATCCGACCGCGGCCTGGGTTGAGCAGGCGCTGCCCGGCGCGCTCGCCCGGTCGCTCGCGCCCTATATGGCGCCCGGCGATCGCAACGGAGCGACGCTCGTCGCGCGCATCGACTATCTCTATCTCGGACCGAGCAGCGGCGGGACCGGCCCCTTGGGAGCTTCGCAGGACAGCATCAATGGCAGTCTGATCCTGAGGGGCCCACGTGGCGTCGTGGCCAACGTGCCGCTCCGGGCGATCACCTCCTACTACCCGACCCCGGTCGATCAGACGCTGGTCGAGCGGGCCTTGCAGGGCCGCGTGGTCGCCCTTGCCCAGGCGTTTGCGGGATGGGCGCCGAGGCAACTGGGCCTTTAGAGCGCGCTGGGTCATGGAAACGTCATCGCGAAGAGTCCTATCCCCATGGCTCGCAATGACGATCATGTTCGACCAAGGGCGATTTCATCTGAAAGTCTACAACGCTCGGTTCGGCGGAACCGCAATCGGCTTTAGGCGTCCCGTTCGGGCGTTGTTCCGGGGAGAGCCGGGTCGCCGGAAGGGTTAAGGACAAAATGGTCGCCACCGCCATGACTCGCCGGGACGCCCTCGCCGTCCTTGGCTCGTTCGGTCTCTCAATGACGTTCGCTGCGCCTGGCGCGCGAGCCCAAGGCGGCCTGAGGTTCAGCGCCGTCAGAGTCAATGTCGAGCCGCTGCGGGCGCTCACCGGCGACCCGACCGCGGCCTGGATGGAGCAGGCGCTCATCCAGGCTTTGCCGCAGAGCCTGGGGCGCCATCTCGCGCCTGGCGACAGAAGCGCACCGGTCCTAGAAGTCCGGATCGACTGGATCTATCTCGGCCCGAGCAGCGGCGGGATGCAGTCGAAGGGCTCCGCGCAGGATACGATCGTAGGAAGTTTCATCGTTCGGGAACCGCGCGGCGGCGGCGTCGAACAGGTGATCCCGTTGCGGGCCATCGCTTCCTATTATCCAAGCGCCGTCGACCAGGCGATGGTCGAGCAAGCCTATTACTGGCGCGTGGTGGCTCTGGCGCAGGCCTTCGCCGGCTGGGCGCCGAGGGAGCTTGGACTTTAGGCCATGCGCCTCGAAACAAAGCCGGCGTTCTGACTTGTCAATTGGCCTTTGAACGTTCGGGCGGTCTCGCAGGCGCCAAGGTGCGCTGAAAACTTGGCCGGCCGGAATGCTTGTCAAAATAGCGGCTCAGATGTTCCGTAGCTGCGAGCGCGGCGGCGCCCTCGGGCGCAAGACGAACGCGATCGAGGATCGGAAGCAGGTTGAGGTCGGCCAAGGTCAGCTGATCGTCGACAAGATGACCCGTTCGCGCCACCGCGTTGTCGAGAATGCCGATCTGCTCGCGGAGGTCGTGTAGGACTGCATCGATCACATTCCGATCGGGCGCCCCGCCCGCTTTCATCGCCGCTATATAGGCGTAGAGATAAGTGCGTATCAGCGTTCGGTCGACGACGGTATTGACAAAGGAGACCCATTGCTCGGTGAGCGCGCATAGACGGGGATCGGAAGGAATCATTTGCGGCCCGGCGAAGCTCCGGTCGAGATAGGTTGCGATTGCCTTCGATTTAAAGAGCACGAAGTCGCCGTGGCGCAACACCGGCATCTTGCCGAGTGGATGAATCGCACGAACTTCAAGGGCATTGAGCGCGGTTTCGATCAGGTCGTAGCCGATGTCCTTTTCCTCGCAGACCATGCGGACGACGCGCGTATAGGTCGAGCTTATCGAGCCAATGATCTCTGGCTTCGTCATTTCCGTTCCTCCTCGCCGAGTTTCATCAACCGTTCAAGGCCCGCCGACCAGCCCGTCAGATGGCGCTCGCGCGCATCTTCGCTATTGAAGTTTTGATGCGATAGGACGAGGCGCGTGCCTCCTGGCGCGGGCTCGAAACTCACGGTGACTTCAGTCTTGCCGCCGCGCTTTCCTTCCCCTTCTTCCCAAGCCCAGGAGAAGGCCAGTCGACGGGATGGCTCGACCGCGTGAAAGACGCCGCCGACGGCAAGCTTTGCGCCGGTTGAATCTCGCAGGATAATCCGCCATCGCCCGCCCGGTCTGACCTCGAGACGATCAACCACGGCCGTGTAGCCATCGGGGGCCCACCATCGCGTGATCTGCTCCGGTTCGACCCACAGCGCGAAGAGACTCTCGGGGGATGTGGGGATAAGCCTCTCGAGACGAAGCGTCTGTCCTCCTTCGCCAACACCGCTCATGACTTCTTCGTCGACGGCGTTTGCGCGGCGGCCAGCGCCTCAAGTCTGTCGAGAGCCTTTGACCAGTAGCGCCGGTGGCGAGAGAGCCAACGCTCCAGCGGCTCCAGGGCGTTCGCCCGCACACGAACCATGCGCCATTGCCGCTCGACCCGTCGCTCAATCAGGCCGGCGCGCTCCAGCACCTGAAGGTGGCGAGAGATGGCTGGGCCGCTGATCGCGAAAGGCGCAGCGACCTCGCCAACGCTGAGTTCGCCCGAGGCGAGCAGTAGTTCCACTATGTCCCGGCGTGTGGAATTGGCGAGCGCGGCCAAGAGATGGTCGAGCTCGGGCGCGCGAACAGGCGGCATGAGCGATCCGTATTTTATCCATTGGTTAAATAACCGATAAATTAAATAAGTCAACATCCTTGCGAGGTTCTTCGCCTGCCTGTCGCCCACGCGCATGTTCCGCGCCGAATCGTTGCCTCGGCCCCCGCCGTGGTATAGCCCGCCTCCGATGGTTGGCGCGGGCACGGACCGGACCAGACCGCCGCTCGGCGGCGGGCCGGCGGTTATTCTGGTTCGGCCGCAGCTTGCGGTGAACATCGGCATGTGCGCGCGGGCGATGGCCAATTTCGGCCTCGACGATTTGCGCCTGGTCAACCCCCGCCAGGGCTGGCCGCGCGTCGATGAATATCGGGAAGTCGCCTATTCGGCGGCGGCTGGCGCAACCGATCTCCTGGACGCCGCCAAAGTCTTTCCGAGCGTCGAGGCGGCGGTCGGCGACCTCCACACGGTCTATGCGACGACGGCGCGCGAGCGCGGGCAGATGAAAGCCGTCTTGAGCCCCAGCGCCGCCATGGGCGCAACCGCCGCGGCGACGGCTGAGAAGCGCGGCATCCTGTTCGGGCCGGAGCGCACCGGCCTCGACAATGACGAAGTGGCGCTTGCCGACGCGATCATAACCTTTCCGTCGAGCCCGACTTACGCCTCGCTCAACCTCTCCCAGGCGGTGCTGATCTGCGGCTACGAATGGTTCAAGGCGGCTCATGGCGACGCGCCGCCGCCGCCGACGATCCCGCGCGTCCAATCGCCGCCGGCGCAGCGCGAGATGCTCCTCGCCTTCTTCGATTATCTCGAGGGCAAGCTCGACGAAAATGGCTTTTTCCGCCCGGTGACCAAGAAGCCGGGGATGCGGCGAAACCTGCGCAACATCTTCCATCGCATGGAGCTGACGCAACAGGACGTGCGCACATTGTGGGGGGCGGTGGTTCGCCTGGCCGAGGGGCCGCGGGTCGAGGTCCAGACCCGAAAGCGGGCGCGTCCAAAAAAGACCGAAACACAACCCTGAACGCGACAGTAAAAAGCCCTCCAGACATTGGAGCTTGTCTGGAGGGCTTGCACGCATCGCCCCGGGGGCGATGACGAAGCGCTATGCTTATTGCGCGGGAGCCGCCGGAGCGGGCGCCGCCGGAGCCATGTGATGCATGTGATGAACGTGGTGATGATGGTGGTGGTGGTGATGATGGTGGTGATGCATTTCCGCGGGCGCCGCCTCGCCGGTGGCCGGCGCCATGGCGCCTGGACCGGAGGCCGGCGCTGTGTCCTGCGCCAGCGCATATCCTGACAGGCCGAGCGACAGCACGGCCGCGGCGGCAAGGGTCTTGATCATGATAAGGACAATCCTGTGGTTAGGGAAACCCAAATGGGTCGCGTCGGACGGTAGAGACCTGCGCCTGAACTCAATATGAACCGGCTGGCGGCGCCGATTTATTTGCGCGAGGGGCAGTCAGAAGCGGACTCGCGATCCAAGCGGCGAGGGGGGCTTTAAAGCCATGGCGGTGAGCAGCATGACGGGATTCGCCCGGGCCGGGGGAAGCGGCGGCGCGTGGCGCTGGACGTTCGAGCTCAAGACGGTCAACGCCAAGGGGCTGGACATCCGGCTGCGCATGCCCGCGCCCTTCGACCAGGCGGAAGGGGAGGCGCGCAGGCGGCTCGGCAAGGCGCTGGCGCGCGGGACATGCTTCGCCACCTTATCGCCGCGGCGCGAGGCGGCGATGGCGGCGGCGCGAATCGACGCCGCGGCGCTCGAGTCGCTCGCTGTCGCCGCTCGCGCGGCGGCCGCCAAGGCCGGGCTCGCGCCTCCGACCATGGACGGGTTGCTCGCGCTGCGCGGCGTGGTCGATGCGGCGGACGCCGAGGATGACGAGGCGGCGGTGAACGCGGCCTGCGCGGGCGCGCTCGCGAGCCTCGACGAAGCCATCGCCTCGCTCACGGCGACGCGCCGGCAGGAGGGACGCGCGCTCGCCTCGGTGCTGACCGGCATGCTCCAGGCGATCGCCGGGATCGTGGAGGCCGCCGACGCCAATCCGGCGCGCCGGCCGGAGGCGGTGCGCGAGCGCCTCGCGCAGAGCGTCGAAACGCTGATGGCGTCGTCGCGCGGTTTCGACGAGAACCGCCTCCACCAGGAGGCGATCCTGCTCGCGGCCAAGGCCGACATCCGCGAGGAACTCGACCGGCTCAAGACCCATGTCGCCGCCGCCCGGGCGCTGATCGAGGAAGGCGGGCCCATCGGACGGCGGCTCGATTTCCTCTCCCAGGAGCTGGCGCGGGAGGCGAGCACCCTCAGCGCCAAGGCCAACGACGTAAGCTTGACCGCGCAGGGACTTGAACTCAGAGCGCAAATCGAGCAATTCCGCGAGCAGGTGCAGAACGTCGAGTGAGATTCGGAGCGATGGCGGCGAGCCGGCGAGGCATGATCCTGATTCTGTCCTCGCCGTCGGGGGCCGGCAAGACCACGCTGACCCGGATGCTCATGCAAGACAGCGCGCTCGATCTCACGCTCTCGGTGTCGGTGACGACGCGAAAGCAGCGCGCATCCGAGGTTGACGGCGTCCACTATCACTTCATCGAGCCCAGCGAATTCGAGCGCATGAAAGCGGGGGGCGAACTGCTCGAATGGGCGCAAGTGCACGGCCACGCCTATGGCACGCCGCGCGCGCCGGTGGAGAAGGTGCTCGCGGAAGGACGCGACATGCTGTTCGACATCGACTGGCAGGGCGCTAGCCAAGTGCGCGAGCGGCTGGGCGACGACGTCGTCAGCATTTTCGTTCTGCCGCCATCGATGGGGGAATTGCGCGCGCGCCTCGAGCGGCGGGCGGAGGACACGGCCTCTTCGATCGAGGCGCGGTTTGAGAACGCCCGAAGGGAGATCGAGCGCTGGCGCGATTACCATTACGTTGTCGTCAACGACGACCTGAAGCGCGCCTATCGCGACGTAACGGCGATTGTCACGGCCGAGCGGCTGCGCGCGAAGCGGATCCAGGCGGGCGTCGATGAGCTGGTCGAGCGGCTGGTGGCGGAGTAATCGAGCTCCGTATAGAGTTGCCGAATTGCGGCCTTAAACGCCTGCAAATCGGAGGTCCGTGGACCGGGAGCTGACAAGCAGAGCATAAGCGGCGGCGAAAGCCTGTTGCCCGCGACGCTTGAATATGCAGCTATTGGGTTGTTGGGGGGTGGAAGGAAGCCAGAGATGAGCACCTGGGCGCCGTCCAGGCGTGCGCGGATGGAACGCATTGACGCTGAGGCCGAGGCGCTGATCCGCGAGCTCGGCGATTGCGCGTATCAGGAGGCACGGCGACGGGAGCACGAGGCCAGTTCCGATGCGATCTCCGAGGATTGGGCCCTGGTCGCCAAGGCGATTGCGCGCAAAACCGGCAGCCGCGTCGGCCTCAATCTTTCAACTCAACTGGAGATGAACACCTTCTTCGTGCTGGATCGCGAGCCGGACGCGCCGCGCAAGGCTCGACCCCTTCCGGAGCCAGGGCCGGAGCCGAAACGTCTCCCCAAGGCGGCCGGCATCCCCACGCCGCAACCGTTCCGCATCCAATTCATGGGCGCGGGAACGGATGCCCAGCCATCGCTCTTGCGCGAAGACGAGATCCGCGCCTCCGACGTGTCCGCCGCGATCATCGCCGCGGCGATCGCCGCATGGCCGCCCAACACGATCGCCTTGCGCATTCTCGATCGCGAAGGTCATGAGGTCTTCGGCCGGCAAAAGGCCGCCGCCCGTTAGGGCGACGGCGCCCACCTACTCCGCCGCGGCTGCGGTCTCGCGTTCGCGAACCTCGAAGATCTCGAACTCGTCGCTGAGGCCCCGAAGCTGGGAAGACCGCGGCGTCGTTCGGTAGCTCGACTCGCTCAGCACCTGCGCCACCTCGGAGCTTTCGATGATCGGCTTGGTCGCCAGGATTGCGGTCGGGTCGGCCAGCTCATTGACACGCGAGGCGATATTCACCGTCTGCCCGAAATAGTCCTGCCGGTCGTCAAGCATGACGGCGAGGCACGGCCCCGAATGCAAGCCGATATTGAGCGCGAGGTCCTCGCCGCCTCGCGTCCGGTTGATTTCGCGCATCGCCTCGCGCATGCGCATCGCCGCCTTGAGCGCCCGGTCGGGCGTCGGGAAGGTGGCCATTACCGCATCGCCTATTGTTTTGACCACCGCGCCGCCCTCGGCGGAGACCGCCTCGAGAAGCGCGCCGAAATGGCTGCGCACGAGATCGAAGGCGGCGAGGTCGCCGATGCGGTCGTAGAGCGCGGTCGAGCCTCTGAGGTCGGTGAACAGGATCGTGAGGCTTGTGATCTTGAACCGTTGCTCCGGATCGAACGTCCCGCTGCGATAAAGATCGCGGAACGCCTGGTTGCTGAGGAGCCGCGTCGCGGTCAGGAACGGCCGGCGGGTGTTGGTCAGCTTGTCCATCTCTTCGCTGTGCAGCCAGATCCCCGGCATCGTCCGGCGGTCGGCCTTGTTTTCGAACGAGATGCGCGCCGGACCCGGCTGCAGTTCGAGGGTGCCGCTGTGGGTATGCGCGTCGGCGAAGACGAGCGACAGGTTGCGCCGCTCCTTGGTCTCCTCGCCGTCGACCTTGAGAAACAGCGACGAGTGGGTGACGGGCTCGAAAACAATCGCAAACCCCTTCGGGACGTTGAGCGACATCGCCGCCTTTTCGCCCCCTCCGAGCTCCATCGTGTCGAGCGTGACCTTTTGGACGGCGCTTTCGACATCGTCCGGGAACTCGTTGCTCGAGCTCCAGAAGATCTGGCGCATGTATTCGGCAAAGGAAAGCGAATCCGGATCGTGCGCGGCGATGCGGCGAATCCGGGGATTGACCGTGAATGTCACCTCGACCAGCTTGTCGAGCGTGGGCTCGCAATCGACGGTGCAGAACGAGCAATAATAGTGGGTGTGATTGAGGGCCTTGAGCGCCGCGCTCGTCTCGATCACGCCGCCGCATGACGGGCACAACATGTTCCATGACATGTCGAACAGCCCGAGCCGCGCGGCGTGGACAAAACCAGCGATCGTCTGCTCCTCGTCGAGACCATGCGCTTTCGCGTAAGCCAGCGGATTGATGCGGTTGAGCGCCCGATCCGGGTCCTTTTCGACCGATGTCTCGAAGGCTCTCACCACCGCCAGGTCGGCGGTCTGCCGCAAAAGCCCAAAAAGCGCTTCGTCAGCCATAGCATTTCCCCGATAAAGGTTGGCGGCCGGTCAGCGTCCGGCCGGGCCGGCGCGATGAAAAAGGGGCCGGCGGAATCTCCCTCTATATAGGGTCCGATCCGGCGCCCTCACAGGGCGGAGCCAAGTCGAACCTGGATCCGCCTGACGCGGAGTTGCTCATACACGATGCTTGAGAACGAATCAAGAACAATATCTTTGCGCGCGGCGAGAGAGCGGGCGCATGATGGTCAATCGGCCGCCCGAGCGCGATACGAAACTTGCGGTCAAATCGACGCCAGAATTTTGCGCGCCGCCTTCAGATGTGGAATGTCGACCATCTTGCCGTCGACCCCGAGCGTTCCGGCGCCGGGATTGGCGTCGAAGGCGGCGACGATCTTGCGCGCATGCGCGACCTCGGCCTCGGACGGCGCATAGGCGCGATTGATCGTCGCGACTTGATCGGGATGGATCGCGAGGCGGCCGACAAAGCCGTCACGCCGCGAGCGCCGGCAATCCCGCTCGAGCCCCTCGGAATCGCGAAAATCCGCGTAGATCGTGTCGATGGGCGCGACCTCGGCGGCCGAGGCCGCGAACAGGCACTGCGCGCGGGCCAGCTGATAGGGAAACGTCCACGATCCGTCCGGCTCCTTGTTGTCGGTCGCGCCGAGCGCCGCCGAAAGGTCCTCCGCGCCCCAGGTCAAGGCGATCAGCCGGGGATGGGGGGGCGCGTAGGAGCCAAGCGCGAACATGGCCCTTGGCGTTTCGGTCGCCACAGTCGCCAACTTGACCGAACCAGGGGCCATGCCGGCCTTCGCCTCGAGCGCGTCCAGATAATGGGCGATGCGCTCGAGATCGGCCGCGCCGTTGGTCTTGGGGATCAGGAGCGCGTCGAGGCCGGGTTTGACCACGGCGGCGAGGTCGCCGAGCGCGAGCCCGGTGTCGAGGGCATTGACGCGCACGAAGAACAAGGCCCGTTTTGGCTGATCGTCCAACAGCGCAGCGACATGAGCGCGGGCCTTGGCCTTCTCGGAGGGCGCGACGGAATCTTCAAGATCAAGGATGAGGGCGTCGGCGCCGCAATCCTGCGCCCCGCGCAAACTTGCGTTCGGAATCGCCGGGAACGAACAGGAGCGAACGCAGTCTCATGTCGCTTTCCGCTTCCCCTCATCTGCGTTCGGCTTGGCCTTGACGGAAGCTTACACGGTCGAAGGGGCACGGGGTACAGGTCCGCTCTATTTCGAGCGGTTTCGCCCTAGGCGTCTTTCGACATAAGCCCGACCAAGTTGCTCGCCTTTCCAGCCGAGATAGGCCCCGATGAGGGCCGCCGCGATCAAGACGAACGGAGACGAGGAATAGATCGCGGTGAGCCCCGCCAGTATCGCGGCGCCCGCCAACGCGACCCAGGTTGTGAATTCGGAGGAGCCGTTCAATTCTCTTCGCCGCAGGTTCAGTTCGGTTTCCGATTGTTGCGCGGAAAGCGGCGCATTGAAAGTGGTTCTGCGGGCGAGCTATTGGCGGCAGGGCGGGAAGCGGCGACAGTGCCGCAAACGCTGCACTGCGGGAGCCAAAACAAGACAAAGCGGCGGTTAAGAACCGCCGCCTTGCTTGGCCATCAGGCTCTGTCCCTAATGGCGCACTACTCGTGAAAGCGTCAGAGCGGGCCGCCGGGGCGCGCAGACGAGGTGACGCCGTAGTAGTCGCGGACCTGGCGTTCATAGGCGGGATCGCCCCAGGCCGGTTCGGTCCCGACCGCATAAGAGGGCGCGTCCTCGAGCTGCCTTTGATCGATGTCGACGAGATAGCCGCCGAGGTTCGTGTTGTATTTCAATAACGACCAGGGCAGCGGATGATAGCTGTCCCAAACCCCGAGGAAGCCCCCAAACGCCATGATCGCGTAAGCCACCTGGCCGCTTCGCTTGTCGAGCATCAGGTCGTGGATCGAGCCCAGGCGATCGCCTCCCCTGTTGAAGACGTCAGTGCCCTGGACTTTGCTGGCGGCGATAAGGGTCGATGTTTCCTGGACGGCGTCCATAAGGAATTCTCCTTGGCTGTTGTCCAAGGAGGAAACGCGAAGGCGAGTCGAAGGTTCCGGACGAGCCGACCGAAGATGACGGGCTCCGGTGTCCAGCCGCTACGCCGACTCTAACGACGCCTTTGCGCCAGATGTTGCTGAAGAGAGCGCCGCCTGACCTGCCGGCCCTTGTGGCGCCGATGAGTGCGGGATCGACGGAAAATTCGATGGCCCATGGCGCGGCGCCACTCGGCGTCACATCGCGGAGCTATGGCGTCGGACGATTCCGTGGCGTCACGAGCGCGCCTTTCAAATCCACCGCCGGGTTCTGCTCGCGTAGGCGTCGAACGACGCGCCGAACTGGCGGCGCATCTTCTCCTCCTCGAACGGAATATGCACCCAATTGGCGGTGGCGAAGACGGCGATTGGAGCAAGGAGCATGGGCCACGCGCCAATTGAGAGCGCGATTCCCAAGGTGACGAGGACGAGACCGAGGTACATCGGATTGCGTGTTAGCCGGAAGGGCCCGGAGGTCACAAGCTTGCGATTGGCCGGCGAGGTCGGATTGATCTCCGTGCCCTCGCGGCGAAACAGCGCCGCGGCAGTGATCGCCAAACCGATTCCAAGGACAATGAGAACGACGCCGGGCCAGACGAGCGGCAGACCCGGGACTCGCGGCCATCCCATGACATAGCTCGCCCCAAGCGCAATCAAAATGTAGGCCAGCGCCCAAGCTGGCGGCGGCAGCTTCAACATCCGCCCTCGTCCCCGAAACCGACGGTGGTCCGCATGGCTCAATTCTCCTGGCCGAACGAGATCAACCCGGGCGCTTTCGACCGCCTCGGCAAAAACGATCGCCGAGCAGGCGGGGTCAGAAAGTAGTTCGAGATCCGCGACGCCGCCAGGGCCGCTCTTCTCATAGAACGAGGGCCTCGCTCGCTGAGCGGCGGCAAATTGCTGCGCGAGGTCGCGCGCGCGGCTGTCCAGCTCGTAACAAAGCGGGCGCCGCAAGGGGGCGTAGCGGGCATCCGCCCGCGGCCGGCGGCCTGCGTCCGGACACGTAAGCGAGAGGGGCTGGCGCGACTCTGTCTACGGCGCGGAATTGTTCCCGATGGGTCGAGAAGGCCCCGCGCCGGATGCGGCTTTCGGCGCGGGGCGCCGGCGCGCGGACCCAGCTGGGTCATCAACGCGTCGGATATGTGTGATAATATTTAACTTCTAAGTTTAGTCAATAGCGAAGCCGGGAGAAACGCTCCGAGTTAGCGGTTGCAGGAAAACTTCCGCACTATGCTCAAGGTCTTGGAGCCCAGTCGGCGCGGCTACGCGCTGTGGATCATCCGAGACGACGTTCTCTCGGAAGACGCGAGACGCGCGATTTCTCCAGCCGCGGCGTCGGAGCGCCAGGGTCGAGCGATCGGGGGTACGACATTCTGATCCCCGGCCACGCGCGCAGCCGCGTGCTTGTCATCGCGCGACCGCTTACGCCGCCTTGCGCCGCGCGACTTCCGCTTGGAAGAGCGGAAGCTCGGTGGCCAAAGCCTGCGCCACGCTCGGCCGCGCGCGCATGCGCTCGAGATAGGCCTTCACGTTGGGATAGGCGGAGAGGTCGATCTCCGGCGTCGCCCGCGTCCAGTTCAGGACCGTTGTTAGATAACCGTCGGCGACGCTGAAGCGGTCGAGCAGGAATTCCCGGCCCTTCAACTTGGCGTCGAGATAGGCGAGGCGCGGAGCGTATTTGTTCACCGTCCAGGCCTTCACCTCGGGCGGGGTGTTGGCGCCGAGCAGCGGCGTCATGAGGCTCTTGTGCAGTTCGGCGCCGATGAAGCTCAGCCATTGCCTGAGCTTCGCGCGGCCGATCGGGTCGGAGGCTAGCGGCGCAAGCTGGGCCTCGGGATATTGGTCGGCGATATATTGCAGGATGGCCGAATTCTCGGTCAGCACGGTTCCGTCGTCGAGTCTCAGCGCCGGCACGTAGCCGAGCGGATTGATGGCGCGATAGTCGCCGCTGGTCGCAAGGATGCGTCCGGCGCGGGTGTCGACCTCGACGAGATCGATCGCGGCGCCGGCTTCGGCGAGCGCAATGCGAGCCGACATCGAGCAGGCTAGGGGCGAGAAATAGAGCTCCATGGGATCCTCCGTTGCAATTTATGTACTCTCTCGCACATAATAACTGCAGTCAAGAGTTTTGTGCGACATGGTACAAAAAACTGCGCGTGACGCTCCCAAGGCCGCTTCACGCAAGCGTGGCCGGCCACGCGCCTTCGAGCCCGAGACGGCGCTTGCCCAGGCGATGGACGTCTTCTGGAGTGATGGATTCGCCGCCACCTCGCTCGACGACGTCAGCGCGGCGACGGGCTTGAACCGCCCAAGCCTGTACGGCGCCTTCGGCGACAAGCGCGCCCTCTATCTCAAGGCCTATGACCAGTACCGGAAGCGCATGAACGAGCAGTTTCTGCCGCTATTTGCGGCGCGCGAGCCACTCCGGACGAAGCTCAGGCGAATTCTGACCGCCGCGCTCGATCTTTACCTCAGCGGCCGGAACGGTCCGCGCGGCTGCTTCACGGTGCTCAGCGCCGCCTCGGAGGCGATCGCCGATCCGGGCCTTCATAGCCTTGTCGGCGAGGCGATCGACGGCACGGATCGGGCGTTCGGGCGCCTGTTCGCCGATGCGCGCACGGCCGGCGAATTGCCGGCGAGCGCCGATCCGCGCCGGCTCGCGCGCATCGCGACGGCGACGATCCACACGCTGTCGATCCGGGCGCGCGCCCGCATTCCGCGAACTGAAATCGCGCCGATCATCGACGATGCGGTGACGACGATCTGTGGACCCGAAACGGCTTAAGTCGCGCCGGCTTCGCCCCTTCGGCGGCGGCAGACCAAACCGTTCTCGCGAGGCGGCGCTCTATCCGCTTGACAAGGATACCAACTAGTAGGTATGCACCATCGCCGCGGCGGAACAGCCGGCGCCTAGACGCGTTGGCCCTTCAGTGGAGACGGACCCATGACCGACCAGAAAATCACGCCCTGCCTCTGGTTCGATTTCAACGCCGAGGAGGCGGTCGCTCACTACCTCTCCATCTTTCCGAACAGCCGCATTGTGTCGACGGCGCATTACGGCGACTTCGCCGCCGGCCGCAAGGGCGCGGTGATGACGATTCTATTCGAGATCGACGGCCAGCGTCTGTTGGCGCTGAACGGAGGCCCGCAATACAAATTCACACCCGCTCTCTCGCTGATGGTGAATTGCGACGACCAGGCTGAGATCGACGCGCTGTGGGAGAAGCTCGCTCAAGGTGGCGAGCACGTCCAGTGCGGCTGGCTCACCGACAAGTTCGGCGTCTCCTGGCAAATCGTCCCGCGTATGCTGCCCGAGCTCTTGGGGGGCGACGCCCAACAAACCGATCGCGTCATGCGGGCCGTGATGAGCATGAAGAAACTCGACGTCGCTCAAATGAAAGCGGCCGCATCGCCGAACTAGGCGCAAAGCGTAACACGAGCGATTTCCACAGCCGGGTCATTGGCTTTCGGAAGGCGAAGCATCCGATGGAGGATTACATGGAGGCCGGCGAGATCTTGGCTTTCTACGCCTCCCACGGTCCAATGACTGACCCTGGCGAAGCGAGCGCGCTCCTCGGACCGCTTCCCAATGACGCGGCCGGCCTCGCCCGCGTCATCCAGGGCCCCGGAATCTACGACGTGGTTGCCGCGCCGCGTCATGCGGAAGTCGACATTCGTCAGTAGACCAAGCCCTCGCGGCAAACTGAAGGAGGAAAATATGGACAACGCGACTCAATCGGACGTGCTCGGCACATTCGTCTGGTACGACCAGATGTCGAACGATCTTCCCGGAGCCGAGAAATTCTACTCAAAAGTCGTCGGCTGGAGCCTCGAGCCCAACACGATGAACGCGCAGAAATACACGCTGCTCAAGGCCGGCCAAGACATGGTCGGCGGGTTGATGCCGATCCCCGAGGACGCTGCGAAAATGGGCGTGCGCCCGGCCTGGATGGGCTATATCGCGGTCAACGACGTCAAAGCCTATGCCGACAAGATCAAGGCCGCCGGCGGCGCCATTTATCGAGAGCCGGCTGAGATCCCCAACGTTGGGACCTTCGCCGTCGCCGGCGATCCGAGCGGCGCGGGCTTCTTGCTGTTCAAAGGAGATGGGGATGAAGCCCCAAAGCGGGATCCCACGAAGCCCGGCCATGTCGGATGGCACGAGCTGCACGGCGGCGATGATCCGGAAAAGTCCTTCGCCTTCTATTCAGGCCTGTTCGGGTGGACGAAAGGCGAAGCCATTCCGATGGGCGCCATGGGGACCTACCAGATCTTCAACATCAACGGCCAGATGGCCGGGGGCATGATGAAGAAAATGCCTCAGGAGCCCGTCGCGCATTGGGTTTACTACATCACCGTCGATGCGATCGACGCGGCTGAGGCGCGGGTGAAGTCCGCAGGGGGGCAGGTTATCCACGGACCGGTGCAGGTTCCGGGCGGAAGCTGGATTATCAACGGCCTCGATCCACAAGGGGCGATGTTCGCGCTTATCGCGCCGAAGAAATAGCGGCGTCGTTTCAAGTCGGCGAGGGGCCGGAAAGCGGCCTCTCGGAAGTTCAGACGGCCGCCGCCGAGACGGGAACGTTCCTCAAATTGAGCGGAGCGACAATGCGCGTCATCGTGATCGTCAAAGCGACAAACGAGAGCGAGGACGGCGAGCTTCCGACGCCTGAGCTGCTGGAGCAAATGGGAGCTTTCAACCAGCAGCTAAAGGACGCCGGGATTTTCGTCGATGCGGCTGGCCTCAAGCCAAGCGCGAAGGGAGCGCGCGTCGAATTCTCAGGCGGGAACCGATCCGTGACAAAAGGTCCATTTCCCAATGTGCATGATCTTGTCGCGGGCTATTGGATCTGGGAGGTCCACGATCTCAACGAGGCGATCGAGTGGGTTAAGCGTTGCCCCAATCCGATGCCCGGACCGTCGGTGATCGAAATCCGCCCGTTTTACGAAACGGGAGACTTCGACCGACTGAAATAAGCGCAAGGCTGCGCACGCTTGCGCACTGTTTGAGCTAAGATCATAACATCGCAAAGAAATGTCGGCGCGCCCGCTGTGCATTTTAAAACACAGCGTATATCACGTTGATCGGCTCGTCACACGCTTGTCATCTGAGCGCCAACGAATACCATTACCGAATCACGCGATACGCCTTCGCGACGAGGCGAAGCGTTCAAAACGGCGCGAGAATGACAAAAGCAAAAACACCGACCACCGCGGCGTTCGTCAGCCAGAAGGGGGGCGTAGGCAAGAGCACGCTCGCTCGCTTATTGGCGGTTGGCGCGCTTCATCGGGGGCGCAAGACGCTGCTCGCGGACTTCGATCTCGATCAATTGACCTGCGTCGAGTGGGGCGCGCTGCGTTTGCGCGCGAGCCTCGAGCCGGAGGTGGACACGCGCGCGTTCAAGAGCCTGAAGAAGCTGCGCCGCGAGGAGGGCGTCGCCGATTTCATTGTCGCCGACACACGCGGCCTCGCCGACGATCTCTCGACCGAAATCGCCGAGGATAGCGATGTCGTCTTTCTGCCGACCGGCGTATCGGGCGATGATCTGAGGCCCACGCTTTCGCTCGCGCGCAAGCTCGCGCGGCGCGGCGCGGAGGGACGTCTCGTGGTCGTCCTGTCGAAAGTCGGCCGCTCGGAGACGCAATTCTCAAAGGCGGTGGAGGCGATCGAGGACGCTGGCTTCGAACTCCTCGCCGAACACTGGCCGCAGCGCGACGGCTTCCAGAGCGACCTCGATTCCGGGCGCGCAGGCCGCGAGGCGCGCAACCCCTATCTGCGCGAGATCGCCGAGCGGATGGAGGAGGCTCTCTGGGCGCGCACGATGAAGGCGAAGCCGCGGTGATGAACCGCCCTCGCGTTACGGCTCCGCGAATACGAAGAGCCGCCGCGAGCGGAACAGAACTTGGCCGTCGGGAAGAGCGGGATAGGCCTGCCGCAGTTCGGCTGCGTAGCGATCGAGAAACTTGCCACGATCGGCTTCGCTAAGCGGCGTCAGGAACGGCGCGAGGCTCGTCGCCTCCATCCATTCGACGATCGCCGCGACGCCCGCCATGGCGTGCAGGTAAGTCGCTTCCCAGATGTCGACGGTCGCGCAGATGGGACCCAGAACAGCATAGAGGTCTTCCATCGTTTCGTTGAATGGCCTGGTCTTGGCGATCGGCAGAAGGGTCTTCGCCCATGGCCCGTCGGCGGCGATCATTCGCATCAGCGCCCGGCTCGGCTCGTACAAATCGTTGGGGAATTCGGCCGCGATGCAACCGCCAGCGGCGACCATCCCGAGAAGCTCGGGCAACAATTGCGGCAGCGACGGGGCCATTTCCAGCGAGCCGTTGGAACAGATCAAGTCGAATTTGCCCCCCTTGCTCAGGCAGCGGCTGGCCGCGCCGTGACGAAGCCGGTCGGGGCCGAGTTCCGCAGCACGGTAGGTCGATTGCGAGAGGTCGAAGGTCTCGATCTCGGCGTGAGGAAACCGACGAGCCAGTACCGCCCTCATCGACCCTCTTCCTCCGAACACGTCGGCAATTCGGCGCGGCGCCCGACCGGGAATTCGGCGCAAGAGGTCCAGCGCCGCCCTCATTTCGATGCTCCGGGGCCGAGCGGACCGACCCGTTTCGACCAAGGCGAAGTCATTCATTGCGTTTGGTCAGATCGGACCCGGGGGAGGAAATGGTGTGGAGGTGACGTCGGAGCTTTGGACGAAGCGCGCCTCTCTGTGGCCGGTCGTGTCGCAAGCGCGCTGACCGGCGGCGAACCTCCCAACACAATGACGCCTTGGCTGGAGCGCCGCTCGCAAAGCCGCCGGTCATGACCGGCGGCTCACGCTCAACGGCGTTATCACTGATGGAAAGTCATCAAGTCACAGGCTTGATCGACGTGATATCCATCTTGTCGCCGGTCTTGGTGTAACTCACCGTCACCTTCTCGCCGACCTTGAGGCCGGAGAGCGTCACGCTCTTGGGCGCGACGTAACTCGAGCCATTGTCCAGGGTGACCATATCCTTGGTTGTATCCAGGCTCTTGATCTTGCCGGTGGCGTCGGCCGCGTAAGCGACAGACGCCGCGCCGAGCAAGGCCGTCGCCAAGACGGCGCCTACAAACATTCGCATAGGGCTTCTCCGTTTCACGAGTTGAAGCGCGACTACGCCAGAACGCATGACCTCCCAGGCGTACTCGCGCCTCGAGGGCAAGAGTAAGCATGCTCCGCCTCACCTCGCGCTGGCCACGAAATTAAATTTTGTTCATTGGCGCGGATCGCCGCGCTCGGCGTCGGGCTCGCGAAGCGTTTCGTCGCTGTCCGATGTTCGCGGGTGGGTTCCGCGAGGCTAGCTCTCGCGGGATCACGCGATTTCGAACTCAATGTCGTTTGTTGAGAAAGCTTAATGAACCGGCGAAGCTCCGTATAGCCGGCGAAGCGCAGTGTCCCGGTTTGACCGCGCAAGGCGGTCGCTCGCTTGCGGCGTGTAGCGCCGTCAGGGGTGGCGATGATGAGGTCGAAGTTTAGCCCGAGGGAAATTGTCCAGAGGCTTCAGATGATCGAGACGCTGACGGCGGAGGGACTGCCGGTCGGCGATGCGCTTCGTTCGGTCGGCATGCGGCAAGCCGAATACGATCGTTGGCGCTCGGAGTACAGCGGACTGAAACGCACGCTGGGTCCGCTTTTGTATGCAACGCCCAAGCTGGTGAAGAAAGCGAGCCGCACGGCGTCAGTTCGGAAGCCGCGGCCGTAACGCCTTCGTGAAGCGAGCGACAATCGGCGCGCCCTTGGTTGTCGACCGGCGGCGCGGCATGCGATGGTCGGCGTCGCTTCACGCTGTTGCGGATGCGCGGCTACCCAGCCAGCGACAAAGGGGGTCTTCGAATGATCTATGAGCTTCGCATTTATCACTGCCTGCCCAATCGAATGCCGGCCTTGTTGAAGCGGTTCGAGAACCACACGCTGCGGATCTGGGAGAAGCACGGCATCCGGCAGGCTGGCTTCTGGACAACGGCGATCGGCGAGTTGAATCAGGACCTCACTTACCTTCTGGCTTGGGAATTGCTTGCCGAGCGCGAGCAGAAATGGCCTGCGTTTATGAGCGACCCTGAGTGGATCGCCGCGCGAGCGGAGAGCGAGAAGGACGGGCCCATTCTCGCGAGTTTTTCGAATTCGATTCTGCAGCCGACCTCGTTCTCGAGCGTGAAGTAGCGCGGCTGGCGCAGCCGGCGTTCCGGAAGAGGCCGAAATCGATCCTGCGCCGCCGCCGCTTCAACCGGCTGGCTTAGGCCGCATGACCATCTCGGCAGTACTTCTTTGCGGCTATATCGACGGTTCTCGCCTGCATGTGGGGGTTGCGCGAAAGCAGATTTGCGCTATGTGGGCGCAGTGTATATGTAACTTATTGGAATTGCGACAGTTTAGAACGTTTCTAAAGTGCGAGCCCCCCTGTGATCGTCTGCTCCTGCAATGTCCTCTCGGACATCCAGATCCTTGCCATGCTCCAAGGCCATGATGGCGCGCGTCCGTGTTCTCCCGCTAGGGCGTATCGAGGTCTAGGTTGCGCCCCCCGCTGCGGGCGATGCGTGCCGACAATTCGCGCCTTGCTCGCCAAGGCGCATATTGCCAATTGCGAGGCTTCTTGTCAGAAATGTCCGACCGACGAGACTGAGGAAGAGTCTGCAATTCTTCCGATCGCCGCCGAATAAAAATAAAAGGTGGACGGCTTCGCACGGCTTGGCTGCGCACCTCGTTGAGATTCACAAACAGCCGCTGACCGGCTTGGAGGAGTCATGAGGGGTGACGCGAGAGTCATCGAATATCTCAACAGTGGCCTGCGCAGCGAGCTTACCGCTGTCAGCCAATTTTGGCTCCACTATCGTTGGCTCGACAATTGGGGCCTTAACGTTCTCGCGAAGAAATGGCGTGAGGAATCGATAGAGGAAATGCGTCACGCCGATCGATTTATCGATCGTATCATTTTCCTCGGGGGCTTTCCGAATTTGCAGTTGCTGAACCCGCTGCGGATTGGGCAGAGCGTAACCGAGATCATGGACGCGGATCTTGACGCTGAGCTATCGGCGCGCGCGCTCTATCAAGAGGCGGCCGAATATTGTTTTAGCGTGAAGGATTATCCGAGCCGGGATTTATTCAAGGCGCTCATGAACGACGAGGAAGGTCATGTCGACTTTCTCGAAACCCAGATCGACCTCATAAAGAGGATTGGCCTGGAGCGTTACACCCAGGCGCATATTGGCGGCCTTGGCGAGGGAGGGTCGCCGGGTTTCCGAAGCGAGGGATAGCGTCGCCTCGATTGATTACCCCACGATCTCGTTGCCGGAGAAGAACTGCGCAATCTCTTGCGCCGCCGTCTCCGGCGCGTCGGAGCCGTGAACGGAGTTCTCGCCCATCGACAGCGCGAAGTCCTTGCGGATCGTCCCGGCGTCGGCCTTCTCGGGATTGGTCGCGCCCATCACGTCGCGATAGCGCTTGATCGCATCCTCACCTTCGAGCACCTGCACGACGACAGGCGCCGCAGTCATCATCTCGACCAATTCGCCGAAGAACGGGCGCTCGCGATGCACGCCATAGAACGTCTCCGCCTGCGGGCGCGTCATATGAACGCGCTTCTGCGCCACGATGCGAAGCCCCGCCGCCTCGATCCGCTGATTGACGGCGCCCGTCAGGTTGCGGCGGGTGACGTCGGGCTTGAGGATCGAGAAGGTGCGTTGGACGGCCATGGCGTCTTGGTCTTTCGTCGGGTTGTTTAAGGAAAAGCGCTGCGGCTTATAGCGGCGCCCCGGCAGGGCGGCAAGGCGTAGGCGCGGCTCGCGCACAGGTCCACGATTCACGCGTTTGGGATCGCGCAGCCCGCGGACCCCGCTTCCCGATAGCGCGAGGCGGCGCTAGAACTTGTCTTGATCCGACACGGGAGGCCAAGCGTACATGTCAAAACTAGGGATCCTTACGGCTGTCGTCCTATTCGGGGCGACGGCTTCCGTTCGCGCCGACGAGCAAGTTTGGACGGTGCAGAACTGGCCAGGCGACATTGACCTCATCCCGTGCAGCGCATGGAGCAAGACCGCCGACGGGACCTGGGTCCTGACAGGCGGAGCGATCAAGCTTGGCTCGGAGACGATGAACAACATCGGGGTTAAGGGCGACGCCGCGGCGCACGAGCTGGACCGGGAATGCGGCAAGAAGTGAGGCTGACAGAGTGGGTTGCTTCGGATTGAGGCGGCCGAAAGGAAGGGCTTGGACGACAATCTGGCTCTTGTGGCGCTCGCTGTTGAATAACCCCATTGGGGCTACGCCTTGGACGCTCTGGCGTCACGCCTGCGGATCATGGTCCCAGCGGCTATAAGAGTTGTCGACAATTTCTGTCGAACGATTCCTTGCAGAAAATCAGAAAATTGATTAAGCTTGCCCCATGAACAAGCCCGCGCCTCCGAATGGCTTCGGCCGTAAGCTTCTATCCCGCCGCGCTTCTCAGCCGGCGGAAAGGGCATGCGAAAAATCATCTCGCGAAAATCTCTCGTAACCCATTGAAAAGTCTCGATTCGGACGAGAGAATCCAAGGAAATCCAAGAAAATCCAATAGCGAAGAATGGGGTGTTTTCGCGGCGAAACGGCCGCGGCCAAGAAAACCCAAATGGATCGACCGGACCGATGTCGCGGGCCTGCAGCCGGGACGGAGCCAGACCGACTCCATCCAATGCAAAGCGCCCTAAGACCGCGCGGACGGACTCTGAAGGCGCCTGAGCCGCACATAGAGCGCGCCGGACCCGCCATGCGCGCGTCCGGCTTCCTCGAAGCCGAGCACGACCGAGCGCAGGTCGGGCTCGCGCAGCCATTGCGGGGTGAGGCGTCTCAGCACGCCCCGTTCGTTCGGCCACTGGCCTTCGTCCACCGGACCGCCTTTGCCGGTGACGACGATGACCAGCCGCGCGCCGCGCGCCTGCGAATGGCGGAGGAAGCCGCGCAAAGCCTGATGCGCTTCCGCCTGGGTCAGCCCATGCAGGTCGAGCGCCGCGTCGATCGCGGCGCGTCCGCGCTGAAGCTCACGCTTGAGCCGCCGTTCGATCGGCGCGAGCGGCGGGGTGGAGGGCTTCGCCGGTCGGGCGGCGGGAGGCTCGGCGGAGGTTGGAGGCGGAGCGGAGGGCCGGGCGGGCCTTGCGGGATTCGTAGGCGCCGGCAGCGTCGCGCCGCGCCGCCGCGCGACGCTACGCGCGACCTCGGTCCATAGCGCGATCTCCTCGTCGCTCAGGCGTCTCAAACGCTGCGAACGCGGCGGCGTGTCCTTCAAGGGCGCTCCCCTCGCGGCAGAAGCACGACGAACTCGGACGCATGGCGAATGGCGCCGGCGCGCGCGCCTGGCCTGTCGCCGCTGCCGAAGAAGAGATCGGCGCGCGCCGGTCCCACAATCGCGGAGCCGGTGTCCTGCGCGATCATGAGCCGGCGGAACGGCGTGGGCGTCTCGTCGGCCCAAGGCAATTCGGCGTCGATCCAGAACGGCAGGCCATAGGCCCACACCGTCCGGTCGACTGCGATCGAGCGCAGCGGGGTGAGCGGAACGCCGGCGCCGGCGATCGGGCCCAAACGGGCATCGAAATCCTCGACGAGCTTGAAGAACACGAACGAGCGATTGCGCCGCATCAAGTCCAATCCTCGGGCGCTATCGTGGCGCAGCCACGCCTTGAGGCTCGCGAGCGACATGGCGCCCTCGGCGATCTCTCCGGTCTCGATCAGAATCCTCCCGATCGAGGTGTAGGGCAGGCCGTTACGTCCGTCATAGGCGAGGCGGGCGCGGGAGCGATCGGGAAACTCGACCTGCGCGGAACCCTGCACCTGGATGAGGAAGGCCTCGACCGCATCGCGAAGCCAAACGATCGGGTCGCGACGCTCAGCCTCGATCTGGGCGCGATCGGCGTAAGGAACGAGCGAGCCGTCGCTCAGGCGCCTCGCGCCGCTGACATCCTTTGGAAACCCGATGGGAGAAGAGTTGAGACCAAAAGTCACAAGATCGGTCGGCCGCGCCAGGATCGGCCAGCGAAACTCATCGGTTTCGACCTTCGAAGCCGGGACGCAGGGCTCGTAATATCCGGTCAGGAATCCCCCGCCGTTCTCGGGGACGACGCGGAAAGGTCGAAACCTCTTCTCAAAAAATCGGCGCGCGTCTCGCTCGGCTGCGCCGCTCGCGCAAAGCGCCGCGCGCGCGTTCGCGAGCAATTCGGGCGGCGCGGACTGCGCGGGCCGGAGGTCGGTTTGACCCGCGCAAAGCGCCCGCGCCGAGCGCTCGAACGTGCGAAACGCCATCTGATGGTCGTCATCGAGCCAGCCCGCGAGGCTTTCGAAATCCAAAGGCTCGAGGCGAGGCGGCACTGGCTCGGCTTAGCGCTGCGGCGCGGCGGCTTAGCGCTCCGACTCCGTCGCCGTCAGCTGCCAGTTCGGATCGCGAGAGCGAATGTCGCGCGCGAAGGTCCACAGGTCGATATGGTCGGCGACCGCATTGGGCGATCCGTCGACGACTGCGCCATGCGCGTCGCGCGTTACGGAAGAGAGCTTGGCGGCAAATCGCACGCTGATCCGCGCTGTCTGGCCGACAAGCCCGGCGCCGGCGATCGTCGCGCCGTCGATCGAGACGACCGTTGTCGACATGGTGTGTCCGGCGTCGGCCCGGGCGTGGATCGCGCTCTCGAAATTGGCGAAGGCCTCCGGCGCCATCAGGCTTTTGAGGGCGTCGGAATCTCCGGCGGCGAAAGCGTGGACGACCATATCGTAAGCGCCGCGAGCGCCGGACAGGAAGGCTTCGGGAGTGAAGCTGCGATCTGCAGCGGCAATGGCGTCAAGGCCGCTCCAGACCGCGGGATCGGGCTCGGCGACGCCCTTCCAGCGGTCTGAGGGAGCCTGGGAAATCGGCGCAGAAGGCGCGGCGTCCGGCTGCGCGACCGGCGGACTCGCTGGGCCTGGAGCGCGGCGCAATGGAGCCATAAGTTCGCCAGGTCGCTCCGAATCCTGGCGCATACCCAGCACAGAGCGCAACTTCCACGCGACAAACAGCGCCACAAGCGCAAATATGACGGTCGGCAGATCAATCTCCGGCATCGTCCTTAAGCTCCTCGCTGCCTAAGCAAAGTCACCCGGCCCGCTCCGACGCCATAACTAGGCGTGGCCGAGCGTTTTGGCTAGGAGCATGGCTTAGCAGCCTTGCCGGGATTGAAGCTGGTGTGCCGCCGGGCAGGCGATTTCTTGGATTCAGAGGCGCGGGATGCAGCGTGAAGCGACGTGAGGCCCGCAAATGTCATTGGGATCGCCGGCGCCGGGGCCTGGGGCCTGGCGCTCGCCAACGCGGCGGCGGCGGCCGGTCGCACGGTCATCCTATGGGGCCGCGACGAGGCGGCCATGCGCGCCATCGCAACGACACGCCGGAGCGACCGGTTGCCGGGCGTCGATCTGGCGCGCCAGGTCGAAGCGACGTCCGATCTTATGGATTTTGCCCGATGCGACGCGATCCTGGTGGTGGCGCCCGCTCAGTCGAGCCGCGAAATCGCGATGCGGCTGGCGACGGCGCCGGGATCGGCGCCGCTGGTCACCTGCGCCAAAGGCATCGAGCGCGGCACGCATGCATTCATGACCGAGGTCCTGGCGGAAGTCGCGCCCGGCCGTCTCAGGGCCATTCTCTCCGGACCTTCGTTCGCCGCCGAAGTTGCGGCCGGCCTGCCGACCGCGGTGACGCTCGCCTCGGCCGACGAAGGGCTGGCGCGGGCGCTCTGCGACGCACTGCGGGGGCCAACTTTGCGCCTCTATCATTCGACCGACGTTCGCGGCGTCGAGATCGGCGGCGCGGCGAAGAATGTGCTGGCGATCGCCTGCGGCGTCGCTGCCGGCCGTGGGCTCGGCGCGAGCGCAGTCGCTGCGTTGATCGCCCGCGGTTTCGCCGAGCTTCGCCGTTTTGGCGAGGCCTTCGGGGCGCGAGGATCGACGCTGATGGGCCTTTCGGGGCTCGGCGATCTCGTTCTCACCTGCACCTCGGCGCATTCGCGTAACTTCGCTTTCGGTCAGGCGTTGGGACGCGGCGCGAGCGTAGCGGAAGCGGGAGGGGGCAGCCTTGTCGAGGGCCGGTTTACTGCGCTCGCGCTCACCGAATTGGCGCGCGAACGCGGCGTCGAGATGCCGATCGCCAATTGTGTTGAGGGGCTGATCGAAGGCTCGCTTGACGTTGAGGGCGCGGTGAGCGCGCTGCTGGCGCGGCCTCCGAAAGGGGAGGAATGAGGCCAAGCGCTTTTGCAATTTGACCCGGCCTTGCTTATGCCTTCGAGGCGCAGGCAACCTTCAGGCGTGAATTGGCGATGGCGCACTGGCTGTTCAAAAGCGAGCCCTCGGCCTGGTCTTATGAGAAGCTGGCCGGCCTCGGCGCGGCGGGCACCGACTGGAGCGGCGTGCGCAATCACACCGCCAAGCTCAACATGCAGGCGATGAAGGTCGGCGAGCACGCCTTCTTCTACCACTCCAACGAGGGAAAAGAGATCGTCGGAATCGTCGAGGTCTGCAAAGCCTATCGACCCGATCCCACGGACGCGACCGGCAAGTTCGGCATGGTGGACATTCGCGCGGTGCGTCCCTTGCCGCGGCCGGTCACGCTGGAAGAGGCGAAGGCGGATAGACGGCTAGCCAAGATGGCGCTCGTCACCCAGTCCCGGCTCTCTGTCCAGCCCGTGACCGACGCCGAATGGGCCGTTGTTTGCGAGCTTGGCGGCCTTTAGAGAGCCCTACGATTCGCCGGAACGCGGCCCGGCCCCGGCCGCAAATGCAACCTTGGCCCAAGTCCGCACGCGCCGCCTCGCCGGTCGCGCGCAGACTTCACTCCCGTCAGGTGCGGCGGGACTTTTTCAACTTGCGAGAGCGGACCCGTCGATCCCCGCCTAGGGGCGAGAACTCGCCAGCTGCTGGGTTTTTCGTGACGCCCGATAGCCGGCAAAGCCAAGCCCCGCGAAGCCGATCAGCATCATCGCCCAGGTTGACGGCTCGGGAACGGTCCCTGGCGGGGGCAGGCCGGCCTGAGCGTACGCGAGAACGTCAGCGCCGTTCCCGCCAGTATCAGTAGTATCACCGTTGGTGCTGAGACTCGACCAGTTCGTTAAGCCGCTGTTGTCGGTCACATAGAACGAGATCTCATAAACATCGCCGACGGTTGTTGAAATGGTCTGGCTGATTGCGTCGTAGGCTTGCACTGCCCCGTCATACCACGTGGTTCCCTGTACTACACCCCCATACGTCGCGCCATAGACGTTGGCGTAGGTCCAACCGACAGGCGTTGCGGAATTTCCATTATCCGTATAAGTGCCGCCAGAAAAGTCGCCATTGGTAAGCAGGTTGCTGCTTGGCGTCGTCACATCGGTAACCGAGGCGTTGGAAAAGTAGATGAAGGCTGGATCCTCTCGGAAGGCGAAGGTGATGGCGGTGTTCGCAATCGCTGCGGTGAAATCGACGGTGTAGAGCTGCGGGTCGCCGTGCGGAATGACGCCGCCGTTCAGATCAAGAATCGCGCCCGCGGGCGGAGGTTGGTTGATTGCCTGAGCCGAAGCCGCAGTGACCGCGGCGAGACTCGCCACAGATGCGGCGATCAGACAATTGAGCCGTCCATATGCGATAAACGCCATGATAGTTTCCCCCGAGAAGTGACTGCTGAACCGAACGGACAGCGGGATTCACTTTGCAGAAAAGGACATCCACGTCAAGACCTCAGGAGTGTCCACGCGCCTCACGCCGGCAGGACTAGTACTTCTCAACAGGGGAATATTCCCCGAGGGCATGAACTCCGCTAAATGGATAGCGCGTGATGGATCACAATCTCAATCACCGCTGCGCGGCCCTGGCGAGAGCTCCGGCGACGTAATGAAGCGTGTCCCGAGGGCCGATTGATCTTCGCGGTCGAGCGGTCCTATATAACGTCTGGCGGCGCCCATGACGAGTTGATGCGTAGGAACTGGGTCGCGCCCGACCTGCATCCAAAAATAGAACAATCTCAAGGTTATGCGGAGGAGCCCCATGTCCGACAAGGCCTATGACGTTTCAGCCGAATGGGCGAAGCGCGCCTGGGTCAATGCGGCGAAGTACGAGGAGATGTACAAGCGCTCGTTGACCGATCCGCGAGGCTTCTGGGCTGAGCACGGCAAGCGCATCGACTGGTTCACGCCGTTCTCCAAGGTCAAGAACACGTCATTCGACGTCCACAATGTCTCGATCAAATGGTTCGAAGACGGCGTCACCAACGTCGCTTACAATTGCATCGACCGGCATCTGCCGAAGCGCGCGAACCAGACGGCGATCATCTGGGAAGGCGACGATCCCTCGAATTCGAAGCACATCACTTATGCCGAGCTAGCGCGCCACGTCGGCCTGTTCGCCAATGTGTTGAAAGCGCACGGAGTCAAAAAAGGCGATCGCGTCACGATCTACCTGCCCATGATCCCCGAGGCGGCTTACGCGATGCTCGCCTGCGCGCGCATCGGCGCGATCCATTCCGTCGTGTTCGGCGGCTTCTCGCCTGAGGCCCTCGCGGGTCGGATCACGGACGCCACAATCCGAGGTCGTCATCACCGCCGACGAAGGCCTGCGCGGCGGCCGAAAGGTGCCGCTCAAGGCCAATGTCGACGCCGCGCTCGAAAAGTCCGAGGGCGTCAAGACCGTGATCGTCGTCAAGCACACCGGCGCCGAGATCGCATGGCAGAGCGGGCGCGACGTTTGGCTGCACGAGGCCGAAAAAGCGGTGACAGCGGACTGCCCGGCCGAGCGCGTGAGCGCGGAGGACCCGCTGTTCATTTTGTACACATCCGGGTCGACGGGCGCGCCGAAGGGCGTTCTGCACACCACCGGAGGCTATCTCGTCTATGTCTCGATGACCCACCAATATGTCTTCGACTATCACGAGGGCGACATCTATTGGTGCACCGCCGACGTCGGCTGGGTGACCGGTCACAGCTACATCCTCTACGGGCCGCTGGCCAATGGCGCGACGACCCTCATGTTCGAGGGCGTTCCCAACTATCCGTCGATGAGCCGGTTCTGGGAGGTCATCGACAAGCACAAGGTCAATATTTTCTACACCGCGCCGACCGCCATCCGCTCGCTCATGGGCGCGGGCGAGGAGCCGGTGAAGAAGACCAGCCGCGCTTCTCTTCGTCTTCTCGGTTCAGTTGGCGAGCCGATCAATCCAGAAGCCTGGGAATGGTATTACCGCGTCGTGGGAGACAGCCGCTGCCCCGTCGTCGACACTTGGTGGCAGACCGAGACCGGCGGCATTCTCATCTCTCCGCTGCCAGGGGCGATCAAGCTCAAGCCTGGATCGGCGACACGGCCATTCTTTGGCGTCATTCCCGAGATCGTCGACGCCGCCGGCGCCGTTCAGGAAGGCGCGTGCGAGGGAAATTTGGTCATCGCCGACTCCTGGCCGGGTCAGGCGCGCACGGTGTTCGGCGACCATGCGCGCTTCGTGAGCACCTACTTCGCCGCCTACCCGGGCAAGTACTTCACCGGCGACGGCGCGCGGCGCGACGCGGATGGATACTACTGGATCACCGGCCGCGTCGACGACGTCATCAACGTGGCCGGCCACCGGATGGGAACGGCGGAGGTCGAAAGCGCCCTCGTCGCCCACCCGAAAGTATCGGAGGCCGCGGTCGTTGGCTATCCGCACGACATCAAGGGGCAGGGCATCTATGCTTATGTGTCCTTGATGAGTGGCGTCGAGGCGAGCGAGGATTTGCGCAAGGAACTGGTCGCGTGGGTGCGCAAGGAGATCGGTCCGATCGCCTCGCCGGACCTCGTTCAATTCGCGCCGATGTTGCCGAAGACGCGCTCGGGCAAGATCATGCGCCGAATCCTGCGCAAGATCGCGGAGAACGAATACGGGTCATTGGGAGACACCTCGACCCTAGCCGATCCCGCCGTTGTCAACGATCTTATCGGCAACCGGCAGAATCGGGGTAGGGGCTGAGGCCGGCGGCCGGGGCACGGTGATTTGAAGTTGGCTCAGGCTCGTCATTGCGAGCCATAGGGCGTCCAAAGACGCCCGTCCCTCCGGACAGACTGTGGCGGACAATCCAGGGAGAACTTGTGCGCCCTACGTCTCCCGAATTGTACGTGTTGACCGGCTGTTCTTTGGCGGCTGTGTGTCCGCGGTAAGAATGGCCGGCAGGACGGCGATATCGATTTTGGATGATTCTGGCCAGTCCATCGTGCACGCGACCGGCACCGCGGGGCTGCCCTCGTTCCATAGCTCGCGAGCGCGCCGAGTTTCGTTTCTCGTGAGGATAGAGACGCGCTTGGCGTCACGGCGAGGAAGCGCGGGACGGACGGCTCGGATGGCTCTTCGTCCTTACGACGCCAAATTTCGGAACACGTAGTCTGGCAACGCCTCGCGCCGGCCGATTTCCGCGGCAAGCTGTTTATCGGAGAGTTCGGCGAGAATGCCCGTCCTCACGAGGGCGGCGAAGGCGCCGAACCGATTGGCGCCGGAAATGTCGTGTTCGACACTGTCGCCGACGCAGAGGATGTCGCGCGGGTTCTGAATCTGTAACAATTCCGCCGCCGCCCGATAGATCTCGGGAAACGGCTTGCCCACCCAGGTCACGGCGCCGCCCAATTCCTCATAAACCTCGGCAATGCGTCCAGCGCCGGGCGCGTTGCCCGACGCGGTCAGCATAAGCTTGTCCGGATTGACGCAGATGCAGGGCGTTCCGCGCCGAGCCGCTGGCGCGAGCGACGCGCGGTAATCGTCGAGCGACACCTGGTCCGCTTGGCTGCCGGCGATGACCACGAGATCGGCCTCGTCGCTATGAACGGTCGAGACGACGCCGAGCGCGGAAGCGAATTCGTCATCTCCGTCGGTCGAAATGATGAAGCAACGAGCTCCGGGAGCAAGCAGCGCTGGAAACCGTCCGCACTTCAGCAGAGTCCTCGCCACATCGCCCGAAGTCACGAGGAAATCGTAAAGCTCGGGCTCAAAGCCCAACGACGTCATGCGCTCCGCGTTTGCAGCGCCGGTGCGGCCGGAGTTGGAGAGGACGACGACTTTAACGCCGCGCGACTTCAGCGCCGCGAGAGCGTCCTTCGCGCCGGGATAAGGGTTTCGTCCATCGTGCAGCACGCCGTATTGGTCGAAGAACACCGCCTTGAAGGAAGACGCGATCACAATAAAGCGAGACAAAGCGCTCATTCGGAATTGCGAAGGCTTTGCAAGGCGAGACGAGCCACTCCGGCACAGGCGTCTTGCGACTCGGGTTGTTTGAATGGCGCTCCCAACTTGCGCTCTCGAATCTTCGTCCAGGCAGAGTTTGCGGCGCCGCCGCCGACGGTGCGGACAGAGCGCAGCGGCGGCGCTCCGAGTTCCGCGAGTTTGCGATAGGCCAGCGCTTCGACCTCGGCGACGCCTTCAAGGATGGCCTGAAGGAATGTCGCATCGTCTTTGGGCCTCGGTTCGAGTCGCGGCGGAAGCTTAGGGTCGTTGATCGGGAAGCGTTCGCCTGGTTTCGGAAGCGGATAATAGCTCAGGCCAGTTGGCTTCTCCGGATTCAAGCCCGCAGACAGCTCCGCAAGACGGTCGCGCGGAAAGAACTGTTCGATAACCTTGCCGCCTGTGTTCGAGGCGCCGCCCGCGAGCCATGTGGAGCCAATCCGATGGCTGTAGATTCCAAACTCCGGGGCGAAGATCGGATGGTCGCTCAGAAGCTTGACGACGAGGGTCGATCCGAGCGCGGTCACTCCGTCGCCCGCCTCCGAGGCGCCGGTCGCAAGGAACGAGGCGCAGCCATCGGTCGTTCCGGCATGCACGATCGCTGAGGCAGGCGCGCCAAGACCCACGGCCTCTTGGCTCACCGGACCAATGGGGACGCCGGGCTCCAGAACGACGGGCAATTTTCCGAGATCCGCGCCGGCTCGCTCGATCCACTCCGGCCATCGGGCGGCGACTGGGTCGTAACCTGTCTTCAGCGCGTTGTTCCAGTCGCTGCGGTCGAACCTGCCACTCAGCTTGCCGCTGATCCAGTCGGCCTGGTGGAGCATGTGGCGAACGCCCGGCCGGCTTTGCATCATCAAAACCCGCGCCAAAGCGGACGTCGCTCCCCGAGCCGCGCTCTCGGCGGGCGCGTGCTCGGCGATCGCGCGGATTATCGTTTCGTCGTCGCAGGGCTCGTCGTACATGCGCGCCGGCCCTACCGGCTCTCCGAACCGGTCCACGGCCAGCATCGTGCCGGAAGTACCGTCCACGGCGAGCGCACGCACTTCGCTCAAGTCGCACGATGTGCCCAGTTCGGAGGTGACCGCGCGGACGCAATTCCACCATGTCGTGGGAGCGGTTGCGTCGCCGAAACTCGCAATCGCAACGGCCGCCGAACCGACGGTCGAGCCGTCATCCGCAAGCGCGGCCGCACGCACTCCTGATGTGCCGACATCAATTCCGATGACGCGCGCGCCCATGGCCCTATCTTCCGACAGACTGGCGATAGGCTTCCGCTTCCCAGTTCATGAGTTCCTGTTCTTCGGCGCTGGTCAGCACGCGTATCGGCGTTTCTTCGGGAATGCGGGCGGCAACATCCGCTAGACACCGCGCCATCGCCTCTGCGTTCTTCGATGTTGAACGATGGAGAATCACGCCGAGGCCAGGCAGCGCCATCATGAGCGGAGGCCGGCGATCCTCGGGCGGGGCGCGAAGACGGCCGCCGTCGACGGAGGCTTCCATGAGGCCCGGCCCGAGGAACACCACGTGGTCAGGATAGAGCGAGCCGAGCCGCGCGATCGCGAGGCTTTTCGGGTCGAGCGCGACAGCGTGCGTGGCGGGATCTTGCGGCAGACGGTAGTCCGTTTTCTCAACAATTGAGCCGAGCGTTTCGATATCGGCTTGTGGCGCTGCGCGCGCCGGCGCGGAAAGCGCTTCGCATACCCGCTGAATGCGATCGGCGACTTCCGCAACCGTCTCGCCGGCGACTACGAGGCCGTGATTGGCGAGGACGAAAGTGTTCGTGTGCTTTGTCAGCTGTTCCGCGATCGCATGCGCGAGCGGCAAGCCCGGCTTGCGATAGGGGACGAAGGCGAGGGCGACATCCGCATCGGGTCTCAAGCGCTGGCGCACAAGAGCTTCGCCGTCATGTCGAACGGCGAGTGCGATCGTGTTCACGCAATGGATATGGACGACGACCGGCGACGGGATAATCGCGTGCACGCTGGTCTCGATCGAAGGCCGCAGGCCGCTTGGGTTGGCGCAGAATCCACAAAATCGATCGCGGCTGCCGCGCGGGGATCCCCATCGGCAATCGCTTGTCGTAAGGGCTCGAGGCGCACCGGCGTCATAATATTCTGTGCAAGCGCGTCGGCGAGCCAAGTTCCCGACGCCTTGATCCACATGACGCCGTCCCGTTTGATCGACGTATTGCCGCCAGCGCCTTGAGTTCGCAACGGATCAGCGCCGAGCGCGGCGGACAGCTCCCGCAGCGCATGAAATTCGCCATCATCGATGTGCGTGGAAGCCATCAGACGGGCTGCGGCGTCAGCATTTGAAACCAGGTGGTAAAGTCTGCGCGCTCCTTTTGCGTAAGGTGCAGGGCATGTTTCGTCCGCCGTTCGAGAATATCTTCGGCGTCGGTCGCCCACTCTTCCTCCGCGAGGAAGCGGGCCTCGCGCTCGTAAAGCGTCCCCCCGAAAGGATGCCCTAGGTCGCTGATCGACTTGGCGCCGTTCAGCAAGCTCTCGACTCTTGTCCCGTATCGCCGGGCATAGCCGCGCGCGACGTCCTGCGGCAGCCAGGGGCGACGCCGGCGCAGTTCCTCAAGAAAGAGAGAGAAGTCGGCGCCGGTAATGTCGCCTCCCGGCAACGCGGCGCGCTCCGTCCAGGCGCCCTTCATCTGCGGCAGGTAGGGAGAAAGCTTCTCCAGCGCGTGCTCGGCAAGCCTTCGGTAAGTGGTGATCTTGCCGCCGAAGACGGAGAGCATCGGGGCTTGGCCCGCCGGCGCCGCGACATCGAAGACATAATCGCGCGTGACCGCGCTCGGATTGGCGGATTTGTCGTCGAACAGGGGCCGTACGCCGGAAAACGAGTCGACGACCTCGGCGATCTTGGGAGCGCCTATGAAGTAACGGTCGACGACGGAGAGAAGATATTCGACTTCGCTTTTCTCGATGCGCACGTCCTCAGGCCTCCCCTCGAACGCAATGTCGGTGGTTCCGATCAAGGCGAGGTCGCCTTCATAGGGATTGACGAAAATCACGCGCTTGTCGCTGTTCTGAAGCAGATAGGCTTGATCGCCGCTCCAGAATTTGCGTGTGACGATATGACTGCCCTTGACGAGCCGGACCCGACTCGCTGCGTTACGGCCCGCCCGATGCAGAACCTCCTCGACCCAAGGGCCGGCGGCGTTGACAAGAATCTTGCCGGTCGCCTGAAGATCTGACCCGTCTCTCGCGCTCCGCAAATCGACGCGCCACTTGTCGGCCACGCGCCGCGCTGACGTGAGTGGCGTCCTCGTCAACACCGAGCCGCCACGTTTGCGGACGTCCAGTGCGTTCAGGACGACCAGTCGCGCGTCGTCCACCCAGCAGTCCGAGTACTCGAAGGCGCGGCTGAAATTCTTGCGCAGAGGCTCGGCCCTCGGGCGCCTTTGACAGGTCGAGGCTTCGGGTCGGGGCTAGGATTTTGCGCCCGCCCAGGTGATCGTAGAGAAAGAGGCCCGCCCGGACCATCCAGGCCGGACGTTGCTCCGGGCTGTGAGGCAGGACGAACCGCATCGGCCAGATGATGTGCGGCGCCGTGCGGAGCAGGACCTCGCGCTCGATCAGCGCCTCGCGAACAAGCCGAAACTCGTAATATTCGAGATAGCGCAGGCCCCCGTGGACGAGCTTGCCCGACCGGGACGAGGTTCCTTGCGCCAGATCATCCTTCTCGCAGAGCAGCACCGAGAGGCCGCGGCCCACGGCGTCGCGTGCAATGCCGGCACCGTTGACGCCGCCGCCAACGACAATCAGATCGAACTGGCCAAGGTCTCGGGTCATTCCGTACGCGAGCGGCTCAACAAGGATTCAGGGGACCTTCGCCTGCGAGATACCGGCGAACTTCTTCGGCCGTAGCGGCGGCGGCGATCTTGACCGTCTTTACCGACGCCCCGGCGATATGAGGAGTCAAAGTAACGTTATCGAGCCGAAGCAATTCCAAATTGGGGGGCGCCGGCTCGACGGCAAAAGTTTCCAGGGCGGCGCCTCGCAAATGCCGCGTCTTGAGCGCCTCCGTGAGCGCGTCATAGTCGACCATCGGCCCGCGCGCCGTGTTCACGAAATAGGCGCCGCGCTTCATCTGCTCGAATTGGTCTTTGCCGATGAACCCCCGCGTCTCCTCCGTCACGCGGGCATGCAACGTCACGACATCGCTCTCGAGCAAAAGCCGCTCGAGCGAGACTTGAACAACTCCGTCCCGCAGGTCGCCGGCCGAGAGCTGAACATAAGGATCGCAGACGAGAATGCGGCAGCCGAACGCCTTGAGGATGCGCACGACCTTGGTCCCTATATGTCCATAGCCGATCACGCCGACCGTCATTTCCGACAATTCCTCGCCGGTGAGATCGGCGCGATAGAGATCGCCGCGCCATTCGCCGCGACGCAGGCTTTCGTGCCCTCTCGTAATGAGCCGGGTTTCGGCAAGGATTGCGCCGATGGCGAACTCGGCGACCGCGGACGCGTTCCGGCCTGGAGTGTTGACGACACGAATCTTCCGCTTGCGCGCCGCCGCCATGTCGATATTGACCGGGCCGCCGCGAGAGACCGCGATCAGTTTCAGACTGAGGCAGCCGTTCGAGCACGCCGGCGGAAAAAGGCGCGAGATGGGTGACGGCGATCTCCGCGCCGTCCATATGCGCCACCACCTCGTCGGCCGTCCCTTGATACTCCTTCAAACCCTCCATTCCGGGGTCGGCGTAGCCATGCTCCATCGGTTCGTCCGGCCACGGCATCTCGTACGATCGGATCTCAAGCGCCTCTCCGCACTTCTCGCGGATCGCCTGCTCGAACATGGACGGCAGCATGAAACGGTCGCCCATGATCGATATGATCGGCCTTCGGCGCTTGAACTCTTGGCTCACGCCGCATACTCCTGTCTGAGCCGGCCCAAATGGCCCCAAGCCGGCGACATGGCCGCTCTGATGGTTCGATAGATCGGGTAAAGCTTCGCGTAATAGTCGCTGAGCTTGGGGTCAGGGACCGTCACCTTATCGAGAAACGGAGCGACCCACGCGGCGGCGCAATCATTCATGTTCGGATAGACGCCAATGTTGACCGCGGCCATCATTGCCGCGCCAGAGGCGCCGAGCTCCTCCCGCGTTAGCGTCCGCACATTCGCGTTGAGCACCGCGGCGAGAATGGCGCGCATCGCCTTCGACCGCGCCGCGCCTCCGCCCAATCTGACTTCACTGGGAATCGAGCCGGAAGCGAGGTAGCAATCTCGCGCCGCGAAAGCGAGGCCTTCAAAGACCGATCGCGCGAGACCGGCAAAGCTCGTCTGCGTCGAGAGGCCGCTGAACTGCGCCCGCGCGTCAGGATTGAGGAAAGGACCGCGCTCGCCAGCTTCGAAAATGTAGGGATGATACACCGCTTGGCCGGGGTCGGTCCCAAGCACTCTCTCGTCGAGGCCAGAGAGAAGCGCCGCGCGAACTCGTCTTGGCGCCCGCCATTTCCGCGGCTTCGCGAGCCATGTCCATCAGCCAATCGATATTGAGAGTGGCCGCCATGTTGGACTGCATCGAAGAGCAGGCGCGTTCGACCGGCAGGCACATCGTGTAGCCCGAGCGGTCCTCGTTGAGGACGCACGTCGTCAGGCGTGGCAGCATAACGCATATGCATCCCGGTCGAGCCGACAACCGAGACCCCGACCTCCGCGGCTGGATCGCAAAGTCCGCCGCCGAGGGCTGTGCACACGACGTCAAGATAGGCGAGCGACACTGGCAGCCCCTCGGGCAGCAGCGTCTCGGCCGCCGCGCCGGCGGAAAGCTTGCCCGTCTCGCTCACGCCGTCGATCATCGGCGGAAGCAGGCGCCAGCAGTCCCCGATCTCCATGCCTTCGAGAATCGAGGGCTCGTATTCCCGGGTCCGGTAGTTGCCGAAGGTGAAATTGCCTTCCGCGGGATCGGTTACGCGCGCGCCGGTCAGCTTGAAATAGAGCCAGTCCTTGCAATGAAAGCAGGTGGCCGCTCGGGCGATGCGATCAGGCTGCCAACGCTTCATCCATGCAAGCTGGGCCGAAGCCATGCAGGCATTGAGGCCGGAACCGGTGCGGGCGTAATGCTCCCGATATGCGTCGGTTTTCAGGTAGTCCGACGCCAGGCTGGCCGCGCGGGAATCCAGCCACAGCAAGCCCCCGCCGACCGGCTCGCCATCCGCGTCAATCAGCCATGTGCCATCGCCCTGCGCCGTCACGGCGAGAGCGACGACGCGGCGCGCGAGGTCCGGAACACGGTCACCGAGTTCCCGTAATGTCGCGGCGCAATCGGCCCAGGTCCGATGCATGTCTTGCTCGACCTGACCCCCGCCTAGCGTCTGATAGACATTGGGTCTGGCCGCGACCGCGATCTGTTCTCCGCCAAGCGAAAACGCCACCGCCTTGATGACGGAGGTGCCGGCGTCGATTCCGAGCAGGATATCGCGAGTCATGTTCCGCGCTTCGCGTTTGCGGCTCGGATGGCGGAATTCATGCCGCCTCCAGCCCGTGCGATAAAGCCGCCGATGTGCCGAGGTCGAACACGTGGAGATCCGACGCGGAGACGCCAAACTGCAGTCGCTCGCCGACCTTAGCCGGGATTGGCGCATGAGAAACCGCGACCATCAGTTTGCCCGCCACCTCCATCGCCAAATGGCTCTGGTCGCCCAGCCATTGATTGGAGACGATGCGGGCGTCGCCGGAGCCTGCGCCCAACCGAACAGCGTGGGGACGAATCCCGATGACGACTTTCTCGCGTGTTCCGATTGCTGCGCGAACGCTCTCAGGAATATCGCTATGGGCAAAATCGAAGGTCGGGCCGCCATCGATTGCGAAGCGAACCCGATCGCCGTTCACGACCTTGGATTCGAACACGTTCATCGGCGGCTCGCCGACAAACGTGGCGACAAACAGATTGGCTGGCCTCTCGCGCAAATCCTTCTGGCTGGCGAATTGCTGAAGCACCCCGCCTTCCATGACCGCGACGCGATCAGCGAGCGCGTTGGCCTCGGTCTGGTCGTGAGTGACAAAGATCGCGGTCATGCGGCGATCGAGCAAAAGGCTCTTCAAGCGGCCTCGCAAGACGGCGCGTAGCCTGGGCTCAAGTTGCCCCATGGGTTCGTCGAGCAGATAGAGATCCGCTTGGCGCACGAGCGCGCGAGCAAGACTGGCGCGCTGCTGCTCACCGCCCGAAATGGAGCTTGGGTATCGATCGAGGACAGGCTCGATCTCCAAAATGTGTGCGATGTCCACAACCGATCGCTGCACATCCTTTGCGGACATGCGCGCGCTTTTCAACGCGAACGCAATATTGTCGCGGACAGTCAGAGGCGGATAGAGCGAATAGCCTTCAAATGCCATCGCGACCTTTCGACGCGATGGAGGCATCTGATTGACGCGCCGCCCCTCGAGGACGATATCCCCGCGAGTGACCTCCTCAAAGCCTGCGATCATGCGCAAGGTCGAGGTCTTGCCGCACCCGGATGATCCCAGTAGCGCGACGATCTCGCCCCGTTGCACATCCATGTCGAGGTTCTTCACCGCATGGACAGGACCTTTCCCGCGTCCCTCATAGATCTTGTCGACGCTTTTGATCGAGAGAGCAGCCTCGGACATGGGCTCTCACGCCGACTGAGGGATGATGCGACGACCGCTGGCGGGGTCGAAGAGGAGAACAGCTTCGGGGTCAAATCGAGCGAAAGCGGGCCCATGTCTGCGCGGAGCCTCGTTCGTTCCCGCTTCAGACGCCAGGATTTCGCGACCGTCATCAGTGCGAAGAAGAAGGAGGGTCCTCTCGTTCAGCGGCGTCACCGCGACCACCTCGACAGACACGCTTTCTGGCGAGGCCATGTCTTCGACGACAATGTTCTCCGCCCGCAACCCGAGAACGCATGGCTTCCCCGTCATGTGGCCATATCCGGGGGGCAGCGACAATGCGGCGCCTCCGATGACGATCTTTGGACCAGTGGATGAAGCGAGCGGGTCGACCGGCATCAGATTGATTGTCGGATCGCCGAACAGGCTCGCGACATTGATCGTTGCGGGTCCTCTATAAATTTCCGAAGGCCGAGCGATCTGCGCGAAGTCGTGGTCTGACAACACTGCGATCCTGTCGCCGAGCGCCATCGCTTCCTTATAGTCCTGCGTGACATAGAGGACAGTCGACCCCGACGCCTTGAGCAGAGAAGGCAGTTCGAGCCGCATTTCATAACGCAATTTGGCGTCGACGTTGCGCAGCGGATCATCGAGGAGCAGGATCTTGGGTTCGGCCACCAGCGCCCGAGCCAGGGCGGTGCGCTGCTTCTGACCATTGGACAGTTCACGCGGCGCGTGCCCAAGAACATGCCCAATCTTCAAAAGCGCGGCGACCTTCTCCACCTTCGCGCGGATCATGTCTCGGGGCGCCTTGTGGGCGGTCAGCGCGCTCGCGATATTGTCGAAGGCGGACATATGGGGAAAGAGCGCGAAGTTTTGAAACGCCATTCCCACGCCGCGCGCCTCGGGCGCCTGATCGGTGACGTCGCGGCCGCCAAGCAGGATGCTCCCCTCGTCCGGTTGCTCGACGCCGGCGATGAGCCGGAGAAGCACGGTCTTGCCCGATCCCGACGGCCCGAAAACCGCAACAATCTCGCCATTCTCGGCGCTGAGCGAAATGCGGTCGAGCACCTTGCCGCTCTTGAATTCCTTGCTGACCGACCGGATCTCGAGATTGGCCATTTTAGCCCTTCAACGCGCCCAGTGAGAGACCCTCAACGAGATAGCGTTGGGCGTAAAGCGCCAGCGCCAGCGTCGGGGCTACGGAGAGCACGATCGCCGCGGCGATCTGTCCGTATTGAATGCCGGAAGCGGTCACAAAGGCGAGCGCGCCGACCGTGACGGGCTGCTTCTCGGCGGACGCCAAAATGAGCGCAAAGACGAAGTTGTTCCAGCAGAAAATGAAAGCCAACAGACCAGCCGCGGCGATCCCGGGCCCTGCCAGCGGAATGGCGATGCGGGTGAACGTACGCCACCACGAATGACCCGCGACGCGATAGGCGTATTCAATGTCCGGCGAGAGATCCTCGAAATAACCGCGCACGATCCAGAGGATGAGCGGTAACGCGATGAGCTGATAGACCCAGATGAGGCCGACATAGGTGTCGGTCAGGCCAAGCCGCTGGAAATAAAGCGAGAGGGGCAAGAGCACGAGCAGCGGCGGCGCGAAGCGGAAGGACAGGAGGGTGAAGGCGATGTCCTCGCCCAGACGAAACTTGAAGCGCGCGAATGCATAGGCCGCGGGAACCCCAAGAATGAGGGCGATCACCACGGACCCCGTCGAGAGAAGCACGCTGTTCCAAAGATTGTTCATGAACGCGATGTCGAGCGTTCCGGCATTCGAAACGAGCTTGCCCGTGATCAGCGCCGAGTAGTTGGAGAGTGTCGGCGTGAAGAAGAGGCTGGGCGGGATACGCAGGATATCCTCGTTGGTCTGGAAGGACATGAGGAAGATCCAGAAGATCGGAAACAGGAAGAAGAGGACGATGAGAGCGATCAGGACGCCCCGCACGACGCGCTCCAGGAGAGACATGTGCTCCAAAGCCGCCTCTCCTTATGCCAGTCCGCGCGCGCGTTCGCGCAGTTTCAGCCATTGTTTGATGAAGACGTTCGACAGCGCATAGGTCACCGCCCACAGGATGATGAGAAGCGCGGCGGACTTGCCTACGTTCGTGTATTGGTAGAACTCGAGATAGGCGCGGACCTGGAAGACAAGCAGAGTATCGCCTGGCCCGCCTTGGGTCATCGGATAGATGATGTCGAATTGCTGGATCGAATCGAGCATCCGGAACAGCGCGGCCGTGATGATGTATGGCGTCAGCATCGGCAGCGTAATTCGAAAGAAGACGAACCGCCTGGGAACGCCGTCGAGCGCCGCGGCTTCGAACGGCTGGGTCGGCAGGGAGCGCAAGCCGGCCAGGAGCAAGATCATGATGAAGGGCGTGTAGACCCAGACGTCGACGAGGACGACGGTGAACAACGCGGTGCTGGGGTCGGACGCCCATTTGAAATTGCTGACCCCGAGAAGCTGCACGAAATAAGAGAGGACGCCGAAGTTCGGGTTGGTCATCAGCTTCCACATGAGCGCGGCGATCGCTGGCGCCGTCATGAGCGGCAGAAGAAGCAGGATCGAGACGATGTTGTTGATCCGCGTCTGCTTCTGCAAAAGCATGGCGATGGCCAGGCCGAATACGAGCTCGATGCCGACCGTCAGCACGGTGTATTCCAGCGACACCTGCACGGTGTGCCAGAACTCGCGATCCGAAAAAAAGTCGATGTAGTTCTGAAACCAGATGAACCCCCGCATCATCGGCAGGTTCAGGCGATACCGCTGAAGCGAGTAATAGACGGCGGTGACGAACGGAATCAGGATCCCGATGCAGACGAGCAGCGCCGGGAGGCTGAGCAGGTATGGCAGATAATTGATCCGTCGACGCGCTCGCGCCTCGACGCGCTTGACTGCGGTGTCAGTCACGAAACCAACCTGAGCTCACAATTCCTCTGGCGATCCTTGGCGCGAAACGGACAAGCCGGCGCGGCGCGCGGGACATTCGAACTTTTGCCCCGCGCGCCGCGCATGGAGACGATGGCTCAGCCGAGACCCGCGTCTTTGAGCTGCTTGTCGATGGACGCGGCCAACTGATCGAGCCCTTCGTCGATGGGCGTTTCCTTGGCGACCATCTTCTGCAACGTCTCCGCCCATTGGGTGGTGACGTCGAAGAACAGAGGCTGCGGCGTGAAATAGATGCGAGCGCCGGGTGACGAAGCGTCATACTGCGCAAGGTAGCCGCTATACGACTTGTCGATCCGGTTGCGGAACTCATCGTCCTTCCAGACGGAGGTGCGAACGGGATTGACGAAGTCCATCTTGCGCGCGCCGAACAGGTCGTGCTCGGTCGACGAAGCCCACTGCATCCAATACCAGGCGGCGTCCTTCTGTTTGCCGGCGCTGTTCAGAGCCAGCGACCAGATCCAGACATTAGGCGTCGGAGCCTTGGCGGCCGGATTGGCGGCGAAAGCGTGGAAGCCAAGATTGCCTTTTTCCTTGTTGTCGCCGCCGTCCATGAAGTAGCCGAGGATGTCGGCGTCGTAGATGGTGGCCGAAGCGCCGGCGCCGAGATCGGTTCCGACCTGATACCAGGTGTAGGTCGACCAATTCTTTGGCCCCGAATCCTGGATCATTTGGACCCACATCTTATGGAACGCCTTGGATTTGGGCGTGTTCATCGCGGCCTTCAACTTGCCGTCGGTGACGGTGAAGTCCCGCTGCCCGTAGTTGGAATAGCCGGACAGAAAGCCTGGATGGATCGTCGCCCAGGAGCGCGAGCCGCGGACGCCGATGCCGTATGGACCGCCCAGATCCTTGGTCAGCTTCGCCGCGGTCTCAAGGAGCTCGGGGAGATTGTTGGCCGGCTTCACACCGACCTTGTCGTACATCTTCCGGTTATAGGTGGTCGAGTTGAGCTCGAAGCCCCACGGTATGCACCATTGCTTGGCGTCGGCCGATCCAAGCGCCGCTCCCGGCACGCCGTTCCATGCGGTGGACGCACGCAGACCGGGCTGCACGTCTTCCCAATCGTACTTCGGATTGGTCTTGGCGGGATCCTTGATCCACGTGTTGAGGTCTTCGATCCAGCCGGCCGGCCCGTATGTCCAGGTCATGTAGGCGCCGGTCATGAAGGCGTCGTACTGGCTCGATTTCGACGAGAGAGCGGCCGTCACCTTGTCGAAGTACACATCCTCCGGGAAGATGTCATAGGTCACATCCATGCCGGTCAGGCTCTTGAAATTGTCGAGGTCCGCAATCATCGCGTCGGCGTATGGGTGCTTGTTCAACAGAAGGTGAAGCTTCGTTCCTTTAAATTTCTTCCAGTCGAAATCCGCGGCAAGCGCTTGCGTCGCCGCGGCGTTGAACAGGAAATTCGCGGTCGCGGCGCTGACGCCTAGCTTCGCCGCGCCGCTCATCATTTCGCGCCGACTCATCTTGCCGGCTTTGAACGCCGCAAAGAACTCTTTCGCCTTGTCGTCCATCGCTTCCTCCTTGGTTTCCTTTCCCTCATCGCGTTTTGCGATGAGGGCTAGTCCGCGAGCGCCTTTGCGGTGCTCTCGTCGGTAATCAGGCCGTGCAGCAGTCCGCTTGCAAGCACGCCTCTGATGGCTTCAATCTTGGCTTTTCCTCCCGCGACCGCGATCGTCGCGCGTCGCTGAATATCGGCGGCGGACATGGAGAGGGCCCGCGCGGAGACGTCGCTGTCAATCAAATCGCCGCGCGAGGAAAAGAGATGGCCCAAGAGCTCGCCGACCGCGCCGAGAGCGCGCGCTTCATCGAACTCATGTCTCTCGACCAGGCCCGTCGACAGAATCGATGCGTCATCGTCAATCGCGCCGATTCCGACCAGGCGCAGGGTCGACTTCACGCCGAGTTCGAACACGTCCGCGACGCCGCGCTGCTCGAGCAGAACTTTGCGATCCTCCGGCGTGTTGGCCAGAAAGGGAAGCGGCAACACATAGGCAGCTGCGTTGGTTTTCTCGGCGAGACGATGGATTACGTCGAAAGGCGTGGTCACATAGCGCCGTGTCATTCCACCGAGAAGCGAAACCAGTTTGAGATCGGGAATGTCCATGCGCGAAAGATGGTTGACGCAAGATGCGAGCGTGCGGCCGTGCCCCACGCCGATGACCTGATGCATTCCGCTTTCTATCGCCAGTTGGAGAAAGCGGCCGCCTGACAGACCCAATGACCTGAGCGGCATGGGGCCGTCGTCGAGTTCAGGCGCGACCACGCACTGTTCGAGCCCGAACTTTCTCTGCAATTCGTTTTCGAGATGGACGCAAGCAGCGACTGGGGCGTCGATGGAGACGTGAATGAATCCGAGCCGATTGGCCCGCGCAATCAGGCGGTGCGCTTTGACGCTCGGGACCCCGAGGCGCTTGGCCACTTCGCCCTGGGTCAGGCCGGCGCCGTGATAGAGCCATGCCGCCCGAGCGCACAGCTCCTGGTCCCGTTCGTCGAGCGCTGGCGATGCGCTGTCTCGCATTTCGCTCCCTGATATTTTTTTCTTGGCATGAGATTTTTTTCATGATGCTATCGCCGAGTTAAGACGCAAAGTGGCGACAGCCTTGATAAGACGCTGGGCGCGCGGCCAGCGATCGCGGGCTGCCTGGACACGGCAAGAGGGTGGATCAATGACCAGGGAAGAAAGGGCGCTGCGCGCGAATATCGTGGCGAAAGCCCGTTGGATGAACGCCTCCGGCCTCAATCAAGGCACGTCCGGCAACATTTCCGCCCGCTACAGGGACGTCCTGCTGATCACCCCGTCTGCGACCCCCTACGATGCGATGACCCCTGAGTTGATCGCCGCAATGCCGCTTGACGGAGAGTACGGCTCCTGGAGCGGGCCGCTGAAACCCTCGACCGAATGGCGGTTTCACTTCGACATCACGAAGTCGCGGCCGGATGTCGGCGCGATCGTGCATACGCATTCCACTTACGCGACCGTGCTGGCCATAGCCCGCAAAGAGATACCGGCGTGTCATTACATGATGGCCGCTTTCGGCGGGACCACGATCCGATGCGCGGGTTACGCGCGTTACGGAACGAAAGAACTGTCGGACCTTGCGCTTAAGGCGCTCGAGGGGCGAAACGGTTGCCTCCTCGCCAATCACGGCATGATTGCGCTGGGCGCCAACCTGGACAAGGCGATGTGGCTTGCGGTCGAGCTAGAGACGATCGCCAAGCAATATTACCTCTCGCTCGCGCTCGGCAATCCGGTCATCCTGTCCGACGAGCAGATCGCGGAAACCGCGGGCGGCTTTGCGACCTACGGCCTGCAGGATCCGCCGCGGGCGAAAGCTGCGCCGAAACGCCGGGCGCGCGAATAGCCGGCCAAGGGGCCGCCAAACGCCAGAGCCTGGGCGGATTTCTAACAATTCCGTTGCGTCAAGCTGAAATGCGGATCCGTAACAAAAGGCCTGTGGACAACGCGCCGCCTGGCGATTTACTCCGCGTTAACCATCGCCGATCACTGTCCTCGCGGCGTCGCGTAGACTAACCTGCTGATTCGCGACGCGAAATCAGTCGCGGGAGTCTCGCCCATGCTGTCGGCAGACCTATCCGAAGGCTTCTCAGGCCTCAAGCAGTGGTCCGAGCCTGTCATCTTCGATCGGCTCATCGCCGCCTATCACAAGCTTATCGAAGACCGGGAGCTGGCGCGCGGCCTAAGCCGCCTGCATGCGCGCGTCTGGCGCGCGCTCATCGCCTGCGACATGGAGGGCTTCGAGGAAATGCGCGAGATGCTGGTCGGCGCGCTCGAGCCTTGCGACCTCACGCTCGATCATCTGGCGGAGGTCGACGGCGACATCATGACCGAACTGCTCGATGTGGTGATGGCGCGCTATAATCGCTCGCACCGAACCGCCAGGGCCTATCATCTCGCGCTGATGGAGCTCGCTGGACGATTGCCGCCGGTGCGGCTGGCCGCGTGAGGCAGATTGTGTAGACGCGCTTGTAGGCGCGGTCGCTGATCGCGTCGGCCGCGCTCCAGACGGCGTTCGGAAGAACGCCCGTCTGGCGACGGGCTATGGGGCGCGCCTACAAGGACTCGCGCAGCCGTTTGCCTCTGACCTCGCGGTAGAAGGGGCGTGGGCGGCGTTTGTCGAGACCGCCTTCGAGCGCTTGGGCGAGGTCGTCGAGCGCTGCGTGCGTGATCGCGGGGAGATCGAGGTTTCGCGCCTCATCGAGCGGCGTCCAGACGAGTTCGACCAATTCAGCCTCAGCATGAACGGCGCCATCGACGCGCATGGCGATGAAGCGCGCATCGACGACGAGGAAGCGGGCGTCGAATCGCCTCGGGCGTCCCGGAGGGGTGATCGCGCGGGCGAGGAAGTCAATGGCGTCGAGCGAAGGATGGACGCCCGTCGCCGCGAAGCGCGTCCAGGCGCCCGGCGGCGGATTTTCCGGCGCGCTCGAGCCGAGGACGCCGATGGCGAGACCCGTTTCTTCGAAAGTCTCGCGAATAGCGGCGAGCGCGAGGGCCCGCGCGAAGTTCGGCGAGGGGCGGCGCACGCGCGCGTTGAGCTTCTCCTCGACGTGCGCGTCGAGCGCGCCCGCGGCGGCCATGCGCCGGTCCTCCGGCTCGACCCGGCCCCCGGGAAAGACGAACTTGCCCGGCATGAACCTGTGGCCCGCGTGCCGTTTGCCCATCAGCACCCGCGTGGTTCCGCGTTCCGAGCCTTCAACCAGAATGAGCGTCGCCGCGTCGCGCGGGCGCAGCGTGCGTTCCCGCGGGGCGGAGTTGGTCACGTTTTGTTGCCGATATGGGCTCCGAACCCATGCATGCCGAGGGCCCATTGCTGGCCGACAATCGCGCCCTTCACCCGAGGCAGGATGACGAGACTCGCGATCGCTGTGACCGCGAGCCAAAATACGGCGACCCAGAGCATCGACGAATGCGGCCAGATTTCATCCGACAGCAAGATGCCGGCGCCGACCGCGTGGGCGACGATCAAGAGCGTTATGTAAGCCGGCGCGTCATCTGCGCGGTGGCCGCTGAGCGGCTCGCCGCAGACCTCGCAGGTATTGACGACCTTGAGATAGGAGCTGAACAGCCGGCCTCGGCCGCAGGCCGGGCACCGACCGAAAAAGCCGCGCGTCATCGCTTCGCGCAGCGAGCGGTCGGGCGGGGGCGTCGGAATGCGCCAGATGCGGGACATGTCATTCATCGACGCTTGCCCTTGTAAGCGGCCTTGCGCGCCGCCGGAACGTTCAGGTTCCGCGACTCGGACCCCGGGCGCACGATCTCGAACCTGAGCGCGCCGGCGAACGGGGCGGCCTCGACGAGACGGACCTGGACGGCGCCGCCCAGTCGGAACGTTTCCTTGCTTCGTGTCCCGACCATGGCCCGGCTCGCCTCCTCGAAGCGGAAATATTCATCGCCCAAGGTTCCCGCCGGTATAAACCCGTCAGCCCCGGTTTCGTTCAGTTTGACGAACAGGCCGACGCGGGTCACGCCCGCGATGCGGCCAGCAAAGACTGCGCCAACGCGATCGGCCAGATGCGCGGCGATCACACGGTCGACAGTTTCCCGTTCGGCGGCCATCGCCCGCCGCTCGGCGGCGGAGATGTGCTCGGCGATCTGCGCCATTTCGCCTGAGCGCATGTCGTTGAGGCCGCCCGGACCGAGGTTGAGCGCCCGGATCAGGGCCCGATGGACGATAAGATCGGCGTAGCGCCGGATAGGAGAGGTGAAATGCGCGTAACGGCGCAGGTTAAGGCCGAAATGGCCGTAGTTCTCGTGGCTGTATTCGGCCTGCGCCTGGGCGCGCAAGACCACTTCGTTAACCAAAGCCTCGACCGCCTGTCCGCGCACGCGACTCAAGACGCTGTTGAAATGCGAAGGGCGCACCCGCTCGCCCTTCGCCAGCTTGACGCCGATGGTGCGGAGAAATTCGATCAGATCGTCAAGCTTCTCGACGCTCGGCGCATCATGGGCGCGATAGAGTAGGGGCGAATGTACGGCTTCGAGCGACTCGGCCGCGGCGACATTGGCGAGGATCATGAACTCCTCGATCAGCCGATGCGCCTCGAGCCGCTCCGGCCACCGCACGTCCTTGAGGCGCCCCTCGGAATCGAGAACAAGCTTGCGCTCGGGCAGATCAAGATCGAGCGGATCGCGCCGCCCGCGCTCGATTCTGATGACCGAATGGGCGGCGTAAAGCGGCTTGAGCACGGTGTCGATGAGCGGCTTCGTCGTCTCGTCAGGCCGACCGTCGATCGCCGCCTGGGCCTGCTCATAGGAGAGCTTGGCTGCGGAGCGCATCATGATGCGGTGGAATTTGTGCGAGCGCTTGCGCCCGTCGGCGCTAAGCACCATGCGCACCGCAAGCGCCGGCCGGTCCTCGTGAGGGCGCAGCGAGCAGAGGTCGTTGGAGATGCGCTCCGGCAGCATCGGCACGACCCGGTCGGGGAAATAGACCGAGTTGCCGCGCTCGAGCGCCTCGCGATCCATCGCCATGCCGGGTTGAACGTAAGCGGCGACATCGGCGATTGCGACCGTGACGATGAACCCGCCTGAGTTCTTAGGATCGGAGTCGAGCTCAGCGTGGACGGCGTCGTCGTGGTCCTTGGCGTCGGGCGGATCGATCGTGACAAGCGGCAGTTCGCGCCAGTCCTCGCGCGGGGCGCTCAATCGAATGGGCCGCGCGTCCTCTGCCTCTTTCAGCGCCGCCGGAGAAAAGACGTGCGGAATATGATGGGTCTCGAGCGCGATGAGGCTCACTGCGCGCTCGGACTTCACCGAACCGATCGTCTCGACGACGCGCGCAGGCGGCAAACCCAGGCGGCCCTCGCGCAACGGCTCGATAGCGACGAGGTCGCCGTCCTGCGCGTCTCCCTTCATGCCCGCCGGCACGAGATATTCGCGGCCCGCGGCGCGCTTGTCGACCGGAACGAGCGCGTCCCGAACCGTCCGACGCGCTGCGATAGACGGCGAAGGCGCGCGTCTTCATCTTGTCGAGAATCTTGACCACGCGGCCGGAATAGGCGGGCGCCTTGGGACCGGCGTCGGGGTCGAAATCGACCCGCATCAACACCCGCGCGCCGACGCTCGGCGCGGGGCTGCGGTCGCGTTTCGCGTGGGAGCGACGCACGAGAATGCGCGGCGCAGGCTCATCGCTGTCCCATTCCACGGGCTTTGCGATCAATTCGCCGTAGCGGTCTTTGCTCGGAAATGTCGGCGACGACGAGGGAGGGCAGGCGGCCCTGGACCGTCAGCGCCTTGCGGCCACGCGCGACGGCGCCTTCGGACTGCAGATCCTTGATGAGGAGCTTCAATTCCGTTTTCGCTTCGCCCTTCACGCCGAAGGCGCGGGCAATATCGCGCTTGGTGACTCGGGCGGGCGCGCGCTCGCCATTGGGCGCGGGCGCGCCGCCGATGAAGGCGATCACCTCCTCGCGCGAGGGCAACCCGGCGGCCCTTGCCTCCACGGCGCCGTGAGCGGCGCTCGCTGAGCGCCGACGTACTTTTTGATTTTGCAATGGTTCCATTTCTAAAGGGGCCGCAAAAGCGCGCCCCGCGCGTAACGTAAGTTCGATGGTCGAAGGAAACAAGCGGCTGGCCTGCGCGGGCCGCCGCCGGCTGCTCAGCCGGCGGTCTTCTCGATCCTGAGCAGCGTGAACAGGTTCATTGGCGGAAGCTCGCTGCACTCGACGACGCGCGCGTCAGGGCGCGAATCGATCCAGTTTCCGACGGCGGAATAGGGAAAGTTCGGATGCCAGCCGAGCCATGCGGCGGCCTTTTCCATTCGCCGCTCGACGCTTGCGCGAAGCCCGCCGGAGGCGGCGAAGTGGTTCATGACGACGAGGGTTCCGCCCGGTCGCAGCACCCGCCAGGCCTCGGACAGCGCCCGATCCGGATTGGGAACAACGCTCATCACATAAGGCGCGAGCGCGACGTCAAAAGCCGCGTCGGGAAATTCGAGCGCGCCCGCGTCCATCACATGCAGCCCCTTGACCTGGGCCAGTCCCTTGCGTTCGACCCGCGTGCGCGCCGCGCGCAGCATCGGCGCCGAGATGTCGATGCCCGTCACCAGCACATTGCCCGGAAGGAGGGGCAGTTCGAGCCCGGTGCCCACGCCGACAACGAGGATCTCGCCGCCAGGCCCTGCAGCCGTGGCCGCTGCGCGCGCTGCCGCCGCCCGGCCGGGGTGGAAGGGCAAATCGAAGATGAGGTCGTAGATCGGCGCCCAGCGGCTGTAAGCCGCTTCCGCGTTATGCCCCGCGTAGGCTTGCGTCGCGTTGATCGGATTCATCGCCGGGCCCCTCCGGCAGGCTCGCGCCCGTTCGCCCCTCGCCCAGTATGGCCCAACGCACTATAGCACATATGTGATCCGCCGCGACGAGCCATCCCGCCCAAGGGCCGGAGCCTTGTGAGAGGTCCACTCATGATTGACCATATCGGCCTTGCGGTTAGGGACATGGATCGCGCGAAAGCTTTCTATATGGAGGCGCTCGAGCCGCTCGGGATCGGCGTCATCATGGAAGTGACGGCGGAGCAGACGGGAGCCGACGCCCACGCCGGATTCGGCAAAGACGACAAGGCGTTCCTCTGGATCGGCACGGGAAACAAGCCGAGGGGCGGCGCGCATGTGGCGTTCACCGCACAAACGCGCGCCGAGGTGGATTTGTTTTACCGCGCCGCTTTGGCCGCCGGCGGCCGGGACAATGGCGCGCCCGGCCCAAGGCCCCACTATCATGAGCACTATTACGGCGCCTTCGTCCTCGATCCCGACGGGAATAACATCGAGGCGGTGTGCCACCGGCCGGAGTGAGACGAGCGCAGCCTCATGACTATCCGCGCTTGCCGGAAGCGGCGGACTTCCGCTTGGCCGGAGGCGCCTTTTTGGCCGACGCTTCCTTGGCACTGGCCGGTTTCGCTCGGGCCTTCGCGCTTTGGCCGGGCTTGGCGTTGGCCGGCGGTTTCGCCGGCGGAGCCTTGCCCTTCGTTGGCGGCTTTGCCGCCCTGCGCGGCCGGGCGACGGGTTTGCCCTCACGTTCGGCGAGCAATTCCAGCGCCTGGGTGAGCGTAACCGAGTCGGGCGCGGTTCCCTTTGGGATGGTGGCGTTCACCTTGCCCCAATTGACATAGGCGCCGAACCGCCCGTCGCGCACAGTGATAGACCCGCCGTCCGGGTGCTCGCCCACCAGACGGCCGATGACGCCGCCGCCCGCCGCCTTGGCTTTGAGCAGTTCCAGGGCGTCATCGAGGGTGAGGCTCGCCGGGTCGGTCCCCTTGGGCAGGGTGGCGTTGATCTTGCCGTGATTGACGTAAGAGCCGAACCGGCCGGACTTCACGCTAACCTTGCCGCCCTCCGGATGCTCGCCAAGTTCGCGCCCCGCGCCGCCGCCGAAGCGCGAGCCGCCAGCCCCGCTCTCCTTCGCGACGATGAGGTCGATCGCCCGGTTGGCGCCGATCTCCAACACGTCGTCGTCGCGGCTGAGGTTGGCGTAGGTCTTGCCGTGCTGCACATAGGCGCCGTAGCGGCCGATGCCCGCGAGGATCGGCTCTCCGCTCGTTGGATGGCGCGCCACCTCCCGCGGCAAGGCGAGGAGCTTGAGCGCCTTCTCGAGCGTCAAATCGTCCGCGCTTAAGCCTCGCGGCAGCGACGATCGCTTGGGCTTGTCGCCCTCGCCCTGTTGCACGTACTCGCCAAAGCGTCCGTTGCGCAATGTGATCTCTTCGCCCGTCGCGGGGTCCTCGCCGAGCACGCGCACGCCAGGGCGGTCGCCCTCGGAACTCTCCGCGCCCGACGGCGCCAGAACCCGTGAGTATTTGCACTCGGGATAGCGCGAGCAGCCAATGAAGGCGCCATATTTGCCGAGCTTCAGCGACAATTGGCCCTCATGGCAGAGCGGGCAGAGGCGTGGATCGCCCCCGTCGCCGCGCACAGGAAAGATATGCGGCCCCAAAACCTCGTTTAAGGAGTTCGAGCACCTGCCGGGTGCCGAGGTCCTTGATGTCGCCGATGGCCCCGGAGAAATCATTCCAGAAATCGCGCAGCAGCGCCTTCCAGTCGATCTCGCTGTTCGACACCTGATCGAGCTTTTCCTCGAGATCGGCGGTGAAGTCGTAGCCGACATATTTGGTGAAGAACGACTCGAGGAAAGCCGTTACGATCCGGCCTTTGTCCTCCGGATAGAGCCGCTTCTTCTCGAGCCGCACGTAGTCGCGATCCTTAAGAACCGCGATGGTCGAGGCGTAGGTCGAGGGCCGGCCGATGCCGAGCTCCTCCATCCGCTTGACCAGCGTCGCCTCGGTGTAACGGGGCGGCGGCTCGGTGAAATGCTGGCTCGCGTCGATGCGCTCCTTGGCGAGCTTCTCGCCCTCGCGCATCGCGGGCAGGCGGCTCGAGTTCCTCATCCTCCTCGTCGTCGCGGCCCTCCTGGTAGAGAGCGAGGAAACCGGGAAAGCGCACCACTTGGCCGGTCGCGCGAAATTCGAGCTTGCGCGCGCCGGCTTGCGCCAGAATGTCGACCGTGGTGCGCTCGAGCTCCGCGCTCTCCATCTGGCAGGCGATGGTGCGCGTCCAGATGAGCTCGTAGAGCTTCGCTTGCTCGGGTTCGAGGTGGCTGGCGACGTCGCGCGGGCGCTTCGTCATATCGGTCGGACGGATCGCTTCGTGCGCTTCTTGCGCGTTTTTTGCCTTGGCGGTGTACTTGCGAGGCGCCGACGGCACGTAATTGTCGCCGAAATCCTTGGCGATGACGCGCCGCGCCGACGCGACCGCCTCGGGCGCGAGATCGACGCCGTCAGTGCGCATATAAGTAATGAGGCCGGCCGCGCCGTCGCCGACGTCGACGCCTTCGTAGAGGCGCTGCGCAATCTGCATGGTGCGGGCCGGCGCGAGGCCGAGCTTGCGCGACGCCTCCTGCTGCAGGGTCGAGGTGGTGAACGGCGGATAAGGGTGGCGCTTGACCGGCTTCGATTCGATCGCCGCGACCGAGAAGAGCGCCTGCTCCAGCGCCGTCTTGAAGGCTTCCGCCTCGGCGCCCGAGCCAATGTCGAGCCGGTTGATCTTCTTGCCGTCGGCGCCGACCAGGCGCGCGGTGAATGGCGCGTTCGCTTCCGTGCGCAAATGGGCGATGATCGACCAATATTCGCGCGCGACGAACTTTTCGATCTCGAGCTCCCGGTCGCAGACGATGCGCAGCGCGACCGACTGCACCCGGCCTGCCGAGCGCGCGCCGGGCAGCTTTCGCCATAGAACCGGCGACAGGTTGAAGCCGACCAGATAGTCGAGCGCGCGGCGCGCCCGGTAGGCGTCGACGAGGGCCTCGTCGATCTCGCGCGGATTGCGCATCGCCTCCTGGACTGCGTCCTTGGTCACCGCGTTGAACACCACGCGATCGACGCGCTTGTCCTTGAGCAGCTTCTTGGCCTTCAGGATTTCATGGATGTGCCAGGAGATGGCCTCGCCTTCCCGGTCCGGGTCGGTCGCCAGGATCACCCGGTCGGCGGTCTTCACCGCCCCGCCGATGTCGCTCAGCCGCTTGGCGGCCTTGGCGTCGACCTCCCAGCGCATGGCGAAATCGTCGTCCGGGTCGACCGAGCCGTCCTTCGCCGCGAGATCCCGCACATGGCCGAACGAGGCGTAGACGCCGTAGTCCTTGCCCAAATACTTGTTGATTGTCTTGGCCTTGGCTGGCAACTCGACGATCACGACTTTCATTTCAGGAAGCTTCCTTCAGCGGCCGTCGCGATTCTGGTCCCCTCGGCCGTTTGGGCCGGGGATATGGAGACGGCGGGGTCGCCTGTCAAATTCGGGCGGACGGGGAGAGACGCTGCTCAGGCCGCGCTGTCGATGTCCGTCTCCGAGAAATCGTCGCCTTTGTAGAGAAGCGACGCGCCTGCCGCTTTGGCGAAAACGTCAGCTTCCACCCCGCGCGTCAACGGGGATCAATCGTCGCCGCAGAGATCGTCGAAAAAGTCCTTGTCGGCCTCGAGCCCCCTAGGCGCGGCCGCCGTGATGCGATCCTGTAACGGCTTGAGCCGTTCAGCGAGGGTCAGTGGGCCTCCGTCCGGGCGACTTCATTCTCAAGCGCCCGAAGGACCGCTTCGGTCTTCGTGCAGCGACACAAAGCCGCCAACCCGCCGGCGAGTTCGATCGCCCGAGGGTCGCGAATAAGCACGACGGGGCCTCACGGTCGCATGCTCAGAAGATAGGCCCGGACGTTGCCCTGGGCAACGCGTTTTCCGGTTCGTGGCGGATGCGACGGACGTTGGGATGTAGCCATTGGTGGCTTGGCGGAGGGGAACGTGACAGAAATTTCAAGTCAAGGATGCGCGGGACGCGCACCGCCTCAGGCGGCGGCCCTTCGGGCCGTCCTTGAGTTGAAGTTTCTGTCGCGTAAAATCGCCTCCAAGCCGCTCGATGGCCGAGGCCCGCCTGGCGGCGAGCCGTCTGGCGGCCCTCCGAACCCACGCACGCGGGCGCCGATTGCGTCTCCCGGCCCGCCTGTGCCATCGTTGGCCCCACATCCCCAAAACCTCCCGAGGCTTCCCATGCCCGACAAACCCCTATGGTTCATAATCGGCTGTTCGACCGGATTCGGTCGGGAACTCTCCGTCATCCTGCTTGAGCGCGGCTACCGCGTGGTCGTGACCGCGCGCGACAAGGCGAAGGTCGACGACATTGTCGAGGCCCATGACAAGAACGGCCTTGCGCTTAAGCTCGACGTCGACAAGCAGGACCAGATCGACGCCGTGGTCAAGGCCGCGGAGGCCCGCTTCGGCCGCATCGATGTCCTCGTCAACAACGCAGGCTACGGCTATCTCGCGGCCGTCGAGGAAGGCGACGATTCCGACGTGCGCGCGATGTTCGACACGAATTTCTTTGGGCTCGCCGCCATGACCCGCGCGGTGCTGCCGCTCATGCGCGCTCAGAAGTCGGGCGCGATCGTCAACATCTCCTCGATCGGCGGTTTCATCGGCTTTCCGGGCTCCGGCTATTACGCGGCGACGAAATTTGCCGTCGAGGGCCTCTCCGAGGCGCTGTCGAAAGAAGTCGCGCCGTTCGGGATCAAGGTGATCATCGTCGAACCCGGCCCCTTCCGCACCGACTGGGCCGGCCGTTCCTTGAAGACGCCAAAGAAGCCCGTCGACGCCTATGCGGAGACGGCGATCGGGCGCCGGCGCCAGATCCAGAGCTACAGCGGAAATCAGCCGGGCGATCCCGTCCGCGCGTCCGAAGCGATCATCAATGCGGTTGAACAGGCGCATCCGCCGCTCCGGCTGCCGCTCGGCGCCTTCGCCTACGAGGCGATGGGCGCGGAAATCGCCGCCGTGAAGAAGGAGCATGATTCGCTTGAGGCGATAGCGCGCGGCGCGGACTATCCAAAGGCGGGCTGAAGGTCGGAGGCTCGCGCGGAGCAGATTGCAATTCCCGTCGAATCGGGCTTTGACGCGGTCGCTGACCGCGTCCCCCGCGCTCCAAAGGGCGTTCGGAGAGACGCCCGTCTTTCGACGGGCTATGGAGCGCGGCCACAATTGGCGCAGCCTCTCGGCGGCCTGCTCAAACTGGCGCCGCCCACGAGTAATCCCCAGCCTTTTGCAAAAAAAATTCCGTTTCGACCTTTTTGTCATAGTGCGTGAACTCTTGTCCGGCATTATCTGGTTTGAATAGGGATAATCAGAACACATGACTGATTCGCTTGACAGATTATTTGCCGCCGTTCAGGAGGCGCGGGACCGAAGCCCTTCGACGTCCCGCACCTCCAAGCTGTTCCGCGACGGCGTGCAAAAAATGGCCAAGAAGCTGGTCGAGGAGGCGATCGAGGTCGGGCTCGACGCGGTGCAGATGAACCGCGAATTGGTCATCCTGGAGAGCGCCGACGTTCTCTATCACCTTGCCGTCATCTGGGCCGAATGCGGTGTTTCGCCCACCGATGTGATGGGAGAAATCGATCGCCGGGAGCGCGTCTACGGCATCGCAGAAAAACTGCCCAAGCAGGCGAGCGTGGCCCAGATCCGGCGCATGGCGCCATGGGCCGTCCGCCGCAAGGCGTCCTGATCCCGCGCGGCGCGCAGAGCGCGCTGCGTCATAAGACGCCTTGTAGTCGACCTGTATGCGATTGCTCGAGCCGGCCGCCACCCGGCGCCCAAGGTCCAAAAGGCGCCCTCCATCCCCTTTACCCTGCGGAACTTTGGATAAAGACGTGAATTGACCTATCCGCGCTCCCGTGATTAGCGGAGAAGTGGAAGGTTAAAGCATGCTTAATCCTCGGAAATACATGCTATTCTCGGCCTTGGCGGCTCCGGCGATCTACGCGTGCGCGCCGTCGAGTGTCAAAGAGATGGCCAAGCCGCAATGGCTTCAGGACATCGGCGCCGCGGTCAGCGCATCTCTGGCTGCGAAGTCGGAAGCGGAGGTTTCCTCTGTCGATCCGATCGCCGCGGCGAAAGTCGACGAGGACCTGGACTATCGAATCGCGGAGCGGACGAAGTCGACCGCAGGATGGCGCGCATTCCTGGCCGCCCATCCGGATGGGCCGCACGCGCAATCCGCTCGCGCGGAGCTCGACAAACTGGCGGCCGCGCCGGCGCCGGCGGTTGCGCAAGCGCCCGCGCCGATGGTCGCGCAGGCGCCGGACGTTAAGGCGGCCGATGCAAAGGTGCCGAGCGAGAGCGCGTCTACGGAATCGCAATCAACCGTACCCGCCGCCGCGACGGTTGCCACCGATGAGACCTGCAGCGGCGACGAGGACCGTCTGCAACGATTGTCTGGTAGCCCGACGAGCGACGGAATCCTTCGGCTGTTGATCGACTTGCGCTGCGAGAAGTTGCGGCCTGAGGTCCTCAGCCTAGCCAAGCGGTTGGATGACAAGCCCCCAGCGGCGACCCCCGCCGACGCCGACCCAAGACGCGTCTCCAAGCGCCCTGCCGGCCTCGGTCGCTTCGGCGCCTCCATTGCCGCCGCCGAGAATGCGAGCGAACGAACCTTCGAAAAGGACCCACTCGCACAGCGCTGAGCCGAAAGGCTATACGGCCCAGCGGGCAGGCCCAAACTTGCCGCAGTTCCTCATGGCGTTCTTCGGCGGCGGGTCTCGGAACTCGACCGGGGCGCGGCGGGTGCAAACCGCGAGCCGCGCGGGACACTAAGTTCGGTTTGGACTCCCGCGATGGCCGGGTCAGAGCACGATCGGGTTCTGGCCGCCGTCCATCGATAGGGTCACGCCGGTGATGTAGCCCGCCTTCGCGGAAGCGAGGAAGAGAACCGCGTCGGCGATCTCTTCCGCCGTGGCCATGCGGCCCAACGGGAGCTTGGCGACGCCGCGCCGGCGCGCTTCCTCGACAGAGATGTTGGCGAGCCGCGCGTCGGCGGCGAGCCCTTCCGCCACCCGGTCGGTTTCCGTCAGACTCGGACTGACGCCTACGACGCGGACGCCCTTGCCGGCGTAGGTCGCGCCAAGCCCGGCCGTGGCCAGCATCAGGGCGGCGTTCGCCGATCCGCCGGCGAGATGGGTCGACGAGGCGACCTTGCCTCCCACGCCGATGATGCTGACGATGACCCCGCTTCCGCGCTTCGCCATGCGCTTCACCGTCGGGTCAATGACATTGATGTAAGAGAAGAACTTGGCGTCAAACGCTTCGCGCCAGATTGCCGGGGTCAGTTCGTCCGGGGGCGTGCGCTTCGCGGCGCCCGCCGAATTCACCAGGACGTCGATCGGCCCGAGGCGGCTTTCGACCGTTTCGATCGCTTTCTCCGCCGCGGCTGCGTCCACGAGATCGGCGGCGACGCCGAACGCCTCTTGGATCTTGGCGCTAGCCTTGTCGATATTGTCGCGTGAGCGCGAACAGATGGCGATCCGCGCGCCTTCGGCCGCCAAGGCTTGCGCACAGGCAAAGCCGATGCCCTTCGAGCCGCCGGTGACGAGCACGACCTTGTTTTTAAGTCCAAGCTCCATTCGCCCAAGCCTAGCCCAGGCGGTTCTTCAGGAACGCGACGGCGCGCCCCCAGGCCAGCTCGGCGGCCTGGCGGTCATGCACCGCCATGCGCTGCTCGTTGACGAAGGCGTGGTCGGCGTCATAGCGGAAGAATTCCGCCTCCTTGCCCGCAGCCTTCAGGGCTTTCTCGAAATCATCGACAGTCTTCGGCGTGATGTAATCGTCCTTGTTGGCGAAGTGACCCTGGAGCGGAATTCTTGACGTCCGCAGCCTTGACCGCCTGCTCGGGGGGCAGCCCGTAGAAGGAAACCGCGGCGGTCAACTCGGGGATCTTCGCCGCGGCGATGACCGCCACCGCCCCGCCCATGCAATAACCCGCGATTCCGACCTTGGCCCCGTTGCGCTTGAGGTATTGGACCGCTCCGCGAACATTCTGCTCGGTGGCGTCGAGGAAATTCAGCGACTGCATCTCCTTGGCCGCGCGGTCCGCGTCATGATAGGGCACGACGACGCCCTTGTAGAGGTCGGGCGCCAAGGCGTCGAAGCCGGCGAGCGCGAAGCGGTCGACCATCGCCTTGATCTGCTCCGCCAGCCCCCACCATTCCTGGATAATGACGACCCCCGGCGCGTCGCCGCTCGCGGCGTTGGTCAGATAGCCCTTGGCGTCGCCGCCGTCGGGGCGTTTGAACATGACCTCGGCGCCCATCGATTTCTCCGCTGTTGCAAACCGCAAGAACTCCCTTCCGACGGTACGGTCGGACAGGGCCGCTTTCAAGGCTTCACGCTGGCGATTAATTTTACGACGCGAGCAGGAGGCGCCGCAGTCAGTTAGCCGAGCTTCGAGCCGTTTGTCATCAAGAGGACCGAATAGAGCGATGTGGTGCCGCAGATGTACAGGCGATTGCGCTTCGGACCGCCGAAAGTCAGGTTGGCGACGATCTCGGGGATGAGGATCTTGCCGATCAGCTTCCCATCCGGCTCGTAGCAATAGACGCCCTTGCCGGTGCTCGTCCAGATTCGTCCAGACCGGTCGACCCGGAAGCCATCATACAATCCATCCTCCGGGGCCAATTCGCAGAAGATTTCGCCCGGCCCCTTCACGCTTTTGCCGTCCGCGTTGATGCTGTAACGGCGAATGGCGCGCGGGGTACTCTCGTTGTGCGTCGCGCCGGTGTCAGCGACATAAAGCAGCTTCTCGTCGGGCGAGAAGGCGATGCCGTTTGGCCGCACCATGTTGTCGATGAGCCTTGTAACGGCGCGAGTTTGGGGGTCGATCCGGTAGACGTAGCAGCCGTCGATCTCGGGCATCGCCGGCTCTCCCTCGTTGTCGCCATCGATGCCGTAAGCGGGATCGGTGAACCAGATCGAGTTGTCCGATTTGACGACGGCGTCGTTCGGCGAGTTGAAACGCTTGCCTTCCCATTTGTCTGCGAGGACTGAAATCGAACCGTCGAAATCGGTCCGGGTGACCCGACGGGTCAAATGTTCGCAGGTGACCAGCCGTCCGTGGTTGTCGACCGTGTTGCCGTTCGAATTGTTGGAGGCCTGCCGGAAGACGGACACCTGGCCCAACTCCTCGACGAAGCGCAGCATGCGGTTGTTGGGGATGTCCGACCAGATGAGATAGTGGCCAGCGGCGAACCAGGCCGGGCCCTCGGCCCAGATCGAGCCGGTCCAGTGGCGGGTCACCCGCATATAGCCGGCGAAAAGCTGCCCGAAGCGCTTGTCGAGCGCAACGAGGTCGGTGCCTTCGACTTGTCCATGATACATACTGCTTCCCCCCAATGGCTGCGGCGGCTGTTCGGCCAAACGTTGGCGCCTTCGGCTCGCAAGGGCAAGAGTGCCGTCGCCTTTCCAATGTCAAGGAAAAGTGACGGCCGGCGCGACAGGATGCGCGTTTAAACAAGCGGCTAGGCTTGCGGCGCGCGTCTGCATCGTCCACATTGAGCTCATGTATCGCTCGCCAGCGCGGGGCGACGCCTCGCGGCTCATCGCCGTTTTGGGCCCGACCAACACGGGCAAGACGCATTTGGCGGTCGAGCGGATGCTCGGACATGGCTCGGGCATGATCGGCCTCCCCTTGAGGCTGCTGGCGCGCGAAATCTACGATCGCGTGGTCAAGGCGCGGGGCGCGGCTGAGGTCGCCCTGATCACTGGCGAAGAAAAGATCGTTCCGCTTAGGCCGCGCTACTTCGTCTGCACGGTCGAGGCGATGCCGCTCGACCGCAAGGTCGAATTTCTCGCGGTCGATGAGATCCAGCTTTGCGCCGATCCTGAGCGGGGCCACGTATTCACCCATCGGCTCCTGCACGCGCGCGGGTTGTCCGAGACGATGCTGATGGGCGCGGCGACCGTCGCCTCGCTGATCCGTCATCTCTGTCCGGACGCCGCGATCCAGTTCCGCGAACGACTTTCGCAACTCACCTACGCCGGGCCCAAGAAGCTGACCCGCTTGCCTCAGCGGAGCGCCATCGTCGCCTTCTCCACCGACGCGGTTTATGCCATCGCCGAGCTCATCCGGCGTCAGCGCGGCGGGGCGGCCGTGGTCATGGGCTCGCTCAGCCCTCGCACGCGTAACGCGCAAGTCGATCTGTTCCAGTCCGGGGAAGTCGACTTCCTGGTCGCGACCGACGCGATCGGAATGGGATTGAACATGGATGTCGACCATGTCGCCTTCGCGGGTTTACGCAAATTCGACGGCCGGCGCCTGCGCGCCCTCTATTCTCAGGAGATCGCTCAGATCGCCGGGCGCGCCGGCCGATTTCGCAAGGACGGCGCCTTCGGCGTAACGGGCGACGCGCCCGAACTCGATCCGGATGTCGTCGCGGCGGTCGAAGGTCATGTCTTCCCATCGGTCATGGCCGCGGAATGGCGCAATCACCGGCTCGATTTCCAGTCGCTTCAGGGGCTCATCCGCTCGCTGGCCGCATCGCCGCCCGCCTCGGGACTGAGACTCTCTGCGGAGGCCCAAGACGAAACGACGCTGCGCCAATTGTCGACCGATGAAATGGTCATGCGGCGCACCAGCGATCGATCCAACCTGATGCGGCTCTGGGAGGTCTGCCAGACGCCGGATTTCCGTAAAGCCACGCAGGACGAGCACGCGCGTCTTGTCGGGACCATGTTCGAGCATCTCACGCAAGGCGACCGGCGGCTGCCCGAAGACTGGATGCAGGGGCAGTTTGCGAGCCTTGACCGCACCGACGGCGACATTGACGCGTTGTCGTCGCGGCTCGCTCGGGTGCGAACCTTGGCCTATGTCGCCAATCGCGCCGACTGGCTGGCCGATCCGCAAACATGGCAGGGCCGCGCGCGGGGGCTCGAGGATCGCCTATCCGATACGCTGCACCAATCCCTGATGCAGCGCTTCGTCGATCGGCGCACGAGCGCGCTTTTGCGCAGCTTGAATCAGCGCGCGGGCCCGGTCCTGGGCGGCATTAACGACGACGGGGCGGTGACGGTCGAGGGCCATTTGGTCGGCCGACTCGCCGGCTTCCATTTCGAGCCTGAGCGGGGCGCGACGGCGCTCGAGAATCGCGCCCTGCGCGGCGCGGTCGAGCGGGTCGTCGCCCCCGAGGTCGCAAGGCGCCTCGGCGCGCTGGCGAGCGAGGACGACGAAGCCTTCGCACTTGCGCTTGGCGGCGTTGTTAACTGGCGGGGCGAAGCGGCGGGCGAGATCGTCGGCGGCGAGCCATTTGCTCCGCGCGTGAGGCTCATCGGCGAGTTCGGCGCCGAGCCGCAGCGAGAACGCGCCGCGCGACGTCTTGAGGCCTTTGTCGCCGCCGAGGCGACGCGTCGGCTTTCCGCGCTCAAGCATCTCAAGGAGGCGATCGAGGACGGGCGGCTCAAAGGGCTCGCGCGCGGCCTCGCCTATCAGCTCGTCGATGAGTTCGGCATCTTGGACCGCCGCGGCGCAGATCAACGCATCAGGCTGCTCAGCCGCAACGAGCGCCGGACTCTCAAGGCGCTCGGCGTACGCTTCGGCGCCTTCAGCCTTTATCTGCCGTCGCTTCTCGAGCCGCAGGCGCAGCTGCTTGCCTTCGCTTACGCCGAACTCGCAAGCGCCTCGTGGCGGCCGGACCCCTGGGCGCTCAATCCGCTGCCCCGTCCGGCGCCGCGCCCGCAGGCGCTCGCCCTGCGCGGCTTGCGTGCGGTTGGCCAGTTTGCCGCGCCAATCGTCGAGCTCGAGCGGCTCGACGCGCTTGCGCGCGCCGCGTGGCCCGAAGGCGCGGGCGCGATCGACGTCACCGACGCGCTGCTTGCGGATCTCGGCTGGCGACGCGACGACGCGCATCACATCCTGCGCGCGCTCGGGTTTGTGCGCGTGCGTGAGGGCGAAGGCGACGAGCGCGCTTTGTTTCGCCGCCGCGCCGCGCCTGACCGATCGACGCCTAAAGCCGGCCCCGTCGCGACACCGTTCGCCGCGCTCGCGGCGCTCACGAAGCCCAACGCCGCCGCCAAGCGCCGGGCGAGGCGCGCCAAGGCCAGGCGCAGTCGCGCGGCCGGACGCGCCGCCTCGTGACGGAAGACGCCTGCCGGATCGACGTCTGGCTGTGGCGCGCCCGCTTTTTCAAGACGAGAAGCTTGGCCGCGCGTGTCGTCGAGGAAGGCGGCGTGCGGCTCACGCGCGGCGATGCGCGCAGCTCGGTCGACAAACCCAGTCGCGGCGTACGCTGCGGCGATGTGCTGACCTTCGCGCAGGGGCCGAGATGGGTCGTGGTAAGGGTCGAAGCGTTCGGCGAACGACGGGGGCCGGCGGTCGAGGCGCGCGCGCTCTACAATGTGCTGACCGACGCTAACGGAGCCGCGGCCGGCCGAGACGCCACGCCCGGGAGAAGCGCGGTTTGAGGCGCTTTGATCTCGCTCCGCGCCGACCGAGCGAGACAATTGGCGCGCCCGGAGAGGCTTGAACTCCCAACCCTCGGTTTCGAAGACCGATACTCTATCCAGTTGAGCTACGGGCGCTAACGCGCGCCCGCATTAGCACGAAGCGCGGGCGCGTTGGAAGCGCGTCAGGCCGAAGCTTTTTTCCCGGGAGCGCGGAAATGGACCTTCTTCTTGCTCGCCTTGTCCATCTCCTCAGGGGTCAACAGCACGATCGCCTCGGTGGCAATCAGGCCGCTCTCGTTGACGGCGAGCGACAAAGACGCCGCGCTCACATTGTCGGGCAGGTCGACGATGGCGAAACAATCGACGTCGCCGAACGCGAAATACATCGATTCCAGCTTGCCGCCGAGTTCATCGAGATGCTTCTTGACGGCGTCCCTGCGGCCCGTGCCGCCTTCCTTCGCGAGGCCAATTGCGCCTTCCGACGTATAGCGGGCTTCGAACAGATATTTGGGCATGGCGTCCTCCCTTCGAGGCGCCTTCACGCTATCTTTCCCAGGGGCAAGACGCAAATTAAGGTTCAGCGCGCGGCGACCACAAACAGGCGGGGAAACGGCAGAAGAACGGTCCCGTCCGGCTCCGCCGGATAGGCGTCAGCGATTTCTGCCCTCGTAGCGCGCAAGGAAAGCTTGCCGCTCGCTCTCCTCGAGCGGATCGAGGAACGGCCGAAGCCCGGTTCCTTTCAGCCATTGGACAATGGCTGACGGGCCAGCGAGCGGATGAAAGTAAGTCGTGCGCCAGATGTCGACATGAGGCGCGTGGGGCCGAGCCAAGCGGAAATACCAGTCCGCAGGATGCCGTTCGGTGCGGGCCCGCGCTGCGCCCTTGAGCTTCGCCGCCCAACGCCCATCGCTTGCGATCTCGCCCATGAGCCGATGCGACGGCTCTTCGAGATTGTCCGGCATTTGGACCGCGAGCGCTCCGCCCGGCTTGAGCCTGGCGATGAGCGCCGGAAATAGCGTCTCATGATCCGGGATCCATTGGAACACGGCGTTAGCGAGAATTACGTCGAGCGGCTCTCTCGCGCGCCACTCGCGAATGTCGACGACGTCGAAAGCGATGTCGGGAAGACGCTTGCGCGCCGCCTGGATCATGTCGGGTGAAGAGTCGAGGCCGATGAAGCGCGCCTCGGGATAGCGCTGGCGCAGGACCTCCGTTGAATTGCCCGGCCCGCAGCCAATGTCGGCGGCGGTCTCAACATGCGCAAGCGGAATTCGCGCCACGAGATCGTGCACAGGCCGCGTTCGCTCATTCTCAAATTTGACATACTGGGCGGCGGACCAGGTCATTCGCAGGCATCCCCTAGGCGGGGCCTTCATGCGACTCCGTCGGCAAGGGCGCAAGGGCGCGCCCGTCTTGCCTTCGTCGTCAATGGGCGCCTAACCTTCGTGGCTGGCGAACGATTCCGGTCTTGAGGCGGACTGCTCATGGCGATTCTGGTGCTCGGCCTCGTTATCTTTCTCGGCCTTCATTCGATCCGCATCGTCTCCGAGAGCAGGCGAGAGAGAGCAATCGCGCGCTTCGGCCAAGGCCCCTGGAAGGGAATCTATTCGCTGATTTCGGTGATCGGGTTGGTCCTGATCGTCTGGGGTTTTGCGCGAGCGCGCTATGACGCTCCCCAGGTCTGGACGCCCTTACCCGGCGCACGGCACATAACGATGCTTCTGATGCTGGTCGTGTTGATTCTGCTTGCGAGTTATCTTTTCAAGCGGAGCTATATGGCGGTCTGGACCCATCATCCAATGGTATGGGCGGTGCTGTTGTGGAGCATCGGCCACCTGATCGCCAACGGCTCGGCGGCCGACATCGTGCTGTTCGGGGCCTTCCTCGTCTGGTCGGTCGCGGATCTAGCGAGCTCCTATGCGCGCGACCGGCGGAACGGCGTCGTCTATCCCGAGCCGCAGCTCGCCGCCACCGCCGGGGCCGTGGTCGTTGGGTTGGTCGTCTATGCGCTGCTGATCGGCGGGCTGCACCTCTGGCTGTTTGGCGTGTCGCCGCTGGCGGGGTAGGGCGCCCCGAGCCCCGTCAACGAGCATAAATCGGCTCGCGAAAGCAAAATATTGAATTCGCTCCGCCACCTGGTTCATAATGGCAAGATAGCGCCGGCGCGACATACGAAATACGCGCCAGGGAGGCAAACGAGAGCGATGGCCGATAAATCCAAGACCAAATCGAATGGCGGCTCTAACGGCGACGGCAAGCGCTCGTTGCGATCCCGGCAGTGGTTCGACAACCCGGACAACCCTGGCATGACGGCGCTTTATATCGAGCGCTACCTCAATTTCGGCCTGACGCCCGGCGAGCTGCGCTCGGGGAAGCCGATCATCGGTATTGCGCAGACCGGCTCGGATCTTTCGCCCTGCAATCGCCATCACCTCGAACTCGCCAAGCGCGTGCGCGATGGCATCACCGCGGCCGGCGGCCTTGCGTTCGAATTTCCGGTTCACCCAATTCAGGAAACGGGCAAGCGGCCGACGGCCGCACTTGACCGCAACCTCGCCTATCTCGGCCTCGTCGAAATCCTGATGGGCTACTTCATCGATGGCGTCGTGCTGACGACGGGCTGTGACAAGACGACGCCGGCCTGCATCATGGCCGCGGCGACGGTCAACATTCCCGCCATCGTTCTCTCCGGTGGGCCCATGCTCAACGGCTGGCATCACGGCCAGCGTAGCGGCTCGGGCACCGTCGTCTGGCAGGCGCGGGCGGACCTTGCCGAAGGCAAGATCGACTACGAACAATTCATGGAGATCGTCACCTCCTCCGCGCCCTCGGTCGGCCATTGCAACACGATGGGCACCGCCTCGACCATGAATTCGCTCGCCGAGGCGCTTGGCATGAGCCTGCCTGGCTGCGCGGCGATCCCTGCGCCCCATCGCGAGCGGGGCCAGATCGCCTATCGGACCGGCCAACGAATTGTCGAGATGGTTTGGGAGGACCTAAAGCCTTCGGACATCCTGACGCGCGAGGCGTTCGAGAACACGATCGTCGTCAACAGCGCCATCGGCGGCTCGACCAACGCGCCGATCCACATCAACGCCATTGCGCGCCATATCGGCGTGCCGCTCTCGATCGAGGATTGGGAGACGATCGGACACAAGGTGCCGCTGCTCGTCAACATGCAGCCCGCTGGAAAATACCTCGGCGAAGAATATCACCGTGCGGGCGGCGTTCCAGCCGTCGTCAACGAACTTATGAAGTGCAAGCTCATCCACGAGAAGGCGCTGACCGTGAACGGCAAGACGATGGGCGAGAATTGCGCGAAGATCCATTCGGACGATCCGGACGTCATTTTCCCGATCGACAAGCCCTTGAAGGAAAACGCCGGCTTCGTCGTCCTGAGCGGCAATCTGTTCAACGACGCGATCATGAAGACGAGCGTCATCGACGAGGAGTTCCGCACCCGCTTTCTCTCCAACCCGAAGGACCCGGACGCGTTCGAGGGCCGGGCGATCGTGTTCGAAGGTCCGGAAGACTATCACCACCGCATCGACGACCCGAAGCTCAAGATCGACGAGCACAGCATTCTGTTCATTCGCGGCACGGGGCCGATCGGCTATCCGGGCGGCGCGGAAGTGGTCAACATGCAGCCGCCTGCGGCGCTCCTCAAAAAAGGCGTGCACGCGCTGCCCTGCGTTGGCGACGGCCGGCAATCGGGCACCTCCGGCTCGCCGTCGATCCTGAATGCTTCCCCTGAGGCGGCGGCGGGTGGGGGACTGGCGCTGATCAAGACCGGCGATCGAGTGCGCATCGATCTGAAGAAGGGCACCGCCAATATCTTGATCTCTGAGGAGGAGCTGAAGGTGCGTCGCGCCGCGCTCGCCCAAAACGGCGGGTTCCCCTATCCCAAGAGCCAGACGCCATGGCAGCAGATCCAGCGCGAGATGGTGGCGCAGTTTGACGAGGGCATGGTGCTGAAGCCCGCGGTTCAGTACCAACGCCTGGCGCAGACTATGGGCGTACCGCGGGACAATCATTGACGAATCCGGCCTCCGTCTATACATTTCTTTGGAATATGTATAGACGGAGGCGTCATGGGCATCAGTATCCGTGATCCTGAGGTGGGTGAGCTCGCGCGCGAACTCGCCCGGCTGCGCAAAACCAATATGACCGAGGCGATCGCGCATGCGCTTCGCGCGGAGCTCGAACGAGAGCGCGACAAGCGGCCGTTGGCGAAGCGGCTCGAGGAGCTCGCCGATGAAACGCTCGCGATGGGTCGGCCCGGAGGACATGTCATGACGAAGGACGAGATCGACGACCTATGGGGTCAGTGATCTTCGTCGACACGTCGGTCTTTGTCGCGATCCTATCCAAAGAGGTGGATTGGCGCGAATTCTCAAAAGCGATCGAGGCGGCCGAAACCAGGCTGACGTCGCCTATTGTGCGTCTGGAAACTTGCATCGTTCTTGGGACCCGGCTGAAGCTTTCCCCACGGAAAGCGGAGAGGCAGTTTGAGAAGCTTCTCCTCAGCGCCGACATCGAGGAGACGCCCATCGACTCTCGCGTGGGCGCCGCGGCTGTCGCTTGCTTTGAACAATATGGAAAGGGCCGACATCCCGCGCGGCTCAACTTTGCTGATTGCCTCTCTTACGCCTGCGCGAAAACGCACGGCGCAGCACTGCTGTTCAAGGGCGGGGATTTCGCGCAAACTGACGCCGGGGCCGATTGAGACCATCGCCGACAACGCTCCGTTTCCCTCCCGCCCAAGGGCAGTACGGGACGACTTATGACGACCGCATCGGCGACTGAACCCATCGGCCCTTCGATCGACTCGCATCCGGCCAAGCGGCCGGAGCGGGTCACGCTCGAAGGGCGGTGGATCACGCTCGCACCCCTGGACGCGCAGGCGCACGCCGAGGCACTCTATGAAGGTTCGAACGGGGACGCAGCGCGGGAAAGCGTGTGGACCTATCTGTTCGACGGGCCTTACCATAGCCTCGATGAATTTCGCGCCAACCTCGAAAACAAGGCGCGCTCCGCCGACCCGCTGTTCTTCGCCGTGATCGACAATGCCTCGGGACGCGCGGTCGGCTACCAGACGCTGATGCGCATCGACGCGGCCAATCGCGTCATCGAGGTCGGCAACGTCATGTACACGCCGTCGATGCAGCGGACGGCTGGGGCGACCGAGGCGCAATATCTGTTCGCGCGTTATGTCTTCGATGAGCTTGGCAATCGCCGCTACGAGTGGAAGTGCAACGCGTTCAACGCGCCCTCGCGGCGCGCTGCGGAGCGCTTCGGCTTCATCTTCGAGGGAATCTTTCGCCAGCACATGATCGTCAAGGGCCGCAACCGGGACACGGCCTGGTTCGCGATGCTCGACAGCGAGTGGCCGGCGCACAAGGCGGCCTATGAGCAGTGGCTTAAGCCGGAGAATTTCGATGACAAGGGCCGTCAGAAGCTAAAGCTCTCCGATCTCATGCCGAAGGGGAATGGATGATGCCGACAATCGCCGAAAAGCGCGCCCGCTTCGCCGAACTGCACGCCTCTCCAGGCTGCTTCGTGATCCCCAACCCCTTCGATATCGGCTCGGCCAAGTATCTTGCATCGCTTGGGTTCCCGGCGCTCGCCAGCACAAGCGCCGGCATGGCCTTCGCGGCAGGAAAGGGCGACGGCGCCGTCGACCGCGCCTATGTTCTGAGCCACCTGCGCGACCTCGCCGAAGCGACCGATTTGCCGCTCAACGCCGATTTCGAGGCCGGCTTCGCTCGCGATGCGGACGGCGTTCATGAGAGCGCCCGGCTTTGCATAGGAGCGGGCGTCTCGGGGTTCTCGATCGAGGACTATACCGGCAATCCCGGCGCTCCCCTCTACAGCGTCAGCGAAGCGGTCGACCGACTGCGGGCGGCGCGGGCGGCGATCAGCGCCAGCGGCGAAAAGGTCCTGCTCACGGCGCGGAGCGAGGCGATCCTGCGCCAGGCTGGCGGGCTTGCCGAAGCGCTGCGGCGCCTTCCCCTTACGCGGAAGCGGGCGCCGACGTGCTTTACGTTCCCTTGGTCAGGACTCCGGAGGAAGTGGCCGAGGTCGTGCGCGTCGCGGGAAAACTGCCGGTCAATGTGCTCGCCGGCTGGCCGGGCTTCACCAAGCGCGAGCTCGAGGATCTCGGCGTCAAGCGGATCAGCGTCGGCGGCGCGCTCGCCCGCGCCGCCTGGGGCGGGTTCATCCGGGCGGCGAAAGACATCGCGGAGAACGGCAGGTTCGAGGCCTTTGCCGATCTGCCGACGATGAACGACATCACAAAGGCCTTCGTGGAGAAGGGCTAAGAGGGGTCTCCCGGAAAAGGGGGACGCGAGCCCTGTCGCGTTGGCCCGGTCGGTCCGTTTGGGTTTTCTTGGCGCTTGGCGCTTTTCGCGGCGAAGGCGCCCGTTATGAGGGTTGGAAAAGCTTGGATTTCCTTGGATTCTCTCGTAAAAAATCGATACTTTTCAATGGGTTATGATGCATTTAGCATTTCAGCGATTCAGCGAGATTAGAGATTAATTTTTCTCCGCCTTTCCCCTGCGTTGAGCGCGCCGGACAAGAGCCAAACGGCCAAGGTCATGCGGAGGAGCAGAATTGTTCATGCGGTTAGCTTAAGCAATTTTATGATTTTCTGCAATCATTTGTCGTGCGAGCCGTTCCTTCGCCGGCCTCCATCGAGAAGTCGCTCGCTCTGGATTTTGCCGTGCAAACCCTGGGGTGTCGTCTCACAGCAGCGCGAACGCGTGCAGTTCCTCGCGCGCCGCTTCGGCGAAGTCCTTCAAAGGATCGACGCCGCCGCCGTTCTTCACAATCTCCCGAATATCGGCGATCGTTCGATTGGGCGCGAAATAAGTGTCGAGGATTGAGCGCATGACATTATCCGCGCAGACGACCGATCGCGGCATTGACAGCACTCGCATCCGGCTGACCATGGAATAGAGATCGACGATCTCCGGCATCTTGGGATCGCTATTGACGATCGCGTCCCCATAGGTCTTGGACGCTGCAATAATGAAATCCCTCACCAGATCCTCGCGACGAGAGAGCTCATGCGCAATCTGGCCGGCCCGGGCCTGCGAGCGTTGGGTGAGTATGGTCGTGAAGCCTGTGGTGAGGCCCCCGATCACCGAGCCGGCGAGCGCTGAAATCGCCGATATGTAAGCCGTGTCCATGATCGCGCCCCTGCCGCTGGCGCGATCGCAACGTCGGCGCCAGGAGGGAGCTTGATAGCGGATTTTGAGGCGCGACCGAACGCCGTCGCAGGGAAGCCTATGGCGTCTGCGACGGCTTGCGGGTGAGCGCCCGCATCGGCGTCAGTGAAGTCCGACTTGAACCCGGTCGACTGCGTCGTCCAGCGCAGGCGCTTCGCCAGGCCGGTCGTTGACCTCGATCAGGCCGGGCCTCATGTGGACGTGGCTCGACGCCTCGCCGCACGCCTGAGGACAAGGAGCGATGATGGTCCGCGCCGCAATCTCCCGACGTTCGCGTCACGATCCGCGGCCGGCCGCCGTCGGGCGAAGCGGAATATTCGACGCTGCGCGTGCACAGGTGGCCGCCAGAGAGGGTCGAGACCACCGAGAAGCTGCGCGCCCCTGGCGGCGGGTTGCCGAAATCGACCGCCGTGAGGGCGCCCGACGGCAAAAGCGTGGAATTGCTCAAGCGGGCCGTCTCGTTCCAAAGCGCCGCCGCTTCGCGATCCATTTCGGCCGACATGCGGTCGAGCATGGCGAAGGGCGAATCGGCGCCGAACGACTCGAAGCGCGGCGAGAAGACCGGCGCCGGCTGGTCGTCGACGCTGATCTGCGGCGGCTGATCGCCTAGGTAGCGGATTTGCTCGAGTGAACCGTCCGGCAGGCGGACGGTGAGGACGTGGGTCTTGACAAGCTCGCCTGCGCTTGCGCCGGCGAGTCCGGCCGCCGCAAGAAGAGCGGCGACGATGACAGCAGCAGTTCGAAGCTTTTGCACAAAGGTCTCCAAACGTTGGCCTATTTCCTCTGGGAGCAGCGATCTGATCCCGTGCGAACGATGGCGAAGAAGGAGGACGATTTTTCGGCGGAGTTTGGCCGATGTTGTGACGGCGCCGCCCCGCGGAGAATTTATGGTGAACGGAAAGTTGCTTCGCTCGATCCACGACCCGCGCCGCAAACCGCTTCCCCGAACGGGGTTCGCGGCCAAACAAATTGCAAGCAAATCCAAATAAATCCAAGGAAAATGGCTTGGATTTCCTTGGATTTCTTTGGCCGAATCTGGACTTTTCAATGGGTTACGGCGAATCCAAATAGAAAAAAATAGAAAATCTTTTCCCGTGTCACACTGCGTCTCAGCGGCCACATCCGCATTTGCCCTGGCGGCAGTCAGGCTTCTCAATATTTCTGAAAAACAATATCTGGTCCCAACCGGCCTGGCAAGAAATTGTCGATTTTTCTTACAGAGCGTGCCGGCTGGTTAAATCCCGCGCCGGCCCTTGAGATGCTTGCGTCGCCATGATGCGCTATACATATATCGCAGCTTTGGTCCCATGCTCGCTCTTCGCCTTTCGCCGGAAATTGAGGCTCGGCTCGCCGAACTCGCCAAGCGCACGGGTCGTACGAAGAGCTCTTATGCGCGAGAGGCGATTCTCCGTCACCTTGACGAGCTCGAGGAGGTCTATCTCGCCGAGAGCCGCCTCGAGGACCTCCGCAACGGCCGGAGCGAGTTCGATTCCCCTGAACGACCTGCTTCGCCGCCATGGCGTGGAGGATTGAGTTCGAGCGGACTGCGCCGCGCGAACTCGACAAGCTCGGTTCTCAATCCTCGGGGCGTGTTCTTCGCTTTTTCGCGACCGAGTTGTCCCGCTTGAAGATCCACGCTCGATCGGTCAGGCGTTGAAAGGCGACCGGACCGGCGAACTTTGGCGATATTGGATCGGCGACCATCGCGCAATCGCGCGGATAGAAGACGCCGAGGCGCGCATTCTTGTGCTCAGGATCGGACATCGGCGCGAAATCTACCGATGATTGTGCGCCTACCTTTTGAGCGCCGCCAGCACCTTGACGGAAGCGCGGCCGTTGACTTCGAGCCCGGCCCGCTGCTCGAAATCGGCGATCGCCGCCTTGCTCTTGGTCCCGATGTGCCCGTCCGGGTCGCCGCCGATATCATAGCCTCGCCTTTGGAGCAGCGCCTGCAACTCCTTTCGCCCTTGGCGCGACAAAAGCGGATCATCGGTCGGCCAGGGGGTGACAATCCCGCGGCCGCCGCTCAGCCGATCGGCGAGCACGCAGGCGGCGAGGGTGTAGGATTCGGCCGCGTTATACGAATAGACGACGTCGAAATTGTGCGTCACCAGAAACGCCGGCCCGTCGCGGCCCGCCGGCATGAGGAGGCCGGCGTCGCCTTCGCCGAGCGGGCGCCCGTCGATGCGCGTCAAGCCTCGCGCCGCCCAGAAGGCCATGGGTCGTTTCATCTTGCGCCCGGAGGGGCCCGAATAGCCGTCGGGCAGCTTGACCTCGAAGCCCCAAGCGAGACCGCGCCGCCAGCCTGACCTCGCCAGGTAATTCGCCGTCGAGCCGAGCGCGTCCGGGGCCGAGTTCGACGATATCGCGCCGCCCGTCGCCCTCGAAGTCGACCGCGAGGCGCAGGAAGGTCGAGGGCATGAACTGCGTCTGCCCGAACGCCCCCGCCCACGATCCATTCAGCTTCTCGGCCGGCACGTCGCCGCGGTCGATGATCTTGAGCGTCGCCATCAGTTCGGATCGGAAGTAATTGGCGCGATCGCCCATGCATGCGAGCGTCGTCAGAGACTGCACGAGCGAGCGCTTGCCCATCTCCTGGCCGAAATTCGACTCGACCCCCCAGATCGCCGCCAGCATGGCGCGGCTGACGCCGTATTTCTCCTCGGCACGGGCAAGCGCGCGCGCCTCTCTCGCCATCGCCGCCTTGCCGTCGGCGACCCGTTCATCGTCCACCAGGCCGTCGACATAGTCCCAGACCGGCGTCTTGAATTCGGGCTGCTGCTTCTGGAAATCGAGCACTTTCATGTCCGGCTCGAGCCCATTGAAGGCGACGTCGAGCGTGTGAGCGGAAATCCCGTCGCGGGCCGCCTGGGTTCTGAGCGAGCCGACGCAAGAGGCGAAATCGGCCCGCGCAGAGGGCGCGAGGAAGACGGCGGCCACGGCGGCGAGGAAGCAAAGGACGAAGCGTTTCATCGGCCAATCATCCGCGATTCGTGAATAGTCGTCGAGACGGCGCGATTGGCGTTAGAATGAGGCGCTGCAACAGGAGACGGAACGATGCGCTGGTCGGTCACCATTGGCAGTGTCGCCGGAACAGCGGTCAAGATCCATATCACCTTCATCCTGTTCCTCGCCTGGATCGCTTTCAGCGCCTGGAGCAGAGGAGGCCCTGCCGCCGCGCTCGACACCACCCTGTTCATTGTTCTCCTGTTCGCCTGCGTGGTGCTGCACGAATTCGGCCACATCGCGGCCGCTCGCCGCTATGGCATCAAGACGCCGGAGGTGACCTTGCTGCCGATCGGCGGCGTGTCCAGCCTGGAACGCCTGCCGAGCGACCCCGCCCAGGAGCTGGTCGTCGCGCTCGCCGGGCCCGCCGTCAATCTCGTCATCGGCCTCGTCCTGATCGGTCTCGTCGGCTCGATCCGTCCCGACGAACTGACGCAGATTGACAATCCCAACCTCTCGCTCATGGGGCGCCTCGCGATCGCCAACATCTTTCTCGCCGTCTTCAACCTCATCCCCGCCTTTCCGATGGATGGCGGGCGCGTTTTGCACGCGCTGGTCGCGATGCGCGTCGGCGGCCCGCGCGCGACCGAGATCGCCGCAAGGATCGGCCAGGCCTTCGCCTTCGGCCTCGGGTTCCTCGGCCTGTTCGGCAATCCGCTGCTCTTGTTCATCGCCATCTTCGTCTATATCGCGGCGGCCGGCGAAGCGCAGATGAGCGCCGCGCAGCAGGCGCTCAAGGGGGTAAGCGTCGGCGAGGCGATGGAGACGCGCTTCACGCCGGTCTCGATCGACGCCAATCTCGCCCAAGCGGTCGATGCGCTGTTGGCGACGGCGCAACACGAATTCCCAGTCGTCGACGCGTTCGGGAAGCCGGTCGGGTTGCTGACCCGCGACGACATCCTGAGCGCCGTGCGCCAGCATGGGGGCGAGGAGCCAGCAGCCAAGTTCATGCGCTCAGGCGTTGAGAGCGTACGCGCCGCGGACCCGGTGCAAAGCCTGTTCGAGCGCTTGCAGGCTCCGGGATCCGCGGCGCTCTACGTCACCGACGCCGCGGGCAAGATCATCGGCCTTTTGACCCGACACGCGCTGGGCGAGGTGATGATGATCCGCGCCGCGCGGCCCGACTGGCGGTTCGACCGCAAGGCGTGAGCGCGCGGGCCCGAGGTTGACAGCGCCGCCAGCGGGCCGAATATGACGCGTGATAACGCCGTTTCACCGCATGATCATGGACAGAATCGCAGGAAGAGTGCTGGCGCTTTCCGCGCTGGGCGTGGTGCTTTGCGCGGCCGTCCCCGCTCGGGCGGACTTGCGCATGTGCAACAACACCAACAACCGGGTGAGCGTCGCCATCGGCTATACCAACGGACAAAATTGGGTCAGCGAAGGATGGTGGAATCTCAAATCGCTCGACTGCGTGACGCTTTTGCGCGGCGCCTTGGCGGCTGAGTATTATTACCTCTACGCAATGGACGAGCGCGGCGGCGAATGGAAGGGCAAGGTCTTCATGTGCACGTCAGATCGCGAGTTCAAGATCGACGGCCGGCAGGATTGCTTCGTGCGCGGCTTCAACCGAACCGGGTTCTTCGAAGTCGACACCGGCAAGGACGCCAAGAGCTGGACGGTGCAATTGACCGACCAGGCAAATCCCTGAGCGGCAACGTCGGTTCGCTCTTTCGGCGAGAAATGAGCGCGGCGGCGAGCGCCCGCCAATTAACGGAGAATGCAATTGGAGGTCCGTCGCCGCCGCGTGAAGATCATCGCCACCCTCGGCCCCGCTTCGGCCGATCGAAAGACCATCGCGGCGCTGTTCGTCGCCGGCGCGGACGTCTTTCGCATCAACATGAGCCACGCTTCGCATAACGTCATGCGGGAGCGCGTCGCGATGATTCGCTCGCTCGAAGAGGAGACGGGCCGCCCGATCGGCATCCTCGTCGATCTGCAAGGGCCGAAGCTCAGGCTCGGCGTCTTCGCCGGCGGCGCCGTGGACCTCCGCAAGGGCGACATCTTCACCCTCGACGGCGATCCGTCGCCGGGCGGACCGTCGCGCGTCCATCTGCCCCATCCGGAAATCTTGAGCTCGCTCGCGCCCGGTCATCGCATTCTGATCGACGATGGCAAAGTGATGCTGCGCGTCCTCGACGCGGCGCCCGGCCGCGCGTCGACGAGTGTCGAAGTGGCGGGACGAGTGTCGGACAAGAAGGGCGTGAGCCTGCCTGACACGACCATTCCGACATCCGCCATGACCGAAAAGGATCGCCTCGACCTCGCTGCGGCGCTCGAGGAGGACATCGATTGGATTGCGCTCTCCTTTGTCCAGCGTCCCGAGGACATTGATGAGGTCAAGGCGATCGCCAAAGGGCGCGCGCTGGTGATGGCCAAGATCGAAAAGCCGCAGGCGGTCCAGCGCATCGACGAGATCATGGCGGTCGCCGACGCGTTGATGGTGGCGCGCGGCGATCTTGGCGTGGAAATGCCGCTCGAGCGCGTGCCCGGCATTCAGAAGACGCTGACCAGGCTGGCGCGGCGGCTCGGCAAGCCGGTGGTGGTGGCGACGCAGATGCTGGAATCGATGATCTCTTCACCTGTGCCGACGCGCGCCGAGGTGTCGGACGTCGCGACCGCCGTGTTCGAGGGCGCGGACGCCATCATGCTGTCAGCCGAGAGCGCGTCGGGCCAGTATCCGCGCGAGGCGGTGGCGACCATGAATAGCATCGCCGAGGCGGTGGAAGCGGAGAAGATCTACCCCTCGATCATTGAAGCGCAGCGGGCGGCGCCTGAGGCGACAGGCGCTGACGCGATCGCCGAAGCGACGCGCGACGTCGCCGAAACCCTCGATTTGAAAGTGATCTGCGCCTGGACCAGCTCGGGCTCGACCGGCCTTCGCATAGCCCGACAGCGGCCGCGCTCCTCGATTTTAGCGCTAACGCCCATCGAATCGGTGGCGCGGCGCCTCGCTATCGTCTGGGGGGTGCATCCGATTGTCACCGACGACGCGCGCGACGAACGCGACATGGCCGATCGGGCTTGCCGTCACGCCTATATCGAGGGATTCGCGGGCGAGGGCGAGCGCATTATCGTTGTCGCCGGCGTGCCGTTCGGGACCTCGGGCGCCACCAACAACCTGCGCATTGCGACAGTTGGAACTTGAGCTGCGAGCCGTCACTTGGCCGGAAAGGCCTCATCGCTGAACGGCGATGTCTCAATGGGCGACAATCTCGGCACTCTGATCCTTATGAAACCGAAGCCGGTGGCTTCATGACAGGTGTTGCAGGCGGCGGTCAGCTTGCTATACGCGCTCGTGAACCCGGCGGCGTCCTTCGCCTTGATCGCTTTGTCGAGATCGTCCGCAGCCGGCACCATCGTATTCATATCCGACTTTTCGCTATTAGGGTAAAGGGTCTTCGCGAGGCTGATGCTGGCGCGGATCTGCTCCAGTTCGTAGTTCGCGAGCGGCCAGTTCTGCACCGCGCCCGCATACCACAGCTTGAAATGCCCGAGCTGCGTTAGCATCATGATGCTGTTTAGGCGCGGCGTGTAAGCCGGTTGCGGCCGCGGCGGCTGTTGATCCTCAGCGAGCGCTGTCACCGAAGCCGCGGCGCATGCGGCGGCGATGATTGCAAAATGCCTGAGCGTGACCATCGCCGCTTTCCCCGGATTGCCGCCAGGACCCGCGGGCGCGTTGGCCTCTCTGACCAACATTCGCGCATGACTTCCGGAGTCCAAGGAAAACCTGCCCCAACTTGAGGGTCCAGACAAGCCCGGCGCAAGGGCGGGTTGCCCCGAGGATTTAAACCCTTCGGCCATCGATCGACCAAAAGCCCGGTTCCCTTGCGCGGTTGTGCGGCTCACACGGGCCGCGGCTGACTGTGAATATTCCGTCTGCCAAGGCCGCTGAAGAAGCGAAGGAGATAGCCATCTGGGTCGATGACCACGAACTGCCGAAGGCCCGCTTCTTCGTCGGCCCGTCGATACCAACGCTCCTCGAGCGGAATGTAGATGGTGGCGCCGGCCCTCGACGCCTGCGCATGAAGATGGTCGACGTCCGGAACCTCAATCTGGAGGTTCATCCCCCTCCCGAACGGGTATTCGAGGGGAGCAGTGCGAAACCGGCGTCCGGGACCATCCGCCTGTTCGAGCATCAGGTGGACAGGTCCGCGCGTCAGATATGCGAACAGCTCCTCGGGACGTTCAATACGGACGCTGAAGCCAAGAACGTCTACGTAGAAGCTGACCGATCGGGCGAGATCGGCGACGTCAAGTTCGGGAACGACGGGCGGCGCAGTGGACATGCCGCAGCCTATCAGATCTGAAAACGAGGCGCCGGGCGTCTCACAGACCTGCGTTCGCGGCGGCGAGACGCGCCAACGCGGACCAGTCGGAATCGCCCGCGCCCTGCGCCACTCCAGATAGGAAGTGGTCGTGAACGAGGCTCGCGACCGGCATCGGCGTCGCGAGCGCATCGGCGGCCGCGAGCGCGAGGCGAATGTCCTTCAGGCCGAGCGACATCTTGAACCCTGCCGGTTCGTATTGCTGGTTGGCGATGATCGTCCCATAGGTCTTGTAGGCGGGGGCCGAGAACAGCGTGCTCGTCAGAATTTCAAGATAAAGATGCGGGTCAACTCCGCCTTTGCGGGTGAGCGCGAAGGCTTCGCCCAAGCATTCGATCACCGCCGCGAGCAGGAAGTTGCCGCTGAGCTTGACGAGGTTTGCCGAGGACGGCCTGTCGCCGACGACGAAAGTCCGTTGGCCAATCGCATCGAACAGGGGCTGGCAGCGCGCGAGCTGCGCTTCGGGTCCCGCCGCCACGACGAAAAGCTTCGCCGCCGCCGCCGCCTCCGGTCTGCCGAACACAGGGGCGGCGACAAACCCTTGGCCGGCTTTTCGATGCGCCTCCGCCAACCGGTCGGAGAGCGCGACGCTGATCGTGCTCATGGAGATATGGACAGCGCCTTGGGCAAGCGCAGAGAGCCCGTTTCCGTTTCCGAAGAAGACCCCTTCGACCGCCGCGTCGTCGGCGAGCATGGTGATCACCGCGGAGCCGCGGCATGCGTCGGCCGGGCTTTCGGCGACCTCGGCGCCTTGGGAGGCCAGCGCTTCCGCCTTGGCGCGCGTGCGGTTAAAGACAATGACGCGATGTCCCGCTTTGACGAGGTTCAACGCGATCGCCTGACCCATTTGGCCAAGACCGATAAAACCGACGTCCATCGTGCTCTCCCTGGGCGAAAACCGCAGCGCCATCCGCGCCGCGGCGGAGCCAAGGACCTACCGCTCATCACCATTCAGCGCAAAGGCCCGAGCCGAACGCCAAGCTTGCCGGCCCTAAGGAGCCTATCCAGAGTTGGCTTCGGTCAGCACAGTGGGATCTGACGCTCGCCGACGTATTTGCCGTTGGCGTCATAGTTGAGTTTGTGGATGACGCAGCCGCCAGCATAGGCGCCGAGGGCCCCGCCCGCCGCCGGCTCAGCGCCGATGTTGATGATGACGGGCGCACCGTCGCCGACAATGATTGGCTCGGACCCCGCAGTCGGCGCCGAATAGCCGCCCCAACCGCCCCAGCCGCCGACGAAAAGCTGATTCCCGAAGCGGTTAGAGCCGAAGCGATTGAAGCGGTTGAAGCCGAAACGGTCAAACCGCTTCGGGCCGAAACGGTTGAAGCTGAACCGACCAGCGCCAAACCGCCGATTGAACCCGTGCGGTGCGAAATGCGAAAAATGAGCCATCCCGAAGGCTGGGCGACAGAACGAGCCGCCGGCCGACCCGCCCATGCGGGCGAACGAAGGGCTGAGGCTGAGGGAGAGAACGGCCAAGGCCGCGAAGGACGCGCGGCCCGCCCTTGTTTCGCAAGGGAAGTACGCATGGGAATGTCTCCGGCGCCGCAACGGCATCCTAACAACAACACGGGGCCGATGTCGATGGCTTTTCGGGAACCGCCGCGCGCCCTTTACTTGACCACGGTCAGGCGCCGCGCCGCCCTGGTCAGACCGGTGTAAAGCCAGCGCGCCCGATGCTCGCGGAAGGCGAAGCTTTCATCGAACAGGATCACGTCGTCCCATTGCGACCCTTGAGCCTTATGGACGGTAAGCGCATAGCCGTAGTCGAACTCGTCCGACTCCCGTCTCAGCGCAAAGCCGAGTTCGCCCTCCTTCCCCTCGAAGAACGCCTTCAAGACGGCGACCTTGACCGTCGGGCGAGAGCCCTCGTCTTCGGACCGCAAGGTCATCTTGACGAAATCCTTCTTGACGCCGCCCAGCGCCTCAACCCGCCATAAACCCCCATTGATGAGGCCCTTGGTGCGGTCATTCCGCAGGCAGACCAGCCGGTCCCCCGCGAGGGGCAGCGGCTCACGGAAGACCCTTGAGATCCCGCATACGCTGGTTATAGGCGCGGCGGGTGCGGTTGACCCCGACCAGGACCTGATCGGCGCCGAGGACCTGAGCCTGGTCGATGGCGGCGCGCGGGATCACACGCGTCTCGCCATAGTCGCCTATGCTGAGCTCGCCGCCTGACCGGACAACTTCGGACAAGCGGATGATCGGATTGTCCTGCGCCTGGCGATGGATTTGGGTCAACATGACGTCCGGAGCGCCGTCGGTGAAAAAGCCGCCGCCTTTGACCGGCGGAAGCTGGAACGGGTCGCCCAAGACCAGGATCGGCTTGCCGAACGAGAGGAGGTCCCGCGCCAGCTCCCCGTCGACCATCGAGCATTCGTCGATCACGATCAGCCCGGCTTTGGACGCCGGCCCGTCGGCGTTGAGGGTGAAGGTGGGCGCGCCTTCGGCGCCCTCGCTCGCCCGGTAAATGAGCGCATGGATGGTCGTTGCGCCCGCGCAACCCTTCGACCGCATCACCAAGGCGGCTTTGCCGGTGAAGGCGGCGAAGGCCGTTTCGCCGCGCGCGCCCTCGGCGATGTGTCGCGCAAGCGTCGTCTTGCCGACGCCCGCATAGCCGAAGAGCCGGAACACCTGCGGCTCGCCTTGTTTGAGCCATCGGCCGACCTGGTCGACAGCTTCCGCCTGCTCGCGCGACCATTCGCGGCCGATTGGCCGAGAGGATGGGGCGCCGACTGAAGAACCCTGCTTCCCGACCGCCAACTCCACAGCAACTGGCTGCGTTTTTTCTTCTTTGCCGGCGCGCTTCGGCTCGGCGCTCGCGCCGCAGCGCGAACAAACCGGTGGCTTGCGGCCGAGATCATAATATTTGGCGCCGCAGGCCAGGCACTGGCGCTTGGTTCCGAGCCTGCTCGACGCCAGCGTCTTCTTGATCAATAACCCTCACTCCTGCGCACAACATAAACGAATCGTTTAGATTTCAAGCGCAGCATTTAGCAGAATTGTCGGGACTGTCGCCGAATCCAAGGCTTTCACTAGGGCGCCCCCGCGCCTTGAAGGTTGGGTTGTAAGGCTTATATCCGCCTGGTCCGGAACTTTGAATGATCCGGATGGTTGACGGCTAGAACCGGACCGGGCGCTTATAGGAAGGCCTTAAGTTCCGGGAAGCGCCTGAAAGGGGGCTTCGAACATGGTGCGTGTGACGGCGCTGACCTCTCCGTTGCTGCTCGGCTTCGACGACCTGGAGCGAGCGCTCGACAAGGTTTCGAAGGCGGGGACAGACGGCTACCCGCCCTACAATATCGAGAGAATCGCGGCTGACGGCGGCGAGCCGGAAAAGCTGCGCATCACGCTCGCGGTCGCCGGCTTTTCTGAAGGCCAGATTGAGGTGACGGTTGAGGAGAACCAGCTTTCGATCCGCGGTCGGCAACAGGAGGACAAGAGGCGCGAATATTTGCATCGCGGCATCGCAGCTCGGCAGTTCCAGCGCGGTTTTTTGCTTGCTGACGGCATGCAGGTGTTGAGCGCCGAGCTTGCGCAAGGCTTGCTGTCGGTCGATCTGGTCCGCCCGCAGCCCGAGCGTCTGGTGCGAAAGATCAAAATAATGGCGCGCGATTGAAGAAGGCGCCCAAAGGGCGGGCCCCAAGCGGCCGCCGAGTAAGGAGTAAAGCGATGAGACCCGAAACCGACAAGACAGTAGCCGCCGCCTTGCCAGACCTGACGGCACAGGAATTCGCTCACCTCGGCGACGGATCTCTCGCCTATGTGAAGACGATCGCCTCGGAAGATGTCGCGCGCCTCTTTCCGCAGGCGCCGCCGATGAAGCCCGGACTGACATTGTTCGCCCTACTCGGCGCCGACGGTTCGCCGATCATGCTGACCGATTCCAAGGACGCGGCGATCGCCAACGCTTGGGAAAACGAGCTCGAGACGGTGAGCCTGCACTGATTGTGCAACGTGGATAATCGCGGCGCGTAGGCGCCGAGCGTGGACAGGCGAATCGGTTTAGAGGTTGCGGTCGGTTAGGCGAAAGGACCGCGAGCAGCCCATGCAAGCCTATCTCGATCTCATGCGCGAGGCGCTCGATAGCGGCGCGGTCAAAATGGACCGCACCGGGACCGGGGTCCGCTCGCTGTTCGGCCGGCAGCTTCGTTTCGATCTGGCCCTTGGCTTTCCGCTCGTCACAACGAAACGGCTGCATCTCAAGTCGATCGTGCGCGAACTGATCTGGTTCCTGAGGGGCGACACCAATATCGCTTACCTCAAGGCGCATGGCGTATCGATCTGGGACGAATGGGCCGACGCGGATGGCGATCTCGGTCCGGTCTACGGCAAGCAATGGCGCGCCTGGGAGGGTCCGGACGGACGGACGTACGATCAGGTCGCCTGGGTCCTCGAGGAGATCCGGCGCAATCCCGAGTCGCGGCGGCTGGTGGTTTCGGCCTGGAACGTGGCTGAGATCGAGCGCATGAAACTGGCGCCCTGCCATTGCCTGTTCCAGTTCTATGTCGCGAACCGCCGCTTATCGTGCCAGCTCTACCAGCGCTCGGCGGACATCTTTCTCGGCGTGCCGTTCAACATCGCAAGCTACGCGCTCCTGACGCATCTTATCGCCCATGAATGCGGCCTTGAGGCAGGGGAGTTCGTGCACACGTTCGGCGACGCGCATCTCTACCGCAATCACGAAGATCAGGCGCGCGCGCAGCTCGCCCGCACGCCACGACCGCTGCCCAAGCTCATCCTCGGCGACGTCGGCTCGATCTTCGACCTCAACGCCGACGCGATCGCATTCGAGGGCTACGACCCATGGCCGGCAATCAAGGCGCCGGTCGCGGTGTGAAAGACATTCCCCTCGTCCTCGTCGCCGCCGTGGCGCGCAACGGCGTCATCGGCGCAGGTGGTGGACTTCCCTGGCGACTCTCGAGCGACCTGAAACGCTTCAAGGCGCTAACCTGGGGCAAGCCGCTCATGATGGGGCGGAAGACCTTCGCATCGATCGGCCGCGCGCTTCCGGGGCGCGACACGATTGTCGTGACTCACGATCCAGCATTCGCTCCTCCGGGCGCGCTCGTCGCTCGCAGCCTTGACGAAGCGCTCGACCTCGCCGCCGAACGCGCCCGCGCCATGAGCGCGGATGACATCGTTGTCGCCGGCGGCGGCGAGATCTATGCCCAGACGATCGCGCTCGCGAGGCGCCTTTTCATCACCGAGGTCGCGCTTGACGCTCAAGGTGAAGCGCGTTTCCCGGCGATCGACCGCGACGTGTGGCGGGAGACCCGCCGCGAGACGGGTAAGCGCGGCCCGCGCGATGACGCCGACTTTACCTTCGTGGAGTACGAGCGGCGAGCCGATTTGTCTTCGCCGTTATTGGCGGCCCACGGAACTCACTAAATCAGCTTCGAAACGCCCCAAACAATCAGGACGACGACGCCTGACAAAAAAATGCTGAAGGTTACAAGCTCACGAAACGGATGAGCAGTTGGCGGAAAGTCGAAGCCATCATCCGAGGAATTACGGTCTCCACCCGTGAGAGCCTGAGATCGAATTTCAGAGTGGCGCCACGCGCCGACGTCCGTGTTGGCCATGTTCATCTCCCCGCCGCTAAGCCATCAAGCCATCAAGAACCCTCAGATCCCTTACAGCTAATGATTGAATTCTAGCGGTGTAACAACTGACAGATTTGTAGAGCCTCACTCGGAGCATAGATACGACAACCCCTATCAACGACGGGTGCGCCGGATTGTTCCGCAATGGGGGACAATCAGGGAGGCTTTATTTTCCGCTCATCGGGTCGGCGGGCTGGAGGCCAAACCTTCTCAGCAATTTCAACCGCTTGCTCGGTACCCCCGCGCCGATGATCCGCCGCGCCCCGCCGTCTACTTCACCGCCCGAACCCAGTCGGTCAGCGTCAGCCCGTCTTCGAGCCAGACCGGCGGCCGCGCTTTGAGACCAGCGGCCGCAAGTGCAGCGTCCGGGTCGCCGCCGAACAACGGCAAGCCGCCGGGCAGGCGCACTTTCACGGCGCGACTCAGGTGGAAACAATCATAGCCCAGCTTGAGAAACAGAACGTAGACCTGCGGGCCGCCGATGACGACGACCGTCCCTGAGTTCAACCCGAGCGCCGCGCACGCCTCCTCCAAAGACGCGCCGGCCGGATTCCAGAGCCGCGCTTTGGGGTTGTCGGGATCGGGGGCGAGGCCGGCGACTTGGCGAGTGACGATGAGCCGGCGGCGGCTCATCGAGTTCGGCTGGCCTTCCGCCGAGTGGCGCCCATTGACGACCGCGGCGGCATGGTCGAGGCCGTTCTCGAACTGTCGCTGGTCGGCCGCGAAGTGAAGCGACGCTGGCTGAACCCCATGCACATCCGCCAGCATGCCATCGGCTGAGGCGATGACATAGGCTTCGATGCGATAGGCGCCGATCATGCGGCGCGTTATTCGTGGCTGTCCGAATTGACGAGCGACAGGAATTCCTGCCGGGTCTGCGCCTGGTCGCGAAACACGCCCAGCATTCGGCTGGTGACGAGGTCGGCGCCGCGCTTGCGGACGCCACGGTCGATCATGCAATGATGCGCGGCCTTGACCACCACCGCAACGCCGGCAGGTTTCAGCACCTCGTCGACCGCATTGGCGATCTGCGCCGTCAGCCGCTCCTGAATCTGCAGCCGCTTGGAGAAGATCTCGACGACGCGCGCGAGCTTGGAGATCCCGACGACCCGTTTGTCGGGAATGTAGCCGACCCAAACCCGGCCAATGATTGGCGCGATATGATGCTCGCAATGGCTCTCGAAAGTCACGCCGCGCAGCACGATCATCTCGTCATAGCCGTCGACCTCGCTGAAGGTCTTGCGCAAAACCTCGTGCGGGTCTTCCTCATAGCCGGCAAAATATTCGCGATAGGCGCGCACAAGGCGGTCGGGCGTCTCAATCAGGCCGTCGCGAGTAGCGTCCTCGCCGATCCATTTGAGTATGGTGCGGAACGCGTCCTCGGCCTCGGCGTCGCTGATCGTCTTGCCGCCGCCGGACGCCCCTTCAAGATTCTCTTCTCTCAGCGCCATGGCTCTGTTCCTTATTCGCGCGCGCGCCCCATGCGCCCCCGCCGCCATTTAGGCGCTGCGAGCGGTTTCTTAAAGGAGGCGGCCTAGCCGGCGACCCTGGAGAAGTCCGCGACGCCGTGCATCGCCTCGCGCAATTCATTGAGCAATCTCAATCGGTTCGCTCGTATCTGAGGGTCGGGATCGTTGACCGTCACGTCGAGGAAGAAGGCGTCGACGGGCGCGCGTAACGTCGCGAGCGCCCGCATCGCGCCCTCGAAATCCTCGGCGGCCACGCGCTCGCGCGCCGCCGCGCCAGCCGTGGCGACGGCGTCGGCAAGGTATCTTTCCGCCGGCGGAGCGAGCGTGGTCTGCAACATGCTTGCCGGCGAAGGCTTCGGCGCCGTCCTTCTTTTCCTCGGCGCGCAGGATGTTGGCGGCGCGGCGATAGCCGGTGAGCAAGTTCTTGCCGTCCTCAGTGTCGAGCAGCCGCCCCAGCGCTTCGACCCGGCGAACGATCATGAGCAGATCGTCCTGGCCCGGCAGCGCGAACACCGCGTCGATGAGATCGTGCCGCGCGCCCTTCTCGCGGAGGTAGACTTTCAGGCGGTCGGCGAAGAAGGCGAGGAGGCTCGCGGCCAAGAGCTTGGCTGGCCCTTCGTAGGTGCTCCGATACGGACTCGTGTCAGAATGCTCGGTAAAGCTCCTGCCACCAGGTGACTCCAGCTCTCCAATCGGTTCGAAAACATCCCAAGACTTCGCATGTCTAACGAGTTCATCCAAACGTTCGAGACGTCGAACAATCTCGTCATAGCTTTGTTTCAGCAGAATGATTTTTGGTTCGTCGTCGTCACCATCGAGCCCCGGATAGCCGCTCTGGAAATATTGGGCGTCACCACCGTGGTCGGACACGAAGCCGTCGTAATCCACTAAGGTTCGGAACGGGCTGGACCACCAACCCCGAGCCGGTTCTTTTTCTTCAGGTATCTCGTATCTCACCGCAAGCGAGAGATATCCCGCTTGAGGCTGAAAACCGCTGACAATATGGTTGAGCAAGGCCCATCGCAGCCCGTCACTAAGTCTGAAGCGCAGCCTGTTCTCCAGAATCATGCGGATCACGCCCAGCGCCGCGCGCCGTCAACGCATAAGGATCCTTGCTGCCGGTTGGCTTTTCGTCGATCGCCCAGAAGCCGACGAGCGTGTCGAGCTTGTCGGCGAGCGCGACCGCGATCGAGACGGGCGAAGTCGGGATGCGGTCGTTCGGTCCTTGCGGCTTGTAGTGCTCCTCGATCGCATCAGCGACGCTCGGCTCCTCACCTTGCGCGGATCGCGTAATAGCGTCCCATGAGCCCCTGCAATCTCGGGAAACTCGCCGACCATTTCCGTCGCGAGATCAGCCTTGGCGAGATGGGCCGCGCGCGCCGCGAGTTCAGCATCTGCGCCGACTATCGGGCGCAAGCTCACGCGCCAACGCCTCAATGCGCGCGATCCGCTCGCCTTGCGTGCCAAGCTTCTCATGAAAGACCACTCGCTCGAATTTCTCCAGACGCTGGTCGAGCGGCTTGGCCGTCTTTGTCCTTGGCGTCGGGCAGACGGCGCGCGATCGGTCAGCCAGAAGTGGCGCGCGTCGGCGAGGCGCGCGCGCACGACGCGCCCGTTGCCGGCCGCGATCGCCGCGCCGCCATCGGGAGCGACCAAGTTCGAGACCAGGATGAATTTATTGGCGAGTTTCCCGGCGCCGTCCCGGAGCACGAAACATTTCTGATTGGCGCGGATGGTGGCGCGAATGACTTCGGGCGGAAGATCGAGGAACGCCGCCTCGAACTCGCCCATGAGCACGACCGGCCATTCGACCAGGCCCGCGACTTCCTCGAGCAGACCCTCGTCCTCAACAAGCGTCAGCCCCTGGGCGAAGGCGAGCTCTTTGGAATCGGCGAGGATGATCGCCTTGCGCCGGTCGGCGTCGAGCACGACCTTCGCCTTGTGCAGCGCGTCAACATAATCGTCGTAACGGCGAACATGAATCGGCTCAGGCGCCATGAAGCGATGGCCCCAGGTCACGTCGCCCGATTTAAGCCCGTGAGCGTCAGATCGAAGTGAACAATCTCCGCCGTATCGTGTTGCGTGGCGAGCGTGCAAACAATGCCGCGCAAAGGGCGCACCCAGCGAAGTGCATCCTGGCTAGCGATGTCCATCGAAATCGTTTCGTAACCCATCCTCCAGTGCCCCACCGAACGCGGTGGCCGGTAATCGCCCCAGCGCATCGATTTCGGCCATGGAAAAGAGCGGATGATCGCCGGGATGATCTCGGCGATCGCGTCCTTCGTCTCGCGCCCCGGCTTCTCGATCACCGCGACATAGAACTCGACCCTTCCTCGGGTCGGTCTCGACGCGCGCGTCCTCGATGCGTCTTGAGCCCCGCGCTCTTCAAGAAGCCCTGGATCGCCGCGTCGGGAGCGCCAACGCGCGGGCCCTTGCGCTCCTCGCGCAAGTCGGGCTGTGCAGCCGGCAGGCCGACGACATGCAGGGTCAAGCGTCGAGGCGTGACAAAGCTTTGCGCGCCCTCGTAGAGCAAATTGCGCTCGACAAGCGCGTCGGTGACGAGCCGCTTCAGATCCTCCGCCGCCTGCCGCTGCATGCGGGCGGGGATTTCTTCGCTGAACAGTTCGAGCAAAAGGTCAGGCATATTTACGCCGCGCGCGCCGCCCGCCGTCCTGAGCCACGCCGCGCCGCAGGCCCGGGCGAGCTCGCGGACTCTCAGGATATAGCTCTGGCGCTCGGTGACCGATATGGCGCCGCGCGCGTCAAGCAAATTGAACACATGGCTCGCCTTGATGCACTGGTCATAAGCCGGAAGCGCCATGAGGTGGCGCTCGCCGGACGCGCCCCGCTTGAGGAGCGACATGCATTCCGCTTCGGCGTCCTTGAAATGCTGGAACAGAATGTCCGTGTTGGCGTGCTCGAAGTTGAAGCGGGAATATTCCTCCTCCGCTTGCAGGAACACGTCGCCGTAAGCAACGCGCTCCGCGCCCTCGCCCCCATTGAAGTTGATGTCGTACACGCTCTCGACGCCCTGCACATACATCGCCAGTCGCTCAAGACCATAGGTCAGCTCGCCGGAAACCGGCGCGCATTCGAAACCCGCGACCTGCTGGAAATAGGTGAACTGCGACACCTCCATGCCGTCGCACCAGCATTCCCATCCCAAGCCCCATGCGCCGAGCGTCGGACTCTCCCAATCGTCCTCGACGAAGCGCACATCGTGCAGCGTCATATCGACGCCGATCGCAGCAAGCGAGGCGAGATAGAGCTCCTGCAGGTTCTCAGGCGAAGGCTTGAGGATCACCTGATACTGATAATAATGTTGCAGCCGGTTGGGATTCTCGCCGTAGCGTCCGTCCTTTGGCCGGCGCGATGGCTGAACGTAAGCTGCTTTCCACGGCTTAGGTCCAAGCGAGCGCAGCGTCGTCGCCGGATGAAACGTGCCCGCGCCAACCTCCATGTCGTAGGGCTGCAGCATCACGCAACCCTGACGAGCCCAGAAGGTCTGCAGGGTGAGGATGAGGCCCTGAAACGATTTGGCCGGATTGAGCGCGGCGTCTTTGGCGGACGGCATGGAGGTCTTGTCATCGGGTCGATATGGGGCGGCGACCCTAGAGACGCAGTCGCTGATGGTCAACGCAAGGAGCGCACTAACAGCGAGATGCGCTCGTTCAAGCGAATTTGCCAGGCGAAGCGTCTGCCGCTAGATCGGATAATAACAGAAGGGAGGTTCGCCCATGCGTCTGTCCAAACGCGCCGCCGATGAAATGCGCTCCGTGAGTTTCGAGCGCGGCGTGGCGCGCTATGCGGAAGGGTCATGTCTCGTCCGCTTCGGCGAAACGCATGTGCTGTGCGCGGCCTCGCTCGAGGACAAGCCGCCGCCCTGGCTGCGCGGACAGGGACGCGGATGGGTGACGGCCGAATACGCGATGCTTCCGCGCGCGACGCTGACCCGCACCAAGCGCGAATCGGCGGCCGGCAAAGTTTCCGGCCGCAGCCAGGAGATTCAGCGCCTGATCGGCCGATCGCTGCGATCGGTCGTGGACCTGCCGCGGCTTGGTGAACGACAGATCACCATCGATTGCGACGTCCTGCAGGCGGACGGCGGCACCCGCACCGCCTCGATCACCGGCGCATGGATCGCGCTGCGCGACTGCCTGCACTGGATGGCGCAGCGCTCCATCCTGCGTGAGAGCCCGCTCAAGGATCATGTCGCTGCCGTATCCTGCGGCATTGTCGGCGGCGAGGCGATGATCGATCTCGACTATGCCGAGGACTCGACCGCCCACACCGACGCGAATTTTGTCATGACGGGCCTGGGAGGCCTGGTCGAAGTTCAGGGGTCTGCGGAGGGCGCGCCATTCACGGAGGAGGAGCTCATCCGGATGCTGGGCTTGGCGCGCAACGGCGTCCGGCAGCTCGTCGCCATGCAGAAGGCGGCGGTTGCGGCCGGCCCCTGACGGCGATTGTAGGCGCGCTCGCTGAGGGCGTCCGACGCGGCCATCGGCCGCGTCAACAAAGTCAAGGGTAGCCGTGCGAAAAAACGTCCATCGCCTCGAACCCCGCGAGGTCGAGGCGGACGCGATCGGGGAGATAAGCGAAGGCGGCGCGCGCGAGTCCGTCCCGGCCCTCGCGTTTCAGCATGGCGTCAAGCTTCTCGCGCAAGGCGTGCAGATGCAACACGTCCGATGCCGCATAGGCGAGCTGCCCCTCGCTTAAGGTGTCGGCCCCCCAATCGGACGATTGTTGCTGCTTGGAGATCTCGACGTTAAGCAATTCGCGCGTTAGGTCCTTGAGGCCGTGGCGGTCGGTATAGGTTCGCGCAATCTTCGAGGCGATCTTGGTGCAATAGACCGGCGCAGCCATGACGCCGAACGCATGATGCAGCACCGCCATATCGAAACGGCCATAGTGGAAGAGTTTGACGATCGTCGGATCGGTTAGCAGCCGCCCAAGATTGGGAGCGCTTGTCTGGCCGGCGGCGATTTGCACGATGTCCGCCGTCCCATCGCCGCGCGAGACCTGCACGACGCAAAGCCGATCGCGGCCAACGGCGAGCCCCAACGTCTCGGTGTCAATCGCCGCCGCCTCGCCGAACAACGCTTCGGCGGGCAAATCGTTACGATGAAACCGGATCATTGTCGCCGCAATGTGAGACCTTCGCGAAAATACAACGCGTGGCCATGGATAGAACCGCCTTAGCGGGTCGTCAATCGCACCGGCGCTAAGGATGGCGAAGCTGGCGCGTAAGGTCGCGCTTGCGCAACCTGGCCGCGACGCTGGTCCTCAAGGAGAGAGAAGCCGGTCGGCTCCGTCCTTGGGCGCGGCGCGCGAAAAGGCAGCGGATCGGTCTTGATCGCCAAGCTTTGCGACCGCGGCGCAGAACACATAGCCGACGCCTCGCACCGAGCGAATCAGGGGAGGCCGATCCGACCCATCGTCAAGTTTCTTCCGTAGCCGCGCGACCAGCGTGTCGATCGACCGATCGAAATATGTCCACTGGCGCCCGCGCAAGACACCGAGAAGCGCCGCGCGCGACAGTGGCTGGCCGGGATGGTGCAGAAGCGCCATCAACAGGTCGAACTCGGACGACGTGAGGTCGACACGCTGCCCAGTCGGATCGAGGAGGTCTCGCGTCGTCTCATCGAGGGTCCAGCCCGCGAACATGTAGAGTTTCTCGATCGGCTCGACGGATTGCGCGCGGCCGATCTCAAGCCCGCGGCGCCGAACGGCGTTATCAATTGCCACCAGCTCCGGCCCAACGTCTTCAAGAATATGGATCTGCATCTCGCCCCGCCCTCGATTGCCGCTGCCCTGCGAATCGCCACAGTCAAATTGATTCGAAACAGGACATGTATCGTTGTCAATTACTGACGATACGTCAGGCAGTTATTTATTTGAGTTCGGGCCGGGGAGGGTGTTCGAGAGCTGTGCGAAGCCACATGTTACGATCTATCTTTGCATTCTCTGTTTCAATATTGAAAAAGTATCTCCGCTCCCCTGCCGATACGTCAATCGACGCAAGCGTAAGGAAAATCGAAGCTTGGTTGTTTGAGTTCGCGCCTTCATCTCTCCGTGACCGGACCGCGCCCGGCGCAACACGCGAATAGTTGCATGTCCGCCGGTTATGGCGGGAGCGAAAACATTGTACACATGGAAACAGAGTCCTATCTGGGAGGCTCTTCATGCGCGGCATCCCCATCGACATTCTACGAGCCTTTGTCGCCGTCGTGGAGGCGCGAGGCTTCACCCGCGCCGCGGAGGAACTGGGACGAACACAGCCGACAATCAGCCTTCAAGTTAAACGGCTCGAGGAACTCGTCGAAGCGCCATTGTTCAGGAAAGGCGGACGCTTCGAATTGTCGCCGGTGGGGGAAGTCTGCTTCGACTATGGAAAGCGCCTGCTGCGGCTGCATGACGACATGCTCGACGAGCTTGGACGCAACAATCCGAACGATGCGATACGGATTGGCATGCCAAGCGAGTTTGCCCCAATTCTGGCGCCGCGGCTCAATGAACTGCGTGCTGACGCCCAGGCCGTCACGACATTTGAGGTGACCATCGACAGCTCGCAGGCGCTTTCGGCCGCTTTTCGTCAGAACGCGCTTGACGTTGCTTTTATCGTCGGGACCGGCGAGAGCGAGCCTAGCAGGATCGAACAATGGCGGGGTCAGCTGCGCTGGTTCGGCCAGACGCCTGAAGACGAACAAGACGGTCGGCCGCTGCCGCTCGTTCTCCCGCCGCCGGGATGGCCGTTTCACGAGGTCGCGATTGGCGCGTTGCGCGCCCAGGAACGGAGATTCGAGATCGTCTGCACCTGTTCGAATTTTGCCGTGCTCGCAGCCGGCGCGGGAGCCGGATTGGGTGTCACGCCGATGATCGATGGGCTCGCGCCAGATGGACTCGGAGTGTGCTCCGACAAGCGGCTTCCGCCATTACCCGAGGTTACGCTGTTTTTGTTAGCGCGTTCACAGGCGCTGGCGATCGCAAGCCGCCGCTGGGTCGAAACCGTTGTCGAAGCGCTTCACTCAGAATAACGCATGAGCACGCACGCCACTCGTCAAAGTTGCATTTTGTTACAATTCGACACGCATTTCCCAACCCGACGGTGGCACAATTCGGCCGCTCCGCGAATCTGCGGGTCAGGGATTGCCGATTATGCGAAAAGCCGCGGAACCGGCCGACGGCAGACCGGGACGAGCCTCTTCGCGTCCGCGCGGCCGAAGAGGAGCGCGAGCTGGCGCTCCTTGCGCAGTTCATGCGCCACGATTCCGTTGCTTCGCTGGCTGACGCGATCGCCGAGCTTACGGGCGTCCGAGGCGGAGACCTCATTGCCGAAGCCGGCCTCGACCCGCGTCGCGCTGACAAGTAACGCCGCATTGGCCGGAGCAACGCGGTCCAGGTTAACCGAGGCGCAGGACTTGGCCGCTAGGATCAGGCGTCAGGCTGGCCGCCCCTCGGCGTTTCCAGCCTGTTCCTGCGAATCCCAATGACAAGCACGACAACCGCCTTTCTCGCCGTATCGCAGAACCTGGCTCGCTATCAGGCGATGACTGCGGCCGAACCGGCGGTAAAAACAGCGACCGCGTATTACGAGGCCAATATCGGCTCGGTGAAGTCGATCGGCGATCTTGTCGGCAACTATCGGCTCTTGTCCTACGCGCTCAACGCCTATGGCCTCGGCGACCAAATCAACGCGACGGGACTCATCACCAAGGTGCTCGAAGGCGGGGTTTCCAACCCGAAAAGCCTCGCCAACACCCTGCCCAATCCGCAGTGGAAGGCGTTCGCCGCGGCGTTTGATTTCGTCGACAGCGGCTCAGTCCCGCCTTCGTCGTCGAGTTCTGTCCAGACGACAACGAGCGACTATGTCGAGCAGCAGCTGGAAAGCGATCAGGGCTCTGAGGACGTGGGCGTCCAGCTTGCGCTCTATTTTCAGCGCGTGGCGCCGACGGTCACCAGCGAAGAAGGGATTTTGGCGGATACCAATCTTTTGGAGGCGGCGGGAACGATCATGGGGCTCTCGCCAACGGCGGCGAGCGACCTCAAACCGCAAACGCTTTCTGAGCTCATGCCTCTCTCCGACCTGAAAGACCCGGCCAAGCTCACGCAGCTGACCGAGCGATTCACTGCAATGTACGACTACACCTATGGGCCGAGCTCCGGCGCGACTTCCGGCCTCACGGTCGATTCGGGCAATTCGACCTCTGAACAGGCGGGCGCCGCCGCTGTCCTAGCCAGTGTCATCAGTTCGAATGGCTCCGTGCTGGGCAGCGCGCTCAATAACTTCACTGGCGCGTCACAGCCGATCTTCTCGACTGCGCTCATGTCGAGCATGTCGAGGCTTATGCTGGGGGGGTGAACCCTCCTCCAAACCCTGCATTTTCTCCTAGAAAGGTCCACGCAAGCGCCGCCCTCTAAGAAGAGGGATGCTTTCGCGCGCCGCCAATGCCTAGGGCTTCCCTGACACTCCGCGTCGCAGCAAATGAGGCGCTCCGCGGGCCCGACGCGCTTTACGCGGAGGCCGTCGCTCTGTGGCGCGAACGGCGGCGCGACGAGGCGGTCAAGCTCATGGACGAGGCGTTGCGGCTGAGGCCCGATTTCGCCGACGCTCTCAGCATGGGCGGGTACATGCTGAGCGAGTGCGGCAAGCCTGAGCCCGCGATGCGCTTCTATCGGCGCGCGCTTGAACTCGACGCTTCACTCGTCGTCGCCCATCTCAATTTCGGCAAGCTTCTGTTCGCGGCCGGCCGATTCCCAGAAGCGCTCGAGAGCTTCTCGGAGGCGACGATTCTCGCGCCTCGTGATCCGGACGCTTGGTGCAGCCTCGCCGGAGTGCTGCGCGAACTTGGACGCCTCGAAGAATTGATCGAAGCAGCCGAGCGCGCGCTCGAGCTGCGTCATGATTTTCCCGAGGCCGCGATCAATCTCGGCAACGCGCTTCTGAAGCTCGATTGCGGCCACGAGGCGCTCCAGGCTTATCTTAAGGCGAGCGGGTCGGGGCCCTGCCAGGCCAAGGCGCTATTGGGTCGGGGTCTGGCGTTGCGGAGCCTTGGCCGTTTCTCGGAGGCGATGGCGGCATTTGATGCTGCCGCCGCGCTCGGAAGCCGCGAGGCTGTCGCAGGCAAAGGCTGCCTCATGCTGACGCTCGGAGACTTCGAAAATGGACTGCAGGGCTACGAAGCGCGCTGGCTTAAAGGAAAGTCGATAGCCGAAGCGCTCGGGACGCGCTTCGAGACCTGGAAAGGGCCCGGACGGAAAGCCAAGCGCGTGCTGGTGCTCAACGATCATGGCCTTGGTGATACAATCCAGTTCTTTCGATATCTGCCTCTGATGGCCGCGTCGGGAATTGACGCAACCTTCGTCTGTCCGCCGCGGCTGCGCCGGGTCCTGTCGTCGAAGGCCAATGTGCGATTCGCGGATCGCCCCCCCGAGCAGGAGCCATTCGACGCGCAGATCGCCTTGAGCAGCTTGCCGCACGCATTCGGCACGCGCCTCGAGACGATTCCGGCGGCGGTTCCCTATCTCGCGGCCGAGCCAGCTCTACGCGAGATATGGCTTAAGCGCATCGGCCGGGAGGGCTTCAAGATCGGCGTGGTTTGGCAAGGCAATCCTGATCCGGAGGCCGACCGTGCCCGCTCCATGCCGCTCACCGCGCTCGCGCCGCTCGCCGGGGTTGCGGGCGCCCGACTTATCTCGCTGCAGAAGGGCGCCGGAGAGGAGCAGCTCTCGACCCTGCCGCCCTCGATGCGGGTCGAAACGCTGGACGGCGATTTTGACGCCGGCGCCGGCGCATTCGTTGACACGGCCGCAGTGATGACGTGCCTCGATCTGATCATTACCTGCGACACGTCCGCCGCCCATCTCGCTGGGGCCCTGGCCGTTCCGGTCTGGGTCGCGCTCAAGAGCGACGCGGAGTGGCGCTGGCTAACCGGGCGGGCGGATTCGCCTTGGTATCCCACGATGCGCCTCTTTCGTCAGATGCGTCGCGGCGTCTGGAGCGATGTGTTTGAAGCCATGGCGCGCGAGCTCGCCCAGCTTGCCGAGCGGCGCACGGCGCCGCATGTCGTGTCGACGCCATGCTCGCTCGGCGAGGTGATCGATAAAGTTACCATCCTCCGCATCAAGGCCGAACGAATCCGCGAACCTCTAAAACTCGCCAACGTGCATCGCGAATTGAAGTGGCTCGAGCGCCTGGCGTGCGAGGATGGCGCGCTGCGGATCGTCGCTTGATGTTCTGACCAATCAGCTCGCTGCGGTGAATGCGCGCCTGTGGACAATCGAAGAGGCGCTTCGCGCGTGCGAGCGCGATGGAGATTTCGGACCGCGCTTCGTTGCGCTCGCGCGATCGGTGTATTGTGAAAACGATACGCGCGCAGCGATCAAACGCGCCATCAACATGCTCGCAAGCTCAGCCTTGGTCGAGGAGAAGAGTTATGCGTGAGCGGGTTCAGTTCGGAATGGCGTAGTAACGCTCCCTCAGCGCGTAGCGATCGCATAGCCGAAGCGCGTCCGCTGGCACCGCGGAACGCAGTCGAATTCCGATTGTCGACCCGCGTCGCCAGACGACATCCGCCTCGCGCACTTCGGATGTTTCATCGACATGCACTGCGAGTTGGCGCGGAAGCGCAATGTCGCGCGCGAGCGCAAGGCGCAGACCATCGCGAGACTGGTCGCAGATGCGACTGTCGCACATGAAACGATAGGACCCGTCGAGCAATTTGGCCGAGCGCAGGCGGGTCCGCTCCCGCGGGCAAATGCGCTGATCGGCGCTTTTGTCCATAAGCAAGCGGGCGCTCGGCGCGCGCACCCAATAGGCAATCTCGCCTCGCCCCGCGAGCTTGCGGCCGAGCTTGATCACCGCTTCCGGCCGACCGCGCCAATCCTGCCGCTTGACCCCATGCAATACGGGCCCATGCCCGCCCACACGGTTCGAACAGCCTGCGGCGGTCCGATTTAGGGATTCGTTATCCATTTACGTCGGACATAATCCGATTAACTTCCTACATTCTTTGTTAACCAACGCTGCGTAGTTTTTCGCCGTAAAGCGGCTTCTGTCAAGAATAAGTCGGCTGACCTAAAACGACACAGTCAGTAATCACTTGTCACAGTTAATAACAAAGTCTTTGTTGCATAATAATCGTTAAACTTCAAATTGGTTAATAACGAGAGGTTTTCTCTTGTGTGTTGAGTGCCAGCGTTGGCGTAGCGGAAGGCGTTCCCTTGTCAATTCAGTGGGCTGGAGCACGGGTATGTATATTATTGTCGACGATCGGGACATCGTGGCTGGAGGCTACGCCAATGGTTTTGATCGCGAGGGCGTTTCATCGGCGGGAATTGAAGCGTCCGAATTTCGCGAATGGATCGGCAAGATCAGCGATTTGGACATGAATGCTGTCGAAGCGTTCGTGATCGGCGACTGCAACGAGCGCGAGGCGCTGTCGAGGCTTATCCGCGAGCGCTCAAGCGCTCCGGTTCTCTGTCTCAATGAGCGCCACTCGCTCGATGACACGCTGTGTCTGTTCGCCGCCGGCGCCGACGACGTTCTGCGCAAGCCGGTGCATGTGCGTGAGATCGTAGCCCGGGTCGGCGCGATCAACCGGCGCGTGTTCGGCGAGAAGGGCAATGTGACGATTGGCGAACTGCGCGTCTATTTCGACGGGCGCGAGCCCGAAGTGAACGGCGAGCCCTTTCCCCTTCCCCGCCGGGAACGGCGGATCCTCGAATTTCTACTGCGCAGCCGGGGTCGGCGCGTCAGCAAGACGCAAATCTTCAACGCTGTCTACGGGCTCTTCGACGAAGATGTCGATGAAAACGTCATCGAGAGTCACATCAGCAAATTGCGCAAGAAACTCAAGCATCGGCTCGGTTTCGACCCAATCGATTCCAAACGGTTTCTCGGCTATTGCATCGAAAAATAGCTGCTTGACCGGATCGCGCTGAAGCGTATCCGCGGGCATCAAGGGACGGTCGGAAGAGCGCCCTTTCTTTTCAGATCGCCTATGCTCGCAAAACCATTGGGGTGCGACCTCGACGTCGCTCCGGACTGTTCGCTGCTCGCGTGGCGACGAACCCGCCTGCGACGCCCCTTTACCCGGCCTGCCGCCGCCTATTTGCTTCCCCTATGAACACTGGGATCCCCGCGCGCCATCTTTAGGAGGAGGAGCAGCCTTGCCGGGGTGGGCAAGCGGCGCGCGGGGAACTGGGTTGAGGCTTTGATCCTGACAAAGCCAAGGCGGCTAGACGAATCCAGCCGCCCGGCTCGCCATTGTTACTGGAACAATTTCAGGATGAGCTGCGCATTTTGGTTGGCGATCGACAGCGACTGGATGCCCAGCTGCTCCTGCGTCTGGAGCGCCTGCAACTGGGTCGACGCCGTATTCATGTTCGCATCGACCATGCCAGCGATGCCTTCCGAGTAGTTGGTCATCAAGGCGGTGTTGAACGTGGCCGCTGTGGTCATGCGATTCTGCGTCGCGCCGATCTGCGCGGCGTAGTTGGTAACCTGGGCCAAAGCCTGGTCGGCGGCGCTCAGAGACGTTTGCGCATCCGTGGCGCCGGTAATGCTGAGGCTGGTCAGGTCTACGCCGCTTTGTACGAGCAAGTTCTGCGAGTTCGGCGTCGTGACCGTCGTGGACACCCCATAAGACGCCGCGGTCGCGAAGGTCGGGCTGCCGCCCTGGGCGATCGAGTTGCCGTTGGCGTCGAGAGCCGTGTAGGTCGTGGTCGTCACGGCGCCGTTCAGCCCCATCGACTGAACCGTCAGGGCCTGGTTGGTCGTGTCCTCGTAGACCGCATTGTTGCCGTATGTCGCCGTGGGAGTGCTGTAGCTGACGGCGGTGGTGTCCGCGGTGTCAGCGGTAAACTGCGCCTGCAGCTGAGCCATCGTCGCCGAGTTGGTAACGCTCGATTGACTTGTCGATGATGTCGACGTCGTGCCGGTGCTCAAGCCGTAGAGCGCCTGGGTGGTGAAGGAGATGGTGTTGATGCTCCCGCCGCTCGCGCTTGCGTTATAGCCCGAGACGAAGTTGAGCGACGGCGATACTGCCGTTCAGGACGTTCAAGCCATTGAACGAGGCGGCGTTCACCGCGTCGGTGAGCTGCTTTCCGAGCGAAGCGAGCGAAGTGTTGATACTGCCGAGGTTGGCGCCCGGTTCGGTCGCCTGTGTCAACGCGGTCTGAATCGAATTGATGGTCGTGATGACCGAATTGATCGCCGAGCTTGCGGTCGCCAGAAGCGACTGCCCCTGCGATAGCGCATCATTGGAGGCCGACACGACGCCGCTGTCAGAGGTGAGCTGCGCGGCGATCGACCAATAAGACGAGTTGTCGGCGGCGGTGGCGACTTTGAGGCCGGTCGACACCTGGTTCTGGACAGTCGAAAGCGACTGCTGCGTCATCGCCAGAGACTGTAGCGCGCTAAGGGCGGCCGGATTGTTTAAGATTGAACTCATGAGAGTGCTCCTGTCTAAAATGTTCACGCTGATTGGGCGACATTTCGGACTCGCACCGAGACGACGGACCGGCCGCATGCCCTTAGGCTCGCTTCAGGAGCCTAACCGTCGTGTGAAGCCTGGGCGACGCGCGCTCATCGCGCCCGTCCTCGCCCCGACCAGCGAAAACTAAGGCGTGACCGCTAATGGCCAGTTAACAGCCGAAAAAATTTCCTCGTTGCGCCGGCTAAGGCCGCTCTCGAAGCCGCCGCTGCAATCCCGGCGCAAGCTCCGCTCCTCACGATGGCGGCTCACGAATTCCTCACTCAGGCCCGGATGTGGCGACGAATTTGTTGGCGCAAATCGAGCGGTTGTGGGCGAACTTGCGGGGGCTTGGCGTCCGGCGTTTGTCGGCGTTGGCGTTGATCGGCGTCGCCGTCTTCGCGACGACCGGGCTCGCCGGCTACTATCTCAGCCGCCCGACGATGGAGACGCTCTATTCCGGGCTCGATCGCGACGATATCGCCGCCATCGGCGCCGCGCTGCGCGAGGCGGGCGTGCCTTTCGACGTCAATCCCGAGAGCACGGTCGTTCTGACGCCGGCGGGACAGGCGGAGGCCGCGCGGATGATCCTGGCGGAAAAGGGCCTGCCGCGCGGCGGCGCGGTCGGGAACGAACTGTACGACAAGCTCGGCTCGCTGGGCTTGACCTCGTTCATGCAGGACGTGACGCGCTTAAGAGCGCTGGAAGGCGAACTCGCGCGCACGATCCAGATGATGCGGGCCGTCAAGGCCGCGCGGGTGCACATTGTCCTCGCCGATGAAGGCTCCTTCCGCCGCGAGCGGCAGCCGTCCTCGGCCTCGGTGGTCATTCGCACCGACGGCGGCGACGATCGCGCCATGGGGCAGGCGATCCGCCACCTCGTCGCCTCCGCGGTTCCCGGAATGAAGCTCGAGGACGTGACCGTGCTCAATGTCGACGGCAGCCTGCTCGCCTATGGCGCTGATTCGGTCGAGAAGTCGCCGGACAATCTGCTCGCGCTTGAAAGGGAAGTGTCGCAGCAGATTCGTGAAAACATCAGCCGCACGCTGACGCCTTACCTCAGCGCCCAAAACTTTCAGATCTCGGTCGCCGCCAGGCTCAACGCCGACAAAACCCAAACGAATGAGACTATCTATAATCCCGACAGCCGTGTCGAACGGTCGGTGCGCGTCACCAAGGAACAGCAGAGCTCCCAGAACGCGGCCGGAGAGCAGCCCGCCGGCGTCGAGGCCAATCTTCCGAAGCCGAAGACGACGAGCGGCGAATTGAAGCAGTCGAACGATCAAACGCAGAAGCGCGAGGAGCTGACAAACTACGAGATCTCGTCGAAGTCGATCCAGACGACCAGCGCCGGCTTCGTGGTTCAGAATCTCTCGGTGGCTGTGCTGATCAATCGCGCCGCCCTCGCCGCCTCGCTTGGCGGCAAACCGTCGGCCGAGGCGGTCGACGCGCAGGTCCACGAGATCGAACAACTTGTCGCGTCAGCCGCCGGGCTCGATCGGAAGCGGGGCGACGCGGTCAAGGTCTCAATCGTCGATTTCGTCGATTCGAGCCGCGACCTCGAGCCGGCGCCGGGTCCTTCGCTAATAGAGATTTTCGCCCGGCAAGCAGGATCGATCCTCAACGCCGGCGCCATCGTGGTGGTCGCCGGGATGATGCTCTGGTTCGGCGTGCGGCCGGCCATGAGGATGGCGTTCGCTCCCCCGCGGATCGCCGCGGCCGACGACGCGCGCGGCGAATCGGGCCGAACGCCCGCATTGGGGGCGCCTGACGGCGACGGTCAGCCCGGCGAAAGCATCCTCATCGAGACCGATGGGGGCCATGACGAATTCATGCAGGCGCTGGTCGCCAGGCGCGATAACGGCCCCGAGCGCAAACTCCTGAAGTTGATCGAGTTCGACGAGAATCACGCCGCAACGATCCTCAAACAATGGATCCGCAAGGAGCGAACGGATGAAACCGCTATCGATCGCCGACTATCTTGATCGCCTCGGGAGCGCGACAGGCGAAAAGGCGCCGCCGCGCCGCGAAGGCTCGCCGTTTCGTCCCCGAAGCCTGCCAGACCCGCGGAACGGCGAGGCCGCTCCAAAGCCGGTCTTCGACCGCGTAGCGAAGGCAGGCGGCGCCGGCGGAGCGCCGAGCGAAGAGACCCCTCGGCGCACGCCATGGGCGCCAAAGCCGGTTCCGCTCGAGTCCGTGGGAAGGCGGCCGCCGCAGACAGAAGAGCTGGCCAAGCCCGAGGACATGTCGGCGAAGCTCGCCGACGCTTATGCCCGCGGCCGCGAGCAAGGTCTCGCTGAAGGCCGCGTCGAGGCTTCGGACAGGCACGCGGCCGAGCTCGCCGCTGCGCACGAGCAGGCGCAAACGCAGCAGCAGCAGTTTCATCTCAACGAATATGCCGAGCTCGAAGGCGCCATCCGGTCCGGGTTCAAGCAGATCGAGGACAACGTCGGCGGCGCTGTCGCGCGCATTCTCGCGCCGTTCCTCTCGCAGCAGGCCCTCGGGCGCGCCGTGGACGAACTGGCGAAGGCCACCGCCAGGCTCAGCACGGCGAGTTCTCCCGGGTTGATCAAGATTCGTGGACCCGAGCGCGCGCTTGCGCTCCTGCGCGGGCGAATCGCCGATCTGCCGATCGAGGTCGAATATGTCGAAGACGGCGGGGTCGAAACCGTCGTCGAGTCGAACGCCACCCGGATCGTCGCCGATCTCCGCCCGTGGGCGGAGTTGCTGGCTGCATTTGAAGCCTAAGCGGCGTCGATGACCGAGCCGCATCCGCAGATCATCATCGTCAAGCGCCATGCCTCGCATGAGGAAGAGCATCACGGCGGCGCGTGGAAAATCGCCTTCGCCGATTTCATGACCGCGATGATGGCGTTCTTTCTCGTGCTGTGGATCATCAGCGCCACCGACAAGAACACCAAGACGCTCATCGCGCGATATTTCAATCCGGTCAAAGTCGAGGAGCCGGCGAAGGCGCAAAAAGGCATCCACGGCGTCCCAGAAAAAGACGCCATCTATGCGCCAGGCGAGGAGTTGTCCACGCCGACCGCGGCGAAGCCGACTTCCGGGCAAGGCGGGGAGGCGGGGGAAAAGACAAACGAAAACCCCGGCACTTCGTCGGCGAAAAACGAGCAAGCCCACCCGCCAACCCCCTCGCCTTTGCCGCCGCCCGATCCGGCGAAGCCCTATCCGACAATGTCGGAGCAGGAGTTGTTCAGCGATCCTCGCGCGAGCCTCGACAAGATCGCCGGCGCGCCGCCCCCGGGGCCGCGCATCGACCCCTCGGCGACGCTCAAGGGATACGGAGAAGTCGGTCCCAGCGCTGACGAAGCGTTGCGCGATCCGTTCAGACCGCTCGGCAGCGATGTGGCGGTCAACGTCGTCACCCAAAACCCCGGCGCGCCGCCGGCCGCGGCTGCTCCAAGCGACGACCCTCCGTCCGACTCGACCGCGATAGCCCCTGCGGCCCCGCCGCCGGCCTCCTCCCAAGCATTGGATGAGGCCAAGACCCTGGGCGGCGCCGAAGCTCAGGGCGCCGGATCGCCGGCCCCGGCGACGCCCTATCCGCCCGCTCCCGACGCGGCCGAAGCGCGCCAGACGGCCGCATCCAACTTGCTCGCCGACCTGAAGAAGCGGCTGGCCGGCGAAGCCAAGGCGATGCAAGGCCCTGAGCTCGATGTCCAGGCGACCGAGGAGGGGGTTCTCATCAGCCTTACCGACCGGCAGAATTTCTCCATGTTCGCTATTGGCTCCGCCGAGCCGCAGCCGCGCGTCTTGCACATGATGGACGCGATCGCCGCAAGCTTGCAAAACCTGCAGGGCGCCATCGTCGTGCGCGGACACACCGACGGCCGGCGCTACCGGTCAGCGACCTACGACAATTGGCGGCTCTCCTCAGCGCGCGCGCAAATGGCCTATTACATGCTGATTTGCGGCGGCCTGCCGGAAAAGCGGTTTGAACGGGTCGAGGGCTACGCCGACCATCATCTGAAGGATCCGTCACATCCTCTCGCGGCGGAAAACCGCCGCATCGAAATCCTGGTGCGCGAGGCGAAGCCGTGAAGCTCGCCTGGCCCGCCTTCGCTCTGTCCGCCTTCGCTGCATTTGCGCCCGCCGCAGCCTTTGCGGATTCGGCCAAGGTTTCCGACCTCGTCGACGAACTGCGGCGGATGCAAGCGAAGGTCGCTGAGGGCGATAAGACCGCCTATTCCGCTGAGCTCAATCAGTTGAAGACGATCGGGGCCGCGATCGCGGCGGCCAGCCCTGAAACCTGGAAGAACAAGCGCGAGGCTGATTCGCTCGTCATCTACATCCTCAGCGGCGGGTCGCTCGCCGACGTCGCGCCGCTGCTCAAAGGCGACGGGTTTATCGAGTTCTGAGCGATCGCTGGCGCGCGGCGCGCTCGCCTATGTCACCAATCACGAGGCGGACGCGATCGCTCTGCTTAGGGAAACGGATTTGACGGCGCTCGACGCGCGGCTTGCGGGCGAGGTCGCGTTCGCTCGCTCTGTCCTCGAGACGAAACGAGATGCGAAGGCGGCGGCCGGCCTTCTGGATTGGTCGCGCCTGCTTGCGCCGGGCGGGCTGGTTGAGGAGGCGGCGTTGCGGCGCGAGATCGCTCTCCTGGCGGAGGCGAAGGACGTAACCCGGCTAGCGATGTTGACCCGGCAGTATGTGACCCGCTTCTCCGCTTCGCTTTACGCGGCGGAGTTCCTGCGTGATCTCGCGGGCGCGGTCGTGCGGCTCGGTCTCGCTGACGATCCGGCCAATTACAAACTCGTCGCTAACGCAGTCGCTTCGTTGCCCGCTGACGGCCGGCGGGCGTTCCTGCTCAACTTGGCCAGAGCGGGAATCGTCAATGCGCGATTCGGCGTCGCCGCCTTGGCCGCGACGGAAGCCCTCGAAAGCTCAAAGACCGATAGCCCGGAAGCGATGCGCGCCCGTCTCTATCTCGCGGCGGGTCGACTGTTTTCGGATGGCTACGATGCGGCGCTTGCCGATCTCAGGACTGTGTCCGAATCGAAGCTCGACCGAAGCGACGCCAGCTTGTTGAGCGCCGCGAGACGGGTGGCTATGCAGTTGCGGGTCGTTCCCGACTTCAATGTCTTCAACACGGAAAACGCCGCCGCTCTGCCCGACGCCGAAAAGGAAAAGCCCAGCGGACCCGCGCTGACGATCGCGCAGGCGCAGGATGCGCTTCAACGCACGTCGAGCCTCGTATCGTCGACCGAAACTGGAGGCCCGCCATGACAGCAGCGCCCGCCGTGGCGCCCGCTCCGGCGCCCGTCGCGCCGCCGCCGGCTCGCGCCGCTTCCCAGCCATCGGCTGATCGCTTCGCTTTCGCGACTGTGCTCGAACTCGCTTCCCAGCGCAGCGGCGAAAGCAGGCGCCCCCGCCGCCGAGGAACAGGCGCGTCCCTCGAACGAATCGCCGCAGGAACACTCCTCGCGCGGGCAGACGACTCACCATTCGCTGCCAAGCGACAGCGCGCTCTTCGCGTCTCTGCCGTTCGCCTTGCGGGCCGCCTCGATGATGGAGGAACGCCCGCAAGCGGCGGACAATTCGCCTTCGGTCCCCTCGGCTGCGGTGACCGGGCCGAAATCCGACGACAGCGGCGGATCTATCGCCGCTGGCGCCAAGGCGGCGAGCGTGGGGCGGCTGATCGGCGAACGCGCCTTCCACCTTGGCGCGACTGCGAACCGCGCGATCGCGGTCAACGCGCCATCGGCTGCGGCCGACGCCTCAGCCGCCGGCTTTTCGCAGGCCATGGCCGCGCCGGCGCGATCTTTGGCCGGCGCCGTTCCGCCCGCCGCAAACGCGATGGCTCCGGCGCCGGTCGCCTCTCCCAAGGCCGCGCCCTCATCAGCAAGTCGCGGGAGCCTCACGCGAGCAGGCGCGCACGGCGCGACCAAGCCTGAAGGCTCGGCGCCGCCCCCGGCCGCGCGCGCTTCAGGTTCCGACGCGCCGCCGGCGCCAGTGGGATCGAACGCCAAGCAGGTCGATGACCGCCCGCCCGATCCGACCCCGTCCGCGGCGCCTTCAGCAACGCAGACAAGTCTGTTTGGCGCTGAGCTTTCGGCGCCTTTCGGGGTCGGCGCGTCGTTCGAACCCGACGCATCGGCGACAAAAGCCGCAGGCGCCGACGTCGCGCCCCTCACGACCCCGCTTGCCGCTGGCTCCGCGTCCTCCACTCAGCCGATCAAGGAGATCGATGTCGACCTTTCGCCCGGAGGCCTCGAGAACGTCTCGATGACGATGCGGCTCGCCGGCGACAAGCTCTCGGTCGTCATTCGCGCCGCCAGTTCTCAGACCTTGGGCTCAATCGAAGGAGCGCGTGATGCGATTAGCGACCGCCTGGCGGCGATCGGCCAGCCGCTCGACTCGCTTATCGTCAAGCAGGCAGGCGTCGACACGAATGCGAACACCAACGGAAACATGGGCTCCGCCGAAGACGGGTCGACGGGGGAGACTTGGCGATCGGCGCAAGGCGCGAGCGAATGGGGCGGTTCGAATGATGCGCTATCTCGGCGCGGCGCTGGTCGCGATCGCAGCTTCTAGCGGCGCCGCGCGCGCCGATGGGCCACTCGCTTGCGAGCGGGAGATGACGCGCGCCTCGGCGGCGCATGGCGTGCCCCTCAACGTGCTTTACTCGGTCGGCCTGACCGAGACAGGCAGTCGGAACGGGCTCAGCCCCTATGACATGAACGTCGACGGCCAGGCAGTGCATTCCACAAGCCTCGCCGAAGCGATGGCGCGCTTTGCGGAAGCCAAGGGACGCGGCGCGAAATTCATCGACATCGGCTGCATGCAGATCAATCACCACTTCCACGGCGCCGACTTTCGCTCCTTGAGCGAGATGTTCGATCCCGCGCGCAACGTCGAATATGCCGCGAACTTTCTCAAGTCGCTCAAGGCGCAGGAAGGCTCCTGGACGCTGGCCGTGGCCCGCTACAATTCCGGGCCCGGCAATCCGGCGGCGGAGAAAACCTATGTCTGCTCGGTCATCCGCAATATGGTCGCGAGCGGTTTTGGACAATGGACCGCCAACGCTCGCGCGCTTTGCCAGTAGGCCGAGGCGCCTGCAATTAGCGAGTCCGAAATCGAGCCTTTTCAACGGGTTGGAGCACGATTAGCGAGTTGGTCGGCGATCCGAAGCGGCCTGCGGCGACGGGACCGTTTCGTCCAAGCCAGGACGAAGCCGAAAGAGACCAAAACGAAACGCTCATTTCGCCATGCGAAACGAAACGTTTCGTAACTGCCAAGGTGGGATCCGGAACGGCCACGCCCACAAACCTCATGCCGAGGAGCCGCGCGGGAGCGCGGCGTCTCGAAGCATATTCCAGCTCTCGGCGACGTCAGTGCGCATGGGAGCGTCCTTCGAGACGCGCCTTCGGCGCTCCTCAGGACGAGGTGGTTGGGAGTCACTGCGTTTTGGGGGTCGTAAGTCATTGGAATCATTAAGTACGCCAAATCGCTCATTTCACAGTTTTGTTTGTTTTCAATGGCTTAACCCCGGTTTCGTTTCGCCGTTTTCGTCGCACCGGCCGAGCCGCCCTCGGTTGCATTCTCGTCGACGGCTCCGGCTTTGAGTTGATACCGGGATCATAGCCAGTATTTCAGAATGTGGCAAGATGTTGTTCTAATTTTCAGGATCGGCAGACTTCGACGATCTTATCGCGCCGGCCACCCCCTCAGCGCGAACGCCGGGCGCGCGGCTTGCGGTTCGGCCATTTGACGATCCGGTCCGGCCAGTGTTCAGGCGCAAGGTCCGTCTCACTCGCCTTGACCCGCCCGCGCACCGAGACGCCCGCCTCGTGCACGCTGTCGGGCGAACCCGACACCAGCGGATGCCAATCGGGCAAGTCCTCTCCTTTAGCCACCAATCGGTAGGCGCAGGTGACGGGGAGCCAGCTCAATTGGCGCACCACGTCCGCCGTCAGCCTCACGCAGTCGGGAACCCGCCGGTGGCGGTGCGGATAGTCAATGCATCGGCATGTCTTGCCGTCGAGCAGCCGGCAGCCGATGTCGGTGAAATGGATCTCGCCCGTGTCCTCGTCCTCGAGCTTGACGAGGCAGCAGCGGCCGCAGCCATCGCATAGGCTTTCCCATTCGGCGAGACTCATCTCGTCGAGGGTCTTCTGCAGCCAGAATGGCTGAGCCTGCTTAGCTTTTGCCTTCAAACCCTTCGTCCGGTTAGAGCGAGATCCGTTCGGACAGAGCCGTCATCGCGAGGAGCCATGGGGCGTCGAGAGACGCCCGTCTTCCGCCGCCCTATGGCTCGCAAATGACGATCGTCGGTTGGAACCATACGCCAGTCTCGAAGCTTTTGGCGAATGGACTTTCGCACGCCGTGGCGCGAGAGTGCGGCGCAAAAACTGGGAGCGAGCGAAATCGTCAATCAGAACGCCAAAAACGGAACCCTCGTCATCTCTCACCCCGCGTGTCTCGCGCACGACATGGGCGAGGGCCATCCCGAGCGGCCCGACCGCTTGCGCGCGATCGAGCGCGCACTTGAGAGCGAGGCGTTTCAGATGCTCGCGCGCGACGCCGCGCCGCGCGCCGATCTGGCCGCGATCGCGCGGGTTCACCCGAACGAGTACATCGAGGCGATCCGGGCGGCGACGCCCAAGCAGGGCCTGACCGCGCTCGACGAGGACACGTCGATGTCGCCAGGTTCGTTCGAGGCCGCGCTTCGCGCCGCGGGAGGCGCGGTCTTCGCGGTGGACGAGGTGATGAGCGGCAAGGTCCGCAACGCCTTTGTCTCGACCCGCCCGCCCGGACATCACGCCGAGACCGCGACCCCGATGGGGTTCTGCTTCTTCAACAACGCCGCCATCGCGGCGCGGCACGCCCGGGCGGCGCACGGCGCCGAGCGGATCGCCATTATGGATTTCGACGTGCACCACGGCAACGGCACCCAGGACATCTTCTGGGACGATGCGACGGTGATGTACGCCTCGACCCATCAGATGCCGCACTATCCCGGCACCGGCGCGATCACCGAGCGGGGCGAGCACAACCAGATCGTCAACGCGCCGCTTCGGGCGGGCGACGGCGGCGAAGCCTTCCGTGAGGCGATGGAGGTCGCCATCCTGCCCCGCCTCGAGGCGTTCTCCCCCGATCTCATCATCGTCTCGGCGGGCTTTGACGCCCATCGCCGCGATCCGCTGGGCGAGATCAATCTCATCGAGGCGGACTTTTCCTGGGCGACGCACAAGCTCATGGAGATCGCGCGCAAGAAAAGCAGCGAGCGGATCGTGTCGGTGCTGGAAGGCGGCTACGACCTCGAGGGGCTGGCCCGCTCGGTCGCCGCGCATGTGACGGCGCTGATGGAGGGATGATCGGCGCAGACGCGTGCGCGCGCCAGTCGTTTCCTCACGGCTTCGCGCGCGAGAGCGCGGCCGCGCGACCGGCGGCGGCGTAAAGATTGAGCCGCGAATAGACGCCGAAGGCCGATCCGTCGTCGAGAAAGCCGCCGCCGGGTCCTTCCGTCTCGGTCAAAATGCGGTTCGCCTCGTCAAGGCTCAGTTTGGGGAAGGCCACGGTCAAGAGGTATCCGGCCTCGGGCGCGAGCGTCGCGACATCCTCTTGCCTGTCCGCAATCTCCGGATGTGCGACCGCGAGTCCGTAAGTCTGCGTCGTGGCGTAGAAGGCCTCGTTCATCGCCGGCGCGTTGAAGCGGCCAATGTCCTCGCGCGCGCAAGCTTGAACCGTGTCGCCGCAAGCCGCCTCGAGCGCCTTCGTGAGATCGGCTCGCGCAGCTTCCACGGAAGCGCGGAAATCGGCGATGATCACAGGGACCTGAGGCTCGCTCGTCGCGGTGATCATCGCGAAGTTCTTCAAGGGCCGGTTCATATAGGCCGGATCGTCGGCGAGCAGATGGGCGAGATCGTAGGTCGCGACAGTTCGACCGCCCAGCACGTCCATGGCGTAATGCGCGCCCATGATGATGCGGTCGTTGCCGTATTCCGCGGCGCGAACGACCATCTCCTGATAGCGATCGGGCACGAGCACGGCGAGCAGAAGCGAGCCCATGTAGCCGTAGGTCGTATGCCCGCTCGGAAAGGACGGGCTGTTGATCAGGTTCATGATCGGCCCGCTATTATAGACCTCGTTGCTCGCCGGAACATTGAAGTAGTCGGGTCCAAGGATTGGCAGGATTACGGGCTCGGTTTGAAACGGGCGGGAATCTCCAAACGCGTCGGCGCCGGGGGTTCCGGCCGGCCGGTCATAGGCTCGGCCAAAGGGATCGGGCGCGCCATGGACATCCTTGAAGATCGCCATCGCCTCGTCCGAGACCGGCTTCTTGCCGTCGGTCGTGGCGTTGGCGAAGAAATATTTGCCGGAGTTCGAATCGGATCCCGACGTCGAGTTCGCATAGGCGATCACATCCGAGACGGCTTTGGAGATGCTGGTGAAGCGCTCCCGGTCGAGATAGCGCGCGCGCGCCTGGTAGGCGGCGCCCAAGGTCGCGCCCAAACCGTCCGCCAGCTGCGTGAGATTGCCGTCAGTGATGAAGGCGTCGCGCAATGCCTGCTGCTGTTGTTCGGCGAAGGGCAGGAGGGTCGGTTGGCGAATCGCGCCCGTCTGGATTCCGCCGGTGACGGTGAAGTTCGAGGCGAGCGCAGCCTTGCCATCCGTGGTGTTGGCAAGAGCGGAGACTGGAGCGAGGCCCTTGAGCGCGACCATGTTGGTCGCGGTCTGAGCGCTAAGCCCTGCGCCGCTCATCATGAGGACGACAAGGCCCAGTCCGCATCCCAGTCTCATCATGGCGCCCTCCGGCGAGTCCGCTGATCGGCGCTTGTCGTCCAATTCTGTTGCCTCATCAAGTGGGCGCCGGACATTGCCCCGGACTCGATTCAGAAGATGGTCGCCTGCATGCGGAAAGCTCTCAGCTCCCGTGCGGCGCGCGGTCGGCGAGCCAGCGGGCGGGCGGCGCGCCCGCCCAGGTCTTGAAGGCGCGCGTGAAGGCGCTCTGTTCGGCGAAGCCGAGCGATGACGCGATGTCCGCGATCGGCCGACCGCGAAGAAGCAGGCCGCGCGCCGCTTCGAACCGCGCCTCGTCCGCAAGCTTTGTATAGGTGACGCCGTGAGCCTCAAGCCGATGGCTGAGCGTTCGCGCGGCGAGGCCAAGGGCCTTGCAAAGGCGGTCGCGCGATAGGGTCCCGGCGGCGACCTCGGTGCGGATTATCGATCTGACCGCCGATAGAAAGTCCTGCGCCGTCTCGCGGACCGCCTGTTCGAGCAGCGGGGCGAGGATCTCCGCATAAGCGGGATTTTGACTTTTAACCGGCAGGTCCAGCGCCGCGGCGTCGAACTCGATACAGGTTCGCGGCTGGTCGAAGAGGAGCGGCGCGTCAAAAAACTGCTTGAACAGCCGTCGGTCGCGCGGCGGTTTGCGCGCAAACCGCGCCCGGAGCGGCCGCCAGGCCGGACCGAAGAATTGCCGCATCACGTTCAGCGCGATGGCGAGCGAGGCGTCCTCGATCTGTTCCGCACCCTCGATTCCAGACGCGACCACCGTGTATCCAAACGAGGCAAGGCCATGGCGAACGCTCAAGAACGCCTCGCCGCCGGTGTCCGTCGTTCGAAGCGTCGCCAGGATCACGCCGATGCCGTCGCGCACGGTTGGCGAGTTGATCGAGACGATCCCGGTCAGTCCCATGATTGTCGGCTCGGAGCGAACTCCGACTCGCAGCCCGAAATCGTCGCATCCTGTTGCTTCAACGCAAGCGACGACAAGCCGACCGAGCGTGGCGTAAGGCAGGATGTTCTCAGGCTTCGCGAATGTCGCGCGCTCGACGCCCGCCTTGCGCAGGACGTTTGCCGGATCGGCGCCGAGATCGACAAGCACGGATGCGATCGCCGCGGCGTTGCGGACTTTGACCGTAGCCGCAGACGAGCGTCGCCTGTGCGCGATGTTCACTGCCGGTTCCCCAACCCAGCTTCGTTCTGCCCAATTTGGCAAAATCCTGCCCCTTCCGTCAATGACGGACGACTGGACCCACCCTATTTTCCGCGCCGAATGGAATGGGGCGCGTCGCCCGGCCCCCTGGAGGAACAAGAACATGAAAAGGTCTCTGGTGCTCACGAGCATGGCCTTGGCCATGTCCAGCATTGCCAACGCCGACCCTGTGCCGCTGTCGTCTTACGCCGACGCGAACGGCTTCATCGACGTGCAGAAGCTGACCTGCGGCCAGCTCGCCAACACCTATCAGGAAGACGCGAACGCGCTGACCTCCTGGTACAGCGGTTGGTACAACGGCTTGGCGCACAAGCACTACGCCGATTTCAAGAAGGGCCGCGTCGTCGAGCATCAGGTTATCGAGTTTTGCAAGGCGCATCCTGACGAGAAAATCATTCATGCCATCGCCACGATCATCAAAGAGGATCGCGCCGAAGGCTTGATGAACGAGAAGTGAGCGAGAGGGATCCATGAAAGGATGGCTTCTCGCCGGCGGGCTCACCTTGCTGAGCCCGCAAATCTTCGCCGGCGCGCAGGCGGGTCAAACCGTCACCTTCCTGTGCGCGGCGCCTGCGGGGCACGTATGCCAGTTCGCCGTGCAAACGGCGGGCGCGCCGATCGCCTTCAGCCTGCCCTCGGGCGAGCGGAAGGAGGTGCCGCACATCACCCCGCACGCGGACAAATATTGTGTCTGCGATCCGGGGCCGGTGACGCCGGACTGCAAGGCGCCTCAGCTGGATCATTGGTGCATGGGCTCGTGGCTCGACGTCGACCCCGGTCTCAATTCCCAGAACGATATCCCGAGCGATGCTCTAGCGGAACATTAGCGCACCGACCGCTTCAACGGGCGGGGCCCGCGCGCAGCAGGCCCCCGCGAGCGACGGGTCTTAGCAAGACGCCGCGTATCAGAAAGAGGAACGACGATGAAAATCACGCGCCGCGCCGCAACGCTTGCAGGCCTGGGCCTCATGGCAACAGGGACGCTATCGACGCGCGCTCTCGCTTTCGACGGGCCGCTCACCGATCTCGTCGAGGGGACCGAGGATTTCGAGGCCGCCTCCGACGCCTACATTTATGGCTATCCGCTGGTCACGATGGAGATGACCCGGCGAGTCCTGACCAACGCGGCGACTGTGGAGGGCACGCATGGCCCCATGGGGCAGATCATCAAGATGCGCGAATATCCGAACGCGAGCTTTCGCGACGTCACCGCCCCCAACGCCGACACGCTTTATACGACGTCCTTCTTCCATGTCGGCGACGAGCCCTGGGTGCTCAGTGTCCCAGACATGAAGGGCCGCTATTTTCTTCTGCCGTTCCTCGACGGCTGGACGAATGTCTTCGCCGTCCCGGGCAGCCGCACCACGGGAACCGGGGCTCAGACCTTCGTCATCTCCGGGCCGGGCTGGTCTGGCGCGATCCCCGCTGGCGCGACGGAGCTCAAGTCGCCCACCAGCCTCGTCTGGCTGCTCGGACGCATCTATTGCACCGGCACGCCCGAGGACTATGCGGCCGTGCATGCGCTGCAGGACGCCTTCAAGCTCCAGCCGCTCAGGACCTGGGGCAAGGATTATACGCCGCCTCCGGGCAAGGTCGATCCGGCGATCGACATGAAGACGCCGGTGCGCGACCAGGTCAACGCTCTGTCGACGAGCCAATATTTCACGCTTCTCGCCGATCTCACGAAGCGCAATCCGCCGGTCCCGGCCGACGCGCCGGCGCTTGAGCGCTTCAAGGCGATCGGCCTCGAGGCGGGCGAGAGCTTCGATGGCAAAGCTCTCAATTCGCGCTGGGACGCCCGGCTGCCGCGGCTCTCGTTCGACCGCATCATGTTGCACTTGGCGTCGCTCACCCGGCAGAACGGCTGGCTGTTCACCACCAAGACCGGCGTTTACGGAACCGATTATGTCCAACGCGCCCTGATCACCGCGGTCGGGCTCGGCGCCAACCGGCCACAGGACGCGGTCTATCCGATGTCGCAGCGCGCCTCGCTCCTCGAGGCTTATGAAGGCTCCCGCAATTACACGCTCACCTTCGCGAAGGGTGAGCTTCCGCCGGTCAAGGGCTTCTGGTCGCTCACGATGTATGACGAAGAGATGTTCTTCGTCGCCAACCCGATCAACCGCTATTCGATGAGCGTCAGAACCAATCCGAAGTTCGAGCCGGACGGATCGCTCGTCATCTATATTCAGAACGAAAGCCCGGGCCCCGACAACGAAGCTAACTGGCTGCCCGCGCCGAAGGGCAAATTTCATCTGATGCTGCGCCTCTACTGGCCAGACGAGAGCGATCCCTCGATCCTCGACGGATCGTGGGTGATTCCGCCGGTGAAGAAGGCGTGATCCAACAGGGGACGATTCTGTCATCTGTCCCCATTTCTGTCCTAAGGAGACAAGTCATGAAACAGATTGTTTGCGGCCTGCTGGCGCTCGGGTTCTTCGCCTCGCTCAGCGCCGAGGCGAATGCGGCGGCCTGCGCGGCCGGTCGCTACCACGCCGGATGCGTCGGGCCCCGCGGCGCGGTCGTGACCGGCCACCGTCCCTACGCGCGCCCCGCCGTCGTGGCGCCGCGTTGCTATTACCGCGCCGGCGTCCGGGTCTGCCGCTAGGGCGTATCGCGCTGCTTGCGGCGGGTTGGCGGCGCTCGCGCTTGTGCGGGGTTTGAGCGCATAGGGCGCTCCTGCGCCGACCAATGATGGAGCGCCGCCGGATTGGCTCTCGTCGCTGACATTGATCACTTAAGCGAGGCGATTTCGCACGCGACGGCGCCGGCCTTCATGCTGGGCGCCGTCGCGGCGTTCTTGTCGATTCTCATCGCGCGTCTTGAGCGCATCGCCGACAAGAACAAAGCTCTTCGATCGTCGGACGCGAGCCTCGATCCGAGCGATGAATTGGCCGCTGCGTTTGGGCGCCGAATGGAGCTTTTGAGCCGCGCCATTTATCTTGCGGTGCTGAGCGCGCTCGCCACCGCCGCGCTCTTGATTCTCGCCTTTCTTGCGGGGCTTTTGGGCATTGGGCACGGGCGGGTCGTAGCGACGATGTTCGTCTTAGCGCTCGCGCTCCTGATGGCCTCTCTCGTGCAGCTTGCGCGAGAAATCCGCGTCTACATGGCCTACATGCATCTTGAGTGACCGCAATGCTGAGCGCTCCGCGATGATTTGTTCGGCCTGAGAGAGGCGCCGCGCCGCTCAGAGGTTCATCTGCGTCTGCACGATCAGCGCGACCAGTTTCTCCGCTTCGGTCGCGACAAGCGTTTGCCAGACCTGGGTCCGCTTGCCGCGATGGATGAGGGTCGTGCGGCCGATCACCGTCGAGCCGGCCGGCGCGGCGGCGATGAAATTGGTCTTGCTCTCGAGCGTTGTCGTCCCCTTGGCGTCGGCCGGCAGATTGATGAAGGCGGCCGCCGCGCCCAGCGTGTCGGCGAAACTCATGATCGCCCCGCCGTGGGCGAGGCCGCCCATCGTGCAGAGCTCCGGTCGGATGAGCATCCGCGCGGCTAGGGAATCGGCTTCCGCGCTGATGAACTCGATCCCGAGCAATTGCGCGAACGGCAGCGGATTGGCGTTGATGCGGTCGATCGGCGACATGCGCGTCCCCTGGGCCTACTCGAGCGCTGGCGGTTTGTTGCGTCTCGGCATAGCATCGACCGGAGCGGGCGCGCCATGCAGTGTTTCTAAGGTTGCGGGCGGCTGACGCAAGAGCGGGGGCGTGCGATAGGCAAGGAGACGAAAGCTATGGTTCGCAGTCGGGTTCTTCTAAGCGCGGTCATCGCGACGCTCGCCGTCACTCTTGCCGGTTGTGACGCAACCGGCGTTTATCCCGGTTATGGGTACGGTTACTACGGCGGCTATCCTGACTATGCCGGCTATCCTTACTATGGCGGCTACGGCGGATTTGGGTACGGCGGCTATGGCGGTTTTGGATATGGCGGCTACCGCGGGTATGGCTACCGCCACGCCGGATTTTACGGCCGCGGTTTCCATGGCGGCGGCTTCTACGGCGGCGGCTTCCATGGCGGCGGCTTCCATGGCGGCGGCTTCCATGGCGGCGGCTTCCATGGCGGCGGCTTCCACGGCGGCGGTTTCCACGGCGGCGGTTTCCACGGCGGCGGTTTCCACCGCTAGCTCGAACGGCGCAGGGGCTTCGGGCCGCTCAGAGCCCTTCGAACAAGGCTGTCGACAGATAGCGCTCGGCGAACGACGGGATGATGATCACGATCGTCTTGCCCGCGTTCTCTGGACGACGGCCGACGTCGATCGCCGCGGCGACGGCGGCGCCCGAGGAGATGCCGACGGGGATTCCTTCCATGCGCGCCACCAGGCGCGCGGTGTCGAAGGCGGTCTGGTTGCCGACGACGACGATCTCGTCGATCACGCTGCGATCGAGAATGGCGGGAATAAAGCCTGCGCCGATCCCCTGAATCTTGTGCGGACCAGCCGCGCCGCCGGAGAGAACCGCCGAATCCTCCGGCTCGACCGCGACCATGCGCACGCTCGGCTTCCGCGCCTTCAGAACCTCGCCGACGCCGGTGATCGTCCCCCCGGTGCCGACGCCGGAGACGACGATGTCGACCGCGCCGTTGGTGTCGTTCCAGATCTCCTCCGCTGTGGTGCGGCGGTGAATGTCCGGGTTGGCGGGGTTCTCGAACTGCTGCGGCATGACGGCGCCGGGCGTCGCCTCGATGATTTCATTCGCCTTGGCGATTGCGCCTTTCATGCCCTGCGCGGCGGGCGTGAGAACCAGTTCGGCCCCGAGCAGGGCCAGCATCTTGCGACGTTCGACCGACATGGATTCGGGCATCACCAGAATCAGCCGATAGCTGCGCGCGGCCGCGACGAAGGCGAGCGCAATTCCGGTATTGCCTGAGGTCGGCTCGACCAGGACGCCGCGCCCGGGCGAGATCTTGCCCTGCGCCTCGAGCGCGTCGATCATCGAAACGCCGATGCGGTCCTTGACGCTCGAGACCGGATTGAAGAATTCGAGCTTGGCGAGAAGATGGGCGACAACGCCCTTCTCCTTGCCGATTCGGTCGATGCTAACGAGGGGCGTATCGCCAATCGTGTCGGTGATCGACGCAAAAATCCGCCCGCGGCCGGGCTTTCGCCGCGCAGCGTTTGCATCCGTCATGGGCCGTCACTCCAAAATGTTCGCCGGGCCGCGCTCTTTGAGCGCGGCCCGGCATAACACTTTATACGGCGCCCAACTAGACAACACCGCAAATAGCTGGGTCAGATAGCGAAATCGCCGCTGACTTTCTCGTCGTCGAGGACATGGGTCTTCTCGGCCGTCTCGCACATCTGTTCGACGGTGATCGAGTCGAGATTGGCGAGAAAGGTTTCGCCCGCCTGTCGTACGGCCGGATCGATCACCCGCTCGAGCAACACCGAGTTTGCGCCGAGATCGTCCGGATCAGCGGTGCTCAGCGACATCGCGGTGCGCACGATCTCGCCTACGGTGATGCGCCGGCGCTCGCGCGCCAGCTCGTAGCCGCCTCGCGGCCCGCGCACGCCTTTGAGGATCTTGGCGTGGACCAGGCCCTGGAGCAATGTCTCCAGGTGACGGGGGGGCAGTTTGTGACGCGCGGCCAAAGATTTGGCCGCAACCGGCGCCGATCGCGAATGCAACGCGACATCGACAACGGCGGCGATTGCGAGAACGCTCCGTCGCGACAATAAGTTCATATCATACCTCCTACGATGAACGGCCGGTGGAACCGAATCCATTTGAGCCACGGACGCTCGGAGTGAGACGCGCGCTCGAAATCAGAGCCACACGTTCCACAGAAGAAACGACGAGTTGCGCTATCCGCGCGCCCCGCCGAACGACAAAGGGCTTGTCCCCAAAATTGACGAGAATGACAGCAATTTCGCCGCGGTAATCAGCGTCGATAGTCCCCGGACTGTTGAGGACCGTCACCCCATCCTTGAGAGCCAACCCCGACCGGGGCCGGATCTGCGCTTCAAATCCCTTTGGCAACTCGATGGCCATCCCGGTCGCGATCAACGCCCTCGACCCAGGGGCCAGGACAACCTCTTCGCCCGCCGGCAGAGCCGCCATGAGATCCATCCCGGCGGCATCCTCGCTCGCATAGGCCGGCAATTGCAACCCCTCACCATGTGGTAACCTATGGTAACCAATCGTGATCATTGCTGCTTCGCCAATTCAACGGCGAGGCGCCGGACAATGCCGTTCGCAACTTCGGCTTTCGTCATCGGCGGCCAGGACTCGACACCACGCGCGTCGATCACCTGGACCTGATTGCTTTCGCCGCCAAACGTTGATGTCCCCTCGGCGACACTATTGGCGATGATCAAGTCACACCCTTTGCGCCGTAATTTGGCCATGGCGTTCGCCGTGATGTTCTCGGTTTCAGCAGCGAAGCCAATTACAACCGCCGGCCGCAATGTCGTTTTCTTTGCGACTTCGGCAAGTATATCGGGATTCTCAATAAGGCGAAGTGTTGGAGACTCTTTGGCGCCCTTTTTGATCTTTTGGCTGGCGATGTTTTCGGCGCGCCAATCGGCGACCGCGGCCGCTGCAATGAACGCGTCGGCTGGCAGCGCGGCCTCGACCGCTTCGCGCATATCGGAAGCCGAACCGACGTGAACGACTTCGGCCCCCACCGGATCGGAAAGGCCCACGGGGCCAGTAACCAGCGTTACCCTTGCGCCAGCGCCAATCGCAGCTTGCGCAATTGCATGCCCTTGGCGTCCGGAAGAGCGATTTCCCAGGAACCGGACCGGGTCAATCGGCTCGTAGGTCGGGCCCGAAGTGACGATGACATGCCTTCCCCCCAGCGGACCCGAATCAGCCGGCGGACCTTGGAGCGGAGAACTCAACGTCGCTTCGGCGGCCAATGCCTGCTCGATCGCCTCGACGATCGCCGGCGGCTCGGCCATGCGGCCGGGGCCAAATTCGCCGCACGCCATCGGCCCCGATTCCGGGCCGACGAACAGAACGCCATCGTCCTTAAGGCGGTCGACATTGCGGCGGGTCGCCGGGTGCAGCCACATCCTGACGTTCATCGCCGGGGCTGCGAGCACGCGTTTGTCGGTCGCGAGCAATACGGTCGTCGCCATATCGTCGGCAAGGCCGCCGGCCATGCGGGCCAGGATATTCGCGGTCGCCGGGGCCACGACGATAAGGTCGGCCGCCCGCGACAATTCGATATGGCCGATCGCCGCTTCGTCGGTCAGGCTGAACAGATCGTCTCGGACGGGCTGCCCACTGAGGGTCGCGGCGGAAAGCGGGGAAATGAATTGCCGGGCGGCGGAAGTCATCACGACTTGAACCGACGCGCCGCGATCTTTCAGCCGCCGGATCAACTCAAGCGACTTGTAGGCCGCGATTCCTCCACTTACGATCAGGAGAATACGGGCGCGCGATAGCGGGACGGCGGTCATTGCAACAACCTAAGCTCGTCCGCCGCCTGCGGCAGCCGCTGACGCAGAGGACACTGCGGAGGCGATGCGTGACACGTCCATTCTCGTTTTCATCTCGCTCGCCGCCCCGGCCCTTCCTTGGGTTAGCAGCTCTATTAATGCCACGGTTGTTAACAGAGGAATGCCACAAACATTAACGAAACGGCAATTATCACAATTGTGGTACTCCCGGCGAGCGGTTGTAGTGGGCGGTTCAGGGGTGGTCGCAGGCGGAAGCCGCTTTTTTTATGCGATCAGCGCCAGGCGACGCTCAAGCAGAGGCCGGTAATTCTATACGATCCAGCGGTACGCCGCGAGGCACAGGATCGCGAGTAAAAACCCAGTCAGAACAAAGACAAACCCGAGCCGCAAGCTGAGCTCGGGGACGACTTTGGCAAGTTCCCTTTCGCTGTCGGTCTCAAGTCTCCCCTCAAGCCGATCGGCGATTTCCTCCAAGCGGTTCGGCGCGTCGGCAAGGAAGCCGGCGATGGACGATAAAGTCCGCCTCGCGTCTTCGATCCGCCCGATCGGGCCAAGGTTTTCCGCGATCCAGGCGCCCACGACCGGCTCAGCGGTCGACCACATATTGAGCTGAGGGTCGAGCTTTCGCGCCACCCCTTCCACAACGACCATGGTCTTTTGCAGCATCACCAGCTCGATCCTGGTGGTCATTTCGAACAGGGAGGTGATTTCGAACAGGAGCGTCAACAGCTTCGCCATCGAGATCTGATCGGCGGTGCGGGAATGGATCGGCTCCCCGATCGCGCGGAGCGCCTGGGCGAAATCTTCGACCCGATAGGCATGCGGCACGTAGCCTGCCTCGAAATGGACCTCGGCCACCCGCAGATAGTCTCGGCGGATGAATCCATACAGGATCTCCGCCAGGAACCGGCGCTCCTTGCGCCCGAGCCGCCCCATGATGCCGAAATCGACGGCGACGATGCGCCCCTCGCCGTCGACGAAGAAATTGCCCTGGTGCATGTCGGCGTGGAAGAATCCGTCGCGCAGCGCGGCGCGGAGGAATGTTTGAATCAAAGCGCGCGCCAGCGCGCGGGGATCAAATCCGAGCTCGGTCAGACGGTCCGGGTCGGCCAGGGGAACCCCGTCGATCCATTCCATGGTCATCACTTCCCGCGTGGTGCGGTTCCAGTCGACCACGGGCCCCCGAATCTCGGGATCATCCCTGGAATTTTCTACAAATTCCGACGCTGCCGCCGCTTCGAGCCGGAAATCCATCTCCATGCGCACCGAGCGGGCGAGCGTCTCGACCACCTGGGCAAGCCGCAAGCGGCGGAACTCGGGGGCCAGGCTCTCGGCGAACCGCGCGGCGAAGGCCATGTCTGAAAGATCGCGCGCAAACCGCCTTTCCGTGCCGGCCCGTAGGACTTTCACGGCGACTGGCCGCAAGCCTTCGTCGGTTTTCACCTCGGCGCGATGCACCTGGGCGATTGAAGCGGCCGCCACCGGCTCGCCGAAACTCTCGAACAGCGTGTCGATCTTCGCGCCGAACGAGGCCTCGACGATCGCGACTGCCGCGCCCCGACTCATTGGCGCCACGCGGTCCTGCAGCCGCTCGAGCTCGAGCGCGACCTTGCCGCCGACGATGTCCGGGCGCGTAGAGAGGAATTGCCCAAGCTTGACATAGGACGGCCCCAACCGGTCGATCGCCCGGGAGAGACCCGCGAGACCGTCGCCGTCGCGCTTCGCAATCAAGTTGGCGAGCGCGAGCGGCAGCCGCAGCACCGGCGGGAGGGAGGCGGGATCGACGCCGACAAACGCCCCTTCACGCGCGAACACGAACGAAGCGCGCGTCAGCCTCGAGACGTGGCCGAACGACGACAATATCCCCATGAATTCAGAGCTTCCAGCCCGAGTGGATGGCGACGACGCCCCCGCTCAGGCGCGTGAAGTCCACGCGGGCGAAGCCGGCCGCGGCGATCATCTCCGCGAATCGCTCTGGAGGAGGAAACTTGCGGATCGATTCGACAAGATAGCGATAGGCGCCGCCGTCGCCCGTCACGACCCTGCCCATGGCCGGAATGGCGGCGAAGGAATAGGCGTCGTACAGCCGATCCATGACGGGTAAATCAACGCGCGAAAATTCGAGGCACAAGAAATGCCCGCCGCGCTTGAGCACGCGATGGGCTTGCTTGAGGGCGTCTTCGATGCGCGGCACGTTGCGGATGCCGAACGCGATCGTATAGGCGTCGAAGAGGGCGTCGGTGAGCGGCAGGGCCTCGGCGTTGCCTTCGATGAACCTCAACTGATTGGCGTATGGGCGTCTCGCCACGCGCCGCTTTGCCTGCCGCAACATGTCAGCATTGACGTCGACGACCGTGACCTCGGTCAGCGGCCCGCCTGCTTTGGCGACCCGGGCGGCGACATCGGCAGTGCCGCCCGCGACATCGATGTGAGCAAAAGGGCGACTGAGCGAGGGCCGCACTTTCGCGACGAGCGCATCCTTCCAGGCCCGATGCAGGCCGAACGACATGAGGTCGTTCATCAGGTCATATCGATTGGCGACGCTGTGGAACACGTCGTTCACCAGGCTCTGTTTTTCGTCCAAGCGAACGGTGCGCCGGCCGAAGTGCGTGTGATCGCCCGCGGCGGGCATCAGCCTCTCCTCATGAAACGGGCTCGAACCTTAGCGCGCGAGGCGCCGAGCGTACACTGGCGCGGGGTCAGTCGAGGCGCACGGGTATCCCGGCCTCGGCCATGCGCTCCTTCGCCTGCCGGATGGTGAATTCGCCGAAGTGGAAGATCGAAGCCGCAAGCACGGCGCTTGCATGACCTTGCCGCACGCCATCGACGAGATCGTCAAGTTGGCCGACGCCGCCTGAGGCGATGACCGGAACGGCGACGGCGTCTGCGACCGCCCGGGTTAGCTCCAGATCGAAGCCGCGCTTTGATCCGTCGCGATCCATCGACGTCAACAGGATCTCGCCCGCCCCGAGAGCGGCGACTTCGCGGGCGTAGCCGATCGCGTCGATCCCCGTCGGCCGTCGTCCGCCATGGGTGAAGACCTCCCAGCGCGGCGCTTCTCCGAGCGCCGAGACCCGCTTGGCGTCGATCGCGACGACGACGCACTGGGCGCCGAACTTCTCGGCCGCCCGGCGCACGATGTCCCGGTCGGCGACCGCCGCCGAATTGATCGAGGCCTTGTCCGCCCCCGCGAGCAACAGGTTGCGGATGTCGTCGGTGGTGCGGACGCCCCCGCCGACCGTCAACGGCATGAAGCACACTTCCGCCGTGCGCCTGACCACGTCGAGGAGGATGCTGCGGTCTTCGTGGCTTGCAGTGATGTCCAGGAAACACAGTTCGTCCGCGCCGGCCCGGTCGTACGCGACGGCGCTCTCGACCGGATCGCCAGCGTCGCGCAGATTGACGAAGTTGACGCCCTTGACGACGCGGCCGTCCTTGACGTCGAGACACGGGATGACGCGGGCCTTGAGGGTCACCGCGCCGACCCCGCCGGCCGTTCCGCCCGTCCGCCGGCATGAAGCAGGGTGAGCGCCGCGCGGGGATCGAGCCGCCCGTCGTAGAGCGCGCGCCCGACAATGGCGCCGGCGAGGCGGGCGCAATCGGGCTCGATGAGCCGCCGGACATCTTCGATCGAGGCGAGGCCGCCCGAGGCGATCACCGGAATCTCGAGCTTGTCGGCGAGCGCAATCGTGCTTTCCACGTTGAGGCCGGCGAGCGCGCCGTCGCGCGCGATGTCGGTATAGATGATCGCCGCGACGCCGGCGTCCTGGAACCGGCGCGCGAGATCAAGCGCCGAGATGTCGGACGTCTTCGCCCAGCCTTCGATAGCGACGACGCCTTCGCGAGCGTCCACGCCGACGGCGATCCGGCCGGGATAGAGCCGCGCCGCCTCGCGAACGAAGTCCGGATCGCGCACCGCGGCGGTTCCAATGATGACTCGGGTGACGCCGCTCTCGAGCCAGCCGCGCACTGTTTTCATGTCGCGGATTCCGCCGCCGAGCTGCAGCCTCACCGTAAGGCCGGCGAGGATGTCCCGGACGGCTTCGGCGTTCATGGGCTTGCCCGCGAAGGCCCCGTCAAGATCGACGACGTGCAGGTAGTCGAAGCCCTGCGCGACAAACGCTTTCGCCTGCGCCGCGGGATCGGCGTTGAAGATCGTCGCGCGCGCCATGTCGCCATGGATGAGGCGAACGCACTGACCGTCCTTGAGGTCGATCGCGGGGAACAGGATCACGGGCGCCACTTAAGGAAATTGGCGATCAGCCTGAGGCCGAGGGTCTGGCTCTTTTCCGGGTGAAACTGCGTGCCGGCGATGTTGTCGCGCGCGACGATCGCGGTCACCGGGCCGCCGTAATCGGCGGTCGCGACCAGGTCGTCCGCGTTATCCGCGTACAATTGATAAGAGTGAACAAAATACGCGTGCAGTCCGCTTTGGCCGGTGGTCACGCCCTCAAGAAGCGGATGGCTCCGCCTGAGGTCGAGGGTGTTCCATCCCATATGCGGAATCTTGAGCTCCGGATCGCTCGGCTTGATCGCCGCGACATCGCCCTTAATCCAGTTCAACCCATCGACCACTTCATGCTCGAGGCCGCGCGTCGCCATGAGTTGGGCGCCGACGCAAATGCCGAGGAACGGCCGGCCACGCCGGCGCACGGCCTCGTCCATCGCCTCGACCATGCCCGAAACGCCATCGAGCCCACGGCGGCAATCGGCGAACGCGCCCACTCCCGGCAGCACGACATGGTCGGCGGCGAGCACATCCTCCGGCCGGGCCGTCACGTTGATTTCGCGGTCCAGGCCAGCCTCGCGCGCGGCGCGCTCGAAGGCCTTCCGCGCCGAGTGCAAGTTGCCCGAGCCGTAATCGATGATGGCGACGCTCATCGCATGTCGCGCTAAAGCGCGCCCTTGGTCGACGGCACGCGCTCGGCCTGGCGCGCATCGATCGTGATCGCGCCGCGCAGCGCGCGGGCGACGCCCTTGAAGCACGATTCGGCGATGTGATGGCTGTTCGAGCCGTAGAGCGTTTCGATATGCAGGGTGAGGCCGGCGTTGCCGGCGAAGGCCTGAAAGAACTCGCGCACGAGCTCGGTGTCAAAGGCGCCGATCTTCTCGGTCGGGAACTCGGTTCGGAAGACGAGGAAGGGCCGGCCCGAAACGTCGAGCGCCACCCGGGTCAGCGTTTCGTCCATCGGCAGGAGGCAGTCGGCGTAGCGAGTGAGCCCGCGCTTGTCGCCGAGCGCTTTCATCAGCGCCTGGCCGAGCGCAATGCCGACGTCTTCGACCGTGTGGTGATCGTCGATGTGGCGGTCGCCTTCGGCGCGAATTTTGATATCCACGAGGGAGTGACGGGCCAGCTGATCGAGCATATGATCAAAAAAGCCGACGCCGGTCGTGACATCGGCAAGGCCCGACCCATCGAGGTCGAGGCCGACCTCGATGCTCGTCTCCTTGGTTTTGCGTGTGATTGCGCCCTTGCGCATGGAGATTTCTTTGCCTTGAGCCGCTTTGCGCGCCGGTGATAGCAAGCCCTGCGGCGATTGGCCACCGGAGCCTGAACGACCACGGACGGCCCGATGGCCGCGCGGGCTTTCGCAATGACGCAAGATTCGATTAGTAAGGGTTCAACGCCGTCGGACTTAAGACGCCATCGGCCGCCAGAGGAAATCAGACAATATGAATATGAAGCCGACAAAATTCGGGGTGGGCCAGAGCGTCAAGCGCGTCGAGGACATTCGATTCGTCAGCGGGCGGGGCAACTACGCCTCCGATGCGGTTGATAAGGCCGATCTCAAGGCGGTGTTTCTACGCAGTCCTTACGGACATGCGAAATTCCGCATCGACGATGTTAAGGCGGCGCGCGCCGCTCCGGGCGTTCGGGCCGTCTATGTCGCGAGCGATTTCGCCGGCGTCGGCGACATGCCCTGTCTTGCCCCGGTCGCCAATTCCGACGGGTCGAACACGCCGCTCAAGCCTTATCCGGTGATGGCGTCGGACGAAGCGCAGCATGTGGGCGACATCATCGCGATGGTGGTCGCCGACACGGGCGATCAGGCGCGCGACGGCGCCGAATTGATCAGCGTCACCTGGGAAGAGCTTCCCGTCGTGACCGACATGGAAGAGGCGCTGCGCCCTCAAGCGCCGCTTGTCTTCGCCAAGGCGCCGGGCAACGTCGCGTACGACACTCACATCGGCGACAAACAGGAGACCGATAAGGCTTTCGCGGGCGCAGCGCACACGGTTCGCATCCAAATCGTGAACTCGCGCGTGGTCGCCAACTATATGGAGCCGCGCTCCGCCGTTGGCGAATACGATGCGCAATCCGGCCGCCTGACGTTGAACCTGGGAAGTCAAGGCGTGCATGGCATCCAAGGCGCCATCGCCGGGGCGATGCTGAAGATTCCGCCGCAATCGCTTCGCGTCGTCACCCAGGACGTCGGCGGCGGGTTCGGCACCAAGGCGGTCGTGTACCGAGAATATCCGCTCGTTCTCGAGGCGGCGAAGCGTCTTGGGAAGCGAGTGGGCTGGCTCGCCGATCGCAGCGAGCATTTCGTCGGCGACGCGCAAGGTCGCGACAATGTGACGACGGCCGAGATGGCGCTCGACGCCAACGGCCGTTTTCTCGCGCTCAGGGTGGATATTCTCGGCAATCTCGGCGCGTACCTATCGCTGTTCGCGCCCTATATCCCCTGGCTCGGCGCGTCGATGGCGACCGGGTGCTACCACATCGACGCGCTCCACGCGCGCGTTCGCGGCATCTATACCCACACCGTTCCCGTCGACGCCTATCGCGGCGCCGGGCGCCCGGAGGCGGCCTATGTGCTCGAGCGGCTGGTCGACGCTTGCGCGCGCAAGCTTGGGATCGCGCCCGAGGAACTGCGCGCGCGCAATTTCGTCAAGCCTGAGCAGATGCCCTATCACACCCACACCAATCGCGATTACGACGTCGGCGACTTCGAAGGCGCGATGCGCGCCTGCCTGAAGAAGGCGGATCAGCCGGGATTCGCGCGGCGGGTTGAGGATGCGCGGGCGCGCGGCAAGATCAGGGGCTTCGGCATCGCAAGCTATATCGAATGCACCGCCTGGAACGATTCCGAAACCGGCTCTCTGACGCTTGAGAAGAATGGCGATTTCACGCTCACCATCGGCACCCAATCGAACGGGCAGGGGCATGAGACCGCCTACGCTCAGGCCGTCTCGCAATATCTGGACGTGCCGCTCGAGCGCATCAAGGTCGTGCAGGGCGATACCGATCGGGTCGCGACCGGCTTCGGCACGGGCGGGTCGCGCTCCATTCCGATTGGCGCGGTGATGGTGACGCGCGCGTCGGAAACCTTGGCCGGTTCGTTGAAGGAATTGGCGGCCGACAAGCTCGAGGCGGCGGTCGCCGACCTCGAAATTGCTGACGGTCAAGTGCGCATCGCCGGAACCGACCGCGCCATCTCCTATGCCGAGATCGCGGCGCTTCCGGGCGCCACGGCGGCGAAATTGAAGGCGACCGAATCGTTCGCGCCGTCGAACGCCACCTATCCGAACGGCACCCACGCATGCGAGGTCGAGATCGATCCCGACACGGGCGTAACCACAATCGTCCGCTACTCGGTTGTCGACGACTTTGGATTCACCTTGAACCCGTTGCTGCTTGCTGGGCAGGTCCATGGCGGCATTGCCCAAGGCGCGGGCCAGGCGCTCATGGAGCGCGCGGTGTTCGATGAAGACGGCCAGCTCCTGACCGCAAGCTTCCTCGACTATTGCATGCCGCGCGCCGACAATCTGCCCGCGTTCGATTTCGAGACGCGCAACGTGCCGTCGACGACCAATCCGATGGGCCTCAAAGGCGCCGGCGAAGCCGGCTCGATCGGGTCGACGCCGGCAGTGATGAACGCGGTCGCCGACGCGCTCTGGCGCGCCTATCGCATCGAGCATATCGACATGCCCGCAACGCCATTCGCCGTGTACGACGCAATCCGGCGTTCGCACGCGCACGCTTAAGCGCGATCGAGAGCGGCTTGGCGCGGGTCATCACGATCGCGTGATCCGCGTCAAGGCTGTTATGGCGCGGCGTGTCCCGCCGGGGCGCCGCGTACACGACGGCGAGCGGCCGCTGTCCGCAATGCGTTGTCGCCCCTCGCTGTTCGTGAACCCGATCCGAGGTCCGTTCCTTGAATAGGCCTCGTTCGGGCTTGGGCGGCGCCGGGCCTTGGCCCCTCCTTGCGCCGGTCCGAGGCGGTGCTAGACTGGTTCAATCTGGGGACCAGGACGGAGGTACTCATGCGCTCCAAGCTTGTGAAAGTGGTGTTGGGATGCGGCTTCGCGGCGGCCCTTGTCGCCCCGGCGCTGGCCTGCGATTTCCATAAGACGTCGGCGGAGAACGATCAGCCGATGGCCCAGTCGCAACAGACGACGCCCGACGCGCCTCAAACGGCGCAGTCGCAACCGGCGCCGGACACCGGCTCGAACTGACGAGCCTTTATCGTCGGCTTATTTCGCGCCCGCTGCGGCTCATCCGCGGCGGGTTTTTTTGTGGGTGCTCAGCGCGAGTCCTGGTCACGCCGCGGGCGGCTTCCCGTGGAAATTCGCTGGCCTTTTGTCCAGAAAGGCGCGCACGCCCTCCACATATTCATCCCCTCGTCCGGCCTCGCGCTGCAGGTCGCGCTCGAGGTCGAGCTGAGCGTCCAAACTGTTGCCGGGCGAAGCCGCCAGCGCGCGCTTGATGAGGCCGAGCGCCTGCGTCGGGCCGGCCGCGAGGCGCTCGGCGATGGTGCGCGCCTCTCCCATCAGGTCCTCGTCGTCGACGGCGCGATAGATCATGCCTGCGGCTTGAGCCTGTTCCGCCCCGATCGGCTCGGCCAGCATCATGAGAGCCCGGGCGCGCGCGTCGCCGACGAGCCGGGGCAGAACAAAAGTGCCGCCCGCGTCCGGAATGAGGCCGATGCGAGCGAACGCCTGCAGGAACTGAGCCGATTTCGCCGCGAGCACGATGTCGCAGGCAAGCGCGATATTGGCGCCGGCTCCCGCCGCCGGGCCGTTGACGGCTGAGACGACCGGCTTCGGCAGATTGCGGATGCCGCGAATGATCGGGTTCAAGCCCTTTTCGAGCGCTTCGCCCAGATCCGGCCGGGCGCCGCCGGGAGCAAAGGCGCGGTTGGCGAGGTCGGCTCCAGCACAGAAGCCTCGCCCGGCGCCGGTGATGAGAACGGCGCGGCATTCGGGGTCCGTCCCGGCGCGCCGAATTGCCCCCGACAGCGCTTCGATAAGCGCCGCGTCGAGCGCATTCAGGCGCTCGGGCCGGTTGAGGGTCAGCGTCAACACGCCGGCCTCGAGCCTGTCCAAGAGAACAGGCTGCGATGATACCTCAGCCTCCGCCACGGCCGTCCTCCCGCTATCCGTTTTGTCGCCGCCGCGCGGCGCAAGCGTCTATACTAGACGCCAGCCAACGGAGGCGACAATGGCGGAATGGAATGGGGGGTTAGGCGGGGCGGAGGCGCGCCCATGACCGACGCCTTCATCTGCGACTATGTGCGCACGCCGATCGGACGATACGGCGGCGCGCTCGCCAACCTCCGCGCCGACGATCTCGCCGCCCTGCCGATCCGCGAACTCATGCGCCGCCATCCTGGCCTCGCCGAGAAAGTCGACGAGGTCTTTCTCGGCTGCGCAAATCAGGCCGGCGAGGACAACCGCAACCTCGCGCGCATGGCGCTCCTGCTAGCCGGCCTGCCGGAGACCATTCCCGGAGCAACCGTGAACCGCCTGTGCGCCTCGGGGATGGAGGCGGTCGCCGCCGCGGCGCGGGGGATCAAAGCGGGCGAGATCGGGCTCGCAATCGCGGGCGGCGCGGAATTGATGACGCGCGCGCCCTTCGTGATGGGCAAGGCGCAAGCGCCGTTTCAGCGATCGGCGGAGATCTTCGACACCACCATCGGCTGGCGCTTCGTCAATTCCGTGATGAAAAAGCTCTATGGCGTCGATTCGATGCCGGAGACGGCCGAGAACGTCGCCAACGAATATCAGGTCTCGCGCGCCGACCAGGACGCGTTCGCGCTGCGCTCGCAAAAGCGGACTGCGGCCGCCCAGGCGAAGGGGACGTTTGACGCGGAGATCGTCGCGGTCGAGATGAAGGACCGCAAAGGGAACGTGACCCGCGTCGCCGCCGACGAGCATCCCCGCGCCGACACGACGCTCGAGGCGCTGGCCAAGCTCGGCGGCATCGTGCGCGAGGGCGGCAGCGTGACGGCGGGCAATTCCTCCGGCATCAATGACGGCGCGGCGACGCTCTTCATCGCTTCGGGCGAAGCGGCGGAGGCCAATGGGCTCGAGCCGATCGCCCGCATCCTCGGCTATGCCACGGCCGGCGTCGCGCCGCGGGTGATGGGCGTGGGTCCGATCCCGGCGGTCGGCAAGCTCACTGAGCGGCTCAAGCTCAAGCCAGCGAGCTTCGACGTGGTTGAGCTTAACGAGGCGTTCGCCTCGCAGGCGCTCGCCTGTCTGCGCGGCCTGGGGCTCGAGGATGACGCAGCCCACGTCAACCCGAACGGCGGGGCGATCGCGCTCGGCCATCCGCTCGGCATGTCGGGGGCGCGCCTCGCCGGCGCCGCGGCGCTCGAGCTCAAGCGGCGCGGCGGCCGTTACGCGCTTGCGACCATGTGTGTCGGCGTCGGGCAGGGCGCGGCGCTGGCGCTCGAACGCGTCTGAGCCGATAAAGGTATCGGAGGGCTCAACGACTCGCATGGAAGAGTCGAAGCTAAGGGAGGATGGTTCATGGCCGCGCCAAGTCATGCCGCGCTGCGCAAGGTGACATTGAACGCCGCGCGCTCGAAGGAATTTCCCGATGGGTCGATCCGCCACGGCTATGATTTCGTCGCGCCTCTGACCGCCGACGGCCACATCGATCTCGAAGCCTGGAAGCAGCACCGCGGCGAATGTTTCGCGCACCGCTTCTGGGGCAACGAGCCTGCGCTACGCGGCCTCCTTGTTCATCGCGCCGGCGGCCCCGGCGGATCGACCTGGGCCTTCGAGTGGAAGGGCGGACGCAAGGCCGACGCGGAGGAGGAAGGCTTCCGCTTCGGCGACCACGCCTTCAAAATCGGCGAGTACGTGTCCCTGCGCGAGGAGGACGGCGAGCTTCTGACCTTCCGGGTGGTGAGCGTCGGCGCGCCGTGAGAATGCTTGTCATGCCCGCGAAAGCGGGCATCCACGCAGGCTTTCGGAAGGTTTTGGATTCCCGCTTGCGCGGGAATGACATGAGACTCGGCTGCGATTCCAGGTTGGGCTAGCCCACCTCGCGAAGAAACGCGATCAGGGCCGCGTTGACCTCGTTCGCGCGCTCCTGTTGCGTCCAATGGCCGCAGCCGGAGAGCATGATCGTCTTCGTGAGGTTGGGGACGAAAGTTTTCAGGTTGGCGATGAGCTGATCCATCTTCGGGAATTTGACGACGACGTCGCGGTCGCCCGCGATGTAAAGCGCCGGGACCGTCACCTTCGCCCCTGCGAAGGGCGCAAGGAGCTCCCAATTGCGGTCGATGTTGCGATACCAGTTGAGCCCGCCGCGGAAGCCGGTGCGAACAAACTCCGCCGCAAAGACATCGATGTCGGCCTCTGTGAGCCACGCCGGCAGCGCCGACGGATCGACTGTGCGGGTAAGGAAGCCGCCCGTTCTTGGAACCATGCCGGGCGCCTGGTCGCCGAGCGTGTTGTCGGACCGGCGCGGAACATCGCCCGATCCGGAATAGAGGAGCCGCCGGGTCGTATCCCGCGGATTGCGCTCAAGCTCCGCCTCCGCGACGCCCGGCGCCTGGAAGTAAAGCTGATAGAAGAGCGACGAATTGGTCTGCGGCATCACGCTCGTTGGTCGCGTCGATCCGCGCGGCCTGAAGGGCACGCTCAAGCCCGCGACAGCGCGAAAGCGGTCGGGCCGAAAAAGGGCGCAATGCCAGGCGACCGGCGCGCCCCAGTCGTGGCCGACAACGACGGCCTCAGGCGCGCTCAGCGCGTCGAGCACGCCGACCATGTCGCCGACAAGGTGGAACAGCGTGTACTGATCGATTGCCTCGGGCTGGCTTGTCTCACCATAGCCGCGCATGTCGGGCGCGACAGCGTGGTAGCCGGCTTGAGCGAGCGCCTTCAACTGATGGCGCCACGAATACCAGGATTCCGGAAACCCGTGGCACAGCAGTACGACGGGGCCGGTTCCGGCCTCGGCAAGATGGATGGCGATGCCGTTCGCCTCGACAGTGCGGTGGGCGATCTCAGTCACGCGTCCTCTCCTCGGGTTTGACCTTCATTATACGCGTTGGATGACGAGGCGCCGTCAAGGGCCAAGCAGTGCGGCCCCGTGCTAGCCATGGAGCGCCGATGCGACTAATCTTTGGGTTTCGAACAAAAGCGAAGCCCCGTGACCTCACTCTCCGTCCGCCAACGCCAAGGCCGCCTCTCGAGCGACGCGGTCGCCGCGCTCAATTCCGATCTCGCCGCCCGTTTCGGCAACCGCTTCACCGCCTCGGAAGCGATCCGCAAGGCGCACGGGCACACCCTCACTTGGCTTGAGAACGAGCCGCCGGACGCGGTCGTATTCGCCGAGTCCAAGGAGGACGTGATCGACCTCGTGAAGCTCTGCGCTGGCCATGACGCGCCAATCATCCCGTTCGGCGTCGGCTCGTCGCTCGAGGGCCATGTCAATGCGCCCCATGGCGGCGTCTCGCTCGATCTGACGCGCATGAACACTGTTCTGGCCGTCGACGCCGACGATCTCGATTGCGTGGTCGAGCCAGGCGTCACGCGCAAGCAGCTCAACGAGCACCTGCGCGACAGCGGCCTCTTCTTCCCCATCGATCCAGGCGCCGACGCCTCCCTCGGCGGCATGGCCGCGACCCGCGCCTCCGGCACCAATGCGGTGCGCTACGGGACGATGAAGGACCTCGTGCTGTCGCTCGGCGTGGTCGTCGCCGACGGATCCTTCCTGCGCACCGGCACGCGGGCGAAGAAGTCCTCGGCCGGTTACGATCTCACCCACCTCTTCATCGGCGCCGAAGGCACGCTCGGCGTGATCGTCGAGGTCGCGCTCAGGCTCTCCGGCATTCCCGAGGCGATCGCGGCCGGCCATTGCTCGTTCCCCTCGATACGCGCAGCCTGCGAGACGACGATCGAAACGATCCAGTCCGGCCTGCCGATCGCCCGCATCGAGCTCATCGACACGCTGTCGGTGCGCGCCTTCAACAATTATTCGCATACCGAATTGCCCGAGCAGCCGCTGCTTCTGGTCGAATTCCACGGCACGGAGCAAAGCGTCGCCGAACAGACGCGCCGCTTCGGCGAAATCGCCGCGGCCCATGGCGGCGGGACGCTCACTTCGGCGACCAAGCTTGAGGAGCGCAACAAGCTCTGGCAGGCGCGTCACGACACCTATTGGTCGCAAATGACGCTTCGCCCTGGCGCGCGGCCGTTCTCCACCGACGCCTGCGTGCCGATCTCGCGGCTGGCAGATTGCGTCGAGGAGACGCTCGACGACATCGCTCGCAGCGGCCTCATCGCGCCGATCGTCGGCCATGTCGGCGACGGCAATTTTCATTGCGGGCCGCTTATTGACATGGACAACAAGGCGGAGATCGAGGCGGCGGACGCTTTCGCCTCCCGCCTCGCGCATCGCGCCATCGCCATGGGCGGCACCTGCACGGGCGAGCACGGGGTCGGCCAGAAGAAACGGGAATATATGGAGGAGGAGCACGGGGCCATCGCGATCGACCTGATGCGGCGCATCAAAGCCTCGTTCGATCCCGCCAACCTGTTCAATCCGGGCAAGGTGTTCTACGCCTGAGCGACGTTTCCCCCGCCCCGCTTCTCGATCGAATCGCTTCCAACCAGCTTGTCAAACCCGCGCAAGCGGGTATCCAGCGTTTGGGCAGAACCTTCATGGATGCCCGCTTTGCGCGGGCCTGACGGGCAATAGCGCGGCGAGAAGGGACGAACCAACACGTGTCGGGCAAAGGTTTCATGAGGAGTTGAAAATGTGAAGAGCGTGCTTTTGGCCTGGGGCTCGTTGGTGTGGGATCCCAAGGGTCTTGAAATCGCCGCCCCATTCGCGGCGAATGGTCCGCTCCTCCCCATCGAGTTCTGCAGCATTGCGGCCGACGGGCGCCTCACGCTTGCGATCGACGAAACCTTCGGCGCGCTCTGCAAAACCTATTCGGCGCCGAGCGCGCTTCCCACGCTCGATGCGGCGATGGAGAACCTGCGAGCCAGGGAAGGGTTGCGAACCTCGGAGACGATCGGCTTCGTCGAGCCCGCTTCCGGCAAGCAAAGCGATGTCGCCATGGAGCGTCATCCGGAAGCCGTCGCGACGATCGGCGCCTGGGCCACGGCGAATGGCTACGACGCCGCCATCTGGATGGCGGTCAAGAGCAACTTCGGCGACTGGGGCAAGGGCGGCGAGCCGTTCTCCGTCTCCGCGGCGATCCAGTATCTCGAAACTCTGGAAGCCGACGAACCGGCCAAGTTTGCGGCGGCGCTCGCCTACATTCGCAACGCGCCGCCCGAGATCGAAACTCCGGTGCGCGAGCGCGTCGCGAAGCGCTGGCCTTGAGTGGTCGGCCTTTGGAACGGAAGGACGAGCCTTAATGCCCTCGCCAGAGCAACCCGGTTTGATTGTTCGACAGAAATCCCCGCCGAATGTCGAGTTTCCGTTTGCGTCGCTCTCGGAGTGGCTGATTCCAGCCGACCTGTTCTTCGTGCGCAACCATTTCCCATCGCCTGAGCTCGACGCGCGAGAATGGCGACTTCGGATCGATGGAGCGGTCGAGCGGCCCCTCGAACTTGATCTCGATGCAATAAAGGCGATGCCGCGCACGAACTCTTGCCGCCGTCGTCGAGTGCGCCGGCAACGGCCGCGTCTATTATGAACCGGCGAGGGAAGGGTTGCAGTGGCAGAACGGGGCCGTCGGCAACGCCGAGTGGACCGGTGTTCTTCTGCGCGAGGTGTTGGAGAGAGCGGGCGTCAAGGGCGCCGCCCAAGAGGTCTTGCTTATCGGCGCCGACAGCGGCGTCGTCGACGCGAACAAGAAGACGGCTTCGCCCGGCCCGATCGCATTTGCGCGCAGTTTGCCGCTTGAGAAAGCGGTCGGCGATGGCGCCCTGCTCGCCTATTCGATGAATGACGCGCCGTTGACGCGCGACCATGGTCACCCGCTGCGCGCGGTGGTGGGCGGCTGGTTCGGCATGGCCTGGGTGAAGTGGATCACGCATATCAGGGTGCTTGAGCAACCGTTCCTCGGCTACTGGCAGGCGCGCGACTATTTCCGCTGGGAACGCGGCGCGGGAGAACCGATGCTGGTTCCCCTTACGGAGATGGAGGTCAAATCGCAGATCGCGCGCCCGGTGAATGGGGCGAATCTCATCGCGGGCCGACCCTATCGGATTTTTGGAGCGGCCTGGAGCGGGGAGGCTGCCATCCGGCAGGTCCAAGTCTGTACCGGTGATGGCAAAGGCTGGCGCGAGGCGCGGCTGCTCGACACGGAACACCCATACGCGTGGCGTTTGTGGGAGTGTATTTGGACTCCTCATGAACTGGGGAGATATCGGCTGCGATGTCGCGCCGTCGATGCGGCGGGGCGCGTTCAACCGGAACAGCAGCGGTCTGACTGTGAGAGCTACGCCGCCAATTGGATCGTTCCCGTGGACGTTGCCGTCGTCCCGGAGCCACAGACGCACGAAGTCGATTTCGTGATCTGAGCCGAAGGCCGCGCGCGCCGGCGGAGCGCCATCCGGAAGCCGTTCTGACGATTTGCCGCCAAGAGGCGGAATTGGCGCGTTCGAGCGCCCATGACCCTAATTTAGGCACAGGATCTTGTTATGCAGGGCGTAAGAAACTGACGGCTTATTTCGCCGTGGGAGGAACAGCGGGCGCTCGGGGGCATTGGTCCCGAGCGGCGGGGAGCGGAGGCGACGATGTTCGCGACTCTGACCGACAGGCTTCGCGCCCAGCCCAAGTGGCGCAAGCTGGATGAAGTGGTCGCCAAGATGCGGCCGCATTGCCTGAGCGAGATCGAACAGGAGGAGGAGCATTGCCTCGAGGCGATGCTCCATTGGCACAGTCCGGTTGAGCGACTGAGGACGTTTCACTGTCGCCGCCACGCCCTGGTCGACGACAATCCGACGTCCGGTTGACGCCGGCGCCGGGAGGGGGCCCGCGGATCCAGAGCTGTCATTGCGAGGAGGGCAGCGACGAAGCAATCCAGAGTCGCCGCGCCCTTACGTTCCGTGGATTGCTTCGCTACGCTTGCAATGACGGCTGTCGACTTGCCGCGAGAAGCTCGTGTCTCGCCCGCTGCCAGTGCGCGAGATCGCGGCCGTGGGGTCGGCCTTCGGCGATCCAGATGACATAGGCGCGCTCGCGGATCAGATCGTCGTCCACCCGGACCTTGACCTCGATCGCGGGAGCGGCGTCGATTGCGGCGGCCTGCTTGGCTTTCTTGGCTAGTTTCGGCTTGCTGCTCGCCTTCTTCTCGGCGCTGGCGATGGTTTTCTTGGCCATAGGGAACCTCTCTTGATGTCCACTCTCGAGGCGACCGTTCCGCTGGGCCAGGCCGCCCGAGTTGAGGCGAAAGTTCCCGGATCATGGTTAATAACAGGTTACCGCCCGGGGCCCACTCCGCCGGCGCCAGCGCATGAAGACAAGGAGAGCCCGCTATGCCATTGACGGTGCAGGCGCTGGACCATTTGGTCGTTCAGGTCTCCGACCTCGAGGCCTCCGCCCAATGGTATGAGCGGGTGCTTGGCATGACCCGCGAGGACACATCCCCCGAGCCCGGCAAGCCGCCGCGCGCCGCGATGCGATTCGGCCGCCAGAAGATCAACCTCCGTCCGATCACGACGAGCAAGGAGGATTGGTTCACGGCCGATCATGAAGCCGCGGGCGGCGAGGACCTGTGCTTTTTGACCAACTCGACGCCGGACCAGGTCGTCCGGCATCTGCAGGCCGAGGGGATCGCCATCGTGACCGGCCCCGGCCGAAGACAGGGCGCGCAAGGTACCCTCATGTCCGTCTATTGCCGCGACCCGGACGGCAGCCTGATCGAGATCGCGTCTTATGTCGAGGGGTAGGGCCGGATACAAAGAAACAGACCGGGGCTGGCCCGCTGTTTGTGTAAGACGGGCCGAGCGAACGCGGATCATTTCGGTCCGGCGGTCGCGCAAGGAGGAGATCGAGTCTCATGAAGGCGCGTGATTTCGACGAGAAATTCGATGCGGGCGAGGATGTCTCGCGCGACGTCGACTGGGCGAAGGCGCGCCGCCCCAATCTGGAGATCAGGCGGGTCAACGTCGATTTCCCGGCCTGGGTGGTCGAAGCGCTCGACCGCGAGGCCCGACGCCTCGGCGTGACCCGGCAAGCTTTGGTCAAGCTGTGGATCGCGGAGTGTCTGGAGAGGGCGGCCTAGGCGATACGGCCGAGCCGCCTCTGTCCTTCGCGCTCGGTTGCCCGCCGATGCGGCTCGTCGGGCGACCAGTGCCCCCGCAAGAATTTTTGCTCAGCATTGTTTTTTTAAATTCAGAATTACCTGTTATGGGATTCTCCTTCGTCGGATTCCGCGCGCGGCCAGGCCGGCTTTCGCAGGAGGCAGGGAGAGGAAGAGTGTACGGGTCGTAGCTGTTAGAATACGAGAGGCCTCAGCGCGGATTTTTTTATTTTTATCGGCCGTAACCCATTGAAAAGTCCCGATTCGGAAAAATAAACGTTAGTAAATTTACTAGCGCTTACTTAGGCTGCGTTTGTTTGCTTGCCCACGGTCCCGTCGAGCCAGGCGATGAGATCGCGCGTCACCTCGTCGCGGTTCGTTTCGTTCAGCGTCTCGTGCCGGGCGCCCGGATAGAGGCGGGTCGTGAGCCGGGTGAAGCCGGCGCCTTCGAGGTCCCGGATGAGGCCCTGGATATTGGCCCCGACCGGATCGCGGTCGCCGGAGAAGACGTAGAGGGCCATGTCCTTGCGGATCGGCGCGAGGCTCGCGGGGCTCGTGGCGTGGGGAAGCGCGTCGAGCACGTCGATCGCGAGCTGGGTGGTGAACGGAAATCCGCAGAACGGATCGGCGACATAGGCGTCGACCTCCCTCTCGTCGCGCGAGAGCCAATCGAACGGGGTGCGCGCGGGGCGGAAAGGCTTGTTGAAGTCGCCGAACCACATCTTGAAGATGAACTGACTGTGGCCCCGCTTGCTTAAGCGCAGCCGCTCCTCGCGGGCGATCAGCCTCCCCAGCGTCGCGATCGCTGGCGGCTTGCCGTTCGATCCCGAAAGGGCGACGCCGGCCAAGGCGTCCGAGTGCCTGGCGATGAAGGAGCGCCCGAGGAACGAGCCCAGCGAATGGCCGAGGAAGACGATGGGAGCGCCCGGCTGCTCGGCGGCGATCAGGCGATTGAAGGTCCAGAGGTCGCCGACGACCTTGTCCCATCCGCCCTCGTCGGCGAAATGGCCGAGGTCGGCGGCGGCCGTGCTTGGCCCGTGGCCGCGATGATCGTTGGCGTAAACGGCGTAGCCTGCGGCGTTGAGCGCGGCTGCGAGACGCGCATAGCGCCCGCTGTGCTCGGTGAGACCGTGCGCAATCTGCACGACAGCGCGCGGGCGTCCCTCGGTAAGCCAGCGCCGCGCGAGCAGGCTCTGCCCGTCGTCGGCGCGAAACGTGAATTCGCTCCCCGGCATTCCCGCCCCTCGTCTTGCGCCCTGCCACGAAGCGCGCATTTTTACTCGCGAGAGATCTGGCGCGGACGCGCGGCCGGCGTCAAGGGCGCTTGCGAGGCCGAATTCGGCTCTGGGGTCGCCAAATTTCCTCCTCGCCGAATCGATTCCGATCGGTTAGGAGAGAAGCCCCATGGCGCGGTATATCTTCATCACCGGCGGCGTGGTCTCCTCGCTTGGCAAGGGTCTCGCTTCAGCCGCTCTCGGAGCGCTTCTCCAGGCGCGCGGCTATACCGTCCGCCTGCGCAAGCTCGACCCTTATCTCAATGTCGATCCGGGCACGATGAGCCCGACCCAGCACGGGGAAGTGTTCGTCACCGACGACGGCGCCGAGACCGACCTCGACCTCGGCCATTACGAGCGCTTCACCGGCCGCAGCGCCAATAAGCAGGACAACATCACGACGGGCCGAATCTATCAGGAGCTGATCGCCAAGGAGCGGCGCGGCGACTATCTCGGCGCGACGGTGCAGGTCATTCCGCATGTCACCAACGCGATCAAGGACTTCATCCTCGAGGGCAACGACGGCTTCGACTTCGTGCTGGTCGAAATCGGCGGGACCGTCGGGGACATCGAGGGCCTGCCGTTCTTCGAGGCGATCCGCCAGCTCGGCAACGACCTGCCGCGCGGCCACGTGGTCTTCATCCACCTGACGCTCCTGCCCTTCATCCCGACCGCAGGCGAGCTCAAGACCAAGCCGACGCAGCACTCGGTCAAGGAATTGCGCTCGATCGGCGTCCAGCCGCACATTCTGCTCTGCCGCTGCGACCGCGAGATTCCGCGCGACGAACGGCGCAAGCTCGCGCTCTTCTGCAACGTGCGCGAGGGCGCGGTGATCGAGGCGCGCGATGCGCCGTCGATCTACGACGTGCCGGCGCTCTACCACGCCGCCGGCCTCGACCGTGAGGTGCTGGCCGCCTTCGGCATCGAGCCCGCGCCCAAGCCCGACATGCGCCGCTGGGACAGCGTCTCCAAGGCCTATCACAATCCGGAAGGCGAGGTGTCGATCGCCGTGGTCGGCAAATACACCGGGCTCAAGGACGCCTACAAGTCGCTGATCGAGGCCCTGACTCACGGCGGCATGGCCAATCATGTGCGCGTCAAGCTCGACTGGATCGAAAGCGAGATCTTCGAGAGCGCCGACCCCGCGCCGCGGCTCGAAGGGGTGAACGGCATTCTCGTGCCGGGCGGCTTCGGGTCGCGCGGCGCCGAGGGCAAGATCATGGCGGCGCGGTTCGCGCGCGAGCGCAAGGTGCCCTATTTCGGCATCTGTTTCGGCATGCAGATGGCGGTCATCGAGGCGACGCGCTCGCTCGCCGGACTTCCGCAAGCCAACTCGACCGAGTTCGGCCCGACCCCGGAGCCGGTGGTCGGGCTCATGACGGAGTGGCTCCGCGGCAACGAGCTCGAACGGCGTCAGGCGGCCGGCGACCTCGGCGGCACCATGCGTCTAGGCGCCTATAAGGCCGATCTCAAGCCGGGCTCGCGCATCGCCGCCATTTACGGAGACACCGAGATTTCCGAGCGCCACCGCCACCGCTACGAGGTCAACACCGCCTACCAGGCGCGCCTGGAGGCGAAGGGCCTCGTGTTCGCCGGCATGTCGCCGGACGGCCTTTTGCCCGAGACAATCGAGCTTGCCGACCATCCCTGGTTCATCGGCGTGCAGTTCCATCCGGAGCTCAAGTCGAGGCCGTTCGAGCCCCACCCGCTATTCGCGAGCTTCATCGCTGCGGCCAAGGCGCAAAGCCGGCTGGTGTAGAGCGCCGAAGCCTTCTCGACGATCGCGCGTCAGCGGGAAGCCGCCGACGCCAGTCTCGCAGGGGGCACAGAAGAATGTGCGCCAAGATAAGCGGCGCGCATCTGCTTGAGCGCGAAGAGCGCGAGCAGCGCAGTGACGATATCCATCGCCACCGCAACTCCGAACACCGGCGCCCAGCTTCCGGTCGCCACCCTCATCGCCGCGGCGACCGGGCCGCCGAGGATCGAGCCCACGCCCTGAGCGATATAGAGGAAGCCATAATTCGTTGTGGCGTAGCGGCTTCCGAAGGTGTCGGTAAGCGTCGAAGGAAACAGCGAGAAAATCTCGCCCCAACCGAAGAAGACGAGGCCCGAGAGCACGACGAAGGCTGGCGGGTTGCGGCTGAACAGAAGCAAGAGCAGGATCGCCGCCGCCTCGAGCCCGAAGGCGAGGCCCATCGTATTTTCGCGGCCGATCCGATCCGACACCCAGCCGAAGAAAGGCCGCGTGAACCCGTTGAGCAGGCGGTCCACGGTGAGGGCGAACGGCAGCGCGGCAAGCCCCAGCACCAGGACGTCCGCGACGCCGAAATCGCGGGCGAAATTGGCGAAGTTCGACGTAACCATGAGCCCGCCGGTCGACATCATGGTCATCATCGCGAACATCAGCCAGAAGATGGGGGTCTTCAACATGTTGGCCGGCGCGACATCCTCCCCATGCGCGCGTCCGGCGACCGGCGGCGGCGTTTCGCTTAGGCCCGGCTCGCGCAGCCCAAGCGCAGCGAGAACGCCGACGGCGCCGAGGATGACGCCGAATACGATGAGCGTCATCGGCGCGCCGGAGGAGGCGAGCATGGAGGATATGGGAAATGTCGTCAGCATGGCGCCCATTCCGTAGCCTGCCGCGACGATTCCGATCGCGAATCCACGCCGGTCCGGGAACCATCTCGCCATCAGGCCGATGACGCCGACATAGACGATGCCGGTCCCAATTCCGCAGAAAAGTCCGTAGGTCAGGAACAGCATCCAGACATTGTCGACGTGGGCCGAGAGGACCCACCCGAGCCCTGTCAGCGCCGCGCCGACGGCGACCAGCGCCTTGGGCCCGAACCTGTCAACGAGCCACCCCTGGGCGGGCGAGAACAAAGTCTGCAGGACGATGAGCACCGAGAACGTGATCTGCACGGTCGGCAGCGCAGCTCCGGTCGCGGCCTGAAACGGCTTGACGAACAGGGTCCAAACGTATTGCGGGCTCGAGATCGCCATCATGATGACGAGCCCAAGCACAAGCTGGGTCCATCTCGTCGGTGAGGCGATTGGAGGCGAAGCCATCGGACGCTCCGGGCAAGCGGAGAAGGATCGGACGCTGCAAAACCGCGCCCATCGGCTAAGCAAGCCCCGTGCCGTCCCCCATGCGACGAGAGCGTGACGCTGGACGAGAACCGGACGATCTGGCAAAGCACCGGCTCCAAGGAAGGATGGCCGAGTGGTTTAAGGCAGCGGTCTTGAAAACCGCCGTGGGCGCAAGTCCACCGTGAGTTCGAATCTCACTCCTTCCGCCATCGATTTGTAGCGTCGCTACCCCAAAACCGGTCGTTCGTTGATTGTCGCTGACCCGGCTGACGGATTGCCTCCCTTGCGGCGCATCTGCGCATAGCGGGCCGGGGGCGCGCCCGCATGGCGGGCGAAGGCGACGCTGAAGGTGCTTGCGGAAGCGATCGCGGCGATTTGAAAAGCAGGCAATTGACTCGTCAGGGGTCTCCGACCGATTGTTCAGTCGCAAGTTCCTAAGGCATTTGGGGAGGCTTCTATGAGGGCGTTCAGCAATGCGCGCGCGTGGGCGGTGTCCGGGTGCCTGGGTCTGGTAGCGGTTTGCGGGTCAGCGCGCGCTGATGTTCTGTTCGACAGTCTGTACGGCCTTAACGCAGGGGCGTTTTCAACCCCTGCGCTGGACGCGAGTTTCTCAACCGGCGCGTCCAGCGTTCGTGCGGCCGATATCGCTCTGCTGCTGAGCATAGGCCTCGAGCCGCCTTCCGACGAAACGTTTACCGTGTCACTTGAAGGCGGTGTTCCCCTTGCCGATGTCTCGTTCGATCCAGAATTGGGCCTCAATGTCGGTCCGGGCGGCCCGGCCCTTGCTAAGGTTACGCTGCCGGCCTCCGACCTTTCGGCCGGTTTGGTGATCGAGCATTTCGACCAGTTCGCAAACATCACGCTTCAGCCGAACTCCCTCTATTGGATTGACATCGAGGGGGATTCAGACCCTTTCGACAACCCCGTGAGCTGGGGCTACACCTACGATATATCGGGAGTTGGGGTTGCTGAGAACTACAACAGCTCAATCGCAACTGACTTCACATTCTTCCGCAATCAAGGCGTTCCTCCTTACCCGTTCGACGTTGCGTTTCAGATGGAAGTCAGCGGCGTAGCGACCCCGGAGCCCTCGACCTGGGCGATGATGCTCCTCGGCTTCGCGGGGCTCGGTCTCGCCGGGTGGCGCGCCGCGCGCCCGACCACAACGGCGGTGGTGTGACGACATCCAAAATCACGTAAGGGCGGCCGGAGCCGCCCTTACTGCCCTCGATGATCTTAAGCGCTCAGACCGCAATCAGCGGCGACTGCGGGATCGACGTGTCGGCGTCCCAACGCCGCCCGTCAGAGATCTTCGAGCGTCAGCTCCTGTCTCATGATGATGTTGCCGGACATCAATCCGCAGTCCACCGGCAGAGCCACTCCGGTGATCGCCGAGGCTGCGTCGGACGCCAGGAAACCGACGGCTCGCGCGATATCGACAGGCTCGACGATCCGCCCAAGGGGATACCAGCGCTTGAGCGTTTCCAGGACCTTGGGATCCTTGGCGGCGCGCTTCTCCCAGACTGGCGTGCGTATCGTGCCCGGCAGCACGATATTGGCGCGGATTCCATAAGGCCCGTATTCCTGCGCCAATGAGCGGGTCAGCGAGATCATCGCCGCCTTGCCGGCGCTATAGGCTGGATCGCCAAGCGCGCTTAAGCCGTTGACCGAACCGATATTGATGATGACGCCCGGCATTCCGGGCCGCCATGCCAGGGATGACGGCCTGAGCGCAGAAATAGGCGCTGTCCAGATTGAGCTTGATCTCGTGGCGCCACCCGGCCGCATCGGTGCGGGCCAAGGTTGAGTGGCTCGAGCCGCCGGCGTTGTTGACGAGAATGTCGACTGGCCCCAACGCGCCCGTCAGGAACGCGAATGCGCGCTCGACCTCCTGAGGTTCGCTGAGATCCGCGACAGCGGAGGCGAACGTAGCGGGGCTCGCCTTAAGCTCGGATAAGAGGCCCTCTACGCTCGCCTTTTTGTCGATGGCGGCGACCTTGGCGCCCTCGTCGACGAAATAGCGGCAGAGGCTCTGCCCGACGCCGCCCGCGGCGCCGGTGATGGCGACCACTTTGTCCTTGAATGTCATGCGATGTTCCCGAGAAGGTCCTGTCCACGCGAGCGCCTGCAAGGCTTACCCTTTCAACGCCCCTTCCATGAGACCCTTGAAGAACATCCTTTGCGCCAGCGTAAATGCGATGATGCCTGGCGTCACCACGATCACGTAGACGGCCGCGAGATTCGGCCAGGCCCATTGCCCTTGTCCGCCTTGCGCGGCGGCAAGAACCACCGGCATGGTGCGTTTGGCCTCGTCATCGATGAGCGTCAGGCAGAATAGATATTCGCCCCACGCCGCGACAAAATTGACGATGAAGATCACGACCAGCCCATTGCGCACCATGGGCAGGCCAACCTCCCAAAGCGCCCGCCAATGGCCGGCCCCGTCGATCCTCGCCGATTCGAACATCTCATGCGGCACGAGTTGGAACATGCTCCGCATGATCAAAATGCTGATCGCCAGCTGCAGGGTGACGTAGGGCAGTATCAGGCCGGCCGTGTTGTTAATTAGGCCTAGCATATGCTGCGTTTGGTAAATGCTGATGATCGAGACGACGCGAACCGGGAAATAGAGAGAAACGAGCAGCACCGTCACAACGACGCCCGAACCGAGCGGGCGAATGTGGACCAGCGCGTAACCCGCTAGCACGGCGCAGGCGGTCGTGATGAGAACGGTCGCCGCCGTGACATAGATGCTGTTGAACAGATTCACCGGTAGCGTCGCGATGTGTTGGAAGACAAAGCTATAGTGGGTGAAATCGAAACGCTTCGGCCAGAAATTGCCTTGCATCGCGTCGGGAAGCGACTTCACCGACATGAGCAGCACCCAGGCGAGCGGCAGCAGGATGATGAGATTGAAAAGGTTGATGACCACGTGGCGAAGCGCCGCTGTTCCGACAGACGAGGCGGCCTCGTCTCGCAATCCGTCGATAGGGGCATGATCGGCTTCGAGCGTCATCGTCAGCCTTTCGGACGGAAGATCCAGATAAGTCCCGCCATGACGAACATCATGGCGATGGCGCCGATCATGCCAATGGCGGCGGCATAGCCTTGACGCCAGAGCCCGGTGTGGAACGCCTGGTCGTACATGAAAATCGTCCAGGTGTAGGTCGGCGAAGCGCGGTTGAAGCCGCCGAAGATGAGATATTCGTCGATCACCGCCATCGCCGAGCCGAAGCGCAAGACGACCAGGATCATCATGATCGGAGCGAGGCCCGGCCTTATCACGTGCCAGAACACCTGCCACTCGTTGGCGCCGTCGATGCGCGCCGCGTCCGACAGTTCCTTGGGAATGGCGGCAAGGCCGGCGATGAAGAAGATCGTATGGTAGCCGAGGCCCCACCAGACTTCCATGATCGCGATCGCCGGAAGCGTGAGCGGCGTGCCGCCGAGCCATTGCGGCGCATTTTGTAGTGTGAACAGCCCGAACACATTGACCAGGAGATGGTTGATCGGGCCGCTCTGATAATTGTACATCCACTTCCACAGCACGAAGATGAGCGTGCTCGGAATGACCGCCGGAATGAGCAGGATCACGCGGTAAAGCGTGGCGAGCCGTTGGTTCCCGACCCGGTCGACGAGGATCGCGAGAAGCAAGGGAAGGATGATCGTTCCGGGCAGGAACATGATGGTGAACAGAGCCGCACGGCCGAGGCTCGCCCACATGAGCGGGTCGTGAAGCGCCTGCACATAATTGTCGAAGCCGACCCATTGCGCCGGCTTGTCCGAGAGGAGCTGGAAGTTCGTGAAGCTCAGCCACAGAACGCGGATGATCGGCCACAGCTGATAGCCGATGAAGAAGAGGAGGGCTGGAAGGAGGAACAGCCACTCCGCCACGCCCTTCCGCAGAATGGGAACAGGACCGCCGGCGACCCCGGCGCTGAGGTCAGCATCGTCGTTTACGATCGCCTGCGCCATTCACGAAATCCGGCAAGATCGACTGCTTCAAGCTAAGAGCGGGGCGGCGGCCGAAGCCGCCGCGCCCCAGGGCGTCAACCCTTCTTGATTTCGGCCTGCACCGCTTCCTTCACTTTCGTCATGGCGACCTTCGGATCGGGTTCCTGGCCCTTGAGGTAGGTCTCCCAGATCGGCTTGCCGATGACGAACTGCTGCAGCCCGAAGAGGTTGTTGTCGATCGCCTTGGCGCGATCGAGCTGGCCGCGAATCAAGCCGACGGCCGGAGGCAGCCAATCCGGCTTGTTGGCGGCCCAATCGGCGTAGAACGACTTGTAGGGCGGCAACTGGAAGGGATGGACGCCCGGCGTGCCGACGATCGAATCCTTCCAGATCTGCGGATCATAGGTCAGCGCCTTGATATATTCCGCTGCTTTCTCCTTGTTCTGGCCATACTTGAACAGAGCGCAGCCGGTCGTCCAGAACACGGTCGAGCCCTCGCCGTTGGCGAACTTGGGCAGCGGGCCGACGCCCAGGAGCTTGGGATCATCCCAGCTCGCGGCGAAGCGGAACGGAGAGTTGAAGTATTTAAAATAGAGCCCTACGCGCTGTGCAGCCCAGGCGACTTCGTCCGGGGTTGAATTCACGCCTGCGTCGGACGAGCCTTCCAGCAGGATGTCTGGATTCGAATAGGCCATGATCTGCTTCATCAGCTTCAAGGCCTCGATCGCCGGCTCGCTGGTGAAGTCGAACAAGCCGTCCGTGTAGACTTTCGTGCTCATGCTGTGAGTGACGGGCACTAGGGAACGCCAGCCGTGCGAGTCGAAGGTGGCGCCCCAAGGCGCAGCCTTCGAATCGACGATCTTCTTGGAGCTCGCGAGGAACTCATCCCAAGTCGCAGGCGCAGCATTTGGCAAGCCGGCCTTGCTGGTGATGCCCGAATGCCATGCCGAGCCAATCACGTCGAGCAGGAATGGCCAGCTGTACAATTTGCCGTCGACTGTGCATTCCGCGCGGATCGACGGAATGATGTCATCGATCACATCCTTCGGGATGTAATTGTCCCACGGCTCGATGACCCCAGCCTTGATGAAAGCCGACATTTCGACGAACGGCGTCTGACCGACATAGACGTCCCACGTGCTTTGCTTGTCCTTGGCCTCCGCGACGAACCGTTCGATCCCGAAGCCTTCGACCGGAGCGATCTGATAGTTGATGCCGGGGAACTTGGCGTTCACCGCCGGAATGCCGGGATGCAGGTCTTGAATCCACTGATAGAACGTTGGGGTCAACGGACGGTCGGCCGCGAACGCTGGCGTAACACCTGATTTCGCCACGGCTCCGACGCCGGCGAGGCCAAGACCGGTGAGCAAGCTGCGCGTGATGAACTCGCGCCTGTCGATGCGGCCTCGAGCCAGCTCTTGGCGCGCCGCCTCCTGAAAGAGGTGTTCCTGGTCGTTGCGTCCACTCATTACTGACCTCCCAATGTCTCGGGTCCAATGCGCTTAGGCAAAAAGCACGCCATTGCGCAGTTCGACCGGCGGTTCGTTGGCGACCCGATACGAGGGTAGTTGGCGCCGAAAGGATGCATAAGTCAAAGTGTCCAGTTGCGAGGCTTTGATGCTTTGCGGGCAGGCGCCATCCGCGAAAGGAAGGCGCCACAACAACGAGAAAGAGGTGTTCGACATGGCGGTGCTCGACCGATTTCGGCTGGACGGCAAATGCATGCTTGTCACGGGGGGAAGCCGGGGGTTCGGCCGGGCGATTGCGCTGGCGGCCGCAGAAGCAGGCGCCGATGTGATGCTTGTGGCGCGCGATCCTGACGCTCTCGCCCGAACGGCCGAGGAGGTGCGGGAACGCAATCGAAAAGCCTGGACCTTCCCGGCGGATATTGCCGACCCCGCAGTGTGCGAGGACCTTTGCCGGCGCGCGCTCGCCGACGGACGCCCCATCGACATTCTCGTCAACAATGTCGGCGGCCGCAATGTCGACGTCGCGATCGAGAAATCCGACCTTGCGACTTGGCGGCAATTCATCGATCTCAATCTCACCCACTGCTTCATTTGCACGAAGATGATCGGCGGCGCGATGCTGGCGCGCGGTCAGGGGCGGGTCATCAATATCGCCTCGATCAGCGGCCTCATCGCCAATCGCGGAATTGGCGGGCGGCACTATGAAACGGCGAAGGCCGCGATGATCCATTTCACTCGCGCCGCCGCCGCCGATTGGGCGACGCGCGGCGTGACCGTGAACGCCATCTGTCCCGGCCTCTTCATGACCGAGCCGAACCAGGAATGGGCCAAAAAAAATCCGCAGGTGATCGACACGTTCGTGCGCTCGATTCCGATGGGTCGCGCCGGCGAGCCTGAGGAGATTGGCCCGCTCGCCGTCTATCTCGCTTCGCCCGCTTCAAGCTATGTCACCGGGGCCGCCTTCGTGATCGACGGCGGTTACACGCTGTGGTGACCAAGGCGGCCCGATAGGCGCGCTTCTCTCCGAAAGGTCTTCGCGGATCAGCCTGATCCCTTCGCCATCACGGAGCGGATCAAGGCTTGAGAAGTGTCGAGCCGATCATATTCCGGCGGTCTGAGCTCCCCGCCCATGAACACATGCGGGCGCCGAAACCGCATGCCGCTTTCTATCGCGGCGAGCGCGGCGAAATGCATTTCGCGAGGCTTCGCCGCTGCGACAATCCGCTCGACGTTGCGCGCCGTGATTCCACCGCCCGGCATGATCACGATGCGGTCGCCCGCTTGGCTCATGAGCTCGACAATGAGCGGCAAGCCTTCGAGCACGCTCGGCTCCTGGCCCGAGGTCAGCACGCGATCGACGCCAAGCTCGATCAGCGTCTCGAGCGCGGGATAAGGCTCCGCCGCGACGTCGAAGGCGCGGTGGAACGTGACCGAGAGCGGGCGCGCAAGCGCGATCAATTCGCGCGTTCGCGCGCGCATCGATCTCGCCCGCCGCGGTCAAGAGCCCAATCACGACGCCGTCGGCGCCTTCCGCCTTGGTTGTTTCGATGTCCGCCCGCATCGCGGCGAACTCATCATTATTGAACAGGAAGTCCCCGCCGCGCGGCCGGATCATCACATTGAGGTCGATGCCGGAGACTGTCCGCGCCTGACGGATCATGCCGAGGCTCGGCGTGATCCCGCCCTCCAAGAGGTCGGCGCAGAGTTCGACGCGCCGGGCGCCCGCCTCCTTCGCGGCGCGTACGCCGGCGACGGAATCCACGCAGATCTCGTAGATCATGGACGGTTCCGATTGTGGGCCTTGTCAATCCGGCCCGACATCGAACGGCTTCTCTCCCCGCTTGGCGCCGATGAGCAGAATGGCCTCGATCTCGACCATGATGCCATTTGGCAGCGAACCCATGCCAACGGCCGAACGCGCATGGCGCCCGACGTCGCCGAACACCTCGACCAGAAGGTCGGAGCAGCCGTTGATGACCTTGGGATGGTCTCCGAAGCCGGGCTCGGCGTTGACCATGCCGAGAAGCTTCACCACAGCCTCGACGCGCGAAAGATCCCCGATCGCCGCCTTGGCGACCGCGAGCAATTGCAAGCCCGTTAGCCGCGCCGCTTCATAGCCTTGCTCGACTGTGGCGTCCTTGCCCAACCGTCCGACCATGAAACTGCCGTCCGGGCGCTTCGGCCCTTGCCCGGAAAGGTAGAGAAGATTGCCCGCCAGGCGAGAGGGCACGTAATTGGCCATCGGCGCGGGGACGGCGGGAAGCGTGAGGCCGAGCGCTTGAAGCCGCTCTTCCGGCGTTTTTGTCGTCATGGGCGTGGGTCATCCTTGAAATGCAGGTGGAGAATAAGACAGGCTCAAGGTTTCGCCAATCGCCCGTTCATGACAATTCCACGCGCGGAAAGCCGCGTCCGGCCAGCCATATGTTCGCCGGTCGAATCGACATAGTCGAAGTCGCCCGTTTCGAGTTCGAGCAGCGAAGCATCGCCCGCCGCGCCGGGCTTGAACGTTCCGAGATCAGCTGCGGCGCAAAGCTTTCGCCGGCGCCTCCGTCGCCGCCCGCACTGTGTCTGCGAGCGGATGCCCGAGGCAAAGAAACTTCGACATTGTCGTGAGGAGATCGAACGCCGGCCCATCGATGCAGAGCGCATGCACGTCGCTCGATATGCAATCGGGGGCAAAGTTGTTAGCGAGCATCGTGCGCGCCGTCTTGAACGCGAACGATCCCATGCCATGGCCGATGTCGAAAATGACGCCGCGCTTGCGCGCTTCGAGAACCGCCTGGCGCACGCCGCCTTCGGGCGTTGTCGGATTGTTGGGAAACGGGCGGAAGCAATGGGTGAGAATGTCGCCTGGCCGCAAGCGCTCGAGCACCTCTTCGAGCGTCGGCGGGGGCGCGTCGATATGCGCCATGAGCGGGAGCCCCGCCTCTTCAGCGACTTTAAGCGCAATATCGAGCGGCACGGTTCCCGAATTCTGCGACGCGTGGAAGCCGACCCGGACCTTGATTCCCCCGATCGTGTCGCGATTTGCGCGCGCGACCTCGACTGCATCGATCGGCGCCATGAGTCTGAGATCGCCGCTTTCTCCCACCATGACCCGCCTGGAAAAACCATAAATGCCGGCGAAGGAGACGTTGAGCAGCGCGATGATCCGAACCGGCGACGGCTTGATCACATGTTCGAGAAAGCCCGGATAGTTGCCTGGGCCCGCGCTGCCGGTATCAACGAGCGTGGTGCAGCCGCGGCGCGCGAGAATCATGGGATCGACGCCGAGCGACGTGCCGCCCCAATAGACATGCGTGTGAAGATCGATCAGCCCCGGCGTGACGATGAGCCCCGCGACGTCGCGAACAGCCTTGCCCTCGAGCCCCGCTCCAAGCTCAGCCACGCGACCATCGCGGAAACCGACATCCATCACGGAATCGATTCCCTGGGACGGATCGATCACGCGCCCGCCGCGCAGGACCAGATCAAGGGACATGGCCGTTACTCTCGCTCGCGTTGATCTTCGCGGCGTATCGGATCGATGGGCCTGCAGTCAAAAAGGGTGGCGCCGATCACGCCGCGCTCTTGAGCGTCGCGAGCCCCTCTGCGATCCAGTCGAGGTTCGCGTCTCTCACATGCCCCCAATTGTAAAAAGCGATCTCGCTGACGCCGCCGGCTGCGAGCGCGCGAATCGCTGCGAGAAATTCGCCTTTCGATTCGAGATCGGGAAAGGCGGGGCGGAGAATGCCGCGCAGCCGGCCTTTGCCACGCAGGCGGCGCCTCACGTCGAACAGGTCGGCTTTGATCCGCTCGCACCCCATGTTCGTAGAAGCAGGCCTCGACGATGCCCGCGGCTCCCGCGAGCGCGGGCAGATCGCTCCCCTCATACCAGGCGCCCGCGGTCGGGCGGGCGACCGAGGGAATGACCGCAACCGTGGCGTCCTTGCGCAAGGCGTCGCGGATTTCGCGCACGAGCGAAGTGACGACCGAGCATCGCCAATCGAGAAAGGCCTTAAGCTCGCCGTCGCTGCGCACGTCCGCGAGCCAGAAAGCTTCCGCCATGTCGCTGGGAAAATCGACGTCGCTCGCGAGGTAAGCTTCGATGTCGGAGGCGACCTGCCGCTTGAGCGCCTCGACTTGAATCCCGGCTTTCTTCGCGCTGCCCATGCAATGCGCGCAGAAGCAAAGGCCAAGCTCATTGTCGAGCCAGCGATTGGGCCGATTGAGCGCGAACTCGTGGTGGTAGCCATGCGCGTAAGGAAGGAAGCCCGGGGTCTCCAGGGACACGCCGCTGACGGGATAGGATTCGGTGACGTCCCGCGCGAGGCCGATCGCATAGGCGCGCGCCTCGGGCGCCGAGGGGCAGAGATTGTAGATCAAGCGATCGCCGAAGGCGTTGGCGACGACGGAATTGGGATGAGCCAAGCCGAGCCGCGTGTTGTGCAGGAGCACGAGCCAGACATTGGTCGCGATGCGGCTTTGCCCGACAAGCTCGCGCATGACGTCCTTGCCGGACGAAATGAGCGTGTTTTCAACCGGCTTGATTGGGCCGTAGCGGCTGAGATCCGGCTTGAAATAGATCGTCCCGTCCTCGGGAAAATAGACCTTGCCGCTTTTGCCGTGCGGTCTCAGGAACTTGCCCGCATGGTAGCTGCCGACGATCGTCACCGTGTCGAGGCCTAGCGCCACGAACCGGTCGACCGCCGCGCTCGCGCCGACCTCCGCGACATCCCAGGCATAGGCGTAGATGGCTTTGTAGCCCATCGCATGTTTCCCGTTGGAGCGTCGTCTCAACTCGCGCGCGGGGAACAATTGCGGCGGCGACGCCCGCCGTCAACGCCGGGCTGGATCGCATTGCAGTCGACAGACGGGCGTTCTTCCGAACGCCCTTTGGAGCGCGGCCGACGTGATCAGCGATCGCGGCTACAAGAGCGCCGCGTGAACCAGCGCCATCGGCTCTAGGTGGCGTCCTCAATGTCGAAGCGCGCCACCTTGCCTTCTCGAAGACGGAAAACGTGGCCGACCGTCTTGTCTCTAAGCCCGTGCGTCTGCCCCTCGAGCGGATTGCCTTCGAGATCCCGGACGGTCTGCCGGACCTCCGCGACGATCGCGCCCTCCGCGGTCCGATGAAAGCCCACCGGCTCGACATGCGGACTGACCATGGCCCATTGGCGCGTCCAGTACGCGCGCACGGCCTCGCGGCCAACGACGTGGCCGCCATCCATACCGTTGGCCCAGGCGACGTCATCGGTGAGCGCGATCAACACGCCATCTATGTCCCGCGCGTTGAAGCGGTCGTAGAGGCGCTGGAGGAGTTCGACATCGCCGTCCATTGAGCCTCTCCTTGCACTTGTGCGGCTGTTGCGCTCGAATTACATATGCACGTATATATCTGGCCGGCGGCAGATGCAAGGGGTGAGGCGCGATGGACCTGGAAGTGCTCTCGACGCCTGGGCATCTGATCTCTCTCGCGGCGCGCGGCTTCGCCCGCCTCAGCGAGGCGCGGCTCAAGCCGCTGGGCTTCGGCGTCGGACATCTGCCGGTCTTGGTCGCGCTTCAGGATGGCCGGGCAAGCACGCAACGGGATCTTGCCCGCTTCGCCAAGATCGAGCAGCCGCCGATGGCGCAGATGCTCGCCCGCATGGAGCGCGACGGGCTCATTCGGCGCACGCCCGACCCGGCCGATGGGCGCATGAGCCGCATCACGCTGACGAAGATCGCAGAGGCGCGCCTGCCGGACGCGGTCGCCGTCCTGCTTCGCGGCAATCAGGAGGCGCTGCACGGCTTCACGGACGAGGAGGCCGGGCTGCTCATCGCCCTGCTAACGCGCCTGATCGCCAACCTCGATCAGCTCGCGGGCGTCGACGCCTCGCCCGGCGCGTCAGCTTCTGAGAAGTTCGACTGACCGGACCGTCCGTTGGAGGGTGATTGAGTTCCGCACGGGTCAAAACCCAATGAGCTTCGACGTGAAGCGGTCGTACGGGACTGCACCTGTGGACCGGACGGTTGGCGGGAGCGGACCTTATGCGTCTGATTTCTGCACCGTGTAACCAGCTGATTTTGTCGCCGATTCGCGGTGCGGATTTCTTGAAAAATCAAATACCGGGGCGGACACTTCTCGAAAGGATTTTGAGCGCCGAGTTGTGAGATACCTCAGAGTGCCTGTTGACCCCTTGTTCTGTGATGAAGGTCACTGCGTTTTATCGAATATGTGCGATGTTGGCTGATTGTGTGTGGGAGATAGACCATGCCGCCCCGCATCGTCCTTTGCCTGCTTGCCGCCGTCGCCGCATCGCCGGCCGCCGCCCAGGGCGACGCCAACGCCGCGGTCTGCGCCGCAGACGACGACAGCGCCTTCTCTCCGGAGCAGCGCATAGCGGCCTGCGACGCGCTAATCAAAGCTGCGCGGAACGCGCCCAAAGCGGTCGCGGATGCGCTCGTGAATCGGGGCCAGGCCGCGTGGTACGCCGACAAGATGAAGCAGGCCTTCGCCGATCTCGACCGCGCCATTGCGCTCGACCCTAACAACGCCCGAGCCTTTCGCGAGCGCTCCAACGCTTACCGCTCGAGCGGCAAGCTCGACCGCGCGCTCGCTGACGCAAGCGAGGCGGTGCGGCTCGATCCCAAGGACGCGAAGGCCTTCGACAACCGCGGGGACGTGTTCGTAGACAAGGGCCAATACGATCGCGCGATCCAGGACTACGACGAAGCTTTGCGGCTCGATCCGAAGCTGAGCCTGGCGTTCAGGGATCGCGGGGCGGCCTATTATTTCAACAAGAACTACGAACACGCGATCAAGGACTATGACGAGGCGATCAGGCTCGATCCCCGCAGCGACCGCGCCTACTCCAATCGCGGCGCGGCTTATAAAAAGCTCAGCCGGAACGCTGAGGCGATCGCAGATGAGAGCGAGGCGATCAAGCTCGACCCGACTGAGCCCGCCTATTTTGACAATCGCGGCCTGTCCTACGCTGAGGAGGGCGACTACGACCGGGCCATCATCGACTATAACGAGGCGATTCGAATCGCTCCGCGGGCGAATTTTCTCACCAATCGCGGTAACGCATACCAAGCCAAGGGCGATCTCAGCCGCGCCATCGCCGACTACGACCGCGCGATCGGGCTCAACCCGGCCTTCGCCGACGCCTACAACAACCGCGGCGCGGCCTTCCGCGGCAAGGGCGATCTCGACCGTGCGATCGCCGACTACCAGGCAGCCCTGCGTGTCGATCCACGGCATGAGACAGCCGCTGAGAACCTCGCGGCCGTCCAAGCTCAGCGCAAGCGGGCAATGAAATAAGATGAGAGTTAGAGGGACGATGGGTTGGCCATGGCGTGCGCCGCGCCTTATGCCCAGCCCCATCCGGTCTCTCATGACGGCAGATTTTCAGCCAAACACCAGCAATAAGTGCCCCGGGTCGACCTAACCCGTTGCCCTGCCGTCCGGCGAGGACCGCTATTTGCGCATTGCGGTCGTGCGCTGCGCGTCTTTGCGCGGCAGCAATCCTCCAAGCGGTCACCCGCGCAAGCATCCGAGTGAGCTTTGACCCCAGAGGACACGACGAGTGGGAGCAGGGGAAGTGGAGGCTTCTGTTGCCAGGCGCCTCCGGACCCCGCCTAGAAGTGCAAACCCCTAGGACTTGATTCCCAGTACCAGCGCTGCATTACGCAGCGAGGGCCACCGGAGCATAGTTGTCATTCGCAACTATAGGTTTGACCCGATAACGGCGGTATCATGCCGAGCAAAAGATCACCCTTTACGTCCCCCGTCGAACCTATTTCGCCCCCGCCGAAGCCGGCTGTGGCTCGTTATTGGGGCGAGCTCTCGCGCAGGCGACAGAAAACTCGCCGCAAATTGGCTCGCTCGCGGGAGCCGACATCCTTCCAAGCACTTCCGCCACGCAGGGCGACGATTCGTGTTGTAAAACGACCGCCGACAGTGCTGAGGCCTGAATCTGGAAATCTCATTCTGCGGGTTGCAGTTGTAGTGTGACGCTGCTCACATCCAATCCGCTCGGAAAGATGTTACACAAACATTAGATTTCGAGTTGCTATCTGCCTGGCGACGCGACCAGGTTATTATGTGCGTCCATAATTATTGCGGTCTTTTATCAAAGAAGGAATTTAATAATGGATCCGTTCAAGCAGTTCACGCATGGCGGCACGCTGAATGTCGCAGAGATTTTATTCAACACGCAATTTGACTACATGTTTCCTTTGTTGGCCGCGAATCCAGAGTGTTTGCTACCGACAGGGCAGACCACTCAGGGAGCGCTCCTGGCGCTAGGAAAAGCGATGGCGACTGACGTCATCGCGAATCCAGACGACTCCACAATTCCTGCGGTATTCACCTACTTGGGCCAATTCATCGATCACAACATCACGGCGCAGACCGATCGTGAGATCGGCGTCAGTCTAATCTGTACGCCCGACGGCAATAACGCGAACTTGGAGCCACTGCCGTCGAGTTTAGTCGTCCAGGCTCTTGTCAACGGCCGCCGTCCGAAACTCGATCTCAATCAGGTTTACGGCGACGGTCCGGGGTTGGGAAAGAATCCGAGCCCGACCGAGGGCGACGAACTCTTCAATCTCGCAACGCTTGATTTTAAAGTCGTGACGGACGCGCCAGGTTTCGATGTTCCCCGGCAAGATGACGGAACGGCGATCATCGCCGACATGCGCAACAACGAAAATCTGAACATCTCCCAACTTCACTGTGCGTTTTTGCTGTTCCATAACAAAGTCGCAGCAGGTCTGCCCGCGGCGCTGACGAAGGACCAGCGCTACATCAGAGCGCGCCAGCTCGTGCGGTGGGCGTACCAGTATGTGGTGCTTAACGACTACTTGCCCAACGTTTGTGACCCGGTGGTGGTCGACGATATTATCGCGAACGGCGTGCGCTACTTTGCGCCTGACAACGACTTGTTGTTCATGCCTCTTGAATTTTCGGTCGCCGCGTTCCGTTTCGGGCACTCGATGATTCGTCCGCAGTATAAGCTCAACGCAGCCACAACACTGACGCTGATGCAAATCCTACGCGTCGGCGCAGTTGCTCGCCGGAGGTCCCCCTCCGAAACTCAAGGGCGCCGACATCATCGAATGGCACAACTTCGCGAATATCCCGCCCCACCCGGCTCCCCAGAGCGCCCGCAAGATCGACCCGCTGATCTCTCTCGACCTCGGAACGCTGCCGGTCTTCCTCCCGGGTTCGAACATTCCGGTTGGTGCGTTGTTTCAGCACCTCGCACAGCGAAACCTGCTTCGCGGTTTCTTGCTCTCGATCCCTACGGGCCAAGCCCTCGCCGACGGAATGCAGACTAAGGCATTGACGCCGAAGGAATTGCGGGGACCGCAACCCAATACTCCAATCTACAACGCGGTCGTCGCCGGCGGTTTCGACTCCGCCACTCCGCTTTGGTACTACATCCTCCGTGAGGCGGAGGTGCAGCAGGGCGGCAACCGGCTGGGTTCGGTCGGCAGCCGCATCGTCGCTGAGACATTGATCGCGCTCGTTCGTCGCGATGGCGCCAGTTATTGGAACAACATGCAAGATCCAGCCGTCAAAGCCAATGGAATTGACGTGGGCGGGGGAACGATCATCGCCACGATAGGCGATCTGCTGAAGTTCTCGGGGGCGCCGCTCTGAAGTGTGCCCACCTTAAGGAGATCGCCCGCTAAGCTTGGCGGTTGGACGCCCTCCGCTCAAGATTTTGCAGTTCGGCGCTTCACTAGCGAGAGGACATATATCGCAGTCTCGACGGCGTACGGAGCGCACGGGTCCGGCCAACGCGCAATTTAACCCCTTCGGGGACTTCGTTTCGGAACGACCGCTATTTGCGCATTGCGGTCGTGGGCTGCGTCGTCTTTGCACGGCAGCGAAGCGGTCGCCCGCGCAAGCATCCGAGCGAGCTTTGACCCTAGAGCACAGACGAGCGGAAGCAGGGGAAAGTGGAGGCTTCTGTTGCCAGGCGCCTCCGGACCCCGCCTAGAAGTGCAAACCCCTAGGACTTGATTCCCAGTACCAGCGCTGCATTACGCAGCGAGGGCCACCGGAGCATAGTTGTCATTCGCAACTATAGGTTTGACCCGATAACGGCGGTATCATGCCGAGCAAAAGATCACCCTTTACGTCCCCCGTCGAACCTATTTCGCCCCCGCCGAAACCCGCTTCTCTCGAAGCGGGCTTGGGTGGAGGCGCCGGGTACCGCCCCCGGGTCCGAAAGACTTATTCCGATGCCCATTTATCGCCATAGCCGCCCTTGCGGGCGGCATTTGGAATATAGGACCTAAAGGCCGGCCTGGGAAGGGGCGGAGCGCGACGCAAAACCGTCACGGTTCTCGGACATGCTCGCGAGCCTTGGCAAACCAGGGGAGGCGGGCGTGGCGACAAAAGCTGATTTCACTCCGGATGAATGGAAGCTTCTGTTGCAAAGTCCGCTCATCGCGGGCGTCGCCGTTTCCGCCGCCGACCCGAGCGGCCTCATCGGGATGATGAGGGAGAGCATGGCGAGCGCGCGGGCCCTCATCCAGGCCACGACCGATCCGAACGCGGATGCGCTGGTCAAGGCGATCGCCAGCGAGTTTGAGACGTCGGAAGGGCGCGGGCTCGCTCAAGACGGGGTGAAGACCGCGATTACCGGCGCGAAAACGCCGGCCGAAATCGTTTCGAAGGCTCTCGAGGCCGTGAAGGCCGCCTCCGCCGTGCTCGACGCCAAGGGTGGAGTGGACGCCGCGCCGTTCAAGACCTGGCTCGCGGGCGTCGCCAAGTCGGTCGCCGAAGCCGCGCCGGAAGGCGGCTTCCTCGGCTTCGGCGGGACGCAGGTCAGCGAAACGGAAAAGGCGACGGTCGCTCATATCGCTGAGGCGCTCGGCGTCCCTGCGCCGGCGGTCTAGAGCCCGCCGAAGCGCTTCGCGGGGCGCGATGGCGGGGCTCGGAACCTGTTCATCGGCCCGGCGCTTTATGGTGAAGAGCGCTTTTACGGAGGTTGAAACATGGCGGGACCAGACCCTGAGAAGCCGGCCGGCGAGGACTTCTCCAAATCGCTCAAGCAATTGGAGGAAGAGTTGAGCGAGCTCAAAGCCAAGATCGAGCAGGAGAGACGGGCTCACGACATGCCCATCAACGCTCAGCTCGGCGACCCCAAATGGGAAGAGAAAGCCAAGGACGGGCGCTTCGATCGGCCCGAGGGCGAGGACGAGGAATAGGTGGCGAGGCGATGGGTCGAACCAGGCCCGTCATTGCGAGCGAAGCGAAGCCATCCAGGAGAACGTAGGGCGCCCCGCGGCTCCTGGATCGCCGCGTCGCCATAGCCCGTCCGGAAGGACGGGCGTCTTTCGACGCCCTACGGCTCCTCGCGATGACAATTCCACCCGAAGGCGTCCGGCTTTAGGCCGCGCGAGGCGCGGGCGGCGGATTTTTGAACAAAGTCTTCCGGAAAGCCGAAATCGCGAGTAGAATGGCTTCCAGATGAATGAGGCCGTTCCACCATCGCCAATCAGCCCGCCGCGCCAGCCATGACAGCGACGCATATCGAAGCGCGGGGCAGGAGGTTAAGAAAAAAGTTATTTGGATTCGCCGCAACCCTTTGAAAAGTCCAGATTCCGCCAAAGAAAACCAAACAAGTCAAAGGAAATAAAAACCTTTTTTCTTGACTTTATTTGGACAAATTTGCAATGTGCTATGCGCAGGGCGCAGACTGCGCTGTCGAGCGCCCTCCTGCGGCGCTCAGTGGGACAGCGGGTCCCCGACAGGCCCGGTTGGTGCGTCGCCGGTCGCGCGGATCGTCGGCTGAGACCAGGGACCGGATATATCGAGGCTCAGATGGGCGGCGTCCTGAGACGCCTCGCCGGCGGCGTCCGCCTGGATCGCATCGACCTGCAATGCCCAGCTCTGGCCGCTAAGATCGATGACCCCGTTCAACCCGGCCTTCACGCCGGGGCTGGCCATGGCGCCGCGTTGGACCTGAGCGCGGCCCTCGCGGAGCGCTAACGAAACGTCAAGCCTGTCGAACGCGGTGCCGCCGATGCGCATGTCTCGCTCGACGTCGATGGGCCGGCGACGGCTGCGGCGTAGCGCCTCCTCCAGGTTGACGCCGAGAATGGAGCCATCCTCCGCCTCGAGCGAGGCTGTGCCGGTCAGGCTCGCGATCGCGGCGGCGGGCGAAGCGCCGGAGGCCTCCAGAGCGAATCTGACCCCGCCGGTCCCCATGACGATCGGGGGGGCGAAATCGGCGATCGCGGCGCCGAGATCGGCGTCCGTGAGCTCGCCACGCGCGCTCAATTCGAGGTCTCGCCCAGCGTAGTCCGCGCCCAATTCGCCCTCGAGGCGGCCGCCATAAGCAGCAGCCTCCAACAATGTCGCGCTGAGCTTGCCCTCCGCCACGATTGCGGATGCAGCGGCGTCGGCGAGCTTGAGGCCGTAGACGTCGAGATGGGCGGCGGACAAACGCAGGTCGAGGTCGAAGCTGCGCAGAGGCGCAAACCCGAAGGGCTTCGTGCTCCACCCGCCCGATGGGTCCAGGACACGCTCCGGCGGTCCAAGCAGCGGCTTAAGCGCCAGCGTTTCGGCGGCGAGCGTGCCCGAGACGGCTGGGCGCCCGCCGGCGTCGCTGATCGCAAGCGCGCCTTCGAGCGTCTGCCCGGCGCTGGTCAACGTCGCGTCGCCCAAGGTTAAGGAATCCGCCGTTCCCTTGACCTTCGCCGCGATCGCAATGTCGTCGGCGACAAGCACCGATGGCTGGCGAGCGTCGAGGAAAGACGCCAAGGCGGCGATCGAGGGGATGGACACAGTCAGATCGCCATCAGCGCCGGGCCTGTCTGTGAGCTGGAACGAGCCGCCGAACGCAACCTTGCCCAAGGGCGAGTTGAGCGCGAATACGATCGGACTCGGCGCGCCCTTCGCCGCGCTTTCCGGATCGTTGAGCACGCCGGCGATCGTGATGGGCGTCTTCCGCCACACGGCCGACAGGTTGAAGCGCAGTTGGTCGCCGACCGTCAGTCCGTCAAGGCGGCCCCGAACGTTGTCGATCCGCGTGTCGAGGCCGCGCTTGGCGCTGAGGAGGCGCAAAACCCCGTTCGATAGACTTAAGCTGGCCAAAGGCGCCAGGGCTCTCGCAATGCTCGCGGGTCCGGGCGATTCCCCGCCCGCCCCGGCAAACGGCGGCCGGTCGATGTCGATGGTGACCGTCGGGCTGACAAGGATGGCGCCCGTGGGAATGAAGCGTCCGCGCAGAAGGTCGACCAGCGAGAGGTTCAGGCGCGCCGCCGGCGCCGAGAGAAGATTAACGCCGTAAGCGTCGTCGAGCCGGGCTTCGGCGATCTGCACGCTCGGCCACGGGAACGCGGAAAAGGAGGCCGTCTGGGGAGCGCTCCAATGGAGACGCGGCGAAGCGCCGAATGCGGCGTTGAGACTGTCTCCGACCTTCGCGGCGGACAACGGCCAGCGCATGAAACCGCACGCCGCCAGCGCAACGAATAACGCGAGGGCTAAACCCCACGCCACGGCCCGGCGCATGCTCCCAATCGTCTCCGTGTAGCCCCGGATCTAACCGGACGCGCCGAGTCATAGCCCGTACCGGCCGGCAACGCGACAACAGTCGCCGCTTGTAGTCCCACTATTCCCCGCGAGGCGTGGGCCGGTCGACGCAACCGCATTCACATAAAGGTGAGGTCCAGCGCTTTGTGGTCGAAACGCGGCGGCCCGCGGGCGGATCAAAGCGAAAACCTCGATCACGCCATTAATTCGCTATTAAGCCCTTTCACTCAGCCTCCTAATCCGGGCGCTCTGGCGCCAAGGCTTGCGAGTGGCGGAGTACAATCAGTCCATGGGCGACGATCGTTTTCAGTTCATCCCTGACGCCGGCGGCGAACGCAAGGCCCTCAGCGTTCTCACCCGCATCTATCGCGATATTGGCCTCGCCGCGGTCGCCGAGGCGCTGAGACTGCCGACGGAAGGCTTTGAGCCGGATATGATCGAATCGCTCGAGCGGGGCGAGTTCTATCTGCTTCCGCCTGCTGGCGCGCTGGCTCAAGCTGGGACTGACGCGTAAAAGCCGCCGCGAACGAGCGCCTGAGGCGAGCGCAACCGATGGTTCATCTGACGAGGCGCCGGTTTCTTGCTGGCGCCGGCGCGGCTGCGGCGACGCTATCGCTATCGGGTTATGCGATGGCATATGAGACTGGCTGGGGCGCTTACGCTCACCCAATATTCGCCGCGGATCCCCAACTGGCCCGAGGATTTTGAGCTCACGATTGCGGTTATCGCCGATATTCACGCCTGCTATCCTTGGATGTCGGAAGAGCGTGTCGGCTCCCACGCCGTCTTCCACGGGCCGCGCTGGATCGGCCGACACGACGAGAAAGGACGACTCACAGAGACCCGCCGCGCAGCTTAAGTCGGCTCAGCTCGCGCCGGACCCGTGGACATGTGGACGACGCTCCGCCTCGCCCACGTGTCCACAGGAGAACAGAGCCAGAAGAAGCGAGCAATTCACGCGCTACCAAAACCGGACAAGTTCATTCGCTATCGACAGAAGATTGCCTATGGCGTTGGCTGCTGGTCAGGCTTTCGTTTGGGTGGCGTCGTCATCGCGGGCGCGACTCCCAGGCTTTGCGATCCAGAGATGAAGCGCGACGCCCTATGACTCCTTGATCGCCGCGTCCCCTGGGCCACCTGAGGTCCTCGCGTGACCGTCAATACGCAGCTTGCTCTAAACCCTATTCGAATAGGGTCGGCGCAATCGAGGCGACCAGCAATGCCGCCATCGTCCAGTTGAACGGCCGGATCACCCGCGGATCCTTAAGCAGGCGGCTGAGCGAGGCGCCGAACAGCAACCAGGCGCCGCTGCATGGAATCGCGATCAAGGCGCAAAGCGCGGCGATGAAAAAGACGCTGCTTGTATAGCCGTCGACGACGCCCGCATAAGCCGCGAGCGCGCTCAACGCCATCACCCAAGCCTTGGGATTGACCCACTGAAAGCCCGCCGCGGCGAAAAACCCGATCGGCCGTCCGCCGGCTTCGACCTCGCCGATGGGCTTCGCGAGCGCAATTTTGAGCGCGAGCCACACCATATAAATCGAGCCGGCGACCCGCATGATCGGCAGGATTTGCGGAAAGCGCTCGAATAGGATGTCGAGCCCAAGGCCGACCAGCGCGATCATCATCCCGAAGCCCAGGATCACGCCAGCCAGATGAGGCACGGTGCGCCCCAAGCCGTATTTCACGCCCGACGTCATCAACATCAGATTGTTCGGCCCGGGCGTGACTCCGGCGACGAAGGCGAACGTGGCCAGCGCCCAAAGGATTTCAGGATGAATGTTCAGCGCCGATCTCCGCCCAAAAAAATGCGCTCGGCGATCAGAGAGTCGTCACGTCCTCGTCGCGCGCCTCGTCCTTCCGGGACGGGCGGCTTCCGCCTCTTCGTGCTCGGCGGCCCGCGTCGAAGGCCGCTTTCGCGAGCGCGCTAAACGGACTGGCCAGCGCGCTCACCCGGTCGAGGCCGGCGACCGCCCGCTCGCCGCGTGTCAGCACACGATCGAGTTCCGCCATGGTCTTGGACAGGGCGGGATCGTCATCGTCGAGCCAAGTCTGGAGGACGCGCCCCCACGCGAGCGTCAGCCCCTGAAGCTTGATCGCGCCGGACGCGCCTTCCGCTTCGATCCCGGCCGCCTCGAGCATGAAGCGCATCGAGGATAGCGCGACCTGATTCATCGCCAACGCCGCGGCAGGCTCGCGCCGGAGCCAGGCGGCGACCTCGCGTAGGCCTTCCCGGTAGGGCGCCATCGCTTCCAGACGGCGCATGAGACACGTCGAACAGCCGCTCACGCGGGTTTTCATCCGCGACCTCTCCATCGTCTTGCGCAAGAACGATGCGATCGATGCGGCGTGTGAAACCGGCGAGCACCGCCCCCTTGGAAGGGAAGGCGTCCCGGAAATCGGCTAAAGAAACGCCGGCGCCCTTGCAAATGTCGCGCACCGAGATGTCCTCGAAGCGCCGCTCGGCGGCGAGCTCCATCAAGGCGTCGACGATTTTGCCGCGGATATCGGTAGGCTCCGACTTGCCCTCACTTTTCGGTCTCGTCGCCATGGCGCGCTCCTCGGTGCTGGTTTTCAACCCAATGTAGGCGCTCAGCTGTCCGCCGCCAAGCAAGCCCCTTAACCTGCCATCTCCGCCGCGCGGGCGCGGGCTGCGGCGGTCGCCCGCGCCAGAAGATCGTTAAGCCCTTTGGCGTCCTCAAGCACAGCGAGCGCGGCCGCGGTGGTGCCGCCTGGGGAGGTGACGTTGCGGCGTAGAGTCGCTGGCGAAGTCGCGCTTTCGCGGCGCATGAGCTCCGCTGCGCCTTCGACTGTGCCCCGAGCCAACTTGGCGGACAAGTCCGCTGAGAGCCCAAGTCTCTCGCCGGCGGCGGCGAGCGCTTCGGTCAGGGCAAACACATAAGCGGGCCCCGATCCGGAAATCGCGGTCACCGCATCGATCGCGTCCTCGTCATCAAGCCAAAAGAACGCTCCGACCGCGTTGAGCAGGCGCTCGCACCAGCGCTGTTGCTCTTCGTTGACGTGCGCATTGGCGAAAGCTGCGGTGATCCCGCGGCCAATCGCGGCTGGCGTGTTAGGCATTGCCCGCACGACCGCGTGCGCCCGAGGAAGTCGCGCCATCAGATTGGCGATGGTCTTGCCCGCAATGATGGAGAGCACCAGCGTGCGCTCTGCGGCAAGCGCGGCGATCTCTGGCGCGACCTGATCGAGGCTTTGTGGCTTGACCGCCAGCACCAGCATCTCCGGGGGCGGGGCCGCGACGCGGGGGTTGAGCGCAACGCCCCGCTCCGCCGAGAGCGAAGCGATCTCCTGCGACGGATTGGGTTCGAGAATAGTCAGCGAGGAGGCGGAGAGTCCGGCGGCGAGCCAGCCCTGCGCCATCGCTCCCCCCATCTTCCCCGCCCCGACCAGGACGAGGCGCGCCGGCCATTGGGTCATTGTCACTTCCGTTAGGGTTAGGAGTGTAGCGGGAACATTTGCTCGATTGTCGCATTTTTGCCTCAGTAGGTAGCTTTCAGCAAAGGACCTTGCGACAATTGGTTGGACTTGACCGGCGGGTTTGGTAGAAGCCTTTGTGGCGAAAGCTGGACGGGGAAACCTCCAGGCGGGCTCGCGGTTTCGTGAACGGACGCCGACGCTTCCGTTTGGTAACCTTCCTGAAACCGATAAGTTTTATGGTAAGCAAATCGTTAGCGGCGAGATCGACGGGGCGGCGATGAAGACGAATGTGGTCGTTGTGGGGCTGGTGCTGGGCGTGGGGGCTTTGGCGAGCGGCTGCACGCCCGTCATCCAATCGGGGCTTCCAGATCCGCAGCTCACGGCGCGCGACAAGCAGATGATGGCGCTCGCGGAGCCGGACGAGTGGACGATTCCCACCCGCCGCAGCATTGTCCAGTATCAAACGACCGAGAAGCCGGGCACGATCATCGTCAATACGACGACGAACTATCTCTATTACATTCTGCCCCACGGCCAGGCGGTCCAATACCGCATCGCAAGCGGCGCCGAGTATATGGGATGGACCGGCCGCGCCGAGGTCGGAGCGATGAAGGAATGGCCGACCTGGATGCCAACGGCTTCGATCATGGAGCGCTGGCCGCAGTTCCAGGTCTATAAGCAGCACGGGCCGCTCGAAGGCCGGTGGGACAACCCGCTCGGCGCGCGGGCCCTCTATCTCTTCGTGGATAACAAGGACACGCTCATCCGCATCCACGGCACCAACGAGCCGTCGGAAATCGGGGGGCACGTCTCCTCGGGCTGCATCCGCATGCGCGACTTGGATGCGATCGACCTCTATGGTCGGGTGCACGTCGGCACTCCGGTGGTGGTGATCAGCTAGCGCCTCACCGGAACGGCGGTTCGTCGAAGCTCCTGAGCTTGCGTGAGTGCAGGGTGTCGTCCTGACTCTGCAGGAGGCCGATCGCCGCAATGCCGATCTGCAGGTGCTCAGCAATGGCTCGCTCGTAAAAGGCGTTGGCGGCGCCCGGCAATTTGATCTCGCCGTGCAGCGGTTTGTCGGAGACGCAGAGCAGCGTCCCATAGGGCACGCGCATGCGGAATCCCTGCGTGGCCACCGTCGCCAATTCCATGTCGACTGCGATCGCGCGCGAAATGTTGATGATGCGGCGCTCCTTCGACCAGCGCAATTCCCAATTGCGGTCGTCGTCGGTGACCACCGTGCCGGTGCGCAAACGGCGCTTGAGCGCTTCGCCGCGATCGCCTGTGACCTTGGCCACCGCCTCCTGGAGCGCGACCTGCACCTCGGCGAGCGCCGGAATCGGCGTTTCTAGCGGCACGGCCTCGTCGAGGATGTTGTCGCGCCTGAGATAGGCGTGCGCCAGCACATAGTCGCCAATCACCTGCGACTGCCGAAGTCCGGCGCAATGGCCGACCATCAGCCAGCAATGCGGCCGCAAGACCGCGATATGGTCGGTAATCGTCTTCGCGTTCGAGGGCCCGACGCCGATGTTGACCAGACTGATCCCGCGCCCGTCCGCGCGCATGCAATGATAGGCGGGCATCTGGAACCGATGCCAGGCGACGGCGCTGACGCGGGCTTCCGCATCTGCGGGCGCGATCGAGGAGTCGATGACGATATTGCCGGGCAGGACGACTTTCTCGACGCCCGTTCCGCTATGGAGCTGCTTCAAACCCCATTGCACGAACTGGTCGACATAGCGGTGATAGTTGGTCAAAAGCACCCAGGGCTGCATCGCCCGCCAGTCCGAGCCGGTATAGTGCACGAGGCGGCGGAGCGAATAATCAGTACGGGGCGCGTCGAACAAAGCGAGCGGCCGCTCGGGGCCGAAGTCGAACTCGCCGTCCGCGGTCTCGTCGCCGATGGTCGCCAAGGAAGGCACAGGAAAGAACCGCGCGAGCTCCGCCGCGTCGGCGCCTCCGCCGCGCGTCAGCTCGTCGCCACTTTCGATCACGTAAGGATAGGGAATCTCCTGCGCGCCGACGCCGACCTCGATCGTGGCCCCGTATTCCGCGACCAACGGCTCAAGCTGCTCGAGTAGATAGGCGCGAAATTCCGCCGGCTGCGTGACAGTCGTCGCGTAGACGCCAGGTTCGCTGAATTTCGCGAATGCGCGCGGGCTGGAGAGAGCTGGGCCGTTCGGCGCATAAATCAGTCGCAGTTCCGGATAGTGGAACAAGGCGCGCGTCGCCGCCGACGGCGGGTCGCCGTCCTTGAGAAAGCGCTCGACCGCGCCCCGCAAAGCTTCGGTCGCCTCATTGTACAGGCGAATGAGCCGGTCGACCGCTTCCTCGGGCGACGCCATCCGCTCGAAGGGTTCCCTGGCATTGTCGAGAGATTGGACAAGCACCGAAAGGGCCTCCTCGAAGGGCTATAATAGGGTCAGTTCGGACCTGGCCGCGATGCAGGCGATCTCGACGGTATAGGCCGGCGCTGCGAGCTTGGCTTCGACGGTTGCGCGCGCCGGCGCATGCCCGGCGGCGACCCACGCGTCCCATACGGCGTTCATTTCGGCAAACGTACCCATGTCGGCAAGATAAATGGTGGTCGACAAAATCTTGGTTTTGTCCGAGCCGGCTTCCGCTAGCAGGCGCTCGATCGTGGCGAGGATTTCTTTGGTCTGATCCCCGACGCTCTTGCCTTTCGCCTGATCGGCGACCTGGCCGGCAAGATAGATCGTCGAGCCATGGATGACGGCCTGCGACATGCGCGGGCCGGCGTGCAGTCTGGTGATGGTCATGGTTTATGTGCTCTCACGCGCGAACAAGGTTCGAGACTGCGCCGATAAAGTCGCGCTTGCCGATCTCGACGCCGCTTGCGCGCAGGATGTCGTAAGCCGTGGTCAAATGAAAATAGAAGTTCGGCATGGCGAAATGTAAGAGATAGTCGGCGCCGGGAAGCTTCAGCTTGTTGGCCCCGGCGGGGATGACGATCTCGCGGATCTCCCCGCCCTCCATCGCCTTGGCGTCGATCAATTTGAGCATGTCGAGGGTCGCCTGGATGCGCGCGCGCAGTTCGACGACGGTCGTCTCCCTATCCTCCTTGACGGGCGGGTCCTTGGCGGCCAGCCGGAACGACGAGTTCTTGGCATGATCGCAGAACGACTGGACCTGGCGGACAAGCGGAAACATGTCGGGGCTCAGCCTCATGGCGAGATAGTTGTTTGGATCGAACTTGCGCGACGCCGCGTGCTCTTCAGCCTTATCGAGAATGGCGAGGAACGCGTTGAGCCCGCGCTCATAGACCGGCACGCTGCTCTGATAGAGCGAAAGAGACATCGGCTTCAATTTCCTTCCGAATTCGCCCCGCATCGCGGCGATAGGCCATGGATGCACGCAAAATGTGACGTTATCAACTTATCGCGGCCGGCTTCTCACACCGGCCGTCCGGAGGTTCGAGGTAGGCCGCGACCGTTTCAGCTGCGCTCGACGTCCGGAAGCGCAGGGATGCAACTAGCGCGGGAATTTCGATGCAAATAAAAGAAAGTCCGATGCCGCGGAATTGCAAAGCGCCCTAGTGAATCTGGGTTGCCGCGTCCTGGCCGCGCGCGAGCTCGATGGTCGTGATCGCCACCAGCATCTCGGCGCGCGACTTGAGATCGGGGGCCTCGAGCAAGGCCTGCTTTTCCCTGGGGCCGCAGGGGCTCATCATGGAGAGGCCGTTGACCAAAGCCTCGTTGGACGCCTTCTTGATGTCGCTCCACACGACCTTGATCTCGTTGACCTCGGCGAAGCGTTTCAAGGCGGCGATCAGATCCTCGCGATCGACCGCTGCTTCGCCGGCGCCTTCGAGAAAGTCCTCGGCGAACGGCGAATAATCGGGGACCGCGATGCGATAGGGATGGTCGCTCGGCGTTTCGCCGGTCAGGCGGAACCGCGCCACCCCCATCAATGTCAAAAAGCAGCGGCCGTCGCCGATCTCCGCATATTGGACGATGCGGCCCGCGCAGCCGAGCGGATAGAGTTCCGGCGCCGGATCGGCCGTCTCCTCCTCCGACGATGGCTGGATAACGCCGATCAGCCGCTCCCCGGAAAGCGCATCGTCGAGCATTTCGAGATAGCGGGGCTCGAACACCGTGAGCTGGATTGGCCGGCGCGGCAAGAGCAGCGCGCCTGTTAGCGGAAACAGCGGGATCGTCGCCGGCATCTCGGCCGGTCCGGCAAAAGTCTGGTTAAGTTTCATGGCCTTCGTCCCGTTCTTCGGGCGTCGTGGACGGCGGCTTGCTGTCAAAACCAGATCGCCGAAAGCTTGCGCCGCGCGGCGACTGACGCTGGGTCCATCAGACCCCAGGCCTCGAACAGCTGCAACAATTGCTTGCGCGCCGCCTGGTCGTTCCAGCTGCGGTCGCGGCGAATGATTTCAAGCAGTTGGTCAGCCGCGCCATCACGATCGCCCTTCGCCGACAGCGCGACCGCAAGGTCGAAGCGCGCCTGATGGTTGTCCGGGTTGGTGGCGATCGCCTGCTCAAGAGGCGCGAGCTCGCCGACGTTCGAGGCTTGCTCGGCCAGGCGCAGCGCCGCCTGAGCCGCGACGACCGCGGGGTCCTGCTCCTTGCCGGCCGGCGCCGCCGTCGCCGCCTCCAGGAGCGCCTTCGCTTCTTGAAGGCGTCCGGCCGCGATATGGAGTTTGGCGAGACCGCCGATCGCCTTGGCCTCGCCCGGGTCGTCGGCCAAAATCTCGGAATAGATCGCCGCCGCCCCCGCCGCATCGCCCTTTGCGGCCACGTCCTCGGCCTCCGCCAGAAGCACGGCGGATTCGTTCTGCAGCGGCCCGACCAGCCGCTCGATGAAGCCTCGGATTTGGCTTTCCGGCAGCGCGCCGACAAACCCATCCACTGGCTGGCCCTGGTCGAAAGCGATGACGGCTGGAATCGACTGGATGCCGAGCTGGCCCGGGATCTGGGGATGCTCGTCAATATTCATCTTGACTAGCGCGACCTTGCCGCCCGAGTCGGCGACCGCCTTCTCCAGCGCCGGCGCGAGCTGCTTGCAGGGCCCGCACCACGGTGCCCAGAAGTCGACCAGCACAGGCTGGCGCGTCGAGGCCGTGAGCACATCGGCGCGGAATGAGGCCGTCGTGACCTCCTTGACCGAACCCGTCTTGGTTTGAGGCGCGACCGCGCCGCTCACATTCGCCATGTCCCATCATCTCCAGCCGGGTGGACGGGGGCAAGGCCCCGCGCCCCCGTCCACTTTAGCGCCCTAAATGGAGGCGTTGGGCTTTTTATTCAACCGCTGCTTGATCCTGGCCCAAAGCCGCGACGAGCGGCTCATGCCCGGTGGCTCGCAGGAATTTGATCAGGTCGGCGCTCTTGAGCCCCGTGGTGCGGGTGTTGACCAGCGGATGAAAGTTGAGCCGTTCGTGGCGCATCATGGCTTCATCCAGCACGACGGAAACCTTAGCCGTTTTATCGTTGATGGCGCCGAACGGCGTGACCGCGCCGGGCTTCACGCCCCAAACCTCTTGCAACAGTTCGGCCGAGCCGAAGGAGACCCGCCCCTGGGCGCCGATCTTCTCGTGCGCGCGCTTGAGGTCGACCGCGGTCTCCTCGCCGAGCACGAGCAGGAACAGGCGGCCCTTCTTGTCCTTGACGAACAGGTTCTTGGTGTGGCCGCCAGGAATCTCGCCGCGCAGAGTTCGCGAGTCCTCGACCGTGAACAAAGGCGGATGGTCGACGGTCTCGGTCTCGACGCCGAGCGCGGTGAGATAGGCAAGGAGGTCGTCTGGGGAGGCGGGCATTGCCAACGGAAGGAGAGGATCGCGGCTTGGTAGCCGCTTCCGGCGCGGGCGGCAACCGGGTGCTGGGCCATTTGCCCGGCTCGAAGTGGATGCCGGTGGACGGGGCGGGGTTGGTCACGTCGTTGATCGACTGGACGTAAGGAACGCCATTCATAAAGAGGTCGTCCTGGAGCATCCCGCGGTTGGGGATGGAGCCGAGACTGGCGTTGAACGACAGCGTCTCCGAGGTGAGGTTAAGCTCCAGCAGATTGTCGCCAGGCTCCGGGGTCGGCAGGGGGAACGTCTGATGCTGCGGGCGGAGATCGTGTTGAAGCCCATGCCGTTCCAGTTTCCGACGAAAGCGGCAAGAGGTCCCAGGGGAGGCGGGGCCGCGGGCGCCGCAAGCGGGGTCACCGTTTCGAAGGATTTCGCGCGTCATCGGGCGAACCTGATAAATCTTGAAGCCCTTCGGCATGGAAAATGCGTTTTCGAGATGATCGCGGTCTGCCATGGAGAATATTCCTTTCAAAATAGGGGTTGGGACCCGAGCGGGATTCGAGCTCGAATGCTAAAAATGGGAACCGCACGCTATTCAGCCAAGAAATCATCAGAGAGAACTAAACACCAGCGCCTTTTTGGCGGACTTTTTCAGCAGCCGGCCCCTCCGATCCGTCAAGCCGCCGGCATCAATGACGCCGGGCAAGTGGTGGGATCAAGCTCGACGCAGCCTTCGACAACGAAGCTAGCCGCCGACGGCCGGCCGGGAACGCGGACTGGAAGTCCCCGCGGCCAACTCAGTCAACCAAAAGCATCAAACGATGCGAAGAAGTGACTGGACTTATCATCCAGCAACCCTGTGATATCTCGCCACCGTATGAGCAACGGTCAAAGTCACGACACTGTGACCAGGCATGACTACCAGCATCAAGGAAGTTGGACAGGCCGTCCGATGTATCTTGACGGATGAGTCGCCACCGAGGGGAGCAACGGCCAAATCATCAACCTGGAAGTCCTGCCGGCTTCACATCTTCTGATGCCTTGCCGCCGGTGTTGAGGTTCCGACCTTTGGTGTTCCAGAATCTTCCCATTTTGGAGATGATGCTGCTTGGCTTTGCAGGGCTTGGCTTCACGGGCTGGCGCGGGTTGCGAAAGATTGAAAACGAATGATCACTTGAAAACGACGAAGTAACTCCCAAGTCCCCCTCTTGACTGGTGAGCTAATCGGGCTTGGAGCGCTCTCAGGCGGCGGCGGATTCCTGTTCGTTCGCTTTGCAATTCACTTTCGTTCTCGCGGTGGCCTCTCTGAAACCTTCGCGATCACGAAAAAAGAAGGGGTGCTTGGGAGTTGTTTTCCTTATTTACTTATTTCATTATTTGAATAGACTGTAACCATTTGAAAAGTCTCGATTCGAAAAAATAAACGCTTGCTATTTTACTGGCGCTTACTAGCACCTAACTAGCGTTTATGCGCGTTTATGCAGGCTTAGTTGGTTTGTTCGGTGGCTCACCCAGGCCAGAGCGGATCGCTGTGGCCTGTCGAGGCGATGGCGGTTCAGCGGGATTGAACTGCATCGCATCTTGGCTCAATCAGGGGCATCCGAAACCGCGCCCTCAACGATGATCGCTCCGTCCCCGCCCGCTTTCGCCCAACGCCATTTGCTCGGCATCGAGCACCTATCGCGAGACGAGATCGTGGCCTTGCTCGATCTTGCCGAGGAAGCGGTGACGATCTCCCGGCAGGTCGAGAAGAAACGCGTCACCTTGCGAGGACGCACCCAGATCAACTTGTTCTTCGAGGCGTCGACCCGCACGCAGTCGTCGTTCGAGCTCGCGGGAAAACGGCTTGGCGCGGACGTGATGAACATGGCGGTCGGGGCGTCGAGTGTCAAAAAGGGCGAGACGCTCATCGACACCGCCATGACGCTCAACGCCATGCGGCCCGATATCCTCGTGGTGAGGCATTATCACGCCGGCGCGGTGCATTTTCTGGCCCGCAAGGTCGATTGCTCGGTGGTCAACGCGGGTGACGGCGCCCATGAGCATCCAACCCAGGCGCTCCTCGACGCGCTGACGATCCGTCGCAATCTCGGACGCATCGAGGGCCTCACGGTTGCGATCTGCGGCGATATTCTCCACTCGCGCGTGGCGCGCTCAAACATCCTGCTGCTCAGCAAACTCGGCGCCTATGTGCGAGTCGTCGGGCCCTCGACGCTTCTTCCGGCAAGCGTTGAGCGCATGGGCGTCGAAGTCGCTCGTGACATGCGTTCGGGGCTCAGGGACGCCGACATCGTGATGATGTTGCGCTTGCAGCGCGAGCGCATGAGCAGCGCCTTCGTGCCGTCGGCGCGCGAATATTTCCGCTATTTCGGGCTCGACCAGGAAAAGCTCAGCTACGCCAAGCCGGGCGCGCTCGTCATGTATCCTGGGCCGATGAACCGCGGCGTCGAGATCGATACGCTGGTCGCCGATAGCGCGCAGTCGCTCATCCGTGAACAGGTGGAGATGGGCGTCGCGGTGCGCATGGCGGTGCTCGAAGCCTTGGCGCGCAACATTCCGAACGCATGACCGCGGTTCAACGACCCCCGACCACCTGGGCGCGCAGGTCGCTAAACATGATGAGCAGTCTGGTCAACATCGACGGCTCGGGATCGGCGATGGATCCCGCGACGGGCGGAGCATTGTCGCCCAATTCCCCGCCGTTCGCCTCGGATGAAGCCGAGGAGCCGCCAGGGCCAGCGTCCTCGCCCTCGGGATGGTCGCTCGTCGCGGGGCGAACCAGGCCAGCTTCATTGGCCGTTGCGGGAACGTCAGACCCCATCCCGCCGCTGACCTGCGAAGGAACCGTGATGGTCTCCGACCAACTGGCGCCGAGGGCACCGCGTATGCAGCCGCAACCAGGGCCGCGGCTGAGAGGGCCGCCTTGCAGTTCATAAGTCCTGACCGTATTTGGATTGCGCCGCCGGACCAAGCCAAGACAGCATTGCTTAATTCTTCAGTGTATAGAAAACAAAGGGCTGTCAATCTCGCAGCTGGTCGATCTCTTTGACTGCCGCGAGCCTATTTACACGCACCTTTCGCAGATGCGAGATAATACAACCTCTTCGTTGTGCTTGCATACCGCGCACTGCTGCTGTGCCATTTCTGTTACTCGGCCAGCGGGCGCGCCGGCATTGGGCGACCGCTAGAAGGACAGCGCGCCTCGGCGAGTTCGGCCTTTAGAACTCCATGACCAGATCGCCGCAAAAACGGACGCTCTTCAGCGCAAGGTCGATCGGCTTACGGATCCCGCATTGATGTCGCGTCGCGGCTCCCCGCCGAGCACGTAGCGCGAGAACGCCAAGGCCTGTTGCGCGGCTTCATCCATCTGGGCTTCGTCCGCGTTATCACTCAGGTCGCGCCAAACCCTGATGTGGCGCCTACCTGGCCGCCCATCTTCACGAACGGCTCCATGACGACCGCGCCGGAATATCCGACCTCGCGCAGCGCCGTCCCGATTTCGTGCCAGGGCAGGGCCGCCTTTGCCGGGAACGCGGCGATTGTTCTCGCCATATGGAAATGGCCGAGCAGCGGGCCGACCGTGCGGATCGCCTTCCGAAACTATCCCCTCGATGTTCATATGGAACGTATCGAGCATGACCTTAACGTTGGGCTTGCCGATCTCCCGGACGAAGGCGACACCCTCCTCGGCAGTGTTCAGGACGTGGTTCTCGAACCGATTGAGCACTTCCAGGCACAGATTGACGCCGAGATTGGCTACAAAATGGCGAGGTTGAGATGCCTTCCAGCCCTCGCGCCCTGTCTCCTGCCTTGTCGACCGGCTTCGAATAGTCGATCGGCCAGTAGGAGTGGAGCGCTCCGCCAATGACGTGGATATCGAGTTTGGCGAGGTTGGTCAGTGCCTCTTCGAAAAACGCCCGCCCCGCTTTTCTGATCGCCGGGTCGGCGGAAGACAGGTTTCTGTGTGGGGACGGGCCCAGTCCGGGGATGACCGTGACGCCATTGTTTCGAGCCGAACGGCCGACTTCCGCGATATGCGCCGGGCTGTAGCTATTCAGGTGATCAGCGGCGATTTCGATCACGTCGAAACCGAGCTTGGCGACTTTCTCTACATATTTCAGGCAGTCGGCGCTCCAGTCCTGTTCCCAGTACGATCAGTAAATGCCGAATTTCAATTGCGTCTCCATGTAAGAAGGGGAAGGTTTTCGCCCTTCGCTCGGAGGAGGCGGCTTTCGAACGCACGCCAAGCAGGTCATGCGTGTCCCCCTTCAAGCCACTCGTCCATCGCGCCGACGATATGGGCGACGACAGCGTTCATGCTGGTGTGGGGTCGCGTCGTCGGCGATGACATGACCCTGGCGCAAGACGACGATGCGGTCGCAAACCGAGAACACGTCGGTCAAGCGGTGGCTGATCAAGATGACGGAGATGCCGTCTCTCTTGAGAGCGCGGATAAGGTCCAGCACATGCTCGAGCTCGCGGACCGCAAGCGCCGCCGTCTGCTTATCGATGATGACGAGCTTGGGGTTGAACGTGAGCGCGCAGGCGATTGCAACCGATTGCTGTTGGCCGCCGGACAGCTGGCCAGTCATCTGTGTGACCGAGGGAATGCGCGCGCCGAGGTGCGCGACCATCGCCTCGGCTTCGCCGCGGATGCGGCCCACGTCGATGAACCTTACTCCGAGGACGGAGCGCGTGAGCTCACTGCCGAGAAAACTGTTCGAGGCGACGTCGACGCCCTTCTCCATCGCGCCCCAGAAGGGGTTGGAGAGCGTCTTCATCAAGACGCCATAGACAGGCTTGTCGTCGGCGAAAGCAGTCGCCGCCGTGAGGCCAAGCACGAGCGGAGACCGAGGCGCGTAAAGTCAAACATTTCGACATGGTTCACTCCCTGATGTTATTTCGTGATTTAGCGGACCTCCGCGACTGGCGTTGAGCCGAGGGCGGGGCGGGCCCGGTCGATTTCCCGCACCTTGAGCGTGCAGGGAAGTTCGATGCGTTCACTGTTGAAGCCCTCCTCGCGGCGCCCTTGAGGCGTCGCATCAGGAGGCGCCAGGCGGTGGAAGCGAAATCGTCGATCGGCTGCGCGATGGTGGTTAGATAGGGCTTCAGCGCCCACATCCAGTCGAAGTCGTCAAAGCCGACGATGGAAATGTCGCCCGGAATTTGCAGGTGCAGGCCGCGCGCGGCCTTGATCGAAGCCAGCGCGCAGACGTTGGTGAGGGCGAAAATCGCCGTCAGTTGATCGTCACGGCGCAGCTCGACTTCGATTGCGCCGCGCAAGCTTTCAAGGTCGTTCCCGCCGTAGATGACTTGGTCGCGCTCACGATGGCCAGCTTCGGCCAAAGGCGTGGCGAGCGCCAGCGATGCGCTGTTCGATATTGTCGAGATGCTTGAAATGAGCGAGAATTGCGACGTCGCGGTGCCCGAACTCGATGAGGTGGCGCGCGGCCGCATAGCCGCCAGCAAAGCAGTCGGCGCGCACGGTGTCGAATTTAGCGCTTCAGCACCCTGCCTGCGGGAGACGCGCAGCCTCCGCGCCTCCCGCGAGCCCGGCCATCGAGTTGTCGTTTACCGGGACGA
>CAVWBA010000005.1:0-271363 GCA_963753135.1 uncultured Alphaproteobacteria bacterium | reverse complement strand
TAGAAGACATGGACCCGAATTGCTCCTTGGGCGGCGTTTGGCGAAACAACCGTGAACCCCGAGCTTATCGACCGAATCTACGAAAGCTCCCTCGTCCCGGAGCTGTGGCCCCATGTCCTTGAGGAGCTTGGAAGAATAGCGGAGGGTACCGGCGGATCGCTATTCATCAGCAAAGCCAACCTTCAATATTGGACCGCTTCACCCGAGAATCGGGAGCGGATGAAAGCATTTGTGAACGACAGATGGTTCTCGCGGGGACAGGTCGTTGCTCGACTGTTTGCCGCGCGCCACTCGGGATTTTTGACCGAACTCGACGTATTCAAGATGGAAGAGTTGGATCTCGAACCGATATACCGCGATATGTGGCGTCCACTCGGCATCGGATGGGTTGTCGCCACGGCTATTCCCATCCCTACTGGTGAGAACGTAATTCTCGTCATGACGCGACATACCGAGCGCGGACCTGTGGAACGCCGCGTCGTGGCCAAGCTCGACGAACTGCGTCCCCATCTCGCCCGTAGCGCATTCTTGTCGGCGCGCTTGCAGCTTGAGCGGGCGCGCGTCGCCGGCGAGACACTCGCCGTCATCGGCCTCCCGGCGCTGGTTCTCGATGAGCAGGGCAAGGTACTCGCCGTCAATTCGCTCATCGAAGCTGTCACCGGATATGTCCATTGGCGAGCCCGCGACCGCGTATCGCTAGCCGACAAGGCTGCCGATCAGTTGTTGCGGAACGCCATTGCGACCATCGACTATGCGGACCCCTCGTGTGTGCGTTCTTTTCCGGTCCGCGATACCGGCTCCGACGCCATGATGGTTGCGCATCTTATTCCCGTCCGACTGTCGGCTCGCGACATCTTCGTGCGCTGCGCCGCGGTGCTGATACTCACTCCTGTCGCGTTGCCACAAGCGCCACCCGTTGAACTGGTACAATCGCTGTTCGACCTGACGCCCGCGGAGGCTCGCGTCGCGCGCGGTTTAGCCGCCGGCAAGTCCGTAGACGACATTGCGTCCGATGGAGGGACTTCAGCAAACACCATTCGCACGCATGTCCGCGGTGTGCTGGAGAAGACCGGCTGTAGCCGACAGGTCGACGTCGTTGCGCTTCTGACGGCGATTTCTGCGACCGGGCGTATCAGTCCGGCCTAACGATTATTTCTCGTAACTCGACAAGATATTTTTGCGCGCCTCATCAAAGCTGATGAGGCAGTGGGCGTCGCAGCTGCGTAGCATTCGTTTCGTTGGAGGTCGAAATCATTTCGGCCGAACCAACCGCGTTTGAAGGGAAACGATTATGACCACTTATTACGCCATCAAGAATAAGCTCAACGGCAACGTGATCGACATTGAGAAGTCGTCCACGAAATCTGGGGTGTTACTTGACGCTTTTCCCCCAAAATCAACAGGCAACGACAATCAGCTCTGGGAGTTTGTCGCTGATCAGGTAAATTCTGGTTACTACTTCATCAAGAGTAGGCTGAGCGGTGATGTTATTGATATCCAGGAAGGTCCCGACAAAACCGCAGGATTACTAGACGCCTTCCCGCAAAAGACTACCGGTCAGGAAAACCAACTCTGGGGCTTCGTCCCGGATCCTGCAGGCTCAGAATACTGCTTCATTAGGAGCAAGCAGAGCGGCATGGTCATCGACGTCGGAGGCGCGTCGACCAAGCCCGGGGTTGGACTCGACGCTCGTGAGCAAAAGACGACCGGAACGGAAAACCAGCTGTGGGCGCCGATTGGAGGTAAATTCCCGCCGGCGTTGCCTCCGCGATATAGCTTCGGTCTCGATTGGTTTCGGATCAACAATACTCGCTCTGGAAACATATTTAGCACCGCAAAAGACACCGATTACGTTGGCTTTAGCCTGACCGTTCAAGGTAAGTCGACAAATACGGTTATAAAATCTATGGGCGATTTAACCAACGGGTCTTACTCTGTTGACTTGACGTTCAACAATGTAGAGATAGGCGATAAAGAGAAGGTTGTACTGGCTTATAATATTGTCAACAGTTCCCAGGGCGAGAGTTCCGCGTCGGCGTACCTCCAGCAGACCCTTGGTAAGGTGGCTAACGCCGCGGCGCAGGCGCTTGCGAAAGACGCCGCAGAGGATCTTGGCGCGGCCATTGGAGCGGCGCTCGGAACGGCGATTCCGGTGCCGCTGCTGGGAAGCGCGCTCGGGGCCCTTGCGGGCTGGCTGGTCGGGGACTTCTGGGGTTTCGCATTCCCCAATTGCGACGGCCCGGTTGCCGCAGGGGTCCACATTTACACCGGCGCACAGCTTCGAGCGCTGGTCCTGACGAAGGGCGACGGCCGGCAATACGGCTCGCTCGACAACAATCCCGGCGTGGCCTCTCCGAGTGGGTGCGGCTCCAACTCCAACTACGACGTCTATTGGACCGTCTCTTGGCTTGGCTGAAGGGCTCAGGACTTTCTCGCCGAGAGAACAGCGACTTCTCGGCAGTCTGCTTGAGAGACGGCCGGCTCCATTACGCCGCCCCGACGCGTTGGTCGACGCAATAGCAACAGGCGAGCCAATGGCTCGCCTGTTCTCCATCGCGCAGCGTTCCGCAAAGGCTGCCGCCGGGTGGTGCGCTTTGGTTCCGTCGTCATCTGTCGCCTCCGAGCGGCTATCGTCCTGGCCGGGTCAAGCCTGGCTTGTCCCTGCCATCCACGCCGCGCGAGCTAAAAGATCACCGACCTCTTGGCAAAGCCTTTGAGAAAGCAGCTGGTTCCGGCCATTCGGCGCGTCGAACGCGTAACTGGCCGGGATAAGCCCGGCCCTGACGCGCGATCTGGGCGGACAATGTCTTGTCAAAAGCAGAAATATGTGATATGCATTTTCCTTCGCCAGATCGAAGCCGCGTCGCCCGACGCCGCAGGCGGGAAGGAGATGAAAGGCGGGGGGGCGTTTTTGCAAGCAGGCCCGCGAGGGGCAGAAAATTCTATTTTTTCCGCCGTAACCCATTGAAAAGTCCTGATTCGGAAAAATAAATGCTAGTAAACGCTAGCAAATTTACTAGCGCCTATTAGCGTTTACTAGCGTTTAATCGCGGCTATTGGCGTTTATCCGCGGGATCAGGCGGCGGCTGAGCGGCCTTCGCGCTCGCGCATGAAGGCCAGGAGGTCGGCGTGGAGCTCGTCCATATGGGTGAACATGAGACCATGCGGCGCGCCGGGATAGACGAGGAGCCGTGAGCCGGGCACGAGTTCGGCCGAAGGCTTGCCGGTGAGCTCGACCGGCGCCGATCGGTCGCGGTCGCCATGGACGATGAGGGTCGGGACGTCGATGTCTCGCATCTCGGCGTGGAAGTCCGCCTCAACCATCGCGCGGGAGCAGGCGAGCGTGATGGGCAGCGAGGTCTGTGAGGAGCGTGACGCCCCAGCGCATCATCGCGGGCGACGTCTCGGGGATGAAGAACGGCGCGACATTGTCGTCGACCCATTTCGGATAGTCATGACGCCATTGCGCCCACAAAGCCTCGAAGGCTTCCATCGGCAAGCCATTCGGGTTGTCGTGGGTCTTGAGCAGCATCGGCGTCGTCGGCGCGAGGAGAATGAGGCGGGCGACACGTTGGCTCCCATGCTGGGTGAGGTAGCGCACCGCCTCGCCGCCCGCCATCGAATGGGCGATGAGCGTGAGGCCCGAAAGATCAAGGTGATCGACGAGCGCGGCGACGTCGTCGGCAAAGGTGTCGAAGTCATAGCCATGGGCGGGTTGATCGGAGCGGCCGTGGCCTCGCCGGTCGAAGCCGATGCAGCGGAAGCCCTCGTCGGCGAAGGCGGCGATCTGGTAGTCCCACATCCGGCTGTCGCAGCCGAGGCTGCTCAGGAACAGGATCGGCGCGCCCGCTCCCCACTCGCGCCAATAGAGCTCAGCGCCGTCTTTGGCGGTGATGAAGGGCATGGCTCTTGTCCTTTCTGAGAAGATGTTTGGGTAAGGAGCCGCGCGGGCTCACGCGACGGCGAACGGATGGTCGACCAGGATGCGCCCGTCGTCGTCGACGATCATGAACTCGAGCCCGCTCGCGAGCACCGTCTCGCTGTCGGCGAGCAGCATCTCCCAGCGGAACGTCACGACGTCGCCGCGGAGGCGGGCGGTCGGCGCCGCGCGATAGCGAACGCCCTCGCGCCCCGCGCTCTTTCCGGGCGCAACGAGGGTGAGCGTGCTGCGCGCAGCATATCCGCGCGGACCATTGTGGCCGAGCGCGTCCGGCGCCCAGAGCGCGGCGATGGCGGACGAGCGCTTGGCCGCGTCCGGTTCGTTCCATGCGGCCACATAGCGATCGGCGAGCGCTTGAGCATTGAGCATCATGTCTCTCCAGTCTGGCTTCGAAGATCGAGGGCGGGCCTCGGGTTCGTGGCTCAGGATCGCGCTGGCCGCGTCCACAATCCATGACTTGGCAGGTCAAAAAGCGACCCCATCGCTTGACCTTAGAGGTCATGGTCTTGCGCGCCGCCCGGCGCTAGACTTGGTTCCCATGACCGCTCATCAGCTTCCCTTCGGCGTCCTCTTGCGCCGCTGGCGAGAGCGACGCCGTATGACGCAGGCTGATCTCGCCTATGCCGCCGAGAGCTCGACCCGGCACCTGTCCTGTCTCGAGACCGGCAAGGCGCAGCCGAGCCGTGAGATGATCGCCCGGCTTGCAGAATATCTCGAGATCCCGCTGCGCGACCAGAACTCGCTTCTCCTGGCGGCGGGGTTCGCGCCGGCGTTTCAGGAGCGCTCGATTGCTGGCCTGGCGGCGGCGAAGACCGCCATCGAGGCGATCTTGAAGGCGCACAAGCCCTATCCCGCCTTCGCCGTCGACCGGCACTGGAATATCGTGATGTCGAACTCGGCGTTGCCCCAGCTCTACGAGGGCTGTTCGGCGGATCTCATGCGCCCGCCGGTCAACGCTATGCGCCTCACCCTGCATCCCGCGGGCATGGGGTCGCGCATAGTCAATTATGCCGCTTGGCGCGCCCATGTGCTCGCCGTCCTGCGGCAGCAGATCGACGCGCGGGGCGATTCGGTTCTGCAGGGCCTGCTCGCCGAAGTCTCGGCCTATCCGGCGCCGCCCGAAAGCGAGCCGGCGGAGAGCTTCGGCGCCGCCGAGCGCCTGGCCACGCCGTTTCGAGTAGCCACCCGCTTTGGCGTCATGTCTTTTCTTGGCACGGTCACGGTTTTCGGCACCCCGAACGACGTGACGCTCTCCGAACTGGCGCTGGAGATGCTCTTCCCGGCCGACGACGCGACCGCGCGGATCGCGCACGCCATGGTCGAGGAACTGGAGCGAGCGGCGTGAACGGCCCGGTCGCGGCTGCCGGCGCCCTGCCGGCGCCGACCTCCCCTTGCGCCCGGCCGTATCATGGTCCACATAGGCTCCGGGAGGTTGGCGAAGGACGTACCGCTCGCCAACCGGGTCAGGTCCGGAAGGAAGCAGCCCTAACGAGCCAGGGCGGGTCTTTGTCCAACCTCCCACTGACGCGGGTTTCGCGTCGGCGACCAGATGAGCGCAAGGCCTGAGTTCGCCTTCGCCTCCGAGCAGCGTTTCATCGAGCGAAAGCGAAGCCCAGGATGCTCCGCCATCGACCTTTTTCCGCCGAGAGAGGGCGGCGTCGTTGAGCGATTCGCTCTTCTCCGCCACTGAGGCTGCGGCCACGGCCCCGCCGTCGGCCTCCCCCTATCGGGTGCTGGCGCGAAAATATCGGCCGATGCGCTTCGAGGACTTGGTCGGCCAGGAGCCGATGGTGCGCACGCTCGCCAATTCCTTCGCCGCGAACCGCATTCACCAAGCCTATATCCTCACGGGCGTGCGCGGCGTCGGCAAGACCACGACGGCGCGCATTCTGGCTCGCGCCTTCAATTATTCGCTGCCCGGCAAAATCGATGCGCCCGAGCGTCGACATGCCCGAGCTCGGCGTCCACTGCCAGGCGATCATGGAATCGCGCCATGTCGATGTGATCGAAATGGATGCGGCCTCCCACACCGGCATCGACGACGTGCGCGAGATCATCGAGAACGCGCGGTATAGGCCGGTTTCGGCGCGCACCAAGGTCTACATCATCGATGAAGTGCACATGCTCTCGAAGCAGGCCTTCAACGGACTTCTGAAGACGCTCGAGGAGCCGCCCGAGCACGTCAAGTTTCTGTTCGCGACCACCGAAATCGACAAGGTGCCGATCACGGTGCGCTCGCGCTGCATTCGCTTTGATTTGCGGCGCATCGAGGCGGCCCCGATGGTCAGCCATTTGAGCAAGATTTCCGCCGCTGAAGGGGTCTCCGCCGAGCCGGAGGCGCTGGCGCTGATCGCCCGTGTCGCCGAAGGTTCGGTGCGCGACGCGCTTTCGCTGCTCGACCAGGCGATCGCGCATGGCGGCGAAAAGGGCGTGACCGCGCTCGCCATTCGCGACATGCTGGGGCTTTCGGACAGGGGCGAGATCATCGCGCTGTTCGAGCGCGTCATGAGCGGCGAAATCGCCGAGGCCCTTGAGATCGTGCGCGCATTGCACCAGGCGGGCGCCGACGCTGCCGACATCCTGATTGATCTCGCCGAGTTCTGCCATTTCGTCACGCGCGCCAAGATCGCGCCCACGGCGACCGGGGATCCCGCGGTGAGCGAGATCGAGCGCGAGCGCGCCCAAGAATTCGCCGACAAGCTGACGATCGGCGTCTTGGCGCGGGCCTGGCAGATCCTGCTCAAGGGCGTGGAGGATGTGAAGGATTCCCCTCGCCCGCTGGCCTCAGCTGAAATGGCGCTGATCCGTCTTGCCTATGCTTCCGATCTGCCTACGCCTGAGGAGACGATCCGCAAGCTGAGCCAAGCGACCGATGGTCCGCGTCATGCGCCGCCGGTTCCGTCTGGAGCCGGCGGCGGAGGGGCGCGCGCTTCGATGCGGCTTGCGACGACCGAGCCTGCTCGGGTCGCGTCCGCGCCGTCGCCCGCTCCGTCCGTCGCGGTTCCTCGGCTCGCACGTTTCGACGACGTCGTCGCTCTCGCGCGCTCCAAGCGCGACATTCAGCTCGTCCAGTCGCTTGAGCGGGATGTGCGGCTCGCTCGCTTCGAACAAGGCAGCGTCGCCTTCACTCTGGTCGACGGCGCCGAACCGGGTCTGGCGCACACGCTGAGCCGACGACTGCAGGAATGGACGGGCGAGCGCTGGATCGTGGCGCTTCAAGGAGGCTCGACCGCGCCGACCTTGCGCGAGACAGCGCAAGCGCGCGAAGCCGAGCAAGCGAGCAATGCCGCGTCGCACCCGTTGGTGCAGAAGGTTCTCGATCGATTCAAAGGCGCCCGCATCGTCGACGTGCGGCGTCCGGAGGCGCCAGAGGCGCCGTCCCCGGCGGCGGGCGAGGTTGACGAAGAGGTGACTTACGCCGATTCCGGCGTCGACCCCGCCGATGAAGTTTGAGAAGGAGATCGCGCCGGTGGATATCATGGGCATGATGAAAAAGGCGCAGGCCCTGCAGGCCAAGCTGCAGGAAGCGCAAGAAGAGCTTGGACGCCTCGAGGTTGAAGGCCAGGCGGGAGGCGGCATGGTCAGTCTCACGCTCACCGCCAAAGGCGAATTGAAGGGCGTGCGCATCGACCCCTCGCTTCTAACGCCGGCCGACAAAGAGATGCTCGAGGATCTGATCATTGCGGCCTTCAACGACGGCAAGGCCAAGGCCGATCGCATGGCGGCCGAGAAAATGCAGGCGCTGACGGAGGGCCTGCCCCTTCCGCCTGGCATGAAGCTGCCCTTCTAGAGGCAGGATGTCGACCAGCGTCGCCGGCCCTGAAATCGAGCGTCTCGTTCAGCTTCTCGCGCGCCTGCCGGGATTGGGACCGCGCTCGGCGCGCCGCGTCGCGCTCCATCTCATCCGCAAGCGCGAGACACTGCTCGCGCCCCTGGCCGATGCGTTGCGAGTCGCTCACGAGCGGATCTTGACCTGTTCGGCCTGCGGCAATGTCGACACGCGCGATCCCTGCACGATCTGTTCGGATGAACGGCGCGATTCGACGACGCTGGTCGTCGTCGAATTGGTCGGCGATCTTTGGGCGCTGGAGCGGGCGGGCGCCACGCGGGCGCGCTATCACGTGCTCGGCGGCGCCCTTTCGGCCCTCGACGGCGTTGGCCCGTCTGATCTTAACCTGTCCGCGCTCGTCGCGCGCGTCGCCAACGGCGGCGTGAGTGAACTGATCCTCGCCGTCAACGCCACTGTCGAAGGCCAAACCACGGCGCATTACATCATCGATCTCCTGGCGGACTTTCCCGTCAAGGTGACGCGGCTCGCACATGGCGTGCCGATCGGCGGCGAGCTGGACTATCTCGATGACGGCACGCTGGCGACGGCGATCCGTCAGCGCACGACGTTCTGATCCGGAACCACATGGGCCGTGCGGAGCGGTTTTTGGTCCTGCCCCTGTCGAGTCCTCGGGGTTCTGCTTAAATCTGGGGCCCGCGCTTTTCAAAGGCGAACGTCATGTCGCTTGCAACCGTAGCGTCCAGGCCTTTCGTTCCGCCCTATCCGCGCCGGCCCATGAGGCCGCGCGGGTCGCTCTCGATCCTCCTCGCCCTGCAGCGCAATCCGATCGAAGTCTGGTGGGAGGGCGATTTCGAACGGCCGGTCTCCATTGGCCGCACCATCTTCGGGCTGCGCGCCGCCGCCCACGATCCAGCGGCCGTCCGACGTGTGTTTCTCGACAACGCCGCCAACTACCGCAAAGACGACCTTCAGCTTCGCATCCTGCGGCCTGGACTTGGCAATGGACTGTTGACCGCCGAAGGCGAGGACTGGCGCATCCAGCGCCGTGCGCTCGCGCCGCTTGTTCTCTCCGCGTCAAATCGCGGAATTTGCTCCGGCCGTCCACAGGGTAGGGCAGGCGGCGGTTGAGCGAATGATCCGCCGACGCGACGGCGCGGTCGCCGACGTTGGCGCGGCCATGTCGCGGCTGACGCTCGAAGTGCTTGAGCAGACGCTGTTCTCGCAAGGGCTTGGGCGCGAGCCCAGCGCCTTCCAGCGCGCAGTCTCGAGCTATTTCGAGACCATCGGCAGGGTCGATCCGCTGGATCTCTTGGGCGCGCCGGCCTTCGTGCCGAGACTCAGGCGCCGGCGCGGCCGCGGCGCGCTTCAGTTTTTCGATTCTGCGGTCGATGCGATCATCGAAAAGCGCCGGGAGCTGCTGAGCGGCGGGGGCGAGGCGCCGCGCGACCTCTTGACCCTCCTCATGTCGGCCAAGGACCCTGAAAACGGCCGCGGCATTGCTGAGGCGGACGTGCGGGCCAACATCGTCACCTTCATCAATGCTGGCCACGAAACGACGGCCAACGCGCTCACCTGGACGCTCTATTTGCTCTCCCAATCCCCCGAATGGCGCGAACGCGCCGAGGCCGACGCGGATCAGGCGTTCGACGACCACGGAACTGTCGTCACAGAGAAGTGTGAGATCCTTCGCGCCGTCTTCGAGGAGGCGCTACGCCTCTATCCCCCGGCGGCGATGTTGGCTCGTCAGGCGATCGAGGATGACAAGCTTGGGGACGTGCGTATCCCGGCCGGGACAGTGGTCACGGTTTCGCCCTATGTCCTGCATCGCCGCCGGGGGCTCTGGGATCATCCTGACGCCTTCGATCCTTCGAGATTCCTCGGGCAGCGGCGCGACCGCATCGACCGTTTCGCCTACATCCCGTTCGGCGCGGGCCCGCGCGTCTGCATCGGCATGGCCTTCGCGATCCAGGAGGGGATCATTTTGCTCGCCCATCTTTTGCGCGCTTTTCGCTTCGATCTGGTCGAGGGCCATCCCGTCATGCCGCTGCAACGCGTGACCTTGCGGCCGCGGGAGGGCATGAAAATGCACGTAAAACGGCGCGACAGGGCCTAAAGTTTCCACAGCTGTAATTTTCTTTGTGAAAGTCCGTTGACAGAAAATCGCCATGGGCCTATATGCGGCTCTCCCAACGACGGGGCGCGCTTCTGAGGCCGCCAAGTCAGCGGGTCACGGGAACTTTCCGGACGCACTCCTCCCTGCTGTGAGGCGGGGCTGGGGAATTTTCGGTCGTTTCCGGTCACGCGTGAGCGTGGCGATACGTGGAATTTGGGCTTGGGCTCAGGCTTTGGCGGCGGGTCGCCTCAGGGTTTGGCGTGGGTTCGTGGGGCTTCGGCTCCTTGCTGTTTGACAATTGCATCGGAAGAAAGAGAGACGTGGGCGGCGGGGTCCTTGCGGGGCCTTGGTTGTCGGGTCGGCGTTCTAAGCGCAAGCTTAGGAATTCGGTCCGGGGATTGAGGCCTGAAGAGACTACTGACGGTCACGTTTCGACAATCATCGCGCTTCGAACGAAGCACGCTAGACCGTCGTGAGGCGGACTGCGTGAGTTCTTTTTCGAGGCGGATGTGTTGGAACTCGTCAAGATACAATGTTCGCCAGAACATTGAAGTGACCAGTCGGGACAAAGATCTCAATTCAACTTGAGAGTTTGATCCTGGCTCAGAACGAACGCTGGCGGCAGGCTTAACACATGCAAGTCGAACGCTCGTAGCAATACGGGAGTGGCAGACGGGTGAGTAACGCGTGGGAACATACCCTCCGGTTCGGAATAGCTCAGGGAAACTTGGATTAATACCGGATACGGCTGAGAGGCGAAAGATTTATCGCCGGAGGATTGGCCCGCGTTCGATTAGCTAGTTGGTGAGGTAATGGCTCACCAAGGCTATGATCGATAGCTGGTCTGAGAGGATGATCAGCCACATTGGGACTGAGACACGGCCCAAACTCCTACGGGAGGCAGCAGTGGGGAATATTGGACAATGGGCGCAAGCCTGATCCAGCCATGCCGCGTGAGTGATGACGGCCTTAGGGTTGTAAAGCTCTTTCGCTCGGGACGATAATGACGGTACCGAGATAAGAAGCCCCGGCTAACTTCGTGCCAGCAGCCGCGGTAATACGAAGGGGGCTAGCGTTGTTCGGAATTACTGGGCGTAAAGCGCGTGTAGGCGGGTCTTTAAGTCAGGGGTGAAATGCCAGGGCTCAACCTTGGAACTGCCTTTGATACTGGAGACCTTGAGTCCGGGAGAGGTGAGTGGAATTGCGAGTGTAGAGGTGAAATTCGTAGATATTCGCAAGAACACCAGTGGCGAAGGCGGCTCACTGGCCCGGAACTGACGCTGAGACGCGAAAGCGTGGGGAGCAAACAGGATTAGATACCCTGGTAGTCCACGCTGTAAACGATGGATGCTAGCCGTTGGGGAGCTTGCTCTTCAGTGGCGCAGCTAACGCTTTAAGCATCCCGCCTGGGGAGTACGGTCGCAAGATTAAAACTCAAAGGAATTGACGGGGGCCCGCACAAGCGGTGGAGCATGTGGTTTAATTCGAAGCAACGCGCAGAACCTTACCAGCTTTTGACATGTCCTGGACGGATTGCAGAGATGCGATCTTCCCTTCGGGGCCGGGAACACAGGTGCTGCATGGCTGTCGTCAGCTCGTGTCGTGAGATGTTGGGTTAAGTCCCGCAACGAGCGCAACCCTCGCCCTTAGTTGCCATCATTCAGTTGGGCACTCCAGGGGGACTGCCGGTGATAAGCCGGAGGAAGGTGGGGATGACGTCAAGTCCTCATGGCCCTTACAGGCTGGGCTACACACGTGCTACAATGGCGGTGACAGCGGGAGGCGAAGGGGCGACCCTTAGCAAATCTCGAAAAGCCGTCTCAGTTCGGATTGCACTCTGCAACTCGAGTGCATGAAGTTGGAATCGCTAGTAATCGCGGATCAGCACGCCGCGGTGAATACGTTCCCGGGCCTTGTACACACCGCCCGTCACACCATGGGAGTTGGTTTTACCCGAAGACGGCGCGCTAACCGCAAGGAGGCAGCCGGCCACGGTAGGGTCAGCGACTGGGGTGAAGTCGTAACAAGGTAGCCGTAGGGGAACCTGCGGCTGGATCACCTCCTTTCTGGATTCGGAGACATCAACCAAAGACTTGGGTTCGCCCTCGTCGAAAGGTTTGTCATCCGGCTCAGAATCAAGCGGCTTAAGTCATAAGCCGCATTTGCGGGATCGCGCCGCCTTCGTCTCTCTTTCTTAATCCAAGGATATGGAAGCCCCGCGCCCCGCTCGGTTTGACCGCGTGAGGCGGGCCGTGGACTTCTTCTTTCGACCGGGCTTGTAGCTCAGTTGGTTAGAGCGCGCGCTTGATAAGCGTGAGGTCGGAGGTTCAAGTCCTCCCAGGCCCACCACAGCTTTTGGGCGCCGGCGGGTCTTGAAACGGGGCCATAGCTCAGTTGGGAGAGCGCGTGCTTTGCAAGCATGAGGTCGTCGGTTCGATCCCGTCTGGCTCCACCAAGGTCTGGGCCTTAAAGGTCTTGACGAAGTGTCGAGCAGATTGATGCGCTCCTGTCCTTCCGATGCGATTTATCAGTTTCGTTGAGCGCGTGAGCGCTTGGCGTGACGAAGGCCGAATGGCCGGCGACAGGACTTTCATCCTCCGCCGTTCCTTCCGGCCCTCGATCTCTGACATTGTGAAGAGGAAGCGCATTCGGTCGAAGACCGGATGGGGCGAGGCGTGAAGCCGGAAGGTCCGTGAGGACCCGAGGGCGGAAAGGCGTCGCGTCATCATCTTGTCTCTCGAGCAACCAGTCGTGGGTTTGGAGCCTGACCGCTCAGATCCCCGGATGCGTTTGAAGCAAAACTGGTCTTTTCAAGCCAGAGAGCGTGTTTCGATCGATTGCCGATCGATCGACAATACAAAGACGCGCGCTTTGGCGATGAGAGCAATCAAGTGTCTTAAGGGTATCTGGTGGATGCCTTGGCGCTGAGAGGCGATGAAGGACGTGGTACGCTGCGATAAGTCATGGGGAGCCGCGAACAGGCTTTGATCCGTGAATTTCCGAATGGGGAAACCCACCTTCGATCTCTGTTGCTCCGAAGAGGCGCGTCGAAACGCGAAGCAATCCCGCACAGGGGCTTTGCTTCGGGTTAAGGCGGGTCGGCTTAAGTTTCGTCTTCGGACGGAATTTGAGCGATCTTTGGACCAACAGAGATCAAAAGAAGGTACTTATTCTCTGAATTCATAGGAGAATAAGAGCGAACCCGGGGAACTGAAACATCTCAGTACCCGGAGGAAAGGACATCAACGAGACTCCGTTAGTAGTGGCGAGCGAACGCGGATGAGGCCAATGCTTCTATTTGGATCTATCAGAACCGGTTGGAAAGCCGGGCCGTAGTGGGTGACAGCCCCGTATGAATAGGGTTCGAATGGGAGATTTGAGTAGGGCGGGACACGTGCAATCCTGCCTGAACACGGGGGGACCACCCTCCAAGCCTAAGTACTCCTCAGCGACCGATAGCGAACAAGTACCGTGAGGGAAAGGTGAAAAGCACCCCGACGAGGGGAGTGAAACAGTTCCTGAAACCGGATACCTACAAACAGTCGAAGCCCGCAAGGGTGACGGCGTACCTTTTGTATTATGGGTCAGCGACTTAAAGTATCGAGCAAGCTTAAGCCGATAGGCGTAGGCGCAGCGAAAGCGAGTCTGAATAGGGCGTTCAGTTCGATGCTTTAGACCCGAAACCGAGTGATCTAGTCATGAGCAGGCTGAAGGCAGGGTAACACCTGCTGGAGGGCCGAACCGGTGTCTGTTGAAAAAGACTCGGATGACTTGTGATTAGGGGTGAAAGGCCAACCAAACTCGGAAATAGCTGGTTCTCCGCGAAATATATTTAGGTATAGCCTCGAGTTGAGGCTCCAGGGGGTAGAGCACTGGATGGGCTAGGGGGGCCAAAACCCTACCAAACCTAACCAAACTCCGAATACCTGGAAGTCATACTCGGGAGCCACACAGTGGGTGCTAACGTCCATTGTGGAGAGGGAAACAACCCAGACCAACAGCTAAGGCCCCCAATTCATGGCTAAGTGGGAAAGGATGTGGAAATCCCAAAACAACCAGGAGGTTGGCTTAGAAGCAGCCATCCTTTAAAGAAAGCGTAACAGCTCACTGGTCTAAATAAGGGTTTCTGCGCCGAAGATGTAACGGGGCTCAAGCCATGAGCCGAAGCTTTGGGCGTCGCAAGACGCGGTAGCGGAGCGTTCCGTAAGCTTGTGAAGGAAGACCCGTGAGGGCTTCTGGAGGCGCCGGAAGTGCGAATGCTGACATGAGTAACGACAAACACTGTGAAAGACAGTGTCGCCGAAAGTCCAAGGGTTCCTGCGTAAAGTTAATCTCCGCAGGGTTAGCCGGTCCCTAAGGCGAGGCCGAAAGGCGTAGTCGATGGGAATCACGTTAATATTCGTGAGCCTGCAGGTGGTGACGGATCTCTTATGTCGTTCGATCTTACTGGATTGATCGGGCGTCGACGAGGTTCCAGGAAATAGCCCCTGCATAAGACCGTACCCGAAACCGACACAGGTGGACAGGTAGAGTATACCAAGGCGCTTGAGAGAATGACGTTGAAGGAACTCGGCAATTTACCTCCGTAACTTCGGAATAAGGAGGCCCTCGGTTGGCGCAAGCTGATCGGGGGGGCACAGTCCAGGGGGTGGCAACTGTTTAACAAAAACACAGGGCTCTGCGAAATCGTAAGATGACGTATAGGGTCTGACGCCTGCCCGGTGCCGGAAGGTTAAAAGGAGAGGTGCAAGCCTTGAATTGAAGCCCCGGTAAACGGCGGCCGTAACTATAACGGTCCTAAGGTAGCGAAATTCCTTGTCGGGTAAGTTCCGACCTGCACGAATGGCGTAATGACTTCCCCGCTGTCTCCAACGTCAGCTCAGTGAAATTGAAGTCCCCGTGAAGATGCGGGGTTCCTGCGGTCAGACGGAAAGACCCCGTGCACCTTTACTATAACTTTGCGTTGGCATTCGTGTAGTCATGTGTAGGATAGGTGGTAGGCTTGGAAGCTTGGGCGCCAGCTCGAGTGGAGCCACCCTTGAAATACCACCCTTGAGTTCATGGATGTCTAACCGCGCTCCGTCATCCGGAGCCGGGACAACGCATGGCGGGTAGTTTGACTGGGGCGGTCGCCTCCCAAAGAGTAACGGAGGCGCGCAATGGTTGGCTCAGACCGGTCGGAAATCGGTCGTTAGAGTGCAATGGCATAAGCCAGCCTGACTGCGAGACCAACAAGTCGAGCAGAGACGAAAGTCGGTCATAGTGATCCGGTGGTCCCGCGTGGGTGGGCCATCGCTCAACGGATAAAAGGTACGCCGGGGATAACAGGCTGATACTCCCCAAGAGTCCATATCGACGGGAGTGTTTGGCACCTCGATGTCGGCTCATCACATCCTGGGGCTGGAGAAGGTCCCAAGGGTTCGGCTGTTCGCCGATTAAAGTGGTACGTGAGCTGGGTTCAAAACGTCGTGAGACAGTTTGGTCCCTATCTGCCGTGGGTGTTGGAGAATTGAGAGGATTTGCCCCTAGTACGAGAGGACCGGGGTGAACGTATCTCTGGTGGACCTGTTGTGGCGCCAGCCGCAGTGCAGGGTAGCTATATACGGAATGGATAACCGCTGAAGGCATCTAAGCGGGAAACCAGCCTCAAAACAAGTTCTCCCTGAAGAGCCGTGGAAGACGACCACGTTGATAGGCCGGATGTAGAAGCGCGGCAACGCGTGAAGCTTACCGGTACTAATCGCTCGTTCGGCTTGATTGCTCTCGTCGCCAAGGCGCGAGACTTTATTGCTTCATAGCGCGGGCGCGCTCTGAAGCAATACCAGAAAAAGCCAGTTTTGCTTCTTCCGTTCTTCGCCGGCCTGGTGGCTTTTGCAAGGTGATAAGACCCGATCCCATCCCGAACTCGGCCGTCAAACGCCTTAGCGCCGATGGTACTCTGTCTCAAGACATGGGAGAGTAGGTCGTCGCCAGGCCTGCCAAGAACGGAATATCCTCTTCATGAAGCTCGATCATCGGCCGTCGGCCTCGAGCGAGCGCCGGCAGCCCATATCCTTTTGACGCGGGGTGGAGCAGCCCGGTAGCTCGTCAGGCTCATAACCTGAAGGCCGCAGGTTCAAATCCTGCCCCCGCAACCAACGATTCTTGCGATACCAACGACGGCGCTCCGAAAGGGGGGCCGTTCGCGTTTTGATCGTCATTTCGCCGGGATCGGGTGTTGCGAGTCCCCGCAACCACCGATACTTGCGAAAGCAAGGCACCAAAAACCCAGGCTTCCGAAAGGACGTCGGGGTTTTTCTTGTTCGCAGCGAACTACAGGATCGCGGCCAGGTCACCGCGCAGCACGATCGCCAGCTCGGCCTCGTCAGGCACCAGCTTATCTGATCGACCAGGGTCCGGAACACCTCAGCCGCTTCGGCCTTGCCATCCTCGCTCTGTAGGCTCTCATACAGCGCGGCGATCCGCTGGCGGTAGATCTCCGCCATATTCGGATGCAGGAGCGTCGGCGGCTCGTCCGCGTTCGCAAGCTGATCCTTCAACTCGGCCTTTCTCGCCTCAAGCCGCTTCATATCTTCGACGATGGATTCGATCGGGCCCCCCGCCTTGATGGCGGCCAGCAACTTTGCGAGCTCACGTTCGATACGAGGCGGACGATGGCTTCGTCGTTGGGGAAGATGCCGACGACCTCGGTGCGCCGCTTGATCTCGCCGTTGAGGCGTTCGAGGCCGTTGGTTGAGTGCAACTTCGACCAATGCTCGGCGGGAAAGCCCATATAGGCGAGCACGTCGGCTTCGGCTTCGTCCATGAAAGCGGCGAGCTTAGAGAGCTTGGGCCTGAGCTGATCGGCCACTCTGCGCCACTGGGCCTTGGCGGCCTCGGCGCTGTCTTGAGCGAAGGCGGTCGCATGAAGGCCGAGACGACCCGCCGGCTGCTTTTGCCGGCGTGGGCAAGGGCGTTGCGCATGGTGTGGACGCGGCAGCGCTGCCAGGTGGCGTTCATCAGCTTGGCGACGGCGGCCTTGATCCCCTCATTGCGTCGGAGACGACGAGCTTCACGCCGCGCAGGCCCCGGCGTCTGAGCTTGCGAAGGAACTCAGTCCAGAAAGTCTCGGCCTCGGAGGGGCCAATGTCGATGCCGAGCACTTCGCGCCGGCCGTCCGCATTGACCCCGACGGCCACGATGACTGCGACCGAAACAATGCGGTGATTGCGGTGCACCCTCACATAGGTCGCGTCGACACAAACATAGGGCCAGTCGCCCTCGAGCGGCCGGTCGAGGAAAGCCTTTACCCGTGCGTCGATCTCCTCGCACAGGCGCGATACTTGGCTCTTCGACACCTAGAGTGGCACCCGAGCTGAGAGAATCGGGAGGGGATTCCCAAATCGGGTAAGTTCTAATTCAGGCTGTCTGCCGGATCGGAGGCCGGCGGGCATGTCAAAGGCGCTGTCTCTTGATCTTCGGGTTCGGGTTTTGGCGGCGGTTCAGGCCGGGGCGACGCATCGCCAGGCCGCCGAACGGTTTGGCGTCAGCGCCGCCAGCGTGAGCCGCTGGCGCGCGCGTGAACGCGAGCAGGGGGACGCGCGTCCCAAGGCGCTTGGCGGCGACCGCCGGTCGAAGCGCATCGAAGCCTGCGGCGAAGCCGTTCTTTCGGCGCTTGGACCCGACGGCGACGCGACCATAGAGGAAGTGCGCCGCACGCTTGCCGCACAAGGGCTCAGCTTCGGCTTCGGCACGATCCAGCGCTTCTTCGCTCGTCACGCCATCACGCGCAAAAAAAGACCGCGCACGCTTCCGAGCAAAGCCGCCCCGACGTCGCGGAGCAGCGCGAGGCCTGGTTCGAAGGGCAACTCGATCTCGACCCCGAGCGCCTGATCTTCATCGACGAGACCTGGGCCTCCACCAACATGGCGCGCCGTCACGGTCGCGCTCCGCGCGGTCAACGCCTGCGGGTCGGCGTTCCGTACGGACATTGGAAAACCACGACCTTCATTGGAGCCTTGACGCTGCGCGGCTTCATCGCGCCGTTTGTCATCGACGGAGCCGTCGACCGTCTCGCTTTCGAGACTTACGTCGACAAGGTCCTCGTCCCGGAACTGCGCCAGGGCGACGTCGTCATCATGGACAATCTGCCCGGCCACAAAGGGTCGAAAGTGCGTCAGCTGATCGAAGCCGTGGGCGCAAGCCTTCTCTACCTCCCGCCCTACAGTCCCGATTTCAATCCCATCGAAAATGCCTTCGCCAAACTCAAGGCGCTTCTGCGAAAGGCCGCCGAGCGGACCGTCGAAGGCCTCTGGAGCGCCATCGGCCAACTCATCGATCTCATCACCCCGCAGGAAATCCAAAACCTCTTCGCCGCCGCAGGCTACGATGCAGCGTGATCGGATTCTGCTCTAGGTTCCCCCCATGGCGCGAACCAGATCGTCGACCGAGCGGGTCGAGACGCCGTGGATATAGGCTTCCTGGATCACGGCGGTCAGCGCCTTCTCGGCCATCCGCCGCGGCTCAAGAAAGCTCGGAAAGTATGAGCTCTTGCGCAGCTTGGGGATGCGGATCTCGACCGTGCCGGCGCGCGTCTCCCAGTCTCGATCGCGATAGCCGTTGCGTTGGACGAGCCGATCAGGGGATCGCTCGCCAAAGCCAACGCCGGTCCTCGCGCCAACCTCGATCTCCATCAGCCGCTCGGCGGCGAAGGCGATCATGTCGCGCAAAATGTCGGCGTCGGGGGCCTTCTCCACAATCGCGCGAAGGTTCATCATCTCGTCGGTCATCGGGGTTCCTCGGTTGCGTTTGAGATTCGCAACCCGAACCTACCGGAGACCCGCCGATGGCCCCCGCAAGCCGCTCGCTCGCTACGACGCTATGGAGAGCGCGCTTCGCGAGCGGCTTGCTCCAACCGAGCTACACCACCAACCGGGACACGACCGGAGGGACCCGAAGGCCGGATGGGCAGTTACAAAGTTGCGTAAAAGCGCACTTAAGATCATGAAATCATTGCGTCGCGTAACATTGTGCGCGCTTCGCGGAAACGGAGCGCCGACCCGCGGATGTCCGGGCGGGTGAGCGGTCCGGCGAATTCCGGATTACTCAGGCGGCGCGACGCCTTCGATCAGGCGCTAGTCCTTGAGCAACCGCTGGCGGCTGACCGGGCAGCGCACGTCGAGCGTCCGGCACGAGGCGATGCGGTCGGCGCGAAAATGGCGGAAGCCCTGTCTAAGTTCGCACCAGGCCATGACCACACGCGCCTCATCGAAATAGCCGACGCCGAACGGCCAGATCGTGCGCTCGGTGCTCGCGCCTTGCGCATCGCGGTACTCGAGCGCGAGTTTGCGGCTCGCCCGGATGGCGGCGCGAATCGGGGCGAGGTTCAGCCCGGCGTCGCCTGACGCTTCGCCTGGGACCAGAAGCGTCGACGACTCCACGTCGTCGCGCAGACCCGGCGGCAGAACGGCGGTGATCTTGGCGATCGCCTCGCGCGCCGCGAGCGCGAGCTTTTCGTCGGTCCTCGCTCCAACCCAGCGCGCGCCAAGAACGAGCGCCTCGATTTCCTCGCCGCTCAGCATCAGCGGAGGGAGCCAGAAGCCCGGCTTGAGGACATAGCCAAGCCCCGCCTCGCCCTCGATCTCCGCCCCTTGCCCCTGCAAGCTCACGATGTCGCGATAGAGCGTTCTTAACGAGACGCCGAGCTCGTCGGCAAGGATGCGGCCGCTGACCGGCCGGCGCCGGCGCCTCAGCGCCTGCAGAAGCGCGAGAAGCCGCTCCGAGCGCGACAATCGTGTCGAGGCTCCCGCTCGTCAGCGCGTCGGCACGGGGTGCTCGCCGCGGTAATCGTAGAAGCCGCGCTGCGTCTTCCTGCCCAGCCAGCCGGCCTCGACATATTTCACCAGCAGAGGACAGGGGCGATACTTGGAATCGGCCAGCCCCTCGTGCAGCACCTGCATGACCGCGAGGCAAGTGTCGAGGCCGATGAAGTCGGCAAGCTGCAGCGGACCCATCGGATGATTGGCGCCGAGCCGCATCGCGGTATCGATCGCCTCGACCGAGCCCACGCCTTCGTAGAGCGTGTAGACGGCCTCGTTGATCATCGGCAAAAGGATGCGGTTGACGATGAAGGCGGGGAAGTCCTCGGACATCGTCGCCGTCTTGCCGAGACGGGTGACAAACGCCTTGGCGGCTTCGAACGTCTCATCCTTGGTGGCGATGCCGCGGATCAATTCGACCAGCTGCATCCGCGGCACCGGGTTCATGAAATGGATGCCGATGAAACGCTCGGGGTTGGCGGTGACCGAGGCGAGGCGGGTGATCGAGATCGAGGACGTGTTGGACGCGACGATCGCGTCCGGCTTGAGAAAGGAGCGGAGCGACGTGAAGACCTTGCGCTTGACCTCCTCGTTCTCGGAGGCGGCCTCGACCACGAGATCGCACTCGCCAAGCTTATCGAGGGTCGACGCTACCCGAATGCGATCGAGGATCGCGCGGCGCTCCGCGTCGTCGATCTGCCCTTTGGAGACTTGGCGCGACAGGTGTCCGTTGATAGTCGCGAGAGCCCCGTTGATGCGCTCCTCCGCGACGTCGTTGAGGAAGACGGTCAAACCCGCCTGAGCGGCGACCTCGGCGATGCCGGCGCCCATCTGGCCGGCGCCGATAACGCCAACCGTCTCGATGTTGAAAGTCATATTTTCGTCCATGAGACAACGTGCGCCGCGCCACGATCATAGACGAGCGACGCCAAGCGTCCAGTCGGACGGTGGGATTTTCTCATCGGTTCGGGCGGACCTTAGCGGCCGATCTTGGCGAGTTCTGCGGCAAGCTCGGGCAGCGCCGTGTACAGATCGGCGACAAGGCCGTAGTCAGCGACCTGGAAGATCGGCGCCTCCTCGTCCTTGTTGATCGCGACGATGACCTTCGAATCCTTCATCCCCGCCAGATGCTGGATCGCGCCCGAGATTCCGACCGCGATATAGAGCTCTGGCGCCACGACCTTGCCGGTCTGCCCGACCTGCCAGTCGTTCGGTGCGTAGCCCGCATCGACCGCGGCGCGGGAGGCGCCCATCGCCGCGCCGAGCTTGTCCGCCACCGGCTCGATATAGGTCTTGAAGTTCTCTGCCTTCTGCATCGCCCGGCCGCCGGAGATGATGATCCTCGCCGAAGCCAGTTCCGGCCGGTCGGACTTGGCCAAGGCTTCGCCGACAAACGACGACACCGCCGGATCGGGGGCGGCCGCGACTGTCTCGATCGGCGCCGAGCCGCCCTGGCCGGTCGCGGCGAAAGAGGCGGTGCGCACAGTCACGACGATCTTCGGATCGGTTGATTTAACGATCTGGATCGCATTGCCGGCGTAGATCGGCCGCTCGAAGGTCTTCGGACCGAGGACTTTGGTGATGTCGGAGATCTGCATGACGTCGAGAAGCGCCGCCGCGCGCGGCGCGACATTCTTGGCGCTCGCGGTCGAGGCCGCGACAATGGCGTCATAGCCGGAAGCCAGCGCGACGATCAGCGCGGCCAGCGGCTCCGCCAGGTTATGCTCGTAGAGAGGATCGTCGGCGACCAACACCTTCGCCACGCCTTGAAGCTTTGCAGCCGCCTCGGCGGCTGCGCCGACGCCGTGGCCCGCGACGAGAACATCGACGGGCTGACCCAGCTCGAGCGCGGCGGTGAGCGCCCGCGCCGTCGCATCGTTCAATTGTCCGCCGGCGACTTCCGCCAGAAGAAGGGTGGCCATCGTCAGATCACCCCCGCTTCGTCGTGCAGCTTTGCGACCAGCTCAGCTACTGATTTGACCTTGACCCCGGACTTACGACCCGGGGGCTCGACGGTCTTCAGCACCTTGAGCCTGGGCGAAACGTCGACCCCATAGTCGGCCGGGGTCTTCTCTTCGATCGGCTTCTTCTTCGCCTTCATGATATTCGGCAGCGAAGCGTAGCGCGGCTCGTTCAAGCGCAGATCGGTGGTGATAATCGCCGGCAGCTTCAACGACACGGTCTGCAGGCCAGCGTCGACCTCGCGCGTGACTTCGACCGAGCCGTCGCCGATGACAACCTTGGAGGCGAACGTGCCCTGGCCCCAGCCGGTCAGCGCCGCCAGCATCTGCCCGGTCTGGTTCGAGTTGTCGTCGATCGCCTGCTTGCCCATGATGACCAGCCCCGGCTGTTCAGCGGTGACCACGCCCTTGAGCAGCTTGGCGACCGTCAACGGTTCAACGAGCACGTCGGTCTTGATCAGGATTCCACGGTCGGCCCCCATGGCGAGCGCGGTGCGAATGGTCTCGCTGGCCTGCGCTGCGCCGATCGAAACGATCACAATTTCGCTCGCCTTCCCGGCCTCCTTCTGCCGCAGCGCTTCCTCGACCGCGATCTCGTCGAACGGATTCATCGACATCTTGACGTTGGCGAGTTCGACTCCCGAGCCGTCGGCCTTGATCCGGATCTTGATGTTGTAGTCAACCACCCGTTTGGCGGGCACGAGGATCTTCATCGGTCGCAGAACTCCTGCCGAATTAGGCGCTCGCGTGAGGCAATTCGAGGCGGGAACCCCTAATCTTGGCTCGAACGCAAGTCAACGCGAGGGAACCGCTATTTCGAGGCCGCCGCCCGGACGCGCCAATCATCGCGCCGCAGACACTCGGGCCCCGCTCAAAACACATGCAGATCGTAAGAAGAGGCGCCCGAAGCGGATTCGTCGACCGTCGGGTATGGTGGCTTCACAGCGGTCACGCACAATTGACAGAATGGAAATTCTAACGCCAAGTCGAGCAACGAGACCTACAAAACGCAGCCGATCGGAGTATGGGGAAGGGCGCGGTCGGAGAGGATCCAAGTCAATGAGCGAACTGGATTACTGGAACGGGCGCCTCATCAAGGGAGCCATTTCGCGCCGCGAGTTCATGGGCCGCGCCGCCGCGCTCGGCGCTTCGAGTCTCGCGATTTCAACCATGCTGGCGAGCGCCGGCGCGATCGCTGCGGACGCGCCCAAGAGCGGCGGGGTGCTGAAGCTCGGCCTCGCGGGCGGCAGCACCACCGACAGCCTTGACTTCCGCACCACGACCGACTCGGTGATGATCGACTCCAACCACGGCATATGGAACTGCCTCGCCGAATGGGGCCAGGACGGGAAACCCCATCCGGAGCTGGCGGAGAGCTGGGAGGCGACCAACAGCGCCAAGGATTGGGTCTTGAACCTGCGCAAGGGCGTGACCTTCTCGAACGGCAAGGAATTCAGCGCCGACGACGCGATCTACTCGCTCAACCTCCACCGCGGCGACACGAAGTCGGGCGGCGCCACTTCGGTGAAAGGCGTCACCGACATCAAGAAGCTCAACGACCACCAGATCCAGGTCTCGCTCTCATCTCCGGACGCCGATTTCCCCTACGGCCTCACCGATTATCATCTCATGATGGTTCCGGACGGCTTCAAGGATTGGGCGAAGCCGGTCGGGACGGGCGCGTTCGTGCTTGAGAGCTACGACCCCGGCGTCCGGATCCGGGTCAAGAAGGTCCGGCCCTACTGGAAAGAGGGCAAAGGCCTTCTCGATGGCGTTGACGTGACCGTCATCAACGACGGCTCCGCGCGCCTCAACGCGCTGATCTCGGGCCAGATCGACGCGATCAACCGGGTCGATCACAAGGCTGTGGCGCTTCTGTCCAAAACGCCGAGGATCGAAGTTGTGCGCGCGCCGGGCGGCTGGTTCTCCGTCCTGGCGATGGAGGTCGATAAGGCCCCTTACGACAATCCCGACATCCGCATGGCGCTGATGCTCGCCGCCGATCGCGAACAGATGCTCAAAGCCTTGTTCAGCGGTTACGGCACGGCCGGCAACGACCATCCGATTCCCCCGACCGACCCCTATTTCAACAAGGAGCTGCCGCAGCGCAAGTACGATCCCGAAAAGGCCGCCTTCCATTTCAAGAAGGCGGGCGTCGCCGACCCGAAGATCATCCTCCAGGCGTCCGACGCCGCATTCAACGGCGCGGTCGATCAGGCGACGCTCTTGCAGGCGAGCGCGTCGAAAGCCGGAATTAAGGTCGACGTGAAGAAGGAACCGGCGGACGGTTACTTCGATAACGTCTGGCTGAAGGCGCCCTTCGTTAGCAGCTACTGGGGCGGACGGCCGGCGGCGACGCAGATGCTCTCGGTCGCCTTCCAAGCGAGCGCGCCCTGGAACGAGACGCACTGGAACGACGCGCAATTCGAGAAGCTGCTAGCGGATGCGCGAGCCGAGACTGACGAGGCGAAGCGCAAGCCCTATATCTGGGAGATGCAAGCCATTCTCAACCAGCGCGGCGGGGCGCTCATACCCGTGTTCCGCGACTGGCTCGACGCGCATAACCAGAAGGTCGGCGGCCACACGCCCCATGGCGGCTATGACATGAACAACGGCTGGATCATGGAGGACGCCTGGCTGAAGTCTTGATCGATAGCGTAACGACGCATGGCGCGAGCGCTCTCGCGCTGCTTCGCGCCGCGCCCTTGCGGACGTAACCCGGATCGGGGTCGAGAGGGGCGCCCATGCTGAAGCTCGTCCTCAACCGTCTCGGCCTCGGCGTCCTCACGCTGTTCGCCGCTTCGGTGCTGATCTTCATCGGGACCGAGATTCTGCCTGGCGACCTCGCTTCCGCCATTCTGCAGAACACCGCCACTCCCGAAACGCTCGCCAAGATGCGGCTCGACCTTGGGCTCGACCAGCCGGCTTATGTTCGTTTCTTCCAGTGGCTGTTTGGCGCGCTGCACGGCGATTTCGGCAAGTCGCTCGCCAACGGCCGCGACGTTCTGCAGGAGATCGCGCCACGCTTCGCCAACACGATGTTCCTGGCGGCCTATGCGGCGATCGTCGCCGTGCCGTTGGCCATTGGGCTTGGCCTTTTAGCGGCGATCTGGCAGGGCGGCGTCTTCGACCGGCTCGTCAACGTCGTGACGCTGATGACGATCTCCGTGCCGGAATATTTCCTGGCCTATCTCCTCATCAAATACGTCGCGGTTGAGCTCGGCTGGTTCCCTTCGTTGGCGAGCGTCTCGTCCGACACGTCGTTCCTCGAGCGGCTCTATATCGCGTTCCTGCCGATGGTGACGCTCGTTCTCGTCATCGTGGCGCACATGATGAGGATGACGCGGGCCTCCGTGCTGTCGGTCATGGCGAGCCCCTATATCGAGATGGCGATCCTGAAGGGCCTGACCAAGTCGCGCATCGTCATGCGTCACGCTTTGCCCAACGCGCTTGCCCCGATCATTTCCGTCGTCGCGCTCAATCTCGCCTATCTCATCGTCGGCGTCGTCGTGGTCGAGACCGTGTTCGTCTATCCGGGCCTCGGCCAGTTGATGGTGGACGAAGTCTCCAAGCACGACGTTCCTGTCGTCCAGGCCTGCGGGCTCATCTTCGCCGCGACCTTCATCCTGCTCAACATGATCGCCGACATCCTCGCCATTCTGTCCAATCCCCGGCTTCGCCGGCCGCGCTGATCAAGGGCCGCCTTATGCGCATCCGCGGCTACAAACTGAGCGTCACGGCGCAGATCGGCATCGTCATTGTCGTCATCAATCTGCTCGTCGCGCTGCTGGCGCCGCTGATTGCGCCTTTCGATCAGGCGACGCCGCTCGGCGACGCCTGGGCGGATCCCGACGCGACGCATTGGCTCGGGCTTGACAATCTTGGACGCGATATCGTGAGCCGTCTGATCTATGGCGCGCGCATGTCGATCGGCCTTGCGCTGGTCATAACCGCCCTTTCCTTCCTCATTGGCGTCATCACCGGCTTTGCCGCTGCGGTTACGGGCGGATGGGTCGATCAGGCGCTGTCGCGTCTCGTCGACCTCATCTTGTCCATGCCGACGCTCATCTTCGCCTTCGTCATCCTCTCGGTGCTTGGCACGGCGCTCCCAGTGCTCATCATCACGATCGCCATCCTCGATTCGACCAAGGTGTTTCGCCTGGCGAGGTCGGTGGCCGTGAATATCGTCAGCCTGGAGTTCGTCGAGGCGGCTCGCCTGCGCGGCGAAGGGTGGTGGTGGATTGTCCGACGCGAGGTCTTGCCCAATGCCATTCCACCGCTGACGGCTGAGTTCGGCTTACGTTTTTGTTTCACGTTTCTGTTCATCGCGGCGCTCAGTTTTCTCGGGCTCGGCGTGCAGCCCCCCGACGCCGACTGGGGCAGCATGGTGAGGGACTACCGCGACATGATCAATTTCGGCTCCGCGGCGCCGCTCTATCCCGCAGCCGCGATCGCGATCTCTGACCATCGGCGTCAATTTCGTCGTCGACTGGATGCTGGCGATTCATTCTCGAGGCCAGGGAGAAGGCGCATGAACGATCAAACTGGGGACGCGCTCAGGTCTGAGGACAATCCCATCATTCTGGACATTCGCGACATGCGGGTTGCGGTGCGCACGGATGCTGGCGAAGGGCCAGTTCTGGTCGATGACGTGTCGCTGCAATTGCGGCGCGGCGAAGTGATCGGTCTCATCGGCGAATCGGGCGCCGGCAAGTCGACCATCGGACTTGCCTCCATGGGCTACACCCGCCGCGACTGCCATATCGTCGGCGGCAACATTATCTTCGGCGACACGGACATCCGCGCGGTCAGCCCGAATGAACGCCGCGAGCTGCGCGGCCCGAAGATCGCCTATATCGCCCAGAGCGCGGCGGCCTCATTCAATCCTGCTCATACGCTGATGGAGCAGGTCTGCGAGGCTGCGGTGCGGCATGGCGTCTTGTCGCCTGCGAAGGCGCGCGCGGAGGCGGTCAGCCTGTTCAAGCAGCTCGATCTGCCGAGCCCCGAGACGATCGGGTCGCGCTATCCCCATCAGGTTTCCGGCGGCCAGCTCCAGCGCGTGATGGCGGCGATGGCGATGGTCGCCAAGCCCGACATTCTCATCTTCGATGAGCCGACCACCGCGCTTGACGTGACGACTCAGGTCGAATGCCTCGCCGCCTTCCGTAAGCTCATCCGCGAGCACGGCACGGCGGCGCTTTACATCACGCATGACCTCGCCGTCGTCGCCCAAATCGCCGACCGCATCATGGTGCTAAGGCGCGGTAAAATGGTCGAATTCGGCGATTCACGGCAAATCCTGCTTGAGCCGAAAGAGGACTATACGCGGCGACTGGTGACCGAACGCGTCGCTGGCCGCAATTTCGTAGACGCCAACGTCGTCGCCGAGGCTCCAATCCTCGCCATCGACCACGTTAGCGCCGATTATCCGGGCAAGCCCAAAGTCGTCGATGACGTCAGTCTCGAAGTGCGCAAGGGCGACACCGTGGCCGTGGTCGGGGAGTTGGGTTCGGGCAAATCGACTTTGGCGCGAGTCATCACCGGCCTCTTGCCGCGGGTCGCCGGCGACGTGCGCTTCAACGGGGCAAGCCTATCGCCGCGACTTAAGGATCGCACCAAGGACCAATTGCGCCGGGTGCAGATGATCTACCAGATGCCCGACGTCGCGCTCAATCCGCAGCACACCTTGCTCGAGACGATCGGCAGGCCAGTGGCGTTCTATTTCAATCGATCGCGCCAGGAAGTGCGCGCGCGAGTATCGGAGCTATTAAGGCAGATGGATCTGCCGGAATCCTTCATTACCCGCAAGACCAGCGAATTGTCCGGCGGGCAGAAGCAGCGCGTGTCGATCGCCCGGGCGCTCGCCGCCGAACCCGATCTGATCATCTGCGACGAGGTCACCTCCGCGCTCGATCAGCTGGTGGGCGAAGAGATTCTCCGTTTGCTGAAGAAGCTGCAAGAGGATCTGGGCGTCGCCTATCTTTTCATTACCCACGATCTCGGAACGGTGAAACGAATAGCCAACAAGGTTGCGGTGATGCTGAAGGGCAAGATGGTGGCGAGCGGCGACACCGCCACAGTATTCTCGCCGCCCTATCATCCATATACTGAATTGCTTCTCTCCTCGGTGCCCGAGATGCGGCCGGATTGGCTCGACGAGGTTCTCGCCGCCCGGGCGACTGGAGCTGCGAGGACTTCGGCGCTGCTCAGGGCGCCCTGAAGGCCGGGTCGGCGGGTCCCCATAAAGGGCGCGGAGTCCGGCCTTGCCGCGCCCGCATTTCGTTTCTATACCGCGATAAAGCTTATTGAGGACACGGGAGGGAAGCGCATTCCGGGGAGCGGCTTCCCTTCGGCGTGATCATTGCATGGTTCAACCGGCCGACCCATCGGCCGGTGATGGATAGGACGTTTTTGATGCGCGCGCCGGGCGGACCGCGTCTGTTGTTGCGGCGGCTCCGCGAGGTGATGGCGGAGCCTGTCACCGCCCAGGCGCGCCTGGACCGCATCGTCGTCCTCATCGCCTCCAACATGGTGGCGGAGGTGTGCTCGCTTTACGTCGTGCGCGCTGACGGAGCGATGGAGTTGTTCGCCACCGAGGGCCTCAACCGCGAGGCGGTCCATCTGACCACGATGCGGCCAGGCGAGGGGCTTGTCGGCCTCATCGTCTCCAGCGCCGAACCGCTGGCGCTGTCGGACGCGCAGCACCATCCCGCCTTTTCCTACAGACCCGAGACGGGCGAAGAAATCTACCAGTCGTTCCTCGGCGTGCCTGTCTTGCGCGGCGGCGCCACGATCGGGGTGCTGGTGGTGCAAAATCGCGCTCGGCGCGCCTATTCCGAGGAGGAACTCGAGGCGCTGCAAACGACCGCCATGCTGCTCGCCGAGATGATCGCATCCGGCGAACTGCAGGGGATAGCCGCCCAGGGCGCACCCATCGCCGTGCGCCGGCAAATGTCGCTTAAAGGCGTCGGCATCGCCGACGGGCTCGGGCTCGGGCATGTGGTGATGCACCAGCCGCGCGTCACGGTGTCCACGATCGTCGCCGACGACGTGGAATCCGAGCTTATTCGGCTCGAGACGGCGATCAGCGCCATGCGCGCCTCGGTCGACGATCTGATCGACCGCAGCGACGACGGTGTCGGCGGCGAGCACCGCGACGTCCTGGAGGCCTTCCGAATGATCGCCCACGATCGCGGCTGGCTACGCCGGCTGCGTGAAGCGGTCAGCTCCGGCCTGACCGCTGAGGCCGCGGTTGAGCGCGTGCATAACGACGCTCGGGCCAAGCTGCAGCGCCAGACTGATCCCTATCTGCGCGATCGGCTCCACGACCTGACCGACATCGCCAATCGCCTGCTGCATCAACTTGCCGGCCAAAGCCTGGTTTTGCTGCCAGAGGAATTGCCGGAAAACGCCATCCTTGTCGCCCGTTCGATGAGCCCGGCGGCGCTACTCGACTATGATCGCGTCCGGCTGCGCGGTCTGGTTGTGGAGGAGGCGGGCGCCTCGAGCCATATCGCCATCGTCGCCCGCGCACTTGCCATTCCCGCAGTGAGCGATATCGCGAATATCTCCGAGATCGTCGAGCACGGCGACGCCATAATCGTCGACGGCGACGCGGGCGAGATCCATCTGCGCCCGCCGGCGGACGTCGAGGCGGCCTACGCCGAAAAGGCGCGCATGCGCGCCCGGCGCCAGGCGCAATATCGGGCCCTCCGCGACACGCCGACAGTCAGCGTCGACGGCGTCTCGATCGGCCTGCACATGAACGCCGGGCTCCTCGTCGACATGCCGCACCTGGCGGAGACCGGGGCAAGGTCGATCGGCCTTTTCCGCACCGAATTGCAGTTCATGCTCGCCGCGCGCTTTCCCCGGCCAGGCGCGCAGAAGCAGCTTTATCGCGCCATCCTCGACGCCGCCGGCGACCGGCCGGTCACCTTCCGCACGCTTGACATCGGCGGCGACAAGCTCTTGCCTTACATGAAGGGCCTCGAAGAGGAGAATCCCGCGCTTGGCTGGCGCGCTCTGCGCATCGGGCTCGATCGCCCGGCGCTGCTCAAGATGCAATTCCGTGCGTTTATCCGCGCCGCCGCGGGGCGCGACCTCAGGGTCATGGCGCCCATGGTTTCGACCGTCGATGAGTTCCGGGCCGCGCGGACGATGTTCGACCGCGAGCTCGCTTGGAGCGTCAGCCACGGCTATGAGCCGCCGAGCGCCGTCAGCCTCGGGGTCATGGTCGAAGTGCCGTCGCTCTTATGGCAGCTCGACGAGATCACCGCCGCCGCCGACTTCCTGTCGGTCGGCTCGAACGACCTTATGCAATATCTCTACGCGGCCGATCGCGACAACCGCCGCGTCTCCAGCCGCTTCGATCCGCTGAGTGTCGGCTTCTTGCGCGCTCTGCGCTCGATCGCCGAAGCCGGCGCCCGACACGGAACGCCAGTGACCTTGTGTGGGGAAATGGGCGGAGAGCCCCTTGAAGCCATGGCGCTGATGGCGATCGGCTACCGCGAATTGTCGATGTCGGCGACCTCGATCGGGCCGGTCAAGGCGATGACGCTCACGCTCCATATCGGCGAGGTGGAGCGCGAGGTCGAGGCGATGCTCGCCAAAGGGCGCGAGGACGCATCCCTGCGCGGACCGCTCCAGCGGCTGGCGGAACGGCTCCAAGTGCGCCTCTAGCGACGCGAGCGTCCTCAACCCCCGCCGCTTCCGCTTCTTGAGCTCACGTAATGGCCGCCAACGACAACCTCGATCTCATCCTCCGCCGTCACCAGGAGATCTCCGCTCGGCTCGCCGAGGGCGCGTCCGGAGCCCAATATTCCGCATTGTCGCGCGAGCTCAGCGAGCTTGAGCCGGTGGTCGCGGCGATCCAGGCGTTCATGGCCAAGAAAAAGGAGCGCGCCGATCTTGCCGCGATGCTGCGGGAGCCCGATCTCGACCCGGACATGCGCGCGATGGCGAGCGATGAACTCGCAGCCGCCGAAGCGGAAGCGGACGCGATGTCCAAGGCGATCCAGATCGCGCTTCTACCCAAGGACGCGGCGGATGAGGGGAGCGCGATTCTCGAAGTTCGGGCGGGCGCCGGCGGGGACGAGGCCGCTTTGTTCGCCGGCGACTTGTTCCGCATGTACGTCAAATACGCCGAGCGGAAGCGCTGGAAGGTCGAAGTCCTGTCGTCGAGCGAGGGAACGGCGGGTGGGTTCAAAGAGATCGTCGCCGAAATTTCCGGCCGCGGCGTTTTCGCCCGGCTCAAGTTCGAGAGCGGCGTCCATCGGGTGCAACGCGTGCCGGCGACCGAGACCCAGGGGCGCATCCACACCTCGGCCGCAACCGTCGCGGTGCTGCCGATCGCGGAGGAAGCGGATTTCGTCATCAACGAGGCCGATCTCAAGATCGACACCTATCGCTCCTCTGGCGCCGGCGGCCAGCATGTCAACAAGACCGAATCGGCGATCCGCATCACCCACCTGCCGACCGGCGTGGTCGTCGCGATGCAGGAGGAGCGGTCCCAGCATCGCAACCGCACCAAGGCGATGGCCCTCTTGCGCTCTCGCATCCTCGACGCCGAGAATCAGAAGCTCGATGCCGACCGCGCTGAGGCCCGCCGCTCCCAGGTCGGCTCGGGCGACCGGTCGCAGCGCATCCGCACCTATAATTTCCCGCAAGGGCGGGTCACTGACCATCGCATCAATCTGACCCTCTATTCGCTCGACCGCATCATGGAGGGCGAGGGACTGGACGAAATCATCGATGCGCTCACGGCCGAACGTCAGGCGGAGCTCTTGGCTGCGCAGGCGGCGTCGTGACGCCGGTTCCTCGCCTGCCGCCCTTCGCGCCGGGAATGCGCATCGGGCTCCTCGGCGGGTCGTTCAATCCGCCGCACGAAGGGCATGCGCTCATCACACGGCTTGCGCTGCGCCGCCTCAAGCTCGACCGCGTCTGGTGGCTGGTGACGCCCGGAAATCCGCTGAAGTCGCTGACCAAACTCGCGGCCCTCAAAGCGCGCATGGAGGCCGCGCGCCGGCTCGACGTCGGGCCTCGCGTCGTGGTCACCGACGTAGAGGCGCAGATCGACTCGCGCTTCACATACGACACGCTTCGGTGGCTTACGCGCCGAGCGCCTGGCGTCCATTTCGTCTGGATCATGGGCGCCGACAACCTTCGCCAGTTCCATCTGTGGCGTCATTGGCGCGCGATTGCTGAGCTCGCGCCGATGGCGGTCATCGATCGGCCGGGCTCGACTTTGAAAGCGATCTCAAGCCCAGCCGGCGCGGCGCTTGCGCGCTGGAGGGTCCCCGAACGGGACGCGTCGCGCCTCGCAACGATGGCGCCGCCAGCCTTGCTCTTTTTGCACGGACCGCGCTCCACCCTATCCTCCACAGCGCTCCGACACGTGGGCGAACACACCGACGCGACGCCGGCGGAAATTTCCTGTTGAGGGGGTTTTCGCCAGCACGAATAAACCTGAGGCTGCAGGCGAAACCAGGAGATGACCGATGAACACGTCGACACTGATCGTTGGCGCGGGACCCGTGGGGCTAACGCTCGCGTGCGAACTCACCCGCTACCGCGTTCCGGTTCGCATTGTCGACAAAGCCACGCAGCGCACGGACAAATCGAAAGCCATTGTGCTGTGGAGCCGCACGCTCGAACTTCTCGACCGTGGCGATCAAGGGTCCGCTCCCTTCGTCGAGGCGGGATTCAAAGTCGACGGCGTCAACATCGTTGCGCCGGGCGGCCATGTCGTCGGCCACGTCAAAATGGATTTGGTCCCTAGCCCTTATCGTTACGCGCTGATGCTGCCTCAATCCGACACCGAGCGCCTGCTCGAAGAAAGGCTTCAGCGCCTCGGCGTTTCCGTCGAGCGCAGCACCGAGGTCACGGCGCTCACAATCGGAGCGGACAGCGTCGAAGCGACGCTCCGACGCGCTGACGGCGGCGAAGAGACCGTCCAGGCGGATTGGCTCGCCGGATGCGACGGCGCGCACAGCATTGTGCGTCACACGCTCGCGGCGCCCTTTTCGGGCGAGACGATGGGCAGCGACTGGATCCTGGCGGACGTGCACATGAAAGGATATCCGTTTCCCGATACCGAGGTCGCCGTCTATTGGGCGCGCGAGGGAGTGCTGCCGATCTTCCCGATCTCACCGGGGCGATATCGCGTCATCGCTAATGTTCCGTCGAGCGGCGAAGACCATCCTCGCGATCCGACGCTCGAAGAGGTTCAGGCGATCGTCGAGCAGCGGGGCCCCAAGGGCGCGAGCCTGTTCGATCCGATTTGGTTGTCGAGCTTCAGAATCAATTCGCGCAAAGTCGCAAGCTATCGCTTAGGCCGGGCCTTCCTCACCGGGGACGCCGCGCATGTTCATAGTCCAGCCGGAGGCGAAGGCATGAACACCGGCATGCAGGACGCCTTCAACCTTGCGTGGAAATTGGCTCTGGCTGTTCATGGGACTTGCGGCGAAGCGCTGCTCGACACCTACAGCCCGGAGCGAAGCGGCGTGGGCGACGAGGTGCTGAAGAACACCTCGCGCTTGACCGCCATTGGCACCCTGCGCAACCCAATCGCGGAAGAACTGCGCAATCTCGTCGGTCGGGTTGCGCTCGGATTGACCCCGGTGCAGCACGCCTTCGCAGATCAATTGTCACAGGTCTCGGTCGGCTATTCGGAAAGCCCGATGAATGGGCGTGGACACGGCTCGTTGCGTCCAGCGCCCGGCCAACGCATCGCGCCGCTCGCTGACGGGCCGGCATTCGGCGCCGGCGATGAGCCGCGGTTCACGCTTTTGGCTTCGTCCTCACCGGCTGTCGCCGGCCTGTTGTCGTCGTTCCCCAAGCTCCTGAATGCCGCGCTGGGACCGCCGCCTGACGCGAATGGGGTTTGGCTGATCCGGCCTGACGGATACGTCGCTGCCACGACGCCCGCTACGGACCTGTCGTCGATTTCGGACGTGCTGACACGGATGAGCGCCTGAGCGTCACGCTCCTGGCTGATCGGCGAGGCTCACTGTCGGCCCCAGGAATTCCACCTGGCACTTGGCGCCGAACCGGTTGAGGGCAGCTTTATCGGGGACTCCGTCCCGCATCACCCCGGCAAGCTCCGTGAAGAAGGGCGCCGCATCGAGCGCCGGAACAATCAGGATAAACTGGCGCGCCGGCTTGTCCGCGACGTTCACAAATCCGTGTTCGGCGCCGCCGGGAATGCAGACCACATCGCCTGTCTCACCATAGAATTGTCGGCCGTCCATTTCGTACAGGCATCGTCCTTCCAGGGCGCGAAAGATCTCCGCTTCGGGATGCCGGTGTCGCGGCGGGCCCTTTCCGGGCGCGTTAATGGTTTCGATGATCGAGAACGCCCCACTGCTCGCGCCATGCGGACAAAGAGGTCAAGCCCGATCGCCGGAATCGCGATCGGCGCATCCGCGCCTTTCGAATGAACGAAGGATATGCTGATTGTCCGCCTTCAGCGATGCTGTGCCCAGAGCGGCATAGGAGCGAGCCGATCTGCAGACAACGCGTCCTCTCACGGGCTACCCGACAGAATTCCAACGCGGAGCGAAGACGGTGAAGATTGCGATCCTCGATGATTGGCAAGACGTTGCGCGAAAGAGCGCCGACTGGTCGAGACTAGCCGCTCGAGCGGAGCTTGTGTTTTTTGCCGATGCTTTTGGTTCGGAGGACGACGCCGCCCGCGCGCTGGAAGATTTCGACATTCTCCTCACCATGCGCGAGCGCACGGCCTTTCCTGAGACTCTGATCCGCCGTCTTCCCAAGCTGCGCATGATCAGCGTCACGGCCCCTTCAAACCCTTTGCTGGACATCGAGGCTTGCACACGCCAAGGGGTCAGGGTTTGCAACACGCCGCCCAGCCAAGCGCCTTACGCGACCGCCGAGCTGGCGCTTGGTTTGATGATCGCCGCCACCCGCGGGATTCCCGTCGCCGACAAGACCATGCGCGCCGGAGGCTTCCAGCGCGGCGTGCCTGTCGGCATGAACCTCGCCGGCAAGACGCTTGGCGTCATAGGCCTCGGTCGGCTCGGCGCGCGTCTCGCCCGCTATGCGCTCGCGCTCGACATGAAGGTCGTCGCCTGGAGTCCGAACCTGACCCCAGAGAAAGCTCGAGAGGCCGGCGCCGTCCTGGTCAGCAAATCGGATCTCATGAGTAGCTCCGACGTCGTCTCCATACACATGGTCTTGTCGCGACGCGCGCGTGGCCTCATCGGCGCCGAAGACATCGCTCACATGAAGCCGGGCGCCATACTGATCAACACGTCGCGCGGGCCGCTCGTGGACGAAGCTGCTCTCCTCGCCGCCGTCCAAGCCGGCAAGATCGTCGCGGCGCTCGACGTCTACGACAAGGAGCCGCTCCCGCCGGACCATCCGCTCCGAGCTTCCGACCATACCGTGCTCACGCCCCATCTCGGCTACGGAGTGGCCGAGACATGGCGTCAGTTTTATTCTCAGAGCATTGAGAACGCGGAAGCGTTTTTGGACGGCAAGCCCATTCGGGTCGTGAACGCGCCATAGCGCCTTGCGCGCCCTTGAGCGGCGGCGCTCTCACCCTACTCGGCGTGCTCCAAAGGCCAGACTTCCACCACGCCATGCGCGACTGCGCATGGCGTTTGCGAAACGATTGTGATCGCCTCGGAAAGATCGGCGGCTTCGATCACGGCAAAACCGGCGACCGGCAAAGCCGACGTCATGAAGGCGGAATTCTCCGTCTGAACCCCAGCCGACAACGGATTGCGAACTTGCGCCGGCGCCCCCGCGACGCCCATCAACGCTCCGCGGCTCTTCAGCTCGGCATCGTGCGCATGGGCTATGTCGCGAATGTCTTTCGGGGTACGGTCATATCCCGCACGGTCGCCATATCCAATGGTCACGAACTTCGGCATGTCGAGTTTCCTCGTCCGGACACCTATCGTGCGACAGACAACTCCCGAGCGCCAATGACGATCCGCACGCGGCGCAACAAGCAAGCCTTGAGCAAGGTTCGGAGCCGACCCTCGTTGACGCCGTTCTGTCCGACCCAAGGCTCCGATGCCGCGCTTGCCTTTCAGCCCCCCTCTCTTGCGCGCGTTGTTCGTCGCCGCGCTTGCAGGCGTAGCGGCGCCGCTCGCCGGCTGCCACGACTTCGGCGACGTCACAGGCTCGATCCCCGCGTCAGGGAGCCAGCCGACGGACGAGGCGAGGCTCAGGGCTTACGCCGACGAATTGGGCAAGCGTTACGACCGCAATCCGGGCGAAAAGACGGCTTCGATCGAATATGCGCGCGCTTTGCGGGCGCTGACCCGCTACAACGAGGCCGTCGCCGTCATCCAGACGGCGGCGATCAAGGCCCCAAAAGATTTCGACGTGCTCGGCGAATATGGCAAGGCGCTCGCCGACGCCGGCCAACTTACGCAAGCCAAGGATGTGCTGAGCCACGCCTATACGCCTGACGACCCGCGCTGGGACGTTATGTCGGTGCAAGGGGCGGTCGCCGACCGGCTCGGCGATCACATGACGGCGATGCAATTCTACCATGACGCGCTCAAGATCGCGCCGGGGGAACCCAGCGTGCTCACCAACATGGGGCTCTCGCTCGCTCTGGCCAAGAAACTTCCGGAGGCCGAGGATGCCCTGAGACAAGCCGTCGCAAGCCCGAAGGCGGACGCGCGCATGCGCGGCGACCTCGCTTTGGTGCTGGCGCTCGAAGGCAAATTCAGCGACGCCGAGGCGGTGGGCCGGGCTGACCTGTCGCCCGACGCGGCGCGCGCCAATGTCGAGGCGATCCGCCAGATGATCGCGCAGAATGATTCCTTGCGCGACCTGCGCAAGCCCCTGAAGGGCGCAAAGCCGAAAGCGCCTAAGACCGAAGACGCCGGCTGAGGCGAGCGTGGCGTCTGACGAGCGCGGTCGCAGCACGACCGTTCGCGGAAGACCGAAGGCCGCCGTCATGATGAGATTGCTGGCTTGGGCTGACGATTCCGTCTACTCTTGAGTGCTCGCCTAAACGGGCATCGAGGAGGACGCCAGCCATGTCGGAAATGGTTCTCTGGGGCTTTGACGGCTCCACATATGTCCGTACGGTCAAGATGGTCCTCGCTGAAAAAGGCGTGACCGACTTCAAGCAAGTGCCGTTGAATGTGCTCAAGGGCGAACCGAAAACGCCCGAGCATCGGGAGCGTCATCCCTTCGGCAAGGTCCCAGTCCTCGATCATGACGGCATGCGCATTCTGGAGACGACCGCGATTGCGCGCTATCTCAACGATGTCCTGCCCGGCAAATCGCTGATCCCGTCGACGCCTAAGGATCGCGCGCGGATGGACATGGTCATCGGCCTGATCAACTCTTACGGCTACGGCGCGCTCGTCGGTGGCGTGGCGGCTTATCACCTGTTCCCGGACTTTGTCGGCGGCAAGAACGACGCGATGCGGAAGAGCGGCCTCGAGAATGGCCGCAAGATGATCGAGCTCGCCATGAAGACGAAGGGCTCCTCCCCCTTCATCGCGGGCGACCTGAGCCTCGCCGACCTCTATCTCGCCCCCATCATCTTTTACGTCTCGCTCACGCCGGACAAGGACGCGCTTTTCAACGTCCCTGGCTTTGCCGACTGGTGGGCGAAGATGCAAGCCTTGCCAAGCTACAAGGCGACCCAACCGAATCTCGGCTGACGACGCGTGGTTACATCAGCTTGTCGAGCGTGATCGGCAAATCGCGCACGCGTTTTCCGGTGGCGTTGAACACCGCGTTGGCGACTGCGGCCCCGACGCCGGTAATGCCAATCTCGCCAATGCCGCGGGTGCCCGCGGGAGCGTGAGGGTCCGGCTCATCGGTCCAGATCACGTCGATCTTCGGGACATCCAGATGCACCGGTACATGGTACTCGGCGAGCGACGGGTTCATGATCCGCCCAGTCCGCTCGTCGAACATCACATCTTCCATGAGCGCCAGGCCGAGCCCCATGATGATGCCGCCGCGGAACTGGCTCGCCGCCGTCTTGGCGTTGAGGATGCGGCCGCAATCGAACGAACCAAGGAACCGGCTGACCCGCACTTCGCCCGTCAATCGGGAACTCGGCGCAAAACGGCACCTTGCCAGACACCCTCAGCGGCCCGTCGATACGCGAAACCGCGGCGCCGATCAGGCCATGCTTGTGGTGAATGAGCGGGTCGGGCTTGCCGCCGGGAATCCAGGTGTCGGGCGCCAGCGCGACCGCCTTCTTCACCACCGCCTGCACGGCTTCCTGCACGTGGCGGAGGCGCCGGCCAGGATCGCCTGGGCGAGCAGCGGGAAACGCTCGCGCACACGACGGTCGGCTGCCACGGCGGTGTTCTTCACGCCGGCGCCAATCCTCAAGCCTCCGCCTTCGGTCTCCTCTATTTCGCGGGAGAGGCCGGTCACGTCGACCAGAACCTCAGGACGCTCGATCGTCTCGCGCATGAGGTCGATGAGATTGGTGCCGCCGCCAAGATATTGGGCGCCCGCGCGCGCTCGGGCCGCCAATGCGGCACCCACATCGGAAGCGCGCTCGTACTGAAATGGCGTCATCAGACGGCCTCCCGCTTATGGACCGGAGCGGCTAGACTAAATCGCCGAAGGTCTCGTGGATCGCATCGACAATGCCGTTATAGGCGCCACAACGGCAGAGGTTGCCGCTCATCCGCTCACGCAGCTCGTCGTGGCTGAGCGGGATCGCCTCTGCCTCGAGGTCTTCGGTGACGTAGCTTGGCATACCTTTGCGAAGCTCCTCCGCCATGCCGACCGCCGAGCAGATCTGCCCAGGCGTGCAATAGCCGCACTGGAATCCATCGTGCTCGATAAACGCCTGCTGGAGAGGGTGCAGCGAACCGGGGGCGCCAAACCCCTCGACTGTCGTGATCTCGCGGCCTTCGTATTGCACGGCCAAAGCGAGACAAGAATTGATGCGTTCGCCGTCGACGAGGACAGTGCAAGCGCCGCAGGCTCCCTGATTACACCCCTTCTTCGCGCCAAAGAGGTGCAGGTGCTCGCGCAAGAGATCGAGAACAGAGGTTCGAACATCCACCTCTTGCTCCACTTCGCGGCGATTGATAATCCAGCGCATGCGAATTCCCCTGAGCCAAGCCAGCGGTCTAAACGTGCAAATGGGGAACTTGCTCCATCCTTCAATGCCGAAGTGAGACGAAGCTCGCGCACGAAATATTCCGAGCAATATCGCGGTGTTAGTAGGCGCCGCGCCATTTAGCTTGGCCCCTGCCTGTCTCGCGCGGCGATCGGCGGTCCAGCAAGTCTCTCTTGGCCTTCAGCAGAGACTCAGGCCGCGGAGCATAATCACGGCGATTCGAACGCTTGATCGTCGACTCGCTGGGCCGTGCTGTCACAGTCTTCGATTAAGGTTTTTGTGAATTTTTTTAGGAGGTTTCGATGCGAGCATTGAGCAAAGCGCGTGCGTGGGTCGCGTCAGCCTGCGCCGCGATCAGCCTCATCCCGCTCTCAACCTCGGCGCGCGCCGAGGTGTTGTTCGATAGTCTCAATAGCCAGAACTCAGGGTTCGTCGGAGAGAGTTATTTCGAGACCTCGCCGTTCGCCGCGAGCTTCAACACTGGCGCCTCGGGCTTTCGCCTGACCGACGTTTCCCTCCTGCTGAACTCAACTTTCTCCCTCCCGGGCGACACATTCACCGTGTCGCTTACGGGCGGCGTCCCGCTTACCGATGTCACGTTCGAGGACGGCCTAGGGTTGGTCTTCGGATCTCAGCCGTCGCTTCTCGGTTCCGTCACGCTGCCCATCTCCGACTTGTTGGGCGGCTTGACCGTCGAGCACTTCAGCCAATTCGCGACTATCGCCCTTCAGCCCGACGCGTTCTACGCAATCTCCGTCACCGATTCCGGGCAAAGCGCGGAAGACGGCGCGACACTGGGTTGGGGCACGACCGACGATAACTCAGGGCCGGGCGTCGCCGACGGGTATAACGCCAGCTACATTACGGACAACGACTTCTTTCCGAACAAACCAACTCCGCCGCCCAATAACGGGGGTCCAATCTTCCAGATGGAGGTCAGCGGCGTCGCAACCCCTGAGCCCTCGACCTGGGCGCTCATGCTCGTAGGCCTCGCGGGTCTTGGGCTCCTCGCCTATCGCCGTCGGATCGCGCTCGTCTCGACACACGGCTGACTTCACTCGTCGGCTTTGCCGGCTGGCGCGCTCTGCGCTCGAAGCGGACCTGACCTCAAGCGACCTCGTGCGCTTTGTCCTTCTTTCGCAATGGCGAGCACGTGTTCGAGGGCTTCCGGCGATATGTGCACGGGACTGCTGAACGGGTGGTCCAGGGAGATGATGACAACAAGCCCGGACGTGAGAACGATCGACAGAATCGCGGTCATCGCGAAGTGCGCGACGGCGTTGGGGCTGCCGAAGAACAGCGCGAAATAGACGGTGAGACCTGCGCCCGCAAAGAGCGTGATCCAAATAATCTCGGGCACGAGCCCGGTCGACAGATGAAGGCGCACGCGCCGAGCCAAAGTCAGGTTGTCAATTTGGGTGAAGACCTCGGACATGTCGGCGATGCTTCTCGTGCCCGTGCGATTGAGTGGGCAAGCGCAATCTAGTCTAAGCCGTGTTTAGCTCGGAAGGATCGCCCTTCGCCTAAAGGGAGGATCCTGATTTTCATTTTAGAGTGTGAGGAGGCGTTCAGACGATGCCGGCCGATCTGACGCGAAGCAGGAGCTTGTGCAATTTGTTGCTGAATTTCTAAATCTATGTTACACACGTCCTGCCTGTCAGATCAGGCCATCGCCAGGCGTGATGCAACGAGGAGAACATGAGGGTCAGAAACGAGTCGAGACATTTAGATGGAGCTTGAGCCGCGAGCGGAAAATCTATTTGAATCCGCCGTAACCCATTGAAAAGGCTCAATTCGAAAAAATAAACGTTAGTAAACGCTGGCATTTTTACTAGCGTTTAAGCGCGGCTATTGGCGTTTATTTGGTCCTCGGAACTGTCGCTCCGGGACCGCTTTGGACCGCCGCCGGGCGATCCTGTGCGCGGCGCTAGTTATCGTGGTCAGGGAGCGACGAAGTCGGCTGCGTGTCCACCGTAGGCTCGACTCCGGCCGGCAGGATCGGGGGCGCGGGCTCGCTTTCGCCGATTGGCGCCGGGGGCAAGGCGCCGTCGGGCCCGTCAGCGGGTCCAGGCGAGGCGTCCGCCGGAGGCGGCGCGGCGGCCGCTGGCGCGCTCAAATGCGCGATGTCGAGCGGCTCGTCGATTTCAGGCGCGGGCGGCAGGCCATCGCGAGGTCCAGGCGCCGGCAAGAGGTTCGGCGCCGGAGTCGGCTTGCAGATGCGCCGCGGACCAGTGTCGGTCGAGCCGTGATTGGCGAGATCGAGATGAATATGGTTGTAGTGGAAAACATCCGCGCCCGGCCCCAGGACGGTGGTGAAATACTGGCAGGCGCCCGCGTGGACCTCGTGCAGAAAAGCGGCCTCCTGGCTGTCGGCTGTCTTCCAGTCGTGGACGAAATCGATCTTTCGGCCGTCCGCGAGGGTGAAGCCGGCGACGTCGACGGCGTTGCCGAAGGCATGCTCGGAAAGGCGAGCGCCCGGTATGTTGTCGATGCCCCGGCAGCTATAGGCGCCAAACACATTGACGGTCGCGACCCTCTGCCCGAAGCGGGCCTGCGCGTCAGGCTCGACGATCGCGTTGAGCCACGCCTCGAGCGCCGGGATCATCGGACAGTCGATGGTGAGCGTCTTGTCGACCGCAATCGAGCCGTTGACCAGCGCCGACACCTTCAGCGGACGCGTCATGCCGCAGATGCTCGGGCCGTCGATTTCGGGGGCGGAGACGATATACTCAGAAAGGGTGACCTGCTTGCGGGCGAAGCAGGCGTTCTCCGCCTGAGCGCGCCAGACCGGCCTTTCACGGCTTGGAAATCCGCAACTCGTCAGGCACAGAGCCGCAGTCAACGCAAGCAATACAGGCGGAACGCAACGCGCCATGGCGCGAAAGTTGAGCCGATCGCCTTAAGAATCATTGAACCATCGCGCGTTAAGATTTGCTCAACCATGGTTGAGCCCGCGCGCCATCTCGTCGCCGCACTTTGCCAGCAAGGAAGCTTCGCTATGGGCGGCCGGCGGCGGAATTGGCGAGCAGCATTGGTGGGATTGGCGTTCGGGCTCGCGACGACGGCCTCGGCCAGCGCGCACCCGCATGTGTGGGTCACAGTCAAGAGCCAAATTGCCTTTACACCCGATGGGAAGGTTTCAGCCGTGATCCATGACTGGGTTTTCGACGAGATGTATTCGTCCTTCGCCACCCAAGGGCTCGCGCCGGCCGGTCAACTCGTCGGCAAAGAGGAGTTTGCGCCGCTGGCGAAGGAGAACGCCGGCAGCTTGGCCGAAATCGGCTATTTCACCACGCTCAAGATCGCCGGCAAGTCCATGGATTTCGGCGTGGTGACCGATTATTGGATGCAGGAGCGGCCCGACCATCTGGTCGAGTTCCATGTCACCCTGCCGCTGAAGACCCCGACGCCCATAACCAAATTCCTCACGCTTCGGGTGGCCGATCCGGAATTTTTCATCGATTTCGAGTTCGACGACAAGGAGCCGGTGAAACTGGTTTCCGCGCCATCGGGTTGCATAGCCAACGTGGCTAAGCCCAAGCCGCTCGAGGCGAGCGACAAGCAGAAACTGACCGAGTCGTTCTTCACCAACCTCGCGCCCGGAACCAATTTCGGCTTCAAAATGGCGAGCGCCGCCATCGTCGCGTGCCCATGACGAAACGCGCGGTCTTACGGGTCACTCTCGGCTGCGCGGCCTGGGGTGGATCGGCCGCTGGCGCGCTGGCGCAGTTTGCGCGGCGGCCATTCGCCGTCGCCGGAGGCGAAGGCGGTGGCGGCGGGCAAGGCGGCGTCACCGGCTGGCTGATGGCGGAGCAGTCGTCGCTCACCCATCTCATCGCGGCCAAGGTGCATGCGCTGCACGGACAATCGAGCGCCGCCTGGGGCCTCGTCGGCCTAGGCCTCGCCTATGGCGTCGTGCATGCGGCGGGCCCTGGGCACGGCAAGGCGGTCCTCGCCTCTTATATGCTGGCCAATGAGACCTCGCTCAAACGCGGCGCGGCGATGTCGTTGATGGCGGCGCTGCTTCAGGCGCTGATCGCGATCGCGCTCGTCGGGGCGGCCGGGTTCGTCTTTCAGGCGACCGCCTTGCAGATGACTGACGCCACAGACTGGATCGATCTCGCGAGCTATTGCAGTGTCGCCGCCATTGGCGCGTGGCTCGTCTGGCGAAAGGGCTCGGCGCTCTTCGCTGCGTTGAGCGAACGTGTGGAGCGCCGTCGCGCGGTGGCCTCCACTCCGGCTTACTTCGGCGTCCGATGGCGCCAGCCCGCCTTCAGCCTCTCGGCCGCGGCCTACCGCGCCGGCCCGCCCGAGGGGGCGAGCGTGCTGACCGACGGATGCGGGCACGCGCACGCCCCCGATCCGGCGGAGCTCGATGGGCGGTTCTCGTGGCGGGGCGCGGCGGGAACGGTGATCGCCGCGGGCGCGCGCCCCTGCTCAGGCGCGATCCTGGTGCTCGTATTCGCGATGGCGCAGGGGTTGTTCGCAGCCGGAGTTATGGCCGCTCTCGCGATCGCGATCGGCACGGCTGTGACGACGGCGGCGCTGGCCTGGGTGGCCGTCTTCGCCAAGTCGACGGCGATGCGTCTCGCGGCGGGCGAAAATTCGCGCCTGGCGCTCGTCGCGAGGGGTTTCGAATTCGCCTCTGCGCTCGCGGTGTTGGCGTTCGGCGTGGCGCTCCTGCTCGGCGCGCGCGGCGCCGCGGCCTAGACAGGCTGCTGAAAAGGTCACAGCGTTTCGGCGAGAAGGCCGGACGGGCGGGATTTTTTTGGCCTCGTGTGAGTTCGCGATTCGCTCCGCAAAACCCCAGGGAATCACGCCAAGAGAACAAACACCAGCGCCTTCTCGGCCGACTTCTTCAGCAGCCTGTTAGAGAATATGAGGGCGGAATGTCAGCACTCGTGATTTCCCTGGCAGCCTCTTCAAACCCCCAGCTCCATTCGCGCAGGACGAATCACAAGCGCCATCAGCCGCCGTAGCGCGCCTGTGTCACCTTTCCACGGAAGACCAGGTACTGATAGGCGTTGTAGGTAATCATCACCGGTATGAGCATGCCGATGTTGGTCATCATGAAAACCAATGTGAGGCTATCGGCAGCGGCTCCCTCCGCCGTTACCGACTGCGGCACAAGGTAGGGATAAAGGCTCGACGCGAGCCCGATCAACGACGCCAAAAAATCCCTAGAGCGGCACCCGAGCTGAGAGAATCGGGAGGGGATTCCCAAATCGGGTAAGTTCTGATTCAGGCTGTCTGCCGGATCGGAGGCCGGCGGGCATGTCAAAGGCGCTGTCTCTTGATCTTCGGGTTCGGGTTTTGGCGGCGGTTCAGGCCGGGGCGACGCATCGCCAGGCCGCCGAACGGTTTGGCGTCAGCGCCGCCAGCGTGAGCCGCTGGCGCGCGCGTGAACGCGAGCAGGGGGACGCGCGTCCCAAGGCGCTTGGCGGCGACCGCCGGTCGAAGCGCATCGAAGCCTGCGGCGAAGCCGTTCTTTCGGCGCTTGGACCCGACGGCGACGCGACCATAGAGGAAGTGCGCCGCACGCTTGCCGCACAAGGGCTCAGCTTCGGCTTCGGCACGATCCAGCGCTTCTTCGCTCGTCACGCCATCACGCGCAAAAAAAGACCGCGCACGCTTCCGAGCAAAGCCGCCCCGACGTCGCGGAGCAGCGCGAGGCCTGGTTCGAAGGGCAACTCGATCTCGACCCCGAGCGCCTGATCTTCATCGACGAGACCTGGGCCTCCACCAACATGGCGCGCCGTCACGGTCGCGCTCCGCGCGGTCAACGCCTGCGGGTCGGCGTTCCGTACGGACATTGGAAAACCACGACCTTCATTGGAGCCTTGACGCTGCGCGGCTTCATCGCGCCGTTTGTCATCGACGGAGCCGTCGACCGTCTCGCTTTCGAGACTTACGTCGACAAGGTCCTCGTCCCGGAACTGCGCCAGGGCGACGTCGTCATCATGGACAATCTGCCCGGCCACAAAGGGTCGAAAGTGCGTCAGCTGATCGAAGCCGTGGGCGCAAGCCTTCTCTACCTCCCGCCCTACAGTCCCGATTTCAATCCCATCGAAAATGCCTTCGCCAAACTCAAGGCGCTTCTGCGAAAGGCCGCCGAGCGGACCGTCGAAGGCCTCTGGAGCGCCATCGGCCAACTCATCGATCTCATCACCCCGCAGGAAATCCAAAACCTCTTCGCCGCCGCAGGCTACGATGCAGCGTGATCGGATTCTGCTCTAGAAACCCCGCCTCGAGCATAAAAACCATGGCGCCTTCGAATCCGAGAATATTGCCGAAGAATCCGCCAGCAGCCTTTGAAAAGGTCGCCCAGTTGGTCCCGAACTCGAATTCCAGCGGCAGCCCCGTGACGACGCCGACGCTGAAATTCAACAGGAACAGGCGTCCCCAAAAGCGCGAATGGTGATGCCAGTCGATGTTCCCGGTGCGCAGCCACAGCGATTCCGTGATGACCAGGAACAGCGAGAGCCCGATCGTGAGCACCGGCCAGAGTATGTGAAACAGCGTCGTGATCGCGAACTGTAGTCGCGACAGAATGACGACATAGTCGGGTGCGCTGGTCACCATGAAGCTCCTGGCGGTAGGGCGTCGCCACGAAACCATACCAACGCTTTCGCACGACCTGCCTTGGACGGCGCGGCGCGCGGATCTTCCAAGGTTGAGGTTTAGCGCTAGCCGCCGCCCCAGTCGATGAGCCGCTCGCCGCGATGGATGGCGTCCGCCTCGCCCCTCAGGCGTCCGTCCGCGCCGTGCAGGATGAGCGCCGGCACGATCCGCAATGGGGCCTTGGAGCCTTTCACACCTGAGACAAGCAGGCGGTGCGCGCTCGCGTCCGCCGCCGGGTGAACCGGCAGAAGCGCAAGCGAGCCAAGCCGGGTTCCAATCGCGGCCAGGATCGTGGCTAGCGCATCGGGCCGGTGGATCATGAGAAACCGCCCGCCGGGCGCGAGCATCGCGAGCGAGGCTTCTATCCAGTCAACAAGGCCCGCGCGCAGCAGGACATGGGCGCGCGCTCTGCCTTTGTCCGGAGAGGCGCGGACCGCCGCCGCGTCGAAGAATGGCGGGTTGGTGACGACGCAATTGGCCGATTCAACGAGCCCCGCCTCGCGGCGCTCCCTCGGATCAAGGACGTCGAGCCGCAAGACGCGGGTGCGGACTCGGAGCCCGTTGCGCGTCGCGTTGCTTTCGGCGAGCTCAGCCAGCTCAGGATCGATCTCGACCAAATCGACCGAGGCGAGCGCCGAGCTTTTCGCCAGCGCCAACCCGACCGCGCCGACGCCCGCGCCGACGTCGACGATCCGGCCTTGCCGAGCGGCGCCTGCCGCCGCAACGAGCAGGGCGGCGTCCGTCCCGACCCGATGGCCGCGTTTCGGCTGGACAAGCGTGAGCCGGCCGCCAAGCCACAAATCCTCGGTCAGCCGGTGAGCTGCCGCGGCGCTCCCATCCGTCAAGGGCTCAGCCATCGAGCAGTTCTTTTCCCAGACCGGCTTCGACAATGAGGCGCCGCGCCCGCCCTTTATGCTCGGCGTCGACCAGAATGCGCCTTGGACAGAAAGCCGAGCGAACCTTCCACGGCCGCCATGTTCTGGTCGGCGACGAAATAGGCGATGCGCTCCGCCTTCAGGATCGATTCGATGACGCTGATGAGGACGAGGTCGTTGGTGCGCAGGATTTCGACCAAAAGGGACCTCGATTTCGGGCTCACTTGCCGCATGGGTAGGCCGTCTTTATGGTCGAGGCGCGGGATCTGGCAAGGGAATGCGTGCGTGGGGATTGTCGTTCCACTGGAAGACAAATCGGCCGATCGTCTGATCGAGCCGCTGACGACGCTCGTCGCCGGCGACATGGCCAAGGTCAATCAGACGATCGTCTCGCGTACCGGATCAGAGGTCGACGATGATCCCCGAAGTCGCCAATCACCTCATCGCGTCGGGGGGCAAGCGGATGCGCCCGATCCTGACTTTGGCCACCGCCGGCCTTTGCGGCTATTCCGGAGAGGGCCATATCAAGCTCGCCGCGGCGGTCGAATTCATGCACACCGCGACCCTCCTCCACGATGACGTGGTCGACGAGAGCGACCTCAGGCGCGGCAAGGCGGCGGCGCGGGTGCTTTGGGGGAACGAAGCGAGCGTGCTCGTCGGCGATTTCCTCTTGGGCCAAGCCTTCAAGATGATGGTCGAGGTTGGTTCGCTGCCCTGTCTCGACGTCTTGTCCAGCGCCGCTGTGGTGATCGCCGAGGGCGAAGTGATGCAGCTCTCGGCGGCCAAGGACACGGAGACGACCGAAGACGCCTATCTCGCCGTCATCCGCGCCAAGACCGCGGCTTTGTTCGCCGCGGCCTGCGAGGTCGGGCCCATTCTCGCCGGCCGCTCCAAGGCCGAGATCGCCGCCTGCCGAGGGCTATGGGGCCAATCTCGGCATCGCCTTTCAGCTCATCGACGACGCCCTCGATTATGGCGGCTCGTCGGCCAAGCTCGGCAAGAATGTCGGCGATGATTTCCGCGAGGGAAAGATCACCCTGCCGGTGGTGCTGTCGTTCCGGCGCGGAGCGACGCAAGAGCGCGAATTCTGGCGCCGGACATTGGAAAAGGGCGAGGTCGCCGACGGCGATCTCGAGTTCGCGCTGGCGACGATGAAGAAGCATCGCGCGCTCGAGGACACGATCGAGCGCGCCCGGCACTATGGCGCGATGGCGCGCGACGCCCTCGAACTGTTCGCGCCTTCGCCGTGGAAACATGCGTTGCGCGACGCGGTCGAGTTCACGACTGGCCGAGCGCATTGAGGTCAGAGGCCGTCCGAGCTTTTATTGCGGGCGTGGCGGAGCGCCAATTTTCCATCGAGGCAATGGACGGCGATCGATAGGATTGGGGATTTGTCCAGCGCGGACCTGACGAAATTGAGATGACGATTTTTCCACGAGGTCGGCGCGTCCGCCCCTTCTTTTAGAACTCTGGTTTAGGCTTTGCATACGAAGGCGCCACGCCAATCAACCTCAGTGCAATAGGGCGCTCCGCACAAATCGCTATGTTTCTCCTCCGTCAACTGAATTTGCGGCGCTCACCGTCAATATTGATGGCCGCCGAGGAGGAGTACGATGAAAACTTCAATCCTGACGCTGGCCATCGGCGTCGCGCTGGCATACCCGGCAGCAGCTTACGCGGACGGGATCCCCAACATATTCGAGGGCCTTTTCCAAGCATCGGACCACAACCATCGAGCCCGCGATGAGAAAGTCGAACTCGTCATGGAGCGACCCGTTCAAACCACGCACAACCAACGGGCTGAGCTCCAACCGAAATGCTTGCGCCAGCTACGGCTGCGTTGGCGCAGGCGGCGGCGGAGACTGAGGGCGGCCGCCGTCGACTGCGCCGTAGCAAGCGCAACCGTTGGCCTCTCCCGCCCGGACCATCCTGGGAATTCCAAGTTTCGCCGGCGGCCGGCCGGCGTCCGAGGCCCTTCGGGGCAGCCCTCCTTGGGTGTTTCCTCCCAAACTCAAGGCCCTGGCTACATCCTGGCCGGGGCCTCCTTTTTTCGAACATAACACGGAGTTACTGGCTTTCGCCATTTTGCCGCCTTTTTAGAGCCGATTGTGAGGCAGATCACAGCGCGGTCAGCCGAAAGACTGGACAAGTTTTCGTGCGCCCTTTAGCGAAGAGGAAAGCGGTGCTGGGCTAAAAGGGCCAGGCCGAGAAGGACAGGCGATGGACTATCAGCGGAGCTTCGAGGACGCGATCGCGCGCCTGAAGGCGGAAGGGCGCTACCGCACTTTCGCCAATCTCGAGCGCGACGCACGCCGGTTCCCGATCGCCCAATGGCGCCCCGAGGGCGAGGAAGACCGGCCGCGCGAAGTGACGGTCTGGTGCTCGAACGACTATCTCAGCATGGGCGGCCACCCCGACGTCATCGAAGCCTCGGTCAAGGCGGTTTGCGCCCACGGGGCAGGGGCTGGCGGAACGCGCAACATTTCCGGCACCCACAATCCAATCGTGGTGCTCGAGGCCGAACTTGCGGACCTGCACGGCAAGCCGGCGGCGCTCGTCTTCACCTCCGGGTGGATATCCAACCTTGCGTCCATTTCGACGATCGCCGGCCTCTTGCCCAATTGCCTTATCCTGTCCGACGCGCTCAACCACAATTCGATGATCGAGGGCGTTAGGCGCTCGGGCTGCGAGAAGCGCGTGTGGCGGCACAACGACGTCAGCCATCTCGAAGAGCTGCTGGCCGCGGAGCCGCACGACCGCGCGAAGCTCATCGTGTTCGAGAGCCTCTATTCGATGGACGGCGACATCGCGCCGATCGCCGAGATCGTGGCGCTCGCCGAAAAATATAACGCGCTGACCTATCTCGACGAGGTTCACGCGGTGGGCCTCTATGGACCCCGCGGCGGCGGATTGAGCGAACGCGAAGGGCTCGCGGCGCGCGTCGACGTCATCGAAGGCACGCTCGCGAAAGGCTTTGGCTCGCTCGGCGGCTATATTGCGGCGAGCGAGGCGATCGTCGACGCGGTCAGAAGCTTCGCGCCCCAGTTCATCTTCACCTCGACCCTGCCGCCAAGCGTCGCCGCCAGCGCCGCTGCGGCCGTCAAGCATCTGAAGCGATCGAGCGCCGAGCGCGACCGCCATCAGCACATGGCGAAGCTCGTCAAGCACGCTCTCCGGGCAGCGGGCCTGCCGGTGATGGACAATCCCTCGCACATCGTGCCGGTGCTGGTCGGCGACGCCCGACAATGCCGGGCGGCCAGCGAACTCCTGCTCGAGCGGCATGCGATCTACATTCAGCCGATCAACTATCCGACTGTCGCCAGGGGGACTGAGCGCCTGCGCGTGACCCCGACGCCGGCTCATAGCGAAGCCCAAGTCGCCGATCTGGTCGAGGCTTTGGTCGATGTATGGAAGACGCTCGGCCTCGCATTCGAGGAATCCCGCGTGATCCCGCTCTTCCGCGCCAATGCGAGCGAGGACGCCCATTGCGTCTATCCGGAGATGAAGCGGGCGGCGGAATAGGGCTTTCGGCGCCCAAAGCGCGCTTGGCCAAGCCCTTCCTCGGCGCTCTTGCGGGCGAGCGGCAAAAGAGGCCGCCGATCTGGCTCATGCGTCAAGCCGGCCGCTACTTGCCCGAATATCGCGAGCTTCGGACGAGGGCTGCGACATTTCTCGAGTTTTGCTATGACCCCGCGCTCGCGGTCGAGGCTACGTTGCAGCCGATCCGCCGTTTCGGCTTCGACGCGGCGATCCTGTTCTCCGACATCCTCGTCCTGCCCGATGCGCTCGGCCAGCGCGTCTCGTTCGAAACTGGCGATGGGCCGCGTCTCGATCCGATCTGTGATGCCGAAGGGCTTGCGAAGCTAAGGCGCGAGCCTGACTGGGGCCGGCTCCACCCGGTGTTCGAGGCTATCGACCGCGTCAAAGGCGCGCTGCCCAAGGAGACTGCGCTCATCGGTTTCTGCGGCGCGCCTTGGACCGTGGCGAGCTACATGATCGCCGGCCGCGGCACGCCGGACCAGGCGCCGGCGAGGCTCTTCGCCTATCGCCAGCCGGAACTGTTCGCGCGACTCATCGACCGGCTCGTCGACGCTTCGGCCGAATATCTTCGCCGTCAGTTCGCAGCCGGCGCGGATGCGGCGCAGATCTTCGATTCGTGGGCGGGCGTGCTGCCGCCAGCCGAATTCGAACGCTGGTGCGTCGAGCCCATCAAGGCGATCGCCGCCAAGGTTCGCGCGGAGACTTCAAACGCGCGGCTGATCGCTTTTCCCCGCGGCGCGGGGACGCAACTCGCCAAGTTCGGCGCCCTCGCCGACCTTGACGCGGTCGGCCTCGACACCGCCGCTGACCCCGAAGCCGCCGTCGCCGCTCTGCCTGAGCGACTGGCGCTGCAGGGCAATCTCGATCCCCTCGCGTTGGTCGCCGGAGGACGGCGCCTCGACGAGGAGATCGACCGCGTGCTGAACGGCTTCGCAAGCCGCGCCCATATTTTCAACCTCGGCCATGGCGTCTTGCCCGAAACGCCTGTCGGTCACGTCGAGCGCCTGGTGGCCAGGGTGCGCGAGCGAGCATCATGAACGATTCAACGCCTTTGACCGAAGACTCGCGTTTCGGCGGCGTTCGCGACTGGTTCGAGACCCTGCAGCAGCGGATCATCGCGGCGATGGAGGCGCTTGAGCGCGAATTCTCCGGCATTGGCGCGGATCGTCCGCCAGGGCTTTTCGCGATCGAACCCTGGGAGCGCACCGACGCGAGCGGCGCGCCGGGCGGCGGCGGGCGAATGGCCATGCTGCACGGGCGCCTGTTCGAGAAGATGGGCGCGCACTTTTCTGTCGTCCACGGCGCCTTTCCGGCGGAATTCGCGTCGCAAATTCCCGGCGCCGACAAGGATCCGCGCTTCTGGGCCGCCGGCGTCTCGGTGATCGCCCATCCCTGGAGCCCGCATGTGCCGACGGTGCATATGAATACGCGGCTTGTGCGCACGACCAAGACATGGTTTGGCGGCGGCGCGGATCTGACGCCGATGCTCGATGAGCGCCGCAAGCCGGACGATCCAGGACGCCATCGCCTTTCACGCCGCGATGCGCGGGGCTTGCGAGCGCCATCCGCGGCGTCGCGGACGCTGAACGCTACGAGGATTGGTGCGATGAGTATTTCTATCTCAAGCATCGCAAGGAGCCGCGCGGGATCGGCGGCATCTTCTTCGATTATCTGAACAGCGCAGGCGATCCCGGCAATTCCGCTTTCGAAGCGGACTTCGCCTTTGTGCGCGATGTGGGCGAGAGCTTCATTGCGATCTATTCCGACATTGTCCGGCGTAACGCCGAAAAACCATGGGACGCGGCCGAGCGCGAGCAACAATTGGCCCGCCGCGGGCGTTACGTGGAGTTCAATCTGCTCTATGATCGCGGCACGATCTTCGGCTTGAAGACCGGCGGCAACGTAGCCTCGATCCTGTCATCAATGCCGCCACTGGTTAGCTGGCCCTAAGCGGGCTTTGTAGCCGCGCTCGGCGAGCGCGGCCGGCGCGGTCCCATAGGGCTTCGAAAGACGCCCTCCTCCCGGACGGGCTTTGGGGCGGCCGGAAGGACGCCCGTCTATCGACGGGCTATGGACCGCGCCTACAAACCGCGCCTACAACGGAGACAAATCATGGTCAACGCCGCAGAATCCGGCCGCTTTCGCATTGGCGGCGCCTTTGACGTCAACCGCCTCGGCTTCGGCGCGATGCGCATCGTGGGCAAGGGGATCTGGGGTCCGCCCCCAGATCGCGACGAGGTCTTGAAGACGCTGCGCCGTGTGCCCGAACTCGGCGTCGACTTCATCGACACTGCCGATTCTTACGGGCCGAACTTCTCGGAAGAGCTCATCCACGAGGCGCTCGCGCCTTATGGCAAGGTCCATATCGCGACCAAGGGCGGGCTTGCCCGCACCGGCCCGAACATCTGGATTCCGCTCGGCCGGCCCGAATATCTGATCCAGCAGGCGCATACGAGCCGCTGGCGTCTCGGCGTCGAGATCATCTCCTTATGGCAATTGCATCGCATCGATCCGAAAGTGCCGGCCAAGGAGCAGTTTGACGCTATCGCCTCGCTGATCAAGGACAAGGTCATCCGCTGCGCGGGCCTGTCGGAAGTCAGCGTCGCTGAGATCGAGGCGGCCTCGAAGGTCTTTCCGGTCGCGACGGTGCAGAACCGCTACAATTTCATCGATCGCGCGAGCGAGGACGTGCTCAACCATTGCGAGAAGAACAATATCGGCTTCATTCCCTGGGCGCCGCTCGATGCGGGCGCGTCGGCGCGGCCCGGCTCCGCTTTGGACGCGATCGCGCATAAGCACAAAGCGAGCCCCGGCGAGGTCGCGCTCGCCTGGCTCTTGAAACGCAGCCCGGTCATGCTGCCGATCCCAGGCACCGGCAAGGTCGCGCATTTGGAAGAGAATGTCGGCGCAGCCGCGATCAAGCTCACGGACGAAGAGTTCGAAACCCTCGGCCGCGCCGGGCGTGGGAAGGCGTAACCTCCGCTAGGCCTGGGCCTTGGCGCTTTCCATCAAGTGGTCCTGGTAGCGCGCGCGCAGAGCGAGCTTGTTGAGCTTGCCAGTCGCCGTATGCGGCAGCTCGTCGAGGATGAGCACCTCGTCGGGGAGCCACCACTTCGCCACCTTGTCCACGAACATGGCCATAAGCTCGTCCTTGTCGATCTGCATTCCCGCGCGCGGCACGACGAGCAGCAACGGACGCTCCTGCCACTTGGGATGGCGGGCCGCGATGATCGCCGCCTCGGCCACCGCGGGATGCGAGACGGCGATGTTTTCGAGCGCGATCGAACTGATCCACTCGCCGCCCGATTTGATGACATCCTTGGAGCGATCGACGATCTCGGCGCAGCCGTCCGGGTCGATCGTGCAGACATCGCCGGTCCGTAGCCAGCCCTCGGAATCCGCCGCGCCCTCCGCGCCGCGATTGAGATATTCGCGGCACACCCAGTGGCCGCGCACCAGAAAATCGCCGAAAGCCTTGCCGTCCCACGGCAATTCGCGCCCTTCAGCGTCGACGATCTTGACGTCCGTGCCGCAGGCGGCGCGGCCTTGCTTCAGCCGCTGGCGGATCGCGTCGTCTCCGGTGAGGTCCGCCGTTGCGGGCGTCGGCGAACTGTAGGTGACGATCGGGCTGGTCTCGGTCATGCCCCAACCCTGTTCGACGTTGACGCCCATCGGCGTGAATTCTTCGATCAAGAGCCGAGGCAGAGCCGAACCGGCGACCACCATGCGCTTCAGATGCGTGAGCCGTTCGTTCGAGCCGCGCAAGTGCGCAAGCAGTCCGAGCCAGATGGTCGGCACGCCAGCGGTCATCGTCACGCGCTCGCTCTCGAGCAGTCTAAAAAGGGAAGCGCCGTCGAGATGCCGCCCCGGCAGGATGAGCGCCGCGCCCACCATGGTCGCGCAATAGGGCAGTCCCCATGCGCAGGCATGGTACATCGAGGCGGCGGGCAAGACGCGATCGACGGAGCGAATGCCAAATATCTCGGCGGAATTCACTGCATAGGTGTGCAGCATCGTTGCGCGGTGACTGTAGAGCACGCCCTTAGGGCGCCCTCGTGCCCGAGGTGTAGCAAAGCGCGCTCGCCATGTTCTCGTCGAACTCCGGCCAAGCGCAGTTCTCATCGGCCTCCGACAGCAACATCTCGTGGCAATAAAGACGCATGCCGGGCGCGAGCGCGACATCCTTCATGCCCGCCGCGTCGGTCAGAAGCACCACCGCGCGAACGCAGGAAGCGATGGCCGGCGCGATCTCGGTGAGCAGGGCCGCGAAGGAAGGATCGGCGAACAGAATGCAGTCCTGGGCGTCGGTCATGATGAAGGCAATGTCGTCCGCCCACAGGCGCGGGTTCACCGTGTGGCAGACCGCGCCCATGCCGGAGACGCCATAATAGAGTTCAAGATGACGGAAATCGTTCCAGGCGAGAGTCGCTACGCGATCCCCTAAGACGACGCCGAGCTTGCCGAGCGCACGCGCCAGCCGGCGGCTGCGCCGCTCGACCTCCGCATAAGTTGTTCGATGAAGCGTAGGCGCGCCGAGATTCGAGACCACTTCCGATCCGCCGCGATGACGCGCGGCATGGGTAATGAGCGAAGAAATCAACAACGGATAGCGCTGCATCAACCCGAGCGTCGAGTCCTCCCCTGTGGCGCCGGGCTCGTTGAGACGCTCGTTCGGTCGCCGCGCGCACCCTGCACGATTTCGCCGTGTTGAACAATGTGCGCCGCCGCGGGGGTCTTTGCAAAGACGGTCGCGGCGGCGCGACGGATCGGCGCGACAGGTTTCGTGCGCAGTCCGGCGCTCGCGTTCTGCAGCCGCTTCGCTCCCTAGTCCTTGGTCTTCCGCAAGCTCATGACATAGAGGGCGAGATCGCGCGCTTGGTCCTCCGTAAGTTCTGGGTTCGGCATGTCCTTTCCATTCGCCAACGAAAGATGGATCGTGAGCAGAAATTTTTGCACCGACGCTGCAGTGGCTCCTGGCTTATTCGCCAGCGCCTCCAAACTCGGAGCGGGTGGGTTCAAGATCGGCGTCGTCTTTTGGTCCGGAGCAGCGATGTGGCAGGCGCTGCAAATCTCAAGCGCAAGCTGATGCCCGTTGGCGACCTCATCGGCGTCGTCGGCCGCGGCTGCATGGGTGGCGGCGCCGGCGAGAACCATTGTCGCAAAAAGTCGCGTCCGGAAGCCCATCAGCGCCGCCTCAATCCGGAGTTGATCGCCAAAATAGCAAGGGCTCCTTCGTCGCAAAGCTCTCCGGTCACAGTCTCCCTCCTTGATCAACCGCCGCTGTCTCGAAACCGTGTGAAATAAACGGACGCTCCGCCGCCCCAATTTACGGCTGCTGCGCGCCTGAGTCTCCTGCCAGAATCAAAAAACCGCCCCCGCCGCGCTCGGCCGGGCGCCCGAGACGGCGCCGCGCGTCGGGCTAGCTCCTCAACACGGCGCAGGCGCCGCCGACGGCCTGGATCCGATCGCAAAGCCTGCGCGCTTCGCCGCCGGTCTGAGCGGGCAGGCGGACGCGGTAGAACGGCCGCCAGCCGCGGCTGCGCAGGACGGATCCGAGAACGAACGGGTTCATGTCTCCGATCACGCTTGCATATTGATGCTTGGCTCGGGCGAAGGCGCGCAGCGCGGAGCCTTTCGAGAAGCTGGCGGCGATCTGCACGCCCCAGGGCGCAAACCAGCCCGAGACGACGCCGGAGGAGGGCGCCGTCACACGAAGCGTTGCGATCAGGCTCAAGCAGGACGGGCCAGGTGCGGGCGGAGCGGCTGCGGGCGTCGAGGCGGATGGAGCAGGCGAGGATGGCGCCGAGGCCGACGGAGTAGGGGCGGATGGGACCGAGGCCGTCGGGGGCTTGTCGCTCCGCCACTCTTCGGCGTCGTGGCCGGTGATCGCGAGCACGTAGTCTTGCGTCTCAAATGGAAGCGCCCCCTTGTTGGCGAGCCAGTTGGCGACCGCCGTCTCGCCCGCGTTATAGGCGGCCGCGGCGAGGCCCAGATTGCCGAAGCGGCGCTTGAGTTCGCCAAGGAACTTGGCTGACGCCGGGATCGCTGACGCCGGATCGAACGGGTCGATGAGCCCGCGCTCGCTCGCGGTCCCCGGCATGAATTGTGCGACCCCTTGCGCCCCCGCAGGACTAACCGCATTCGGCCGGAAAGAGCTTTCCCGCCAGATGAGCTTGGTGAAGAAGTCGGCTGGCAGCCCCTCCGCCTTGGCGGACGCTTCGACGATCCCGCATAGGGTCGCGAGCGCGTTGTCGGTCTCCGGACCGGCGTCCGCATAGGCCCGTCCGCTCAGGCAAAAGACGACCGCAGCAAGCGCGATCGCTTTCCCCCTGGCGCCGTTCAAACCCCCTATGCGGCACGGGTCGTGCATGCCTTTGCCCGCTAAGGCGCCGATGCTATAGGGGCCCGTCGCCCGCACGCCGCGCGTCTCCCGCCAACGAGAGTTCCTCTTAAGATGCCCAAGATCAAGGTCAAGAATCCGGTTATCGAGCTCGATGGCGACGAGATGACGCGCATCATCTGGCAGCTGATTCGCGACAAGCTCATTCATCCCTATCTGGACGTCGACCTCAAGTACTTCGACCTTTCAGTCGAAAACCGGGACGCGACCAACGATCAGGTCACGATCGACGCCGCGGAGGCGATCAAGGCCGTGGGCGTCGGCGTCAAATGCGCCACCATCACCCCCGACGAAGCGCGGGTCAAAGAGTTCCATCTCAAGGAGATGTGGAGGAGCCCGAACGGCACCATCCGCAACATCTTAGGGGGCGTCATCTTCCGTGAGCCGATCATCTGCAAGAACGTGCCGCGCCTCGTGCCGAGCTGGACCCAGCCGATCGTCATCGGCCGCCACGCCTATGGCGACCAGTATCGCGCGACCGATTTCAAGGTTCCTGGCAAGGGCCGCCTCACCATACGCTTCGAGGGCGACGACGGGACGGTGATCGAGAAGGAAGTGTTCAAGTTCCCGGGCGCGGGCGTCGCGTTGTCGATGTACAACCTCGACGATTCGATCCGCGACTTCGCTCACGCGTCGTTGAACTACGGCTTGATGCGCAAGTACCCCGTATACCTCTCGACCAAGAACACGATCCTGAAGGTCTATGATGGCCGCTTCAAGGACATCTTCCAGGAGGTGTATGACAACGAGTTCAAGAGCCGGTTCCAGTCTCTCGGCATCACCTACGAGCATCGCCTGATCGACGACATGGTCGCGTCCGCGCTCAAGTGGTCGGGCGGCTATGTCTGGGCCTGCAAGAACTACGACGGCGACGTGCAGTCGGACACGGTCGCGCAAGGGTTCGGTTCGCTCGGCCTCATGACGAGCGTATTGATGACGCCGGACGGCCAGACGGTCGAAGCGGAGGCCGCGCACGGCACTGTGACCCGCCATTACCGCGAACATCAGAAGGGTAACTCGACCTCGACCAACTCTATCGCCTCGATCTTCGCCTGGACGCGCGGTCTCGCGCACCGGGCGAAGCTCGACGGCAACGAGGCGCTGGCCAAATTCGCCGCGACCCTCGAGAAGGTCTGCGTCGACACTGTCGAGGCCGGCTTTATGACCAAGGATCTGGCGCTCCTCGTCGGGCCCGACCAGAAGTGGCTTTCGACCGAGGGTTTTCTGGACAAGATCGACCAGAACCTGAAGAAGGCGATGGCGTAAGCCGCCTCTTAGTTTGGGCAAACCGAAGGGCCGACGAACCCGTGGCGGCTCAGCAAATGAACGTGCTTGGCATCGACTTCACGAGCAGACCGAGCACGCGGAAACGAATAACCTGCCTTCGCTGCGCTTTTGATGGAGAAGTCCTGCGTGCAGGTCGTCTCGAACGATGGTCGGAATTTTCGGCGTTCGAATCTGAGCTGAAGAGGCGGGGTCCTTGGATCGCAGGAATTGACTTCCCTTTTGGTCAAGCAAGTAAATTTATTGAGAAGATCGGGTGGCCGAGAGATTGGCTTGGCTATGTCCGTCACGCCGATTCCTTAGGCCGAGATGGATTTCGCAAAGCGCTCGACGCCTTTCGCAAAGGACAGCCCGATGGTGACAAGGAGCACCGACGAGAAACCGACGATATGGCTGGCTCGATCAGCCCACAAAAGCTGTACGGCGTTCCCGTCGGTTTGATGTTTTTCGAAGGCGCACCGCGACTGGCAAGGTCGGAGGTGACAATTCCTCATGTAAAGGCGGGCGATCCGGATCGCCTTGTGGTTGAAGCCTATCCCGGTGTCCTCGCGCGCCAACTCGTCGATCGCCGCAGCTACAAACATGAAGACAAGAAGAAGCAGACCGTGGAACGGCACGAGGCCAGGCAAGATATCCTGCATGCGCTAACGCGCTGGGTCCCGAGTGATCTTTATGGATTCAGGATAGACGCGCCCGCCTCGCTTTGCGACGATCCAGCCAGGCGACGATTTGGATGCATTGCTCTGCGCGATCCAAGCGGCCTGGGCGTGGAGGAATCGACTGAATGGCTTCGGCGCCCGGAGCAATCTGAACCGGAACGAAGGTTGGATTGCAGCTCCGTTTGTAACTCGATCCGTTTCGGCGCTTGTTGGTGTGCCGTAGGCCCCGCGACCACAGCGACGAAGCACGCTTGTGATCGGCAAGCCTTACGCCCCCGCCGCCCGCCGCACGCCTTCCTCAACTGCGGCCAGCGCCTCTTGCGTCTTCGCGCCGTCCGGGCCGCCGGCTTGCGCCATGTCCGGGCGGCCGCCGCCGCCCTTGCCGCCGAGCGCCGCAGAGCCGAGCCTGACCAGATCGACCGCATTGAAGCGGCTCGTGAGATCGGGCGTGACGGCGACGACGATGCTCGCCTTGCCGTCTTCGCTCGCCGCCGCAATCGCGACAACGCCCGAGCCAACATTCTGCTTGGCTTCGTCAGCGAGCGACTTCAGATCCTTCATGTCGACGCCGCTCACCGCGCGGGCGTAAAGCTTGACGCCGGAGACGTCGCGCGCGGCGGTGGTGTCTGTCGCAGCCCCGCCGCCCATCGCCAGCTTGCGCTTGGCCTCGGCCAGCTCCCGCTCGAGCTTGCGCCGATCTTCGATCAACGCTTCGAGCCGCTCGGCGGCCTCGCCGGCGGGCGCGCGCAACAGCCCCGCGAGATCGGCGTAGGCGCGCGAATCGGCCTCGAGCCGCTTGCGCGCTTCGTCGCGGGTCTTCGCTTCGATGCGCCTCACGCCCGCCGCCACCGCGCTTTCGCCAACGATGGTGATGAGGCCAATGTCGCCGGTTCGGTGGACATGGGTGCCGCCGCAAAGCTCGATCGAATAGGTCCGCTCGTGGTGGTGGCCGTCGTCGATCTCGCCCATGCTGACGACGCGCACTTCGTCCGGATATTTCTCGCCGAACAGGGCCCGCGCTCCGAGCGCCCGCGCATCATCGATCCCCATGAGCCGTGTCGTCACTTCGGCGTTTTCCAACACCACGCTATTGGCGATGTCCTCGATCTTTTCGAGTTCGGCCCGCGTGATCGCCTTCGGATGCGCGAAGTCGAACCTGAGCCGCTCGGGCGAAACCAGCGAGCCCTTCTGCGCCACATGATCGCCGAGCACCATGCGCAAAGCCTCATGCAGGATATGGGTCGCCGAATGGTTGGCGCGCGTCGCCGTGCGCGCATCGTGATTGACGTGAAGCTCGACCGCCATGCCGGGGCTCGCCACGCCCTCGACGATCATGACGTCATGGACGATGAGGTCGCCGAGCTTCTTGCGCGTGTCTGTGACTTCGGCGCGAAAGCCGGACGCGGTGATCTCGCCGACGTCGCCGACCTGGCCGCCTGCCTCGCCGTAGAACGGCGTCTGGTTGAGGATCAGCGATCCGCGTTCGCCCGCGTTGAGCGTCCCGACTTCGACGCCGTCCTTGACGATCGCGCTTATGACGCCTTCGGCGGCCTCGGTCTCGTAACCTAAGAAATCGGTCGCGCCGACGCGCTCGCGTAAAGCATACCAGACCGTTTCGGTCGCGGCTTCCCCCGAACCTGCCCAGGCGCGGCGGGCCTCGGCGCGCTGGCGCTCCATGGCGGCGTTGAAGCCTTCCGTGTCGACCGAGAGCCCTCGCGCGCGCAGCGCATCTTGGGTCAGATCAAGCGGAAATCCATAGGTGTCGTAGAGGCGGAACGCCGTCTCGCCGTTCAAGACGCCGCCAGCCCCAAGCGCACGCGTCTCGTCCTCGAGAATGGACAAGCCCCGCGCGAGCGTCGAGCGAAAGCGAGTCTCCTCCAGCTTCAACGTCTCCGAGATCAGCGCTTCGGCGCGGATCAGCTCGGGATAGGCCTGGCCCATCTCGCGGGTCAGCGCCGGAACGAGCCGCCACATCAAGGGATCTCGCGCGCCGAGGATCTGCGCGTGGCGCATGGCCCGGCGCATGATGCGGCGGAGCACATAGCCGCGCCCTTCGTTCGACGGCAGCACGCCGTCGGCGACCAGGAAAGCGGACGCGCGCAGATGGTCCGCGATGACCCGATGCGAAGCGCGCTGGGGGCCGTCGGGATCGACGCCGGTCAGATCGGCGCTGGCGCGAATGAGCGCGCGGAACAGGTCGATGTCATAATTGTCGTGCACGCCCTGCAGAACGGCCGCGATGCGCTCGAGCCCCATGCCCGTATCGACCGACGGGCGCGGCAGGTTGATCCGCTCGCCGCCCGGCAGCGCTTCGAATTGCATGAACACCAGATTCCAGATCTCGATGAACCGGTCCCCGTCAGCGTCCGCCGAACCGGGCGGACCGCCCGGGATGTGATCCCCGTGATCATAGAAAATCTCGGAGCAGGGGCCGCAGGGGCCGGTGTCGCCCATCGCCCAGAAATTGTCGCTTGTCGCGATGCGGATGATCCGCCGCTCGGGGAGCCCTGAGATCTTCCGCCACAGATTGAACGCCTCGTCATCGTCGTAATAGACGGTGACGGTGAGTTTTTCAGCGGGTAAGCCGAAGTCGCGTGTCAGCAATCCCCATGCATATTCGATCGCGTAGTCCTTGAAATAGTCGCCGAACGAGAAGTTGCCGAGCATCTCAAAGAAGGTGTGGTGGCGCGCGGTATAGCCGACATTGTCGAGGTCGTTGTGCTTGCCCCCGGCGCGCACGCATTTCTGCGCCGTCGTCGCTCGCAGATAGGGGCGCTTCTCGACGCCAGTGAAGAGGTTCTTGAACTGCACCATCCCGGCGTTGGTGAACATGAGCGTCGGGTCGTTGCGCGGCACGAGCGAGCTCGAGGGCACGATGGCGTGCTCGTTCCTGCCGAAGAACTCAAGGAAGTTCGAACGAATGTCGTTGACGCCGCTCATGACCAAAATCGCTTAAAGACCGTCCGGCCCGCGTTCTAGAACAAGGGCGCTGAAAGCGCCAATGCAGGGATCGCGCCAGTTTCCAATACCGGGGAGCTCGATATGGTGACTGAAATTATTTCCGTCCAGACTGATCCCTTCGCCCAAATTGGGCTGCATTGCTGATCCTCCGCCGTCAGCGGAGCGGGCTTCTCATCTAGCCGGCCAGATCCATGAGATCCCTTGCAACGATGTCCCAATCCTCCTGAGGCTCGAGATCAACCGTCTGCCGCGGCCCATGCTCGGTTGGCCGTGGGATAAAGGCCGTCCGCAGGCCGCAACGCCGAGCCGCGGCGAGATCGTCATTGTGCGCGGCGACCAGACAGACCTGCTCGGGCTTGAGCATGAGCGTCTCGGCGGTCCGCAGATAGGCCTCTGGTGCTGGCTTGTAAGCTTGGGCGACTTCCGCGCCCAGAATCGCATCCCAGGGCAGGCCGGCGCGCTTCGCCAAGTCCAGCATCAGCCGGATGTTGCCGTTCGACAGTGGCGCGATGATGAACCGGCGTTTCAGCCGCGTGAGTCCCGTAACCGAATCCGGCCAGGGGTCAAGCCGACGCCAAGCGAGGTTCAAGGCGTCCAGTTCGGACGGAGGAACCGCCGCACGATCAATTCCGAACTCCGGCAGCACGGCTTCGAGGTTTTCCCGATGCAGCACGTCCAGACGCACGAAGGGGCGGCGTCCGGAACGAATCTCCTCCATCGCCGGCGAATAACGGCGCCGCCATGCGTCGGCGAAGGCGGCCGGGTCGGCGCTCGGCGCGTAGCGGGCGAGGAACGGAGCCAATTCCCGCGCCACTCCGCTGCGCCAATCGACGACCGTGCCAAAGACATCGAAAACGAGGGCTTCGACGTCGGCGAAGGCCTGCAAGGACATCGCAACCTGCTCCGTGCGCCGCCTACTGCAGCCGATCCTTGATCTTGTCGAGGCCGGCGCGGGCGCAGGCATCGTCGAGCTTGCCGCCCGGAGCGCCCGCGGCGCCAATCGCGCCGATAAGTTCGTCGCCGAGCTTGATCGGCACGCCGCCGCCGAAAAACATCACATGCGGCAGCTTGGCGAGGGGCAGAATCGAATTCTCGCCCTTGGCCCGTTCGGAGAGGGCAAGCGTATCGTTCTTGAACGACGCCGCGGTATAGGCCTTGTCGAAGGCGCTATCGAGCGAGTGCGCGCCGACGCCGTCGCCGCGGATCGTGGCGATGATCACCCCGTCGGCGTCGACCACCTGCGCGGTCTCGTGATAGCCTTGGCTTGCGCAGGACGCGACCGTCTCGCTCGCCGCCTCGACCGCCAGCGCCGAGGGGATGCGATGGGTCGGCAGCGTCTGGGCCTGCGCTGTCGGAGCCCATCGCGGCAACGGCGATGAGGGCTGCAAAAATTCCCCGATTGATCATGACGCTCCTCCCGGTTTGGCGGCCCGATGTGAAGGGCTAAACGCCCGCGGCAAAGCGCGCATGACGCCAATGATTCCCTCTCAACTATCCATCTTGAGCGCGGCGATAAACGCTTCCTGCGGAATGTCGACCTTGCCGAACTGGCGCATCTTCTTCTTGCCAGCTTTCTGCTTCTCGAGCAGCTTGCGCTTGCGGGTGGCGTCGCCGCCGTAGCATTTGGCGGTGACGTCCTTGCGCAAAGCTCGGATCGTTTCGCGCGCGATGATCTTGCCGCCAATCGCGGCCTGAACCGGGATCTGGAACATATGCGGCGGGATCAAGTCCTTGAGTTTCTCGACCATCGCCCGGCCGCGCGCCTCGGCGCGATCGCGGTGGACGAGCATCGACAACGCGTCGACCGGCTCGGCGTTGACCAGGATCGACATCTTGACCAGGTCGCCCGCGCGATAGTCGATGATCTGGTAGTCGAACGATGCATAACCCTTGGAGATCGACTTCAGGCGATCATAGAAGTCGAACACGACCTCGTTAAGCGGCAGCTCGTAGACCACCATCGCTCGCTTGCCCACGTAGTTGAGGTCGATCTGCACCCCGCGCCGGTCCTGGCAGAGCTTGAGGATCGCGCCGAGGTAGTCGTCCGGAGTGAGGATGGTCGCCTTGATCCAAGGCTCGCTAATCTCGGCGATCTTGACCACGTCGGGCATGTCCGCCGGATTGTGCAGCTCGATCTCGGACTTGTCGGTGAGCGCGATCTTGTAAATGACCGATGGCGCGGTTGCGATGAGATCGAGGTTGAACTCGCGCTCGAGCCTCTCCTGGATGATTTCGAGATGCAGGAGGCCGAGGAAGCCGCAGCGGAACCCGAAGCCGAGCGCGGCCGAGGTCTCCATCTCATAGGAGAAGCTTGCGTCGTTGAGCCTGAGCTTGCCCATCGCCGCGCGCAAATCCTCGAAGTCGGCGGCGTCGGTCGGGAAGAGGCCGCAGAAGACGACGGGCTGCGCGGGCTTAAACCCGGGCAGCGCCTCGGGCGTGGGACGCCGCTCGTCGGTGATCGTGTCGCCGACGCGGGTGTCCGCGACCTGTTTGATCTGCGCGGTGATGTAGCCGACCTCGCCCGGGCCAAGCTCGGCGATCTCGATCATCTTCGGCCTGAACACGCCGATGCGGTCGACTTCGTACACTGCGCCTGAGCCCATCATGCGGATGCGCGAGCCCTTTTTGAGCGTCCCGTCCATCACGCGAATGAGCACGACGACGCCCAGATAAGCGTCGTACCAGGAGTCGACGAGCAGCGCCTTCAAAGGCGCCGATTCGTCGCCCTTCGGCGGAGGCAGGCGCTTGACGATCGCCTCAAGCACGAGATCGATGTTGAGACCCGTCTTGGCCGAGATCGGCACGGCGTCCGAAGCGTCGAGGCCGATCACGTCCTCGATCTGCTCCTTGATCCGCTCGGGCTCAGCCGCGGGCAGGTCGATCTTGTTGAGCACCGGCACGATCTCGTGCCCCGCGTCGAGGGCGTGATAGACGTTCGCCAGCGTCTGCGCCTCGACCCCCTGGCTCGCGTCGACCACCAGGAGGGAGCCCTCGCACGCGGCGAGCGAGCGCGACACCTCGTAGGCGAAGTCGACGTGGCCGGGCGTGTCCATGAGGTTGAGGATATAGGGCTTCCCGTCCTCGGCTTTGTATTCGAGACGCACGGTCTGCGCCTTGATCGTGATGCCGCGCTCGCGCTCGATGTCCATGGAATCGAGCACCTGCTCGACCATGTCGCGCTCCGCCATCGTCCCGGTCTCTTGGATGAGCCGGTCGGCGAGCGTCGACTTGCCGTGGTCGATATGGGCGATGATCGCGAAGTTTCGGATATTCTCGATCGGGTGGACGGTCATGGGGCGCGGGATAGCAGCCCGCGGCAGGGAAGGGAACGGGATTCGAGCGTTGCTCCCCCTCTCCTACGGAAGACGGGTTAGGTTACAAGGGTTCGCGCGAAGCGGACGGATCTCCCTTCATCCGGCGGGCCTATCGGCTCTCAGCCAGCAGGCGGTGCGTCCGGATCGGCGGCGTCGCCGGGAGACGCAAGATAATAGGGATCGACGGCGCCCGTCATCTTGATCACGAGCGGCTGGCCTCGGCGGTCGAGCGCCTTGCCCGCCGCCGCCCGGATCCAACCCTCGCTCACGCAATATTCCTCGACGTCGCGCCGCTCGACGCCGCGAAAACGCACGCCGACGCCCCGCGCCAGGGCCGCTTCGTCGTAGAACGGACTTGAAGGGTCGACGCTGAGCCGGTCGGGCGGAACGTCGGTCATCGGGGTGATGAGCGCTTAGGCCCCGGACGGACGGCCGAAGCGGTCAGCCGGCGAGCGCCTTGACCCGCTTGGTCAGGCGCGAGATTTTGCGCGACGCGGCGTTCTTATGCACGATGCCTTTTTGCGCCGCTCGGGCGAGCTTGGGTTCGGCCGCGCTCAACGCGTCGGCGGCGACCTTCGGGTCCTTGGAGGCGATCGCCTCCTCGACCTTGCGGATGTAGGTGCGCATCTCGGTGCGGCGCGACTTGTTCACGGCGGTGCGGCGAATGGTCTGGCGGGCCGCTTTCTGGGCCGACTTGGTATTGGCCATGGACTTTCTTTCCTGCGGCGCCTCTGGCGCCGGTCAAAAAAATAAACGGGCCGGGTTTCAAGCCCAGCCTTGCTCGGCCGGGCTTATAGGCAGGTCGGACGCGAGGCGTCAACCGGCAAGCCCTGCAGACGGCCGGGCAAAAATCGCCGAACGAAGACCGCGCCCCGCCAAGCCGCCGGTTTGAACAAAAGGCGGCCGTCCGGGGGCCCTTCAATAGCATGCGACTATTAAAAGTATAGCGACAAGGAATTTTCCCTCGGAGCTGATCACCGATAATGACCATCAGTCTTAAAGCGGCCGCTGTCGTCTAGAGAGGCCGTCCCAATAACCCGTTACTGGAGTATTGAAAATGAGCGATATTCTGCGCCTGCGCGGCGATCGAATCGCTGCGCTTTGTCTTGTTGGAATGATTTGCGCTGGCTTGCCAGCCACAGCATCAGCGGCGGTGATCAACCGCGGCGTGGAAGGTCCGCCGCTGTCCGAAATTCGTCCCGCTCCCAAATCGATCTATCCGGATCAGGTCATGATCACCGCGCAGCCTTCGCCATCGGAAGTCGATCCCTCCTTTCTCGGGCCGGTGCTGCTGATGAAGTCGGCGATCGTCGACCTCGACGCCGGCACAGCGACTCTCCCGTTGCGAAAAGGGCGGCTGGAATCGGGCGAACTGGTCTGGTCGATCATGACCGACACCACCGATCCCAACCTCGCCAATCTCCATGGCGTCGACTATTCGCCGAAACTGGCCTACGCGGTGACCGGAAAGGCGGCGCGCGAGGCGCGCATTGATAAGGACGGCACAATCGTTTTCAAATCCGGGAAAGTCGACTTCTCGCCGGTGCACAGCGTGACGCCGGGCGAGGCGCCGAATTTCTTCCCGCCCAAGGCGGTTCAGCCCGGGTCGGTGGGCGACGCCGACTATTCGCCGCTGGTGCAATTCGCCAACGCCAAGAACGCGCTCTTCGACATGCCGATGGTGGCGTTCAACGTTTCAGACGATGACCTCAACAAGATGTGCGACGGCAACGTGGATTATTCGAAAGTGGAGGACAAGGTCGTCAAGATCTGTCCGCGCGACGGCACGGTCACACTCAAATTGACCCTCGGCTACACGTTCGGCAAGCCGATCTTCTATCTCTCCACGGAAGCCAACGACCCGGTCGTCGCCGCGCTTGAAGGCGCCACCTACACGCCCGCCCTGAAGGACGTGCCGTTCGCGCTCGAGGACGCCTCGCCAGGGGAGGCCGCCGAGCGCATCTATGTGTTCGTGAATGGGCCGACGGGCGTCGACGACCCGTTCCGCCAGGGTCTCGACAGCGCGCTTTCAGACAAAGGAACACATGGGCCTTTGAACGTGCTCGGCGGCATCCCGACCATCAACCTGGACTACAGCCCGCTGTGGCGCCTGTTCCCCGTCAAATGGACGGCGGACGCCATCGAAAAGGGCTACCGCACCAAGATGACGGATGCGATCGCCATCGAGGACGCCGGCGAACGCGGCATCATCGATAGCATCGCGGGGGGCAAGCCCAAGGCGGTCGGATTCATCGTCAACTGCCCCGTCGTCTACCGCATCAACTGAGCCGTCGCTCAAATGAAGCGCTGGGCTCAAGCGGCCCGGCGCTTCCGCCATTTCACGCTCGGGACAATCCAAAATGATCAGGCATTTCATCGCGGCCACGGTTTTTATCAGCGCAGCGGCGCTCGCTCCATCGCTCGCTCGTGCAAGGTCGTCCGCGCAACTGATGGCGGGCGATCCGTCCGGGCGGAACGTGACGTTCTCGTTTGGCGTCCGGGGCGGCGTCGACGGGCTTCGCGTCGAGACGCATCGGGTCGGCAATCCGGGCGCCAAACTGTCGATTTGGATTGATCACGCCCGGGAACGGCTGTTTTCGCGCATCCTCACCGCCGACGATTGCAAATTCGGCGACGACGGCGCCCAATGCCGGCTCTTCTTCCCGCGAACAAGCCACGATTATTCGCGGTTTCTCGTCGCCTTCAAGCGAGGCCGGACCGCCCATGTCGAGGTCCAGAACGCCGCCGTGATGCAGATGAGCACGGATATTTCGCTGTCCGGCTTCACCCGCAAGCTTGGATCGGGATAGTGGAGGAGGCGCCGACGCGTGCTCTGGGTCAGGGACGCCGTTACGGACCGTGCGAGGGCCGTAACCCGTCGTCGCGTCCCGAGCGACCGTTAGCGCTCCGAGGCTGTCGCTCAAACCGCACGGCGGCAAGGGCGCGCTCATTCCCCCAACGGCTTCGCATCGCTTCGCGGACCAAAGCGCCGACTGCCGGAGAATGCGGCCGGCCTCGGACCGTCACCAGGCTGACCTCGCGCCAGATCTCGGGATTGATCAACGGCTTGGCGACCACGTCCCGATGGGCGACCGACCGCGCCGGCATGAAGGCGTAACCGGCGCCAGCCGCGGCCATCGCCAGAATCCAGTCGTCGCGATCGCTCAGATGGACGATCCGCGGGCGGCTATTATGCTCGTTGAGACTGTGTCCGAAGACGTCCGCGACTTCGCAATTGACCCGCCGCAAATATGCTTCCGCGTTGAGATCGGAGACCCGCACGGCCTCCAGGTTGGCGAACCTGTGATCGAACCCGATGACGATGACGAATGGTTCGCGAAAAAGCGGCAGGTAGTGCAAATGCGGCTTTCGCGCCTCGTCCGGGCCGGCAAAGATCGCCGCCTCAACTTCCCCCGCTCGAAGCCGGTGGTCGAGGGCTTCCGCTGTGGCGTCGATGACCTCGAGATGAACACCGGGATGCCGGCCGCGCACGCCGATCAGGAGCTGGACGAGATCGCTCGGCGCGACGGTGCACATCACTCCAAGCTTTAGCCGCGCCTCCGTCAGCTCCTTCAGACCGCGCGCTCCCCGGCTCGCGGCCTCGGCCTGCTCCAGGATCTGGTCGAGATGGGGCTTTACGATCTGCCCCAATTCCGAAAGATGGCTGTGATTGCGTTCGCGGTGGAACAGCGCTCCGCCAAATTCTTCTTCCAGCAGCCGGATCGAGCGCGTCAGCGAAGGCTGCGAGACGTTGCATCGGCGCGCGGCCCGCGTAAAATTCAGCTCCTCACAGAGTGCGCGGAAATAAACCACTTGCTGCATTTCCATGATGCCGCCTCATGACCCCGCCCCTCGGGGGCGCGCTCTTTGAGCGCAGTGTCAGCGAAGAGAAATATAGGGCGCGAGGGCGTCGAATCCCACGGATTCGTCTTCGTGGGGTGGGCGCCAAGCGGAATGCGGGCGTCCTGATCGTGTTACGGAACGCCCATGAGTTCGCCAATGCGCCGTGTCGTTTTGAGGCCGGCGCCCGTCAGCACGACCACGGTCGTCTCGCCGGGTTGAATGAGGCCGCGTTCGATGAGCTTTGTGAACGCGGCGGCGGCAAGCGCCGATGTCGGCTCCGCATAGAGGCCGATCCGGCCGAGTTCGAACAAAGCCTTTTCGATCGCGGCTTCGGACAGCGCGACAGTTGCGCCGCGGGAGCGCCGGAGGGCGGCCAGGACTTCGCGGCCGCGCACGGGGGCAGCGATCGACGCGCCTTCCGCGATCGTCGGGCGGACCTCGACCGGGGTCAGATCATCCGACCCGGCCATGAAGCTTGCGTGAAGCGGCGCACAGTTCTCCGGCTGCGCCGCGAACAGCCGGGGCAGGCTCGCGATCTCGCCGCGGCGCAGAAGCTCGCCGAAGCCGATGTCGCAGCCCATGATGTTGCTGCCTGCGCCAGTCGGGATGATGACATTGTCCGGCGCGTTGAACTTGAGATCCTCCCAAAGCTCATAGGCCAAAGTCTTCGTCCCCTGCAGGAAGAACGGCTGCCAGTTGTGGCCGGCGTAGAAAATCGTCTCGGCATGTCGCACAGCCGCGTCGCTCACGTCCTGACGCGTTCCAGGAATGAGCTCGATCTCGGCGCCATGAGCCCGCATCTGCACGGTCTTGTCTGGCGATGTGGAGGCGGGCACGAGAATCTTCGCCTTAAGGCCGCCGGCCGCGGCATAGCCCGCAATGGCCGCTCCGCCGTTGCCGGAGCTGTCCTCCAGAACTTTCCTCACCCCCTGGCTGCGCAGGATCGAGAGCATCACGGAGGCGCCCCGATCCTTGAAACTGCCGGTCGGTGAAAACCACTCAAGCTTGAACAGGGCAGGGGCGCCACGCCATGTGCGGGTGACCAGCGGGGTCAGGCCCTCTCCCATCGTGATCGGATCGGGAACCTCGACCGGCAAAGCGGCCGCGTAGCGCCACAGCGATCGCACCCCCGTCTCGATCATGTCCCGCCCGATGCCCGGCAGAGCCGTGATCATGAGAGGCGCGCCAGTGTCAGAGCGCCACCGTGGCGCCGAGATCGGATATTTCCGGCCGCTTGCGGGATCGACATAGGCCGGGGGATCGGGCGTCACGTCATTCGGCATGGGCCAATCATGGCGCCTGGGAGATGGATGTCGCAAATGGTCGGGGTGCTGAGAATCCAGTCAGCGGTGACTGATCCACGAGACCGCGCCGGTTGAACGAGGGCCGCCTTACGATGTAATACCCTTCAAATTCCAGGTATTACGGAGACGGCGGATGGCGGTGACGGTGACGAGCAAGGGCCAGGTGACCATCCCGAAGCCGGTTCGCGACCGGCTCGGGATCCGTCCGGGCAGCAAGATCGATTTTGATGTCGGTGAGGACGGCCGCGCCTATTTGCGCCGAGTTGGCCAACGCGTGGTCAAGCCGAGCCGCTTCGAGCGCATGCGCGGTACGGCGACGAGCGGGCTTACGACCGACGAAATTATGGCGTTGACCCGCGGCGAAAGCTGATGACACTCGTCGATACGAACGTGCTCCTCGACATCGCGACGAACGATCCCAATTGGTCCGCCTGGTCGGTTCGGCAGCTGGATGCGGCCGCCATTCGCGGCCCGGTCCTGATCGATGCAGTGGTCTATGCGGAATTCTCGATCGGGTATGCGCGCGTTGAGGAGGTCGACGAGGTTCTCGAGGATGTCGGCCTGAAGCTTGCGGAGGCGCCGCGCGCCGCTCTCTTTCTGGCGGGCAAGGCGTTTCAGCGCTATCGGGCGCAGGGAGGCCCGCGCGGGAGCGTCCTGCCTGATTTTTTCATCGGCGCCCACGCGGCTGTCGCAGGCCTCCAACTGCTGACGCGCGATGCGCGGCGATATAGAGCTTACTTTCCTGGCATAGAGTTCATTGCGCCGAACGAAACCGAGCGACGGTGATTCACTCCGCCACCTTCGATCCGAGGCCCGTTTACCCTACGCGGGCTTCAGCGGCGCGATCGGCCCGCGAAACGCGAATTTCGCCGCCCGCTTCTCTGCGAAGGCGTCCCGCCCCTCGGCGAAATCGGGCCCCTGCGCCGCAGCTTCGGTGAGCGCGCGATAGGCCGGGGCCTCCTTGCTCATGCCCGAGGCGATGGCGTCGACCGCGCGCTTCGCCCCTCGGATCGACATTTGGCTCATCTCCGCGAGGCCCCGGGCGTAGCCCAGCACGGTCTCCTGCAACGCCGTCTCGATCCGCCGATCGATGAGGCCAATGGCCAGCGCCTCGTCGGTCTCGATCCTGCGCGCGGTGAACAAGAGGTCCTTGGCGCGAGACGGGCCGACGAGTTCGGTGAGGCGCCGCGTCTCGGCGTGGCCGTAGATGAGACCGAGCCTCGCGGGAGTGATGGCGAGGTGCGCGTCGGCGTCGCAGAACCTGAGATCGCAGGCGAGCGCCAGGCCAAGGCGCGCCGCCGATAGCGACGCCGCGGATGACCGCGATGGTCGGGCGATCGAGCTGCATGAGCGCCTTGAGGCCGTCCTGGACGGCATCGCCAAAGTCGCGCGTCGCCGCAGCGTCCCGGTAGATCTCGCCAAGCTCGACAATGTCGGCGCCGGCGCTGAAATGCGCGCCCTCGCCCTCAACCAGCGTCACCATGAGGTCCTCGCGCGCCTCGATCGCGGCGCGGATCGCCGGCAGCGCGCGCCACATCGCCCGCGTGATCGCATTGCGCCGTTCCGGGCGGCTCAAGACGATGCGGGCGAAGGGCGGCTCGAAGCGCAGGGATATTTCGGTCATGGAGGGCCTCGGGACGCGGGGCGGCGCGCTTTTGGCGCCTCTGTAGCATTTTTGCGAACTTGACGTGAGCGTGTTGCGCATCTTGTCCGGGGCTGGAGCAAACGCCGGTCCTGTCGTAGCGTCGGACTGATTGCGGCCAAACGGAGCCCCAAACGGATGACGGACGGCGAAATCTATCCGCGTGACATGATCGGCTACGGGCGCACGCCTCCGTTCGCCGATTGGCCGAAGCGCGCCCGCATCGCCGTACAGTTCGTCATCAACTACGAGGAGGGCGGCGAGAACAACATCCTGCATGGCGACGCCGCCTCCGAGGCGTTCCTGTCCGAGATCGTCGGCGCCGCGCCCTGGCCGGGCATGCGCCACATGAACATGGAGTCGATCTACGAATACGGCTCCCGGGCCGGCTTCTGGCGCCTGCATCGCCTGTTCACTGAGCGCTCGGTTCCGGTCACGGTCTATGCGGTGGCGACGGCCATGGCTCGCAATCGCGAGGCGGTCGCGGCGATGAACGAGGCCGGCTGGGAGATCGCCACCCACGGTCTCAAGTGGATCGATTATCGCGACATGACCCCTGACGTGGAAGCGCGCCATATTGCCGAGGCGGTGCGCATTCATACTGAGGTGGCGGGCGCTCGACCGCTCGGCTTCTATCAGGGCCGATCCTCGATCAACACGGTCCGCCTCGGCATGGAAGAGGGAGGGTTCGTCTATTGCGCCGACACCTATGCCGACGACTTGCCGTATTGGCTTAAGGGACCGCGCGGTCCGCAGCTCATGACGCCCTACACGCTCGACGCCAATGACATGCGCTTCGCCACTCCGCAGGGCTTCAACTCGGGCGATCAATTCTACGCCTATCTCAAGGATTCGTTCGACGCGCTCTACGCCGAAGGCGACGTCGCGCCAAAGATGATGTCGATCGGCCTTCACTGCCGTCTGGTCGGCCGGCCCGGTCGCGCGCTCTCGCTCGCGCGGTTCCTCGACTATGCCCTCGCCCATGATCGTGTCTGGATTCCAACCCGGCTCGACATCGCCCGTCACTGGATCGCGAAGCATCCGCCGCCGGGCGGCTGGAAGCCGTCCGAGCTCAGCCGGACGCTGTTCATCGAGCGCTTCGGCGGCGTTTACGAACACTCGCCATGGATCGCTGCGGCGGCCTATGACGCTCGTCTCACGAGCGGCGCCGACACGGCGGAAGGGTTGGCGAAGGCGCTCGCCGGCGCCGCGGCGAAGGGGACAACGGATCAGAAGCGCGCGCTGATCGAAGCGCACCCGGATCTGGCGGGCAAGCTTGCGCTTGCAAAGACGCTAACCGACCAACTCAACGCGCGAGCAGGCGAGCGCCGGGCTTGACCGGCTGACGCCTGAAGAGCTGCGGCAATTCGGCGAGCTCAACGACGCTTATCGCGCAAAGTTTGGCTTTCCCTTCATCATGGCGGTCAAAGGCCAGAGCAAAGCCGACATTCTCGCCGCCTTCCAGCGCCGTCTCGGCAATGACGCCGACGCCGAGACAACGACCGCGCTCACCGAGATCGACCGGATTGCTGCGCTCCGGCTCAAGGACATCCTGCCTTGAGCGCGAATGCCCGCGTCATTCGCGGCCGCGTCCTCTCGTTCACGGACGATCCGGCCGAGAGCGGCTCGCGCGCCCATGTCCTCATCGACGACGGCGCCGTTCTCGTCGCCGCGGGCAAGATCGAGGCGGTGGGCGAGGCGCGCGACATTCTCGCGCGCGCGCCGGAAGGCGCGCTCATCGATGATCACGCCGGCTCATTCATCATGCCCGGCTTCATCGACGCCCACATCCATTATCCGCAAACCCAGGTGATCGGCTCCTACGGGGCGCAGCTGCTCGACTGGCTCTACAACTACACCTTCGTCGAAGAGCAGAAGTTCGCCGATCCGGCGCATTGCGCGCGCGTGGCGGCTTTCTTCCTCGATGAGCTCATTCGTTCCGGCACCACGACCGCGATGGTCTATTGCACCGTTCATCCCGAGTCCGTCGACGCGTTCTTCACCGCGGCCGAGGCGCGGGCCATGCGCATGATCGCTGGCAAAGTGATGATGGACCGCGATGCGCCGGAGGCGCTCATGGACACCGCGCAGCAAGGCTACGACGAGAGCAAGGCGCTGATCGAGCGCTGGCGGGGTCGAGGCCGGCTCGATTACGCGATCACGCCGCGCTTCGCGGTGACGTCGACTGAGGCGCAACTGGACGCCGCGGGAGCGCTGTCCCGCGAATTTCCGCACTGCTACGTCCAGACCCACGCGAACGAGAACAAGGCGGAGATCGCGCGGGTCGCCGCGCTCTTTCCTGAAGCGCGGAGCTATATCGACGTCTACGCGCAGGCGGGGCTGACCGGTCCTCGTTCGGTCTTCGGCCATTGCATTCATTTGCAGGAGAGCGAGATCGCCATCCTCGCCGAAAGTCGCTCCGTCGCCGCTTTCTGCCCGACGTCGAATCTTTTCCTCGGCTCCGGCCTGTTCGATCAGGCGCGGCTCACTCGTGCCGGGGTGCGGATCGCGCTTGCGACCGACGTCGGCGGCGGCACAAGCTATTCCATGCTGCGCACCGCGGCCGAAGGCTACAAGGTGCTCCAGCTCAACGGCCAGTCATGGCCGGCGCTCGAGGCGTTCTACCGCATGACGCTCGGCAACGCCCGCTCGCTCAGTCTCGATGATCGGATCGGCTCGATCGAACCCGGCAAAGAGGCCGATCTCATCGCGCTCGATCCGCGCGCGACGCCGGCGCTCGCGCACCGGCTGGAGACGGCCCACGGCAATCTCGAGGTCGAACTCTTTGCCCTCCTTGCGCTTGGAGACGACCGCGCCGTACGCCAGACCTATGTCGCCGGCGAGCCGCGGAAGGAAAAAAGCAAGGCCTGAAGCGTCACACTGCCTCAACCACGCGCTTGAGCGCGACGCGCACCTGTTCGGCGACGGCGGAGAGTTTGGCATTGCCGACCGCTTGCATGGCGGTCGCTGGGTCAATCGAGGAGACTTCGACCTCGCCATTGTCGTAGCGTTGGACAATCACGTTGCACGGCAGCATCACGCCGATATTCGCTTCCTCGCTCAGAGCCTCAAAGGCGAAGCTCGGATTGCAGGCGCCAAGGATGCGGTAGGGTCGGAAATCCTTGCCGATCTTCGATTTCAGCGTGCCGGCGACGTCAATCTCGGTCAAGACGCCAAATCCCTCCTTTTTAAGGGCGTCCTTGACACGCCCGATCACGGCCTCGAAGTCTCCATGCGTCTTGCGGGTTATCGCGTAGCTCACTTCCGCCGCTCCTTTCAGACTGCGACCGGACCATTGTGCGCGCGCCAGCCGCTCATTCCGCCAGCAAAGTGCCTCACATCAGCGCGACCGATCGCCCGCGCCTTGTTCAGCGCATTGCGCGACCGTCCACCCGCCTGACAGATGAGAACGACCGGCTTTCCTTGCGGCAATGCCTCGGGATCGAACGAAGAGGTCGGCATGTTGAGGGCGTTGGGAATGTGGCCGGCGGCGAATTCGGGCGGCTCGCGAACGTCCACCACCGTCCAAGCGCTCGTCCCCACAGCCTCTTCCAAGTCGCCAAAGTCTACGACATCCGAATCAGAGCCGGCGCCAAAGCGTGAAAACATATTCCAGGACATAAATCCTCCCTGGTTACGCGGCGTCTGTCTTCGGCGCCGCGAATTGCGCGCAAGCGCCGAGCGCATGGCTCGCATACATCGCCGCAGGTCCCGCGCCCATATAGATCGCCATCCCAAGCGTTTCGAGGATTTCCTCTCGCGTCGCGCCGCAATCGACCGCCGCCTTGACGTGGAAACCAATGCAATCGTCACACCGCGCAGCGACCGAAATTCCGATCGCAATCAGTTCCTTCGTCTTGCGATCCAATGCGCCCGGAGCCGACGCGCTCTGGGCTAAAGCCGAAAACGCCTTCATGACCTCCGGAGCTCCGCCGCGCAGGTTACGAAGCTCCGCGCTGAGCCCACGGCTGAAGTTCAGCCAGTCCTTTGTTTCCATCTTCCGGTTCCTTCCACGCGCTCGACGCCCGGACGTTCGCGATCCAACGCAACGAGCGATGGTCCAATCGACCAGCTCTGTAAACGGTACACATTTTCTGAGTATGCCTATTTGACAAAGATCAATTCACGGCAAGTTGCTCAACGTACGTGCTCCGGCTCAAGGGCCGGTTACGGCCGGCGGCAAACCTTGAGGTCGAGCTCTTCGCCCTCCTTGCGCTCGGCGACGATCGGGCCGTGCGACAGACTTATGTCGCCGGCGAGCCGCGTAAAGACGCGCCATCTCTTGCCTGAGCCGCGTGAAAGGCGAAGCCGGGCTCCCGAGCGCCAAGATGGATCGGGGTTCGAAGTCCCCGCGCGCTCAGAGCGTGACCGGGCCGTTGTGCGAGCGCCAGCCGTTCATGCCCCCGGCAAAGTGCCTTACGTCCTCGCGCCCGATCGATCTCGCCTTGGTCAGCGCATTGCGCGAGCGCCCGCCAGACTGGCACACGAGTACGACCGGCCGCCCTTCCGGCAGCGCCTCAGGATCAAACGACGACATTGGCATGTTGACGGCGTTCGGAATGTGGCCTGTGGCGAACTCGTGCGGTTCGCGAACATCGACGACCGTCCAGGCGTTGGTCCCAATCGCTTCTTCCAAATCGGCGAAACTGACGATTTCCGGATCGGAACCGGCGCCAAAACGTGAAAACATATTCCAGGACATTCTTCCTCCAGGCTACGCGGAACCGTTCTTTGCCCGCCCCGAACTTGAACCTTTCGCCCCTATATAGACCGCCGTACACAGGTTTGGAGGTGGTCTCCCATTGCGGTGTCTGCGCTCCTTCAACGGATTCTTGCCTCTAGCGGCGAGCGCAGTCCTTATAGCTTCCCTCATCTTCTGACCCCCGCGGATTGCAGATGCGGTGACCCAGCCGATTTGTCTACGCATATTTTTCTTTGTGACGGGAAAAAACATAGATTACTAGTCAAATTGTCTTGACCGGACATGCCGGAGCCGACAACCTGAGGCCCCATGCGGATTCGACCCTTCTCGACGCCGGGCCGTTTCTGGCGCGGAAATCTTCACGCCCATTCGAACCTCTCCGACGGCGCCTTGAACCCTGTAGACGTCGTCGAGGCCTATAAACGGGCGGGCTATGATTTCCTGCAAGTGTCCGATCATTTTCTGGGCCGGTTCGACTGGCGGATCGCCGACACCCGAAGGCTGCGCTCGGGTGATTTCACCACGCTCATCGGCGCCGAGGTTCACGCCATGGCCACGAGCGCCGGCGAATATTGGCATATCGTCGCCACCGGGCTGCCGTTCGATTTTCCCCCCGCCGAGCCGGACGAGAGCGGGCCGCAACTGGCCGAGCGAGCGAGGCGGGCGGGCGCCTTCGTCGCGATCGCCCATCCGGCGTGGTCGCAACTGACGATAGAGGACGGGCGCTCGCTCGGCGCCGCGCATGCGGTCGAGGTCTATAATCACACCTGCGCGGTCCTGACCGATCGCGGCGACGGGTTCTACCTGCTTGACCAGCTGTGCAACGAGAATCGGCGGCTGATGGCGGTCGCCGGCGACGACGCGCACTTCCACAATGGCGATCTCGACGCGTTCGGTGGCTATGTCATGGTCAAATCGGAATCGCTCGAACCCGATTCCCTGCTCGGCGCTTTGAAGGCCGGCGAGTTCTATTCGAGCCAGGGCCCGCGCATTTACAACGTCGAGTTCACCAGCAACGAAGTGCGGGTCGAATGCTCGCCGGTCCACACTGTCGCGCTGGTCACAGGCGCTTCGCCGGCGGTGAGCCGCGTCGGACGGGGGCTCACCCAAGCGACGATCGAATTCGCCGAAGTCGCGAAATATGCCTGGCGCGCCCCTCCGCAGGTGAAATGGTTCCGTATCGTCGCCATTGACGGACCGCGGCGGCGCGCCTGGACCAATCCGATATGGGTGGACTCTTTCAACTGACCCGGAGCGTTTGAGCTTCCCTGCCGCGGGGCGACGCCTGGCTCCCTTGCGCCGCGGAGCTTGCGGCCATACATCCGGCGTTCGCCCCAAGGAACGAGGAAATGAGCGCTCATGACTGACGAGACTGCCCGCTTGCCCGGGTGGCATGCGACGACCATCCTGATGGTGCGCAAGGGCGGGAAGGCCGTCATTGGCGGCGACGGCCAGGTCAGCATGGGCCAGACGGTCGTCAAATCCAACGCCCGCAAAGTTCGGCGTCTTGGCAAGGGCGACGTCATCGCCGGCTTCGCCGGCGCGACCGCCGACGCCTTCACCCTGTTCGAACGGCTCGAGGCCAAGCTCGACCAGTATCACGGCCAGCTCGCGCGCGCTTGCGTGGAACTCGCCAAGGACTGGCGCACCGACCGCTATCTGCGCCGGCTTGAGGCGATGCTGATCGTCGCCGACAAAAGCGCGGCCTTCACGCTGTCGGGCTCGGGAGACGTGCTGGAGCCTGAGGCGGACGAATTCGGCGCCGCGATGGCGATAGGCTCGGGCGGCAATTATGCGCTCGCCGCGGCCCGCGCGCTGATGCCGATTGAGCTCGAGGCGGACGAGATCGTGCGTCGGTCGATGCGCATCGCCGCCGAGATCTGCGTCTACACCAACTCCAATCTGATTGTCGAAAGCCTCTGATGTCGGATCTGTCGCCCCGCGAAATCGTCTCCGAACTCGACCGGTACATCGTCGGTCAAGCGGACGCCAAGCGCGCCGTCGCCATCGCTTTGCGCAATCGGTGGCGTCGCTTGCGCCTGACCTCGCCGATGCGCGAGGAGGTGATGCCGAAGAACATCCTCATGATCGGACCGACCGGCTGCGGCAAGACGGAGATCGCGCGCCGCCTCGCCAAGCTCGCCGGGGCGCCGTTTCTCAAGGTCGAAGCGACGAAATTCACCGAGGTCGGTTATGTCGGGCGCGATGTCGAGCAGATCGTTCGCGATCTGGTCGAGGTCGCGATCGGACTGGTCAAGAGCCGCAAGCGCAAGGACATCGAAGCCAAGGCGGAGCTTGAGGCGGAAGAGCGGGTGCTCGACGCGCTGGTCGGTTCGACGTCCTCCGCCGCCACCCGCGACGCCTTCCGCCGCAAGCTCCGAGCAGGCGAGCTCAACGACAAGGAGATCGAGGTCGAATTGCCGCAGAGCGGCTCCGGCCTGCCGATGTTCGAACTGCCCAACATGCCCGGCGCCTCGATCGGCGCGATCAACATCGCCGATATTTTTGGCAAAAGTCAGCGCACCAAGGCCAAGCGGATGACGGTGACTGAAGCGCACGAGCCGCTGGTCGCCGCCGAAGCTGAGAAGCTCCTCGATCAGGACGCGGTGGTGCGCGACGCAGTCGCCGAAGTCGAGAGCAACGGCATCGTCTTTCTCGACGAGATCGACAAGATCTGCGCCCGCGAGGGCAGGGGCGGCGCCGATGTCTCGCGCGAGGGCGTCCAGCGCGATCTCTTGCCGCTGATCGAGGGCACGACGGTCGCCACCAAGCACGGCGCGATCAAGACCGACCACATTCTGTTCGTCGCTTCCGGCGCCTTCCACATCGCCAAGCCGTCCGACCTCTTGCCGGAGCTGCAGGGCCGCCTGCCGATCCGGGTCGAGCTCAACTCGCTGACCGAAGATGATTTCAAGCGCATCCTCACCGACACGGAAGCGAGCCTGATCAAGCAATATATGGCGCTGATGCGCACCGAAGGCCTCGACCTCGAATTCACCGACGACGCCGTCGCGGCGATCGCCCGCCTCGCGGCCCAGGTGAACGGATCGGTCGAGAACATCGGGGCGCGCCGGCTGCAGACGGTGATGGAGCGCGTCCTCGACGAAGTGAGCTTCACCGCCGCCGACCGGAACGGCGAAAAAGTCCGCATCGACGCGGAGTTCGTCGAGCGCCATATCGGCGACCTGGCGGCGAACGCGGATCTGAGTCGGTTCATACTTTAAACAGGCTTGCGTACGAAACGTCGCTTCGACCGGCGAGCGCGCGAGATCAGGGCAAACTTACACAGGCCCCAGGTTGGCCCAGAACTTTGAGAACGTCTCGGCGACTGGTTGGGGATTCTGGACCGGCCACCATGACCGACATCAATCAGGGCAACTTGGGCGCCCGCCTGCTCCGCCGCCCAGCGGTGTTGCTCGACTGTCCCGCTTGCCTGACTGACGTCTCCGGATGCGATCAGCGCGAGCCCGGGGCGTTTGCGCGCGTTAGCGAGCGCTCGTCCGGCCGTAGCCATCACCGGCTGAACCGCAGAGCGGAGGAGTGACAGTTCGGCTTTACCCATGGCGTCGTCCATGCCGGCCGCCACCGTTCGGCGATGGGTCCCTGCATGCCGAAACTCGCCACGATCTCGAAGCGCTGCTGCAGGCTGCCGCCAAATACCTCCTTGACGGACACCTCCCCCGGTCCTTCTTGCTGCCAGACCTGCGCCCGCTTGTGCCAGACGTAGTCCGGAGCGAACAGGCCCAACGCATCTGACGCCCAACTGCGAATGAGGTCCGGGCGGGCCATCGCGACCGCCACGACATGCGCGCCCCCAATCGTGACCGACGAGATCGACCGGCTCGCGGAATACCTCCAGCTGAGACACGAGCCAGTCGCGATAGCCTGTGACCGAAACGTCGAAGCTGCCGGGCGCCGGCGCCCCGAAATCCCGGAGGGGAGAGCGCGATCGCATCGATGCGACCAAGCTCACTGATAAACGCGGACCAAACCGCTGCGGTCTCCGGGTTTCCATGGACCAGCACTAACGGTGGATTGGGCATACTCACTCCTATAAACTTGTGGTGTGACACGCAAGTTTCAGTATGGCTCCTATACTTGCTTGTCAACCCACGCGCCGACTTGTACGCCGGCCCGATGCCGCCTCCTAAACGCACGCAGGCGCAGCGTCGCGCCAACACCGAGCGCCGTGTCTTGGACGCGGCCATCGACCTGATGCCCGCCATGGTCGCCGCGGTCAGCCTGGCGCAAATTGGTGAGGCGGCCGGCTACAGCCGGGGCATCGTCACCCACAATTTCGGAAGCCGGGAGAAGCTTCTCGACGCCGTCCTCCGCGACGCCCAGACCTTTCACGTTCCCGACAACGCCAAGGACGGGCTGGACTGGCTGGCGGCGCCGTTTGCGCTTACCTCGAGAACTCGCGAAGCGCGCTCCCGTAACCAAAGCGTTCCTGCAGATGTGGGGTGAAGCGATCGCAGGCGACCCCGTCCTTAAGCCGAGGTTCGGCAAGCTCGATGCGCAGTTCCGGGAGTTCCTCGCTCAGCGCGTGCGCGACGGGATGGGGGATGAGTCGAATTCGATCAGATGTCGATCCGACGGCTGCCGCCGTCTTTCTTGTAGCAGTGCTGCGCGGGACCGGGATGCAACTGATCGCCACGCCGTCGCTACGCAACGACAAGGCGATCTCGACGAAGCTGAACAGCTGACGCGACGGGCGCTCCAAAGTTGGCGCGCTTGTCGTCCTTAGCAACTCCGCAAGACCGTTTTCGATAGCGGTCATGCTTCGCCGCCTCGTCATTTAAAGTGGTGTTCAGAGGGCCGTAGTCGAGAATACGATCGAGTTGGCGCCGACGGCCATGGTGAATTTCCGAGAGTTTCGGCGCGATCGTCAGCATCGCGCTAAGGAGGCAGCCATGACATCGCTCGTTCTGACCTTCGTTGGCGACGATAGGCCCGGCCTCGTCAACGCGATTTCCGAGAAGGTCGTCGATTTCGGCGGGACCTGGCTGGAAAGCCGCTCGGTGCGGCTCGCGGGCAAATTCGCCGGCGTCGTGCTGGTTCGGGTTCCGGACGAAAACCTCATCCCGCTCGAATCCGCGCTGGCGAAGCTCGCGCCTTCCGGCCTGCGCGTCTCGATCGAGCGCGGCGCGGCGGCGGACACCGAGAAGCCGGCGCGCCTCGTCACGCTGGAGATCGTCGGCAAGGAGCGGCCGGGGATCGTGCGCGACGTGACGGAGGCGCTCACTCGCCTCGGCGTCAACATCGAAGAGTTCATGAGCGGCCTCGAAGGGGAGCCGTTCACGGGCGTCGAGATGTTCCGCGCAACCGCGCGTCTCAGCGTTCCCGACGGCCTCAAGCTCGACGAATTGCGCAAGGCGCTCGAGCGGCTGGCGGCCGAGATCATGGTCGATCTTGCGGTCGACGAGGGCGAGCGCTGGCGCCCGCGCCTAAAGGATTGCTCTGCGTGAGCCAAGTTTAACAATTATAAGATGTTCATTTCCGGCTCGGCCCAAGCGCCCAAACCGAAGGGCGGAACTAAACGGGGTCCGAAGTGCCTGAAAACATTAGGGCGCGCCGGTAAAATTGCTGCTAGGCGGCAACGCCGCCGAGCTGTGTCCCTTGCGCGGCCCGGCCCGCATTGCCATAAGGGCCGCCCTTCCCGCCCCGAGCTCAAGCGAAAGATATGGCGAAGTTTCCCGAGCGCGTGTTCTCCGGCGTTCAGCCGACGGGCAATTTGCACCTCGGCAATTATCTCGGCGCGATCAAGCGCTTTGTCGAGATGCAGAAGACGCATCCGTGCATCTATTGCGTCGTCGATCTGCATGCGATGACGATGCCCCACGAGCCCGAGCAGCTTGCGCGCACCACGCGCGAAGTGACCGCGGCCTTTCTCGCCTGCGGCATCGATCCGAAAGCGAATATCGTCTTCAACCAGAGCCAGGTCGCCGAGCATGCCGAGCTGACCTGGGTGTTCGACTGCGTGGCGCGGCTCGGCTGGCTCAACCGCATGACCCAGTTCAAGGAGAAGGCGGGCAAGGACCGGGAGAACGCGTCGATCGGCCTTTACAATTATCCCGTGCTGATGGCCGCCGACATCCTCGTCTATCGCGCGACGCATGTGCCGGTCGGCGACGATCAGAAGCAGCACCTGGAGCTGGCGCGAGACATTGCGCAGAAGTTCAACAATGATTTCGCCGCGTCGATCGCCGCCCACGGCCACGGCGACGCCTATTTTCCGCTGCCCGAACCCTTGATCCAGGGGCCGGCCACCCGGGTCATGAGCCTGCGCGACGGGGCGAAGAAAATGTCGAAGTCCGACACGTCCGAGAGCGCCTATATCGCGCTCACCGACGACCCCGACACGATCGCGCAGAAGATTCGCCGGGCGAAGACCGACCCCGAGCCGCTGCCGAGCGAGGTCGAGGGGCTGGCGCAGCGCCCCGAAGCCGACAATCTGGTCGGCATCTTCGCCGCCTTGAACGACGAGACGAAGGCCGACGTGCTCAAGCGCTTCGGCGGCGCCCAGTTCTCGGCGTTTAAGACCGCGCTCGCCGATCTCACGATCGAGAAGCTCGCGCCAATTCGCGCCGAGATGCTGCGCCTTGCGGCCGATCCCGCCTACACAAACAAGGTCCTGGCGGACGGGGCGGAGAAGGCCCGCGCCATCGCGCGTCCGAACATGGACGCGGTCAAGGACATCGTCGGGCTCGTGCGATAGCCCCGCGGGCCCATACAAATTTAAACAAAATGAATCCGATCGGCGGCGATGGAAAGCGCGCAAACTGGCAGATTTAGTCGTTTGTGGCCCCATCGCTACGAGGGCTAGGCCCAGTTGGCGACTTTCCTTCGCGCCTCGCCCCTCCATGGTTAACGACTTTGCGGCAAACATTTCGTAATCCTGGTGTGCGCCTGATTCGGACCCTCTGGGCGGAGGGGAAGGGTCGGCGAACCACCGAGCCGACGCGGCAGATCGGGGTCGGGCTCTCGAGGAGGCCATTCGTTGCGGGGGTTCAGCGGGCCGAAGCGCTCCGGGATCGGCGAACGGACGCGACCGCTCGACTGGGGGGTCGCCGCCCGGTTGGCGGCAGGCTTGACGCTTTACCTGCTTGCCGGCGCGCTCGCTTGCGCCCAGGACCTCTCCCAGTCCCTGGAGGCCCCGGCGCGGCGGGCGTTCGACATGGCGTCAGTCCAGGCCAATGTCGTCGGCCTGGTCATCCTGTCGCTGATGCTGCTGGCGACGATCACCGCCGTCCTTCACCTGGTTGGCCGCCGGATCTGGACGCGCCGCGTTCTCGAGCTCGAGACCGAGCTCGCGCGGACCAACGCCAAACTGGACCGTGCGGCGCTGATGTTGCGCAGCGAGCCGCAAATCCTCGTCTCCTGGGAGCGTCCGGACGCGGAGCCGACGATCGAGGGCGATTTCGCGCTCGTCGCCGATTCGCCGCTGTCGTCGCGCGTGCTCGCCTTCGGCTCATGGCTCAACCCGGCCCAGGCGGCCAAGATCGAAGAGGCGACAGAGCGGCTGCTGACCAGGGGCGAGGCCTTCGCGGCCGCGGTGGTCAGCTTGCGCGGCCGCCATCTCGAGCTCGACGGGCGGCCGGTGTCCGGCAGCGCGATGATGCGCATCCGCGACGTCTCGGGCGAGCGCCTTCAGTTGGCGCAATTGCGCGATTCCTTCGCTGAAGCCGAGGGCGCCCTGGACGGCTTGCGCCGCGCGCTCGAAACCGCCGATATGCCGGCATGGACTCGCGACGCAATGGGCCGGATCGTGTGGTGCAACGCGGCTTACGCGCATGCCGTCGACGCCCCCGACGCGGGAGCGGCGATCGACAGCTCCGGCGAAATATTCGATTCCACCGTGCGCCGCGAAGCGACAGCGGCGCTCAAGGAGTCCGGGGCCTGGACGCGCCGCGCCTCAGCCGTCGTCGGCGGCAAGCGCCGAACCTTCGACGCGGCCGAGGCAAGCACTGAGGTCGGCTCCGCGGGCGTTGCTCGCGACGTTTCCGAAATCGTGGCGCTGAAAGCGGATATGGAGCGCAACGAGGACGACTATTCGCGAATGATCGATCGGCTGTCGACGGCGGTTGCGATCTTCGACAAGTCGAAGCGGCTGACCCTGTACAATGCGGCCTACCGGCAAATTTGGTCGCTTGAGCCGGCCTTCCTCGATCAAGGGCCGAGTGACGGCGAAATCCTCGATCGGTTGCGCGCCAAGCGGCAATTGCCCGAACAGGTGGACTTCCGCGCCTGGAAGGCGCAGCTGTTGAGCGCTTATCAGGCGATCGAGCCGAGCGAATCCGTGTGGTATCTGCCCGACGGGCGGGCGTTGCGCGTCGTCATGAGCCCCAATCCGAAAGGCGGCGTCACCTATCTCTATGACGATGCGACCCAGAGCTACGCGCTTGCTTCCCAGGTCACCGCGCTCACCCATGTGCAGGGCGAGACGCTCGACGCGCTCAAGGAAGGGGTGGCGACGTTTGGGGCGGACGGGCGCATGAAGCTGTTCAACCCGGCCTTCGCGGACTTGTGGCAATTCGATCCAGCGGCCTTGCGCGACCGCCCGCATGTCGACGAGATCGCGCGCGCCTGCAAGCCGCTGTGCAGCGATCCTGAGCTGTTCGATGAGCTTAAGGCGGCGATCGTCGATCTTCCCGAGCGTCGCAAGAGCCGGACGGCGCGGATCGAGCGCACGGACGGGTTGATCCTGGATTGCGCCGCCCTGCCGTTGCCGGACGGCGCGACGCTGATGACGACGCTCGATGTGACCGCGGGCGTCAACATCGAGCGCGCATTGACAGACCGCAACCAGGCGCTCATCGCGGCGGAAAAGCTGCGCAACGATTTCGTCAATCATGTCTCCTATGAGCTGCGCACGCCGCTCACCAACATCATCGGCTTCACCCAGCTCTTGGCGGGCGGAGGCGTTGGCCCGCTCAATCCGAAGCAGCTCGAATATGCCGGATTCATCACCAATTCGTCGCATGCGCTGCTCGCCATCATCGACGACATTCTGGATCTGGCGTCGATGGATGCAGGCGCGCTGGAGCTGAGAACTCGAGGACGTCGACGTCGCGGAAGCGATGAAGGCGGCGGCGGCGGGCGTGCAGGATCGCTTGAGCGAGGCGGCGATCGAATTGCGCATCGTCATGACCGACGGTGTGGGATCCCTGCACGCAGACGGCCGGCGGGTTCGCCAGGTCTTGTTCAATCTTCTCTCGAACGCGATCAACTATTCCGAGGCAGGCCAGACCGTGACGTTGGCGGCGATGCGGCGCGGGCCGGAGATCGTATTCAAGGTCAGCGATCGGGGACGCGGCATTCCTCCCGAGATGATCGACCGCGTATTCGAGCGGTTCGAAACCTTTCCCAACGGCTCGCGGCATCGGGGGCCGGGCCTTGGCCTGTCGATCGTGAGAGCGATGGTCGAGCTCCATCAGGGCCGCGTCCTGATCGACACGGCGCCTCGGGAGGGCACGACAGTCACCTGCATCTTTCCCGTGGATCCAACAGGAACGCAGGCGGTAAACCCTGAACTCGACGCGCCCCCCAAGACGCAATCGGTCCAGTAGAGGAGCATGAGCGGTCTCGCCGGTGTCAGAGAGGAAGCGGGTGTTTGGAGCTTCGAGGCGCCGAACGAGGCGACGACCTTGGCCGTCGCTGCGGCGCAGGCGGCCTGGCTCGAGCCTGGCGACTTCGTCGCTCTCGCCGGAGATCTTGGCGCCGGCAAGACGGCTTTCGCGCGCGGCCTCATCCGGGCTCTCGCTGAGGCGCCGGAGCTGGAGACGCCGAGCCCGACCTTCACTTTGATGCAGGTTTACGACGCCCCGCGCGGACCGGTCGTCCACGCGGATTTCTATCGGCTGCGGGGCCCAACGGAGCTCGCCAATCTCGGCTGGGATGAGGCGATCGAGGACGCGATTGCGATCGTCGAGTGGCCGGAGAAGGTCGCTGAGGCGCTGCCCTCCGACCGGCTCGAGGTCGACATCCGGCTCGATGCGAATCGCGGCCCCGATTTTCGCCTGGTGACGTTGCGCGGGTTCGGCGCGGTCAGCCCGCGCTTGTCCTTGGCGCTCGGCGTGGCGAGGCTGCTCGAGCGCGCTGGCTGGAGCGACGCAAGTCGCGAATTCCTGCAGGGCGACGCGTCCATTCGCGCCTATGAGCGGTTGACCAGGCCGACCGGCGAGACCGCAATATTGATGATGTCCCCGCCTCGGCCGGCCGGGCCCATCCTGCGCTTTGGCAAACCCTATGCGGCCATCGCCAAGCTCGCGCCCGACATCCGCGCCTTCATCGCCGTCGACGAGGGCTTGCGGAGCCTCGGCTACTCGGCGCCCGACATCATCGGCTACAGCCTTGACGAGGGGCTGGCGCTGATCGAAGACTTCGGCTCCGCGACCGTCGCGCAAAACGGCGTTCCGGACGGCGCGCGCTATGCCCCGGCGATCGCTCTTCTGGCCGATCTGCACGGACGCGACCTGCCGCCGAGCTTGTCGGCCGGCGAGGAGCCTTACGAACTGCCGGTCTATGACATCGAAGCGATGCTGGTCGAGGTCGAGCTGGCGCTCGACTGGTACGCGCCCATGGTCGCTCGCGTGACCCCGCCATCGGGCGCGCGCATGCAGTTCTTGGGCGTCTGGCGCGAGTTGCTTCAACCGATCCTTGATCAGCCCACGACCTGGACGCTGCGCGATTATCATTCGCCCAACCTGCATTGGCTGGCCGACCGGCAGGGGCTCAAACGGATCGGGCTCATCGACTTTCAAGACGCGGTGATCGGGCCCCCGGCCTACGATGTCGCCTCGCTGTTGCAGGATGCGCGTGTCGATGTGCCGGAGGATCTCGAGATGCGCCTCGCCGCCCTCTACATGCGGCGCAGAACGGCAGCCGACCCGAGCTTTGACCCCCAGAAGTTCGCGGTCGCCTATGCCGCGATGGGCGCCCAGCGCGCCACGAAGATCCTGGGCCTTTTCGCTCGGCTCGACAAACGCGATCACAAGCCTGAGTACCTGCGCCACCTGCCGCGAATCGAGCGCTATCTTGCCCGCAACCTCGCCCATCCATTGCTTCGGCCGCTCGCGGTCTGGTATCAGAATCACTTGCCGCGGGCGCTCGGCCCACCGCCGGTCAATTCCGACCCCGAAGATTGATCTTTGAGACCCGATGAGCCTTCCCGTTCCGAAGACGGCCATGGTGTTCGCCGCCGGATTGGGGATGCGCATGCGGCCGATCACCGAGACGCTGCCCAAACCACTGGTCAAGGTTCACGCCCGCACGCTCATCGATTATTGCCTCGATCGCTTGGCCGAGAATGGCGTCGAGCGGGCGGTCGTCAACGTGCACTGGCTCGCCGACCAGATCGAGGCGCATTTGGCCAAGCGCCGCGCGCCTAAGGTTTTCATCTCGGACGAACGGGCGAAGCTGCTCGATCAGGGCGGGGGCATCAGGCGCGCGCTGCCGCTGATCGGCGACGATCCGTTCCTGATCTGCAACACCGACGCATTCTGGATCGAGGGGCCGCGCTCGAACATCGCGCGCCTGGCCCGCAGCTTCGATCCAGAGACGATGGACATCGAGCTTCTGGTCGCGGCCGGCGCAGGCGCGGTCGGCGTCGACTGGCCCGGCGATTTCGTCATGGCCCATGACGGGCGGCTTCAGCCTCGCGATCCGCGCCACGTCGCGCCGTTCGTCTATACCGGCGTCGGGATCGTCAAGCCGCAACTGTTCGAAGGCGAGACGGCGGAGGTTTTCCGCCTCGCTCCGTTCTTTCACGCTGCGGCGGCGAGAGGGCGGCTTTATGGCGTTCGCCTCGATGGCCTTTGGGTGCATGTCGGGCGGCCGGAGAGCATTGCGGAAGCGGAAATGGCCATCGACCGCTCGATCCTGTGAGCGCGCTGGGGCGCCCGCATTTCCTAATTCAGGGGAATCGTCTTATGCGGTCGGGCGTTATCCGGGCCGCGGCGAGGGGTCCGCTGAGGGTTTGAGACCATGAAACTGCCGAACCAGATCGGCCCCATCCATTTCGTCGGCATCGGCGGCATCGGCATGTCGGGCATCGCCGAGGTGCTTCTCAACCTCGGCCATCAGGTTCAGGGCTCTGACCTCAGCGACAACGCCAACGTCAAGCGCCTGCGCGAGCAGGGCGCGACCGTCTATATCGGCCATAACAAGGCCAATCTCGACGCAGCCGCCGTCATCGTTGTTTCCTCCGCGGTGAAGCGGGACAATCCCGAGGTCGTCGAGGCGCGGGCGCGGCGCATCCCCGTGGTTCGTCGGGCCGAAATGCTTGCGGAACTCATGCGGCTCAAGCAATGCGTGGCGGTGGCCGGCACGCACGGCAAGACCACGACGACGTCGCTGGTGGCGACGCTGCTCGACGCCGCAGGCCTCGATCCGACGGTGATTAACGGCGGCATCATCAACGCCTATGGAACCAATGCGCGGCTCGGCGCCGGCGACTGGATGGTGGTCGAGGCCGACGAAAGCGACGGCACGTTCTTGAAGCTCCCCGCCGACATCGCCGTCGTCACCAACATCGATCCCGAGCATCTCGACCACTTCAAAACCTTCGACGCCATCAAGGACGCCTTCCTGGCGCTGGTCGGGAACCTTCCGTTCTATGGCTTCGCCGTCATGTGCATCGATCATCCGACCGTGCAGGAACTCGTCGGACGGATCGAGGACCGCCGCATTCTGACTTATGGCGAAAATCCGCAGGCCGACGTGCGGCTCATGGACGTGAGCCTCACGGGCGGGGTCACGCGCTTTTCCACTCTCATCCGCGACCGCGCGACGGGCCGCGCCACCTTCATCGACGATCTCGCGCTGCCGATGCCCGGCCGGCACAACGCGCTCAACGCCACGGCCGCGATTGCGGTCGCGCATGAGCTCGGCGCGCCGGTCGACGTCATCCGCAAGGCGATCGCCGGCGTTCGGCGGGGTCAGACGGCGCTTCACCCGCACGGGCGATTGGAAGGGCGTTTCCATCTTTGACGACTACGGCCATCACCCCGTCGAAATCGCCGCGGTGCTGAGGGCCGCGCGGGCCGCGACCGAGGGCAAGGTGATTGCGGTCGTGCAGCCGCATCGGTACACGCGGCTCGCCTCGCTGTTCGACGCCTTCGCCACCTGCTTCAACGACGCCGACACCGTCATCGTCGCCGACGTCTATCCGGCCGGCGAGCCGCCGATCGAAGGCGTCGACAAGGCGGCGCTGGCGACCGCGATCGCCGCTCACGGCCATCGCCACGCGCTGATGCTGCCCTCGCCCGAGAAACTGGCGCCGATGGTGCGCTCGCTGGCGCAGCCCGGCGACTATGTCATCTGCCTCGGCGCCGGATCGATCACCCAATGGGCCTATGCGCTGCCCGGCGAACTCGCCGCGCTCGACAAGACCTGACGCTTCGCCGATGTCCGCCCTAGTCGACGAGATAAGGGCGCGGGCGCCCAAGCTGCGCGGCCGCCTCGCCGCTGACGCTGCCGTAGCGGAAGCGACCTGGTTCCGCGTCGGCGGTCCGGCTGAAGCCTTGTTTTCGCCTGCCGACGAGGACGATCTCGCCTATGTCCTGTCCGCTCTGCCGCACGAGATTCCCGTCACGACGATTGGCCTCGGCTCCAACCTCATCGTGCGCGACGGCGGAATACCGGGCCTCGTCGATAAGGCTCGGCGGACGCGCCTTCGGCGCGGTCGAAATCATGGAGGGCTTCCGCGTCGCCGCAGGCGCTGCGACGCCGGACCAGTATGTCGCCAAGGCCGCCGCAATAGCCGGCGTCGATGGTTTGGCGTTCCTGCGCGGCGTGCCCGGCTCGATCGGCGGCGCTTTGGTCATGAACGCCGGGGCGCATGGAGGCGAGATCAAGGACGTCCTCGTCGAAGCGCATGGGTTCGACCGGGCAGGGGCCAGGCATGTTTTTTCGAACGCGGAGATGGGGTTTACCTATCGCCACAGCTTGACGCCCGACGATGTCGTGTTCACCGGCGCCACGTTTCAGGGCCGCCCGGGCGATCCTCGAGCGATCGAAGCCGAGATGGAGCGGATCACGCGCGCGCGTGAGGCGTCCCAACCAATCCGCGAGAAGACCGGCGGCTCGACGTTCAAGAATCCGCCGGACATGAAGGCATGGGAATTGATCGACAAAGCAGGGTGCCGCGGCTTGCGTCTTGGCGGCGCCCAGGTGTCGACTCTGCACTGCAATTTCCTCATCAATCTTGGCTCGGCGACCGCCGCCGATCTTGAAGCGCTTGGCGAGGAGGTCAGGCGCCGGGTCCTCGAGACGAGCGGCATTGCGCTCGAATGGGAAATCAAGCGCATCGGGGCGCCCCTCTCTTCCCCCAACCCGTGAATCGCCCCATATTGCGTGCATGCCCGCTCCCCGAAAAACCGCCGCTGGACCCAAGTCCAAGGCCTCGCGGCCCGAGGTCCATCCGCTCGGCGAGCATCTCGCCGAGTTGCTCAACCCCGCGCTGGCCGAGCCCAAGCCGCAAGGCTTTGGCGAAGCGCCGCAGCCCAGGTTCGAGGCGCCTTTCCCGGAAAGCCACCCGCGCGGCCTGACCGGCGCGGCGGTATCGGCGGAATCGCTCAAGGAACTGCTCGACCAGGGCGATCCCAACATCCGCAACCGCCCCCCGTGGCTGCCGCACCGGCCGCCACGGCCGGATAAGTCCGAGGGCGGGCGGCGCTTCCGCGTCGTGTCCGAATTCGAGCCGAAGGGCGACCAGCCGCAGGCGATCGAGGAGCTGGTCAAGGGCGTCGAGGCGAGCGAGCGCGACCAGGTGCTGCTCGGCGTCACCGGCTCGGGCAAGACCTTCACCATGGCCAAGGTGATCGAGGCGACCCAGCGCCCGGCGCTGATCCTCGCGCCCAACAAGACGCTGGCCGCGCAGCTCTATGGCGAGTTCAGGAGCTTCTTCCCCGACAACGCGGTCGAATATTTCGTCTCCTACTACGATTATTACCAGCCCGAAGCCTACGTCCCGCGCACCGACACCTATATCGAGAAGGAATCCGACATCAACGAGCAGATCGACCGCATGCGCCACTCGGCGACGCGGGCGCTGCTCGAGCGCGACGATGTCATCATCGTCGCCTCCGTCTCCTGCATCTACGGCATCGGCTCGGTCGAGACCTATACGGCCATGACCTTTTCCCTAAAACTCGGCGACAAGGTCGACCAGCGCCAGCTCGTCAAGGATCTCGTCGCGCTCCAATACAAGCGTGTGCAGGCGGGAGACTTCTCGCGCGGCCTGTTCCGCGTCCGCGGCGATTCGATCGAGGTGTTCCCGGCCCACTACGAGGATCGCGCCTGGCGGATCGGCATGTTCGGCGACGAGATCGAGTCGATCGTCGAGTTCGATCCGCTGACGGGCGCGAAGACGCAGGACCTCGAATTCGTCAAGATTTACGCCAATTCGCACTATGTGACGCCGCGCCCGACGCTCTTGCAGTCGATCGAGGGCATGAAGGTTGAGCTGAAGCATCGCTTGGACCAGCTCAATCGGCAGGGGCGGCTCCTCGAGGCGCAGCGGCTCGAGCAGCGCACTTTGTTCGATCTCGAGATGCTCGAGGCGACCGGCTCCTGCGCCGGCATCGAGAACTATTCGCGCTATCTGACCGGCCGACGCCCCGGCGAGCCGCCGCCGACTTTGTTCGAGTATCTGCCGGACAACGCGCTCGTGTTCACCGACGAGAGCCATGTGACGATCCCGCAGATCGGCGGCATGTATCGCGGCGACTACCGGCGCAAGGCGACCTTGGCCGAATATGGCTTCCGGCTTCCGTCATGCATGGACAATCGGCCGCTCAGGTTCGAGGAATGGGAGGCGATGCGGCCGCAGACCGTGCATGTCTCGGCGACGCCGGGCAAATGGGAGATGGAGCAAACGGAAGGCACGTTCGTCGAGCAGGTCATCCGCCCGACCGGCCTCATCGATCCGCCGGTCGAGATCCGGCCCGCGCGCAGCCAGGTCGACGATCTCTTGAGCGAGGTCAAGGAGGTCGCGCGGCGCGGCTACCGCACGCTCATCACCACGCTCACCAAGCGCATGGCCGAGGACCTGACCGAATATCTGCACGAGAACGGGGTCAGGGTCCGCTACATGCATTCGGACATCGACACGATCGAGCGCATCGAGATCATCCGCGACTTGAGGCTCGGCGCGTTCGACGCGCTGGTCGGCATCAACCTCCTGCGCGAGGGCCTCGACATTCCCGAATGCGCGCTCGTCGCCATTCTCGACGCCGACAAGGAAGGTTTTTTGCGCTCCGAGACGTCGCTGGTGCAGACCATCGGCCGCGCCGCGCGCAATGTCGACGGCAGGGTGGTGCTCTATGCCGACGTGGTCACGGGCTCGATCACGCGAGCGATGGAGGAGACCGATCGCCGCCGCTTGAAGCAGCAGGCTTATAACGAGGCCAACGGCATCACGCCTGCGTCGATCCGGCGCGGCATCCAGGACATTCTCGGCTCCGTCTACGAGGCCGATCATGTGACGGTCGACATCGGCCTCGCCGATTCTCCGGCGATCGGCCAGAACCTGCAGGGAACGATCGCCGATCTCGACAAGCGGATGAAGGAAGCGGCGGGCAATCTCGAATTCGAGGAGGCGGCGCGCCTGCGCGACGAGATCAAGCGCCTGCAAACCGTCGCCCTCGCCGTCGGCGACGATCCGCTCGCGCGCCAGACGGAGATCGAGGCGACCGCCGGCGCCTATTCCGGCGAGCGCCCCTTCGGCCGCGCCGCCAACCTGCCGTCAACCCGCCCCCGCAAACCCACCGACGCCGACATGGGCCCGCACAATTGGGGCGGCGGCGAAGCCCGCCCCAAGGGTGGGCGGATGAAGGGGCGAAGGCGGGGGTGAACCCCTCTCCTCCTCGTCCCGGGCCTCAGGTGATGTTGGCGAGCGGCGCGGCGATCCGCCAGACGACGCCGGAAGCCGCATAGTCGACGGAAGTGGCGGCGCCCAGTTGCTCCGTCAGGCCCCCCTTGATCAGGCGCGAGCCGAATCCGTTGCGGGTCGGCGGGATCACCGGCGGTCCGCCGGTTTCCGACCAGGTCAGTTCGAACGTGCGTTCAGGGTTGGGCGAAACGCGCCAGGCAATGTCGACTCGGCCCTCGTCGCTCGACAGCGCTCCATATTTCGCTGCATTGGTCGCGAGTTCATGCAGGGCCATGGAGAAAGACAGCGCTGAACGCGGCGAAATGGCGATGGGCGGCCCTTCGAAGCGAATCCGATTGCCGTCTCCTGCATGCGGCTCAACCGCCGTCTTGACCACGGATTCAAGTTCGACGCTCGCCAAGCCTTTCCCCATGAGAATGTCCTGCGCCCGCGACATGGCGACGAGACGGGTCGAAAACTTGTCGCGGGCTTCGGCCATCGTAACGCCGTCTCGCAAGGTCTGGTTCGCGATTGCCTGTACAGCGGCGAGCGTGTTCTTGACGCGATGACTCAGTTCGTTCGTGAGCAATGTTCGGTGCTGTTCGGCTTCCTTCCGCTCAGTGATGTCGATTGCCGCTCCGGGGAAACGCTTAGGTTTCCCCGCCTCGTCGAGGCCGCAGCGCCCCATCGCCAAGACCCAGAGTATCGAGCCGTCGGCCTGCATAAGCCGGTACTCTTCCGAAAAATCGCTCCCTGATTTGAGGGCTTCGCTGATGCTCCGGTCCAGTCGATCTCGGTCATCGAAGTGAACGGAGCCCAGAAATGCGGCAATAGGCGCTCCGACGGCGGCCTCCTTCGGGTCAACGCCATAGATCCGCGCGAATCGCTCATCGGCGAAAACCAGGTCGCTTTGGACATGCCAATCCCAGGTGCCGATTACACCGGCGGATAGCGCCAGCCTCAGGCGCTCCTCGCTCGCCGCAAGGGCCTCGAAGGCGCGATGGCGGTCGGTGACATCGTTGCAGACCACGAGCACCCCGCCGACGCCGTTCGACGCGCCCTCGTCGTCGATCGGCCCGAAGCTATAAGTCCACCAGACATCTTCGCGTTTGCCATGCCGGGTCACCGGAACGAGTTGATCATCGTGCCAGGTCGCTCCCTCGCCTTTCATGACGGAATCAATTTGGGGGCCGATGATTTCCCAGATTTCCTGCCAGCATTCCTTGCCGCGCTGTCCAAGCGCGCTTGGATGTCGCTCTGGCCCCATGGTCTGCCGATAGGCGTCGTTATAGAATTGGATAAGATTCGGCCCCCACCAGATGAACATCGGATGTTGGGTTGTCAGCAGGATGCGGATCGCGGTTCGCAGACTCTGCGACCAGCGCTCAGGGGAGCCGAGCGGACTTGCGCCCCAGTCATAGGCGCGCATCAGCGCCCCCATTTCTCCTCCTCCGCTAAAAAAGCCTCGCTGGGTGATGGCCGTCCCCATCCTGCTTCATTTTCCGGTCCCAGCTTATTCTTTGCCGTTCCAACTCGCCAGCGGGCTGCGGCCGCGCCCCGAGTTCTAAAGCTCGGCCGTCGGCAATCTATTGCAGAAAATCAGAAATTTTGTTATGCTGCGCGCATGAATAATCCTACGTTTCCGCATGCCCAGAACGCGGCCCCCTGTAGCGCCGCCGAAGGCAAAAGGGCGCGCGAAATTTCATTCGCGGAAAATCCCGCGTAACCCATTGATAAGTCTCGATTTCGGACGAGAGAATCCAAGGAAATCCAAGCTTTTCCAATAGCCCAAATCCTCGGTTTTCGCCGTCAATCGGCGCGTTCCAAGAAAACCCAAACCGGCGATTGATCGCTCGGCCTCTCTCGGGTTAGACGGCCCTTCGCCACTGACGGCGGGGGCTACAATGACGGACCTTCCCGCGGCCGGGACGCCGCGCTTCGCGACGCTTGCGGCCCACCGGCTGTGGCTCATCGACAACGCCCGCGCGCTCTTCGACTTCTTCCAGCGTCCCTCCTTCAATCCGGCGGGCGGCTTCTTCGCGTTGGATGAGAACGCGCGGCCTCTCCCGCCGAAGCCCGGACACAAGGGCGCGAACCGGCAGGTGCACGAAACGTCGCGCATGGTGCACGCCTTCGCCATCGCGCATCTCCTCGGGCTGCCGGGCGCCGACCGCATCGTCGACCATGGGCTGGCGTTCCTGTGGGAGCGGATGCGCGACGGCGAGCACGGCGGCTACTTCTGGGCCGTGGACGACGAGAAGCCCACCAACCCGACGAAGCAGGCTTACGGCCACGCCTTCGTCCTGCTCGCCGCATCGTCTGCGATGTGCGTCGGGCATCCCGACGCGCCGCGTCTGATCGAGGATGTGACGCAGGTCATCGAGGACAAGTTCTGGGACAAAGCCGCCGGCGCGACCACCGAAGAATACAATCCCGATTGGTCGCCGATGGGAACCTACCGCGGCCAGAACTCCAACATGCATCTCACCGAAGCGTTGATGGCGGCCTTCGAGGCGACGGGCGACCGTGGCTACCTCGACAAGGCGGAGAGCATCGCCTCATTGATCATCGACCGCCACGCCCGCAACGAGGGTTGGCGGGTGGCCGAACATTTCACCGAGAGTTGGGAGGTCGACCGCGCCTACAAGGGCGATCCGATGTTCCGCCCGAGCGGCACAACGCCCGGCCATGCGCTCGAATGGAGCCGCTTGCTTGTCCAGCTCTGGGAGCTCGGAGGCCGCAGCAAAGACTGGATGATCGAAGCCGCGACAGAACTGTTCCGCAAGACGGCAGCGATCGGCTGGGACCGGAAGCTTGGCGGCTTCTACTACACGCTCGACTGGAGCGACCGACCGGATCAAACGGATCGCTATTGGTGGCCTTGCGCCGAGGGAATCGGCGCCGCCGCCGCGCTCGGTTCCGTCGATTCCGACCCAACTTATGAAGAATGGTACCGGCGCATCTGGAGCTTCGTCGCCACCCATGTGATCGACAAGAGGCATAGCTGGCAGCCCGAGCTCGACAGCGCGCTCAATCCCGTCTCGCGCGTTTTCGAGGGACGTCCCGACATCTACCACGCCGTCCAGGCCTGCCTCATCCCGCTCTTCCCCGCAGACGGCAGTCTCACCCGGCAGCTCAAGCGCAACGGCCTCAGGCTATAGACGCGCTCCTCCTCGTAGCGCCGCGTCCAGCGCCGGAACGTCCGCTCGCTCACCCCGAGCAACTCCGCCGCCTAAGGGCTTCCGTCCGGCGCATCCAACCCCTTCCAAAAGGGCGGACTTACCGGACAGATCGTGCGCTACCTAAACCGGACATATCGTCTGCTACCGACAGGCTCACACGTTTCGGGTTGCGCTCCTTCGCCCACCGGCGCATGATTTAATTCGTGTCGCAACCCTCTGAAAGACCCGAATCGACGGTCGTAACCCCGCACTCGCCGTCTCATGCCGTCGCACGCGTCCCATCTCTCCGACGTCACGACGCTGATCCTCCTTATCTCGCGGGATTGAACGAAGAGCAGCGTCAGGCGGTCGAGTTGCTGGACGGCCCCGTCCTCATTCTCGCCGGCGCCGGCGTGGGCAAGACCCGCGTCCTCACCACCCGAATTGCGCACATTGTTTCTACCGGCCGGGCACGCGCTCACGAAATCCTGGCGGTGACCTTCACCAACAAGGCCGCGCGGGAGATGCGCCATCGGGTCGCCGCCTTCTCGGGTTCGGAGCAGGCGATGCCGTGGCTCGGCACGTTCCATTCGATCGGCGCCAAGATCCTGCGGATGCATGCTGAGCTCGTGGGTTTGCGGCCAAATTTCACCATTCTCGATACCGACGACCAGCTGCGGCTGCTCAAGCAGCTTCTGCAAGCGGAAAATCTGGACGACAAACGCTGGCCGGCGCGAGCGCTCGCAAATCTGATCGATGGATGGAAGAATCGCGGGATCGATCCGAAGAGCGTCCCAGCGAGTGAGGCGGCGGGGTTCGCGGGCGGCAAAAGCGCCGCGTTGTATGAGAACTATCAGGAGCGGCTGAAAGCGCTCAATGCGGTGGATTTCGGCGATCTCTTGCTCGAGCCGCTGCGTCTGCTGCGCGAAAACCCCGACGTTCTCGCTACATTCCGCCGGCGTTTCCGCTACATCCTGGTCGACGAGTATCAGGACACGAACGTCGTCCAATATCTGTTTCTCCGGCTCATCGCTGAGGCCAACGGCAATCTGTGCTGTGTCGGCGACGACGATCAGTCGATCTACGCTTGGCGCGGCGCGGACGTCGAAAACATCCTGCGCTTCGAGAAGGATTTTCCCGGCGCGAAGGTGATCCGGCTCGAGCGGAATTATCGCTCGACGGGGCACATTCTCGCCGTCGCGTCGGGATTGATCGCCCACAATCGCGGCCGCTTGGGAAAGACGCTGTTCACCGACAAGCCGCTCGGAGATCGGCCAAGGGTCGCCGAAGGGTCGGACAGCCAGGAAGAAGCGAGGCTTATCGGCGAGGAGATCGAAGCAGCTCAGCACAAAGGCGTTTCTCTCGACGAGATCGCCATCCTGGTGCGCGCATCCTTTCAGATGCGAGAGTTCGAGGAGCGGTTCATCGCCCTGGGGCTGCCTTACAGGGTCATCGGCGGCCCACGATTCTACGAGCGGGCGGAGATACGCGACGCGTTGGCCTATCTTCGCTGCATCGCCCAGCCCGACGACGACCTCGCTTTTGAGCGGATTTATAATCAGCCAAAGCGCGGCCTCGGCGATGCGACGCTTGCGGTCCTGCATGACTACGGTCGGCGAGCCGGTCTGTCGCTCACTCGCGCGGCGCGGTCGCTTGTCGAAACCGAAGACCTGAAACCGCGTCCCCGTCAAACCTTACGAAACCTGCTTGATGACTTCGACCGTTGGCGAAGACAGTCCGAGCAAATCCCCCATGAAGAGCTGGCGCAGCTTGTTCTTGAGGAGAGCGGCTACATCGACATGTGGAAGGCGGAGCGCACTCCCGATGCGGCTGGGCGGCTCGACAACCTGAAAGAGCTCGTTCGTTCCATGGGCGAGTTTCCGGACTTAAGCGCGTTCCTGGAACATGTCTCGCTGGTCATGGACGTCGATAGGGGCGAGGAGGGCGAGCGCGTTTCGATCATGACCCTTCACGCGGCGAAGGGACTCGAGTTCGATCTCGTTTTTCTACCGGGTTGGGAGGAGGGCCTGTTCCCCAATCAACGCTCGCTCGACGACAACGGCCTGGCCGGGCTCGAGGAGGAGCGACGGCTTGCCTATGTGGGCCTGACTCGAGCGCGACGGCAGGCGAGGATCTTTTACGCCCTCAACCGCCGCGTGCGCGGTCTATGGCAGACCTCGCTGCCTTCCCGATTCATTCAGGAATTGCCCGCCGACCATGTCGAATTCGACGAGATCGTCGGATCGTCGGACCGGGCCACCAATTCCTGGCTGCCTACAGGTCACAATAAAGGGTTCGCCTCGCGCTACGACACGCCGGGCTGGCGCCGCGCCGAGGCGCGGCAGCGCGAATGGGGCGAAGCGGGTCCGCGTGGGCCCAGGTCTTCTGGCCCGACGTACGAAGGCTCGGCCGTGAGACAGAGTTCGTCCGGCTCGATCTTCCAAGCCGGGTCTCGGGTGTTTCACAATAAGTTTGGCCCGGGCGCGGTGGTCGCCGTCGACGGCTCCAAATTGACCGTCGATTTCGACAAGGCGGGTCGAAAACTGGTGATGGACAGTTTCGTCGCCGCAGAGGGATAGCTGAACCGAGCGGCGCGATCGGCCACAATGGCCGGTGTCGACCCAAATGCAATTTGCGTCAGGCCGCCTTCGTCCTCGGCTTCACTTCCTCGGTATAGGCGTCGATGAGCGCCGCGGTCACCGCCGCCGGTTTGTAATTGTGCGGCCCGATCTCGCCGACCGGCGTCACCTCAGCCGCCGTCCCGGTGATGAAGCATTCGTCGAACTCGCTGAGCTCGGCGGGCAATATGCGCCGCTCGATGACTTCAAACCCGCGCTTGCGCGCGAGATCGATAACCGTCGCCCGGGTGATGCCGGCGAGGAAGCAATCGGCGGTCGGCGTGTGAAGCACGCCGTTCCGGACGAAAAAGATGTTGGCGCCGGTGCATTCGGCGACCCGACCCTGCCAGTCGTACATCAAGGCGTCGGCGTAGCCGCGTCGCTCGGCGCGGTGCTTGGAGATGGTGCAGATCATGTAGAGGCCGGCCGCCTTCGCCAGGGCGGGGGCGGTCGCCGGATCCGGCCGACGATAGTCGGCGATGTCGAGACGGATGCCTTTCGTCCGATGGGCGGGATCGAAATAGCTCGGCCACTCCCACACGGCGATGCCGAGGTGGATCGTGTTATGCTGCGCCGACACGCCCATCATTTCGGAGCCGCGCCAGGCGATCGGCCGGACATAGGCGTCGGCGAGATGGTTTCGTTTCAGAACTTCGGCCTTGGCGGCGTCGATCTCCGCGACGCTCCAGGGAATCTCAAAGTCGAGAATTCGGCCAGACTCCTTGAGTTGCTGGGAATGTTCCGTCGATTTGAAAATACGCCCGCCATAGGCGCGCTCCCCTTCGAACACCGCGCTGGCGTAATGCAGGGCGTGAGTCAGAACGTGGACCTTGGCTGCACGCCACTCGACCATATGGCCATCCATCCAGATCCAGCCTTCACGGGAATCAAATGTCTGGGCGGCCATGGCGGTTTCCTCTGTTCGAAGCGGTTTGGTTTTTTGGCGATTGGAGTTACATGGATCCTGGCGATTATGACCGTAGGATAGCAAGAGGGCCGAATTATGTCAACATTGCTGACCTAATGGCTTCATCAATGTCGTCTGACGTCTCCAAGGCCGGTCCGCCCGCGCCGTCGCGCTGCGGCCAAGAGCCAATGCAAGAGCCAATGTATGAATTGATCGAACTGTTCTTTTTCGCTTACCGCGACTTCGTCGGAGACGCTGATCGGCTGCTCGAATCTTATGGGTTCGGCCGTGCTCACCATCGAGTCCTCTATTTTGTCAGCCGGCGGCCGGGGCTCACAATCGCCGAGCTTCTGGAGATATTGCGGATCACAAAGCAAAGCCTCAACCGGGTATTGCGAGAACTGGTCGACAAGAACTTCGTTGAGATCCAGGCTGGGGCGCTCGATCGTCGCCGCCGGCAGCTCTATGCGACGCCGGACGGCGAGCGGCTCGCGCTAAGGCTGGCCCTGGTTCAGACGCGCCGGTTTGCCTTGGCGCTGGAACAATTGGGCGACCGGGGTCTCCCATCGGCGCAAGCCTTTCTCAAAGCGATGATCGATCCTCAGAAGGCGCCGAGCGACGTCGCCGGCCGCCCGGAACCGGCCAAGTGGGCGGGCCAGGCGCGGTGAACTCGACGCCGGCTTCCCTCGCGGACGACGCCGCCCATGTTCTCGTGGTCGACGACGATCGGCGGCTTCGCGCTTTGTTGGCGAGCTACCTGGTCAAGCATGGCCATCGGGTCACGGTTGCGCCCACGGCCGCCAAGGCCCGCGCTTTTCTCGACGGATTGGCCTTCGACATCATCGTGCTCGACGTCATGATGCCGGTCGAGAGCGGGTTCGATTTCGCCGCCGATTTGCGGACGCGATCGCAGGTGCCAATTCTCATGTTGACGGCTCGCGGCGAATTGCAGGATCGCGTGCGTGGCCTCGAAATTGGCGTCGACGACTATCTCACAAAGCCGTTTGAGCCGCGGGAGCTGTTGCTCAGGATCGGCTCGGTCCTTCGACGAACCCGAGCCGCGCCGGCCGGCAGCCCGGAGACCAGCGTCGTTCGCTTCGGGCGCTTCGCATTCTCGCTCGAGCGCGGAGAACTGCGCGCCGGAGACGATCCGGTCCGCATTACGGAGCGCGAGCGCGAGATGCTGCGCTTGCTCAGCGCAAATCCCGGGACGATCGTATCTCGCGAAGCGCTGTCGGGATCGGGCGGCGCCGCCCAGGAGCGCACAGTCGACGTCCTTGTCAATCGGCTGAGGCGCAAGATCGAACAAGACCCCACCAATCCGATATACCTGCAGACGGCGCGAGGAGCGGGATATCGGCTAGTCACCGACCGATGAGCGGACGACTCGCATTCGACAAGCTGCGGCTCATGGCGCAGACGCGCATGCTTTGGCGGCGCGCGGCGCGCGGCGTGGCGGACGTGCTGCCGAAGGGCCTCTACCGGCGCTCGCTTCTCATAGTCATCGTGCCGATGGTCCTGCTCCAGACCGCGGTGACTTTTGTGTTCATGCAGCATCAGTGGGATTTGGTGGCCCGCAGGCTTTCTGACGCGGTGGCGCGCGACGTTGGGGCGCTGACGGACCTCTATCAAAAGCTCGCGCCCGGCCAGGACGATGGGTCTTTGGTGAATCTTGCGTCGGAACGATTCCGCATGGACGCGTCATTGCTGCCGGCGGGGCCTTTACCGCCGGTCATGCCTCGCTCTTTCTACGGCGCGTTGGATCCGCTCACGCGGACCCTTCCGAAAGAGCTCCAGAAGCAGATCACCCAGCCCTTCTGGATCGACACGGTCGGCCGATCGGGCCTCATGGAGATCCGCGTCGATCTCGGGGACCGAGTGCTTCGCCTGGTGACGCGCCGCGCTCTCGCCTATGAGGCGAACGCCCATATTTTCGTGCTCTGGATGCTGGGGGCGATGATCGTCCTCCTCACGGTCGCGATCATTTTTCTCCGCAATCAGATCCGGCCGATTCTGCGGCTGGCGAAGGCGGCGGAGGATTTTGGCAAGGGCAGGGATCTCGAGTTCAGTCCGCATGGCGCGCGCGAGGTCCGGCAAGCGGGCCATGCTTTCATTGAGATGAAACGGCGAGTTGAGCGAGCGACGGAACAGCGCACCGCGATGCTGAACGGCGTCAGCCATGATTTGCGCACGATGCTGACCCGATTCAAATTGTCATTGGCGCTGCTCGACAATTCAGCCGACAGCGAGTTTTTGCAGAAGGACGTCGATGAGATGGGGCAGATGCTCGAAGGCTATCTTGCCTTCGCGCGCGGCGACACGGGCGAAGCAACCGCGCGCGTCAATATTGCATCGATGCTCGAGGACCTCCGGACGGCTTGCGAGCGGCACGGCGCGAGCCTTGGCGTCGAGGCGAGAGGCAATCTCGACATCCGTATTCGGCCAATGGCGATGAAACGCTGTGTCGGCAATCTCGTCGCCAACGCCCAACGTCACGCGGACAATGTCCGCGTTTCGGCGATCCGGGAGGCTCAATTCCTGTCGATCGTCGTCGACGACGACGGAAGGGGAATAGACCCCGCCTTCCGCGAAGATGTTTTCCGGCCGTTTTACCGCCTGGACGAAGCGCGTAATCAGGACGAGGGCGGCTCGGGCTTAGGCCTCGCCATTGCGCGCGACATCGCTCGCTCCCACGGAGGCGACATTACGCTTTCGGATAGTCCGATGGGAGGCCTGAGAGCGGCCGTCCGGATTCCGATTTAGCTTCGCCGTCAGGCGAAAGCTTAAACCGAAGCGGTGATCCAGCGGGACAATTCGCTTTTCGGGCCAGCTCCCGTCTTGGTGGCGACCTGCTTGCCGCCTTTGAACACCATCAGCGTCGGGATCGACCGGATGCCATACTTGCTGGCCACGCCCGGGTTCTCGTCGACATTCAGCTTGGCGATTTTCACCTTGCCGTTCATTTCGGTGGCGATTTCTTCAAGCGCCGGCCCAATCATGCGGCAGGGCCCGCACCACTCCGCCCAGAAGTCGACGACGACGGGCTCCTCGGATTTGATGACGTCGCTCTCGAAACTTGCGTCCGTGACTTTGGCCGGTGCTGACATGGCGTCCTCGAAGACGGCGTGCTTGCCGCGCTCAATAGCTAGGAACCAACCTGGGCGCCGTCAAGCATGCCAGCGGATCGCGGGTCGCTCGCGTATGTCGATCTATTCCTTGACAGGGGGAAAGTCGTCGCCTAGCCGAGCCAAGGATGGAGCAGGACCAGGCGCAGATGATCCGGCAGATTGGCGGTCTGAGCGAGATCTCCGACCGCTATGACGCGATTCTGTGCGATATCTGGGGCGTCTTGCACGACGGTCTGGCTTCTTTCGCGCAAGCCTCGGAGGCGCTCGTTTCGTTCCGGCGCTGCGGCGGCGCGGTCGTTCTCATCAGCAACGCGCCGCGCCCCTCTGCGCCGGTCGAACGGCAGGTGCTGAGGCTTGGGGTGTCGCCCGACGCGTTCGACGCCGTCGTTACGTCAGGCGATGTGACCATTGGACTGATGCAACAGCAGGCGGGCGACCAGGTCCTCCACATCGGGCCGGAGCGCGACCTCATCCTGTTCGAGGCCGCCGTGGAGGCGACCGGCTCGCGGCCGAGGCTCGTTTCTCTCGAAGAGGCGCAATACGTGCTCTGCACGGGCCTCAGAAGCGACGAGACGGAGACAGTCGACGACTACCAGTCCGAACTCGAGGCGATGGTCGCTCGCGGCATGGCGATGATCTGCGCCAATCCGGATATCGTGATCCACCGGGGCGATGCTCTGATCTATTGCGCCGGCGCGCTGGCGCGCCGATACGAGGACCTCGGCGGTTCCGTGACCTACGCCGGCAAGCCTCATGGGGCGATCTACGATCGAGCGTTGGCGCTGGCCGAGCGGGCTCGGGGCGCACGAATCGACAAGAGTTGCGTGCTCGCGATCGGCGACGGCATGAAGACGGACATAATAGGCGCTCGCCAAGCGGACTTGGACGTCCTCTTCGTCACCGGCGGCATTCACCGGTCCCTGCACAAAAAGGACCTGACGTCGCCGGCCGATCCCATTGAACTCAGACGGCTGTACGATGACCACGAGGTGTCGCCGGTTGCCGCCATCCCCATGCTTCGGCCTTAAGGCGGTTTAGGCCTTGGCGCTGTTTCAGACGCTCTATTTCGAAGATCTTGCCGTCGGCATGCGGGCGACGATCCGCAAGGCGGTCGAAAACGAAGATGTGATCGGGTTCGCCGAACTTTCGGGCGATCACAATCCGATCCATTTGTCCGAGCACTTCGCCCGCAAGACTCGCTTTGGCGGCCGAATTGTCCATGGGCTCTACACCGCGAGCCTTATTTCCGGGGTCATTGGCATGCGGCTGCCAGGACCGGGCGCCGTCTACATCTCGCAAACCCTGAACTTTCGCGGGCCCGTCAAGATCGGCGACGTCGTCGACGTCAGCGTCGAAGTGGTCGAACTGACCGAGAAGAACCGCCGCGTCCGATTGCATTGCGAGTGTCGCGTCGAGGACCAGCTCGTGCTCGATGGCGAAGGCGTCCTCAGCGTCCCGCCGACGCCGAAGCCAAGGCCTCCCGCCGCTTGATCCCGTGTCCGGCGGCGGGCAGTTGCGCCGGACGAGAAACGCGGGTACGGGGTCGCCGCAATCCCGAGGATCGCCAGGACGGAAATGACCAACGGCTTCGTGCTCGCCACGGACCCGATGCTGCCGCCGCACGGGCTTGAAGGCGCGGTTTACGCGATCGGAAACTTTGATGGCCTGCATCTTGGGCATCAGGCGGTCATCGCGCGCGCCGTGGCCATCGCCAAGGAGAAAGCGGCGCCCAGCGCCTTATTGACCTTCGAGCCGCATCCCGCCGACTTTTTTACGGGACGTCCGGTTGTGTTCCGATTGACGCCGCCGCACGAAAAAGCTGAGGTTTGCGAGCGGCTTGGCCTGACGGGCCTTGTCGTCATCCGCTTCGACGCCGCGCTCGCCGGAATGAGCGCGGAAGACTTCATCGCGAATATTCTGGTCGCGCGCCTCCGAGCGGCCGCGGTCGTGGTCGGGTGGGACTTCCATTTCGGCAAGGGCAGATCCGGTTCGCCGGCCACTCTCGCGGAAGCCGGCCAGAGATACGGCTTCCGCGTGGAGATTGTCACGAAGGTGGAGGACGAGGCCGGCGCTGTCTCCTCGAGCGCCATTCGCAAGGCCCTCGAGCGCGGCGACCTCGCCGCCGCGGCGAAGGGTCTCGGCCGCAACTATTCGGTTTCCGGCCAAGTGATTTCGGGCCAGCGTCTGGGGCGCACGCTTGGCGTTCCGACGGCGAATATCGCGCTCGAGCCGACCAACCGCCTTGCGCACGGCGTTTACGCCGTCGTGGCCCGAGTTGATGGCCGCGCCTTTCCGGCCGTCGCCAGCTTTGGCACGCGCCCCACGGTCGATGACGGCCCGCCCCTGCTCGAGGTTCATCTTCTCGATTTCGACGGCGACCTCTATGGCCGCGAGATGGAAGTCGAGTTCATCGAACGCATCCGCGATGAGCTCAAGTTCGATTCCATTCCCGCGCTGGTCGCTGAGATGATCCGGGATAAGGAGTGGGCGCGGGAGATTGTCGAATCCTGTGTTCCCGGATGGAGGTGGTCTGTATAACGTATTGTAGCCGTATAATCGGATTGTCGGCGCCATTCTGGCGCCATTCTGGAGCACGGAACTAAACGGGGTCCTAAGCCGCTGAGAACATTGGTGGGCGCCGGTAAAATGACCGTTACGCCCAGCGCGCCGTCGAGCCGCGCTGTCGGAATGGTTCTTCCATCCGGCGCGGGAACACGCTTGGCCAAGCGCTGCGATCGAATTTGGCGAATTGCGCCAAATCCTCTAATGCCACGCCGCCCAGGCAATGAAACCCAATTTGGCCCCCAAGCCCATGTCCGACGCGTCCGTCACAGCCCTCGATTACTCCCGCACTCTCTTCCTGCCGAAGACCGATTTCCCCATGCGGGGCGGTCTGCCGCAGAAGGAGCCGGAGATTCTGGCTCGCTGGACGCGTGAGAACCTTTATGGCGCGCTGCGGGAGAGCGGCAAGGGCCGGCCCAAATTCGTTCTGCACGACGGGCCTCCTTACGCCAACGGCAATGTCCACATCGGCACGGCGCTGAACAAGACGCTCAAGGACATTGTTGTCCGCTCGCATCAGATGACCGGCCGGGAATCGAACTATGTTCCGGGCTGGGACTGTCATGGGCTCCCGATCGAATGGAAGGTCGAGGAGGAATTCTACCGAAGCAAGGGCAAGTCAAAGCCCGACTTTTCAGACTCCCAGGCGATCATCGCGTTCCGCAGGGAATGCCGCGCCTATGCGGAGCATTGGCTCGGCGTCCAGCGCGAAGAATTCAAGCGGCTCGGCGTCATCGGCGACTGGGACCATCCCTACACGACGATGAGCTATCCAGCGGAAGCGCAAATCGCGCGAGAGATCTTCAAATTCGTCGCCAGCGGGCTCCTCTACCGGGGGTCGAAGCCGGTGATGTGGAGCGTCGTCGAAAAGACGGCGCTCGCAGAGGCTGAGGTCGAGTATGAAGACCACGTCAGCGATACGATTTTTGCGGCGTTCCCGGTCGAATCCGAGGACGCCTCGATCGTCATCTGGACCACGACGCCGTGGACGATTCCGGGAAATCGCGCGATCGCCTTCTCCCGCCGCATCGCTTATGGGCGCTATCGGGTGACGGACGCACCCGCCGACAATTGGGCCAAGGTTGGCGCGACCTACATCCTCGCGCAATCGCTGGCTCAAAGCGTCTTCGACGCGGCGAAAGTGAGCGCCTTCGAGTTCCTTGGCGAAGTCACAGGGGATGCGCTCGCCGCGATGGTCTGCGCGCATCCCTTGCATGCGCATGGCTACGGATTTGTCGTTCCGTTGCTTGACGGCGACCACGTGACGGATGACGCGGGCACGGGCTTCGTCCACACCGCGCCCGGCCATGGGCGCGAGGACTTCGAACTCTGGACCGCGAGCACGCGACTGCTTCAGGAGCGTGGGATCGATACGCGCATTCCTTATACCGTCGACGAGAACGGCGCCTTCACCGACGAGGCGCCGGGTTTCGAGGGCAAGCGCGTCATCACCGACAAGGGACAGGTCGGCGACGCCAACCGGGCCGTCATCGATGCGCTGGTCAAGGCCGGCGCTCTCGTCGCGCGCGGAAAGCTCAAGCACCAATATCCGCACAGCTGGCGCTCGAAGACGCCGGTCATCTTCCGCAACACGCCGCAATGGTTCATGGCGATGGATCGGCCCTTCGCCAATTCGCAAGGCGGCAAGACCCTTCGGACCATTGCGCTCGAGGCAATCGAGCGCACGCGATGGGCCCCCCCGTCCGGCGAGAACCGGATCAAGGGCATGGTCGCCAACAAGCCCGATTGGGTGCTGTCGCGCCAGCGCGCCTGGGGTGTCCCCTTGTCGATTTTCGTCCGCAAGGACGGCCACGAAATCCTGTTCGATGAAGAGGTGAACCTAAGGATCGCCGACGCCTACGAACGGGAAGGCGCCGACGCATGGTTCGCTCAAGGAGCGAAGGAGCGGTTCCTTGGCGCCAAGCACGACGCCGCGACTTATGACAAGATCGACGACCTGGTCGAAGTCTGGTTCGATTCGGGTTCCACGCACGCCTTCGTCCTGGAAGACCCCGAGCACTTTCCTGGCTTGGCCGGCATCCGGCGGGAGGTCGACGGCGGCGAAGATACTGTGATGTATCTCGAAGGCTCGGACCAGCATCGTGGCTGGTTCCAGTCTTCGCTTCTGGAGAGCTGCGGCACGCGCGGTCGTGCGCCGTTCGATATCGTGCTGACGCACGGCTTCACGCTCGATGAGAGCGGCCGCAAAATGTCCAAGTCTCTCGGCAACCAGACCTTCCCACAGGACGTCATCCGCGTTTCGGGCGCCGACATTCTGCGCCTATGGGTGGCGAGCGTCGATTACACCGACGATCAGCGCATCGGCCCCGAGATCCTGAAAGCTGTGAGCGACAATTACCGCAAATTGCGCAACACGATTCGCTGGATGCTGGGAACCTTGGCTCATCGCGAATCAGGCGATTCGGTCGGCTATCCGGCAATGACCGGGCTCGAGCGGCTGATGCTGCACAAGCTCGCCGAACTCGACCTCAAGGTTCGCGAGGCTTACGACAATTTCGACTTTGCGCGTGTCGTCGCGGCGCTCACCGCGTTCATGAACGCCGACCTGTCTGCTTTTTATTTCGACATCCGCAAGGACGCGCTCTACTGCGACGCGCCCTCCAGCGTCAGGCGGCGTGGCGCGTTGGAGGCGATCGAGCACATCTTTCGCGCGGTGACGGTTTGGCTCGCGCCGATCCTGGTCTTCACGACCGAGGAAGCATGGGGCGCGCGGGACGCCGCGCATCGGTCGATCCATCTCGAACAATTTCCGGTCCTTCCCGCCTCCTGGCGAGATGACGAGCTGGCGAGGACCTGGGAAACGATCCGGATGTTGCGGCTCGCTGTCACCGGCGCGATCGAAATCGCCCGCGCCGACAAGCTGATCGGCTCTTCGCTCGAAGCTGCGCCGCGCGTCTATCTGAGCGATCCCGAGCATTTGAAGGCGCTCGACGGCGTTGATTTCGCGGAAGTCTGCATCACCTCGGATATTGCAATCGAATTTGGCGCGGCCATACCGGAAGCGGCGTTTCGCCTGCCCGAAGCGCCGGACGTTGGCGTCGTGGTGGAGCGGGCGCAGGGCGTCAAATGCGCGCGCTCGTGGCGCTACTTCGATCCGAGAACCGCTTCGCCCGACTTTCCCGACGTGACCCCTCGTGACGCGGAGGCGCTGCGGGAGCTTCGCGCCCTCGGTCGTAGCCCATGAGGCTGCCCGTGCTGGGAGGCGTGATCGCGCTTGCCGTCATCCTCGTCGACCAAATCGTGAAAGCTGGCGTTCTCGCGCATTCCAGCGGGTCCGAACTCAATTCGACGCCGCTCGGGCCGTTCCTTGATTTGACGCTGCGATGGAACCGGGGGATTTCGTTCAGCCTGTTCGCCGGCGATTCGGCTGCCGGACAGGCCGTTCTGTTGGCGGTGACGCTGGGGGCGACCGGCTTGCTCGCATGGTGGTTGTTTCGTTCCCGATCCGCGCTGCCCGCGGCGGGCCTTGGATTGATTATTGGCGGCGCTCTCGGCAATGCGATTGATCGCCTTGCGCACGGGGCCGTTATTGACTACCTGGATCTGCACGCGTTTGGCCGTCATTTTTTCGTCTTCAACGTCGCTGACGCGGCGATCAACGTCGGGGTCGCCTTGTTGATTCTCGATCTTCTGTTCGGCCCCCGCATGGCCAAGGGCGAAGGCCAAGGAAGCCCGCCTCGTGGCGCGATCTGAGATCGCTAAGGATCGCAACATTGGTCTGCCGCAAATGTCATGGAATAGCCGAAATTTGTCGCGAGACACGGCGTTGAGCAGCTGTCACAAACGTTGCGGAGGACAGGCGGTGGGGCCGATGGGCGTTGGTTTCCGATCAGCGACGGTTGTGTTGGCCTTGACCTCGGCCAGCCTGGTCAGTTTACCCGCCTGGGCCGGCGACGACGGCGCCGCGCCTCTTTGGCAAGGCATTGGATCGATTTTTGGTCCGGTTGTCGGGTTTGCCGGCCTTGGCGGCGGCGACAAAGCGCCTCCGATCGACTATCGCGAACACGGCAAGCTCGTGCTGCCGCCAAATACGGAATTGCCGCCGCCCGGATCCTCCGCGACTGCGGATCCCTCCTGGCCTGTGAATCAGGAGAACGCGCGCCGCAAAGCGCTCAAGGAAGAGGGAAAGAAATCAATCGCCGGGGTTGGCGATGCGCGTCTTCGCTACACCCACGGGTTTCCGGCGAACGAGCCCGTGACCATTCGTTCGGTCACTCCGGACGGACAAACGGTGAAATGCGAGGGGAGTTGCGGGTCGAGTTCATCGATGCTAGGCAATCTCAATCCACTGAACTGGGTCGGAATGGGAAAGAAGGTGCCGCTCGGTCCTGAACCCGACCGCGAGTGGCTGACCGATCCTCCCCAGGGTTTCCGCGCCCCGGTCGAACCGATACAAGGGACAGCTAAAAACTGACCATCCGCCGGTATGGTTTGTCGTCATTTCGTGATTCGAACCCCAGAATTGGAGCCTGGATCGAATTACGGCTTGGCGATCCAGGCAAAAAACGCTATTCTGTTCGGGAAGGATTCGCCGGCAGCGCAAATTTCGCCGCCTCAGCCTTCCACCCCGAGCCAACGCGAACTATTTGATCGCGGGAAGGGTTGCTGAAGCAGCGGAACAGGGTCAGGCGAGGCGGCCTGCAAAAAGGCCTTCCGAACGTAGGACAGTGGTCCGAACGCGGCTAGGGGCGCCGCCGGTAAAGGGAAATTCGCACGGGATTGAGATCAATGCGATCGGTCATGTCCGTGCGTCGGATGTGATGAGATCAGCCCAGTCGAGCGACGCGACAGCGTGACCATCACGCTCGCACCAAATTCGAGAAAGCTTCGGCCGAGAACGATCGGAAGGCTCTGGGCTAACTGGATGGATATTGGGAAATTAAAATGAGACCAGGTCAGAACAAGAGGATGCGCGGCCGGCCAACGAACAATCGGCGAGGGCCCAATCCTTTAACGCGATCCTATGAATCGAACGGGCCGGACGTCAAAATACGCGGCAACGCGCATCACGTGGCGGAAAAATACCTCCAGCTCGCAAGAGATGCTCACACAGGCGGAGATCCGGTCGCCGCGGAGAATTATCTGCAACACGCAGAACATTACTTTCGACTGATTGCCGCTGCGCACGCGGCGCAGGCGCTGGCGCAGAGCGGTCAGCAACGGCCGCCCGGAGAGGACGAAGACGGTATGGACGATGACGGCGACTTTGACGCGCTGTCGGATCGTTTCGCCTCGCCCGCGGAGCGGCAGAACGCCTACCCGCAGCAGGCGCAGCAAGGATTTCAACCGCAACCAAACGTCACGCCGAACGCCCCGCAACCTTTTGGGGACAGACCGCCGTATGAAGGCGAGCGGCAAGGCAATGATCGCGGGGGCTTTGCGCCTCGGCAGGATCGTCAGGGCAACCGATTTCAGGATCGAGGTCCGCGACCGGATCGGCCGTTCCAAGAGCGGAATGAGGGTTATCGCGACAATCGACACCAGCGCGACAATCGTCCTGCCCGGGATTTCCGGCCCTATCGCGATCCCCAGCCGGCGCGCGAGGCCGGCGCAGAGGCGGCGGCGCCTCCAGGCCTTCCGTCCTTTATAACGAGCCCGAGGCCCAACAACGCGGATCAAACGGCAGTCGTTCCGTCGACCGAGACTTTGGCTTCGCCCGCCCCGATCGAGACGCCGGAGGCTGCTCCGTCAGAGTTCGAACCCTCGTCGGAGGGGAATGCTTTTCCGGCACGGGGGCGCCGTCGTCGGCTGCGGTCGCCTTACGGGTTTGGCGCAGCGAACTCAGGCGAAGGCGAGCAGCCGGATGTGGCTCCGGAACCCGCCGACGACACGCCGGTCAGCGAATAGCAGTCGGCCCGCGCGAGCCGAGCGACCCCGCGGTCGCCTTGACCCGCGATCAGGCGGCGGGGGAACTGTCGAGCGAGTGAACTGCCGCGGGCGCTTCCGCAAGCCGTGGCGCTGGAACGGTCGCCAAGATTACGCTTTCCGGCGCGGTCAAGACGTTGAGCGTTGCCTGGCACTCGCGGGCGAGAAGCGTCGTGAAATAGAGCTGGATGGAATGGCCGTCGATCGCGTCTTTTGGTGGCGCGTTGCTCAGGAAGTCGGCTGCGCTGTGCGAGAGCCGCGCGTTCGGGCCCTTGGCCTCGACGCGAATCGTCATCGCGTCCTCTTCACCGGAGAGGTCCACGGTAATGACTCCACCCCGCGGGACTGCGCCGGCTGCGATGAGGCAGAGGTTGAGGAGCAGCTTGACGGAGTTTCTCGACGCCATGCGCCGTTCGGCCCTCCACTCCAATGCCGTGCGGCCATTGACGAAAAGATCTCTCGCCGCCTTTTCCGCGTCGCCCGTGTCAATCATCGCGCCGTAAGAGCCAGCGGCGCCGAAGGCCAGCCGGCAAAATTGAAGCCGCGCGGCGGCCGAGGTCGCACTTTTCCTGATAAGCTCCATGGCGACCGTTCGCATCTCCTCGTCCTGCTCTCCGTCCAGCACTTCGAGGCCATTGATGATCGCACCAACCGGGCTGATCACATCGTGGCAAACGCGCGAGCAGAGCAGAGCGGCGAGATCGAGCGGGGTGAGCGAGGTCATCATCAAGCGGTTGATCCTGGGTTCGATTTCGGGGCTTTGGCCGAGACGGAGGCGCCGGTCGCCGCATTTTGCTGATTCGAATCCAATCTATCCGATTCGCATCAAGGTTGCGATGCAACCCTGCTTGGGGCAATGGGGTCCCTTCGCTCGGGCTAATAATTGAGATGAGGACGATGACGTGAACTCGGCGCTCTGGAATCCGAACCCCTTCGCGCTCGACCGCCGCAGCCGCGACGAAATCGCCCTCTTTCTTGCGAAGGCCACGCTCGCGGCTGGACCGGCGGTGATGGAGGAGTACGAGCGTGGTTGCGACGTCGCTTCGAAGGCGGACGGCAGTCCAGTCACATCCGCGGATCAGCGGGCCGAAGCCATCATCTGCGAATATCTCACGAGCATAGCCCCGAAGCTGCCGGTATGCGCCGAGGAATCGGTCGCTGCTGGAGGGCGGGCGCAAGTCGCCGAACGGTTCCTGCTGGTGGATCCGCTCGATGGCACGCGCGAATTCCTCGCGGGCAACGGCGAGTTCACGATCAATGTCGCGCTGATCGAGCGGGGCGCTCCAATCGCTGGCGCGGTTTACGCGCCTGCGATCGGCCGATTGTGGGCCGGGGGCGAAACGGCCTTCACTTGCGAAGCGCCGGCCGGCGCGGACTTGCCCGGCGAAGGATCGCGTCGGCGCATCCACACGCGTCGCGCGCCAGCGACCCTCACCGCTTTTGCCAGCCGCTCCCATCTTGATCCCGAGTCGGATGCCTTTCTTAAGAGATTGCCGATCGGGGAGACGCGTTTCGCGGGCTCGTCGCTCAAGTTTTGCCTCATCGCCGAGGGCCTGGGCGACGTCTACCCGCGGTTTGCGCCAACGATGGAATGGGACACGGCGGCGGGAGACGCGGTCTTACGCGCGGCCGGAGGCGCCGTTCTCGATCCTTCGGGGCGACCGCTTTTATACGGAAAGGCGGAGAGCGCATTGCGCAACGGGCCTTTCATCGCCTGGGGCGAGGCGGCGGCCGCAAGGCAATTCGGATATTAAAATCGTCGTGCGCGGATTTGCGGCCCATGAACCGAGTTTGCAACGCGGCGCCGCGCAGGGCTGTTAACGTAAACCGCGGAGCGTGGCCCTTTGACCATTTGTTAACCTTCGCCCTTCGACACTGGAGGCGATCGCAACGATCGACCAATTCTCAGCGGGGGCCGCTATGAGCAATGTCATTCTTTTTCGGCCCGCGAACAGTCCCCGTCGCTTGGCTTCGGGTGACCGCAGCGCTCAGATCCTGTTTTTCACGGGCGTCAGGTATCAGCGCTGGAGCGACGATCCGCGCGCTCCAGCCGAGCCGCCGCAACGCGCTCGCCGGAAGCGCGAGGGCGCCGAGATTGTCGGAGCCAGACAGGGACGGAAGAGCCAGCGCTGACAGCTCCTGAGGCCTTCCGCCCCGCCGCTGTCCGGGTTCAGACAGATGTGAGACGGCTCGCCGCCGGCGAAACCCGCTCATTGAGTGCTTGGAGGCGATTTTGCGCGAAAGAAATTTCAACTCAAGGACGGCCGAAAGGCCGCCGCCGGAGGCGGTGCGCGCGTTCCGCGCGCATCCTTGACTTGAAGTTTCTTTCGCGCCCCATTCCGCCAAGCAATCAATGCGTCCATCCAACCGATCGTCTCATATGTCCTGAACCCGGACAGCCGCTTGCCCTTGTTCGTCAATTCCGGTATGAGCCGCAGCGGGACACCTCTCCCCAACGAGAGGCGCCCATCTGAAAGGATGGCTCATGATGACGACGACTGCGCCGGGCGTTCGGCCCGCGAACCCTTGCTTTTCTTCCGGCCCATGCGCAAAGCGCCCCGGCTGGTCCCCTACAGTTCTTCGTGACGCGGCGCTCGGCCGTTCGCATCGCGCGAAGGTCGGCAAAGCCAAGCTCAAACTCGCGATCGACCTCACCCGCGAAGTGCTCGGCGTTCCCGCCGATTATCGAATCGGCATCACTCCAGCCTCCGACACCGGCGCCGTCGAAATGGCGCTTTGGACGCTTCTCGGCGCGCGCGGCGTCGACGTCCTCGCCTGGGAGAGCTTTGGCGAAGGCTGGGTGACCGACATTGTCAAGCAGCTTAAGCTCAAGGATGTCCGCACGCTCAAGGCGGCTTACGGAGAATTGCCGAACCTCGCTGAAGTCAATTTCGACAACGATGTCGTCTTCACCTGGAATGGCACAACCTCCGGCGTTCGGGTGCCGAACGGCGATTGGATCGCCGCTGACCGCAAGGGCTTGACGATCTGCGACGCCACATCGGCTGCCTTCGCGCAGGACCTCGACTGGCCGAAGCTCGATGTCGTCACCTTTTCCTGGCAGAAGGTCTTGGGCGGAGAGGCGGGGCATGGCGTCATCATCCTGAGCCCTCGCGCGGCCGAACGCTTCGAGACCTACACGCCGCCCTGGCCTCTGCCGAAGCTGTTCCGTCTGACAAAGGGCGGCAAGCTGACGGAGGGCTTTTTCGAGGGCGAGACCATCAACACGCCCTCCATGCTGTGTGTTGAGGACTATCTCGACGCGTTGAACTGGGCGAAGTCGCTCGGCGGATTGAAGGGGCTCATCGCCCGCGCGGACGCCAACGCCAAGGCGATTGCTGACTGGGTCGGGCGTACGCCGTGGATCGATTTCCTCCCCCGCGCGGCCGAGACGCGTTCGAACACCAGCGTCTGTCTCAAAGTCGTCGATCCGGCGGTCGCTGCTCTGACGCCCGACGCCCAGGCTTCGTTCGCCAAGGCGCTGGCGAGCTTCCTTGAGAAGGAAAAGGTCGCGTTCGACATCGGCGCTTATCGCGATGCGCCCTCGGGCTTGCGCATCTGGTGCGGCGCGACGGTCGAGACGGCCGACGTCGAGGCGCTGACCCGCTGGCTCGACTACGCCTTCGCGATCGAGAAGAGCAAGCTCGCCAAGGCCGCCTGAGCCAGGCTTTGTCACCCCCGCGAAAGCGGGGGGCCAGACCGTGCCGCCGTCATGTCTCAATGCGCGCTTTCGCCGGCATAACTGCAGAGAAATACGGCGCTTCCCTTTCATCGCGCGGCGCTGCCGCCATTCGGAGACGCACACTATGATTTCCCGAGTTCTCATTTCCGACAAGCTTTCTCCCGCCGCGGTCGCCATCTTCAAGGAGCGCGGCGTTCAGGTCGACGTCAAACCGGGACTCGACAAGGACGAACTCGCCAAGATCATCGGCGACTACGATGGGCTCGCCATTCGCTCCGCGACGAAGGTCACGGCCAAGCTGCTCGAGCGGGCGGCGAAACTGAAAGTCGTCGGCCGTGCGGGCATCGGCGTCGACAACGTCGACATCCCGGCCGCGACCGCTCGCGGCGTGATCGTGATGAACACGCCGTTCGGCAATTCGATCACCACCGCCGAGCATGCGATCGCGCTCATGTTCGCGCTCGCCCGGCAGATCCCGAGCGCCGATGTTTCGACCCAAGCGGGAAAGTGGGAGAAGAACCGCTTCATGGGAGTCGAATTGACCGGCAAGACGCTCGGCGTCATCGGTTGCGGGAACATCGGCTCGATCGTGGCCTCGCGGGCCTTGGGATTGAAGATGCGGGTCGTCGCCTTCGATCCGTTCCTGAGCGCTGAACGAGCGCAGGAACTCGGCGTCGAAAAGGTCGAGCTCGACGATCTTCTCAAGCGCGCCGATTTCATCACCCTGCACACGCCGCTGACGGCGCAGACCCGCAACATCCTCTCGGCGGAGAATTTGGCGAAGACCAAGCCAGGCGTGCGCATCATCAATTGCGCGCGGGGCGGCCTTGTCGACGAGGCCGCATTGCGCGCCGCGCTTGATAGCGGTCATGTCGCGGGCGCGGCTTTCGATGTCTTCATCGAGGAGCCTGCGACGGCCAATCCCCTGTTCGGGCATCCGAACTTCATCGCCACGCCGCATCTTGGCGCCTCCACCAACGAAGCGCAGGAAAACGTCGCCCTTCAGGTCGCCGAGCAGATGTCGGACTATTTGACGCGCGGGGCGATCTCGAACGCGATCAACTTTCCCTCGATCACGGCGGAAGAGGCGCCGAAGCTCAAGCCGTTCATCGCGCTTGCCGAGGGCCTTGGCTCGTTCGCCGGCCAGCTCACGCAAGCGCCGATTGAGAAGATCACGCTCACTTACGAGGGCGCGGTCGCCGAACTCAAAATCAAGGCTTTGACGTCGGCCGCGATCGCCGGTCTGCTGCGTCCCTCGCTGGTCGATATCAATGTGGTCTCCGCGCCGGCGGTGGCCGCCAATCGCGGCATTGTCATCGAGGAAATGACCCGCGCCGCCGCCGGCGACTACGAAAGCTTTATCACGCTCACGGTTGAGACGGCGCAGCAAACCCGCGCGATCGGCGGCACCGTCTTTCATGATGGCAAGCCCCGAATCCTTTCGATCAAGGGTATCAAGGTCGATGCTGAATTCACGCCCTCGATGATCTATGTCACCAACGAGGACAAGCCGGGCTTCATCGGCCGCTTCGCCAGCCTCTTGGGGGGCGCGGGCGTCAATATTGCAACTTTCGCGCTCGGCCGCGACGAACAAGGGGGCTCGGCGATCGCCCTCGTCTCGATCGACGGCGCCGCGCCTCCAGAGGTGATTGCGAAAGTGGGCAAGATCGAGGGCGTGCGTCAGGTTGCGGCGCTACGGTTCTGAGTTGACTTCGATCAGCTTGACGGCGTCTCCTTCCCTTCTCCCACCGGGAGAAGGTGGCTGCGCGCAAGCGCGGCCAGATGAGGGTGGCGCCCATGAGCGATGACGCGGACAAGCGCACGCCGGCCAACGAGCCGGTCGGGGGGCCGCGAGTCGATGCGCGTCTTTTGGAAATCCTGGTATGCCCTGTGACGCGGGCGGTGCTCACTTACGATCCTGTTCGGCAGGAACTCGTTTCGCGCGCCGCGCGGCTCGCCTATCCGATCCGCGATGGGGTGCCGATCATGCTGCCGGAGGAGGCGCGCAAGCTCGACGATTGACGCCGCCTTTCCCTTCTCCCTCCGGGAGAAGGTTTCGCCGAGGGCGGCGGATCACGGAGCCGCGCCCTAAACCGACGGCGCCCATTGAGCCGGCTTGGCGTTCGCGGTCGGCTCGCGCGCGCGCCGCGCCTCGATCGCCATCATCGTCGCGCGCAATACGTCGGTCACGCCGGACCGGGTCGCCGTCGAGAGCAGAAAGAGCTTGCCACGTTGTGCGTCGGCTGCAAGGGGCGGCCCGAAGCTGCGGATCGCGCGCTTGAGGCGCTCCGTCTGTTGCTTGAGCGTCGCCTCGTCGATCGCGTCAATTTTCGACAGCGCGACAATCTCTGTCTTCTCGGCGAGGCCCTCGCCGTAAGCGGTGAGCTCACGGCGGATTGTGCGATAGTCCGCGCCCGCGTTGGCGCCCGTGGCGTCGACGAGATGGATGAGCGCCCCGCAGCGCTCGACATGGCCCAGGAACCGGTCGCCGAGGCCCTGTCCCTCATGGGCGCCTTCGATGAGGCCCGGAATGTCGGCGAGCACAAAGTCGCGGCCGTCGATCCGGACGACGCCGAGGCCCGGATGGAGGGTGGTGAACGGATAATCGGCGATTTTGGGCTTTGCGGCCGAGACAGCCGCGAGGAAGGTCGATTTGCCGGCGTTCGGCAGACCTATGAGCCCGGCGTCGGCGATCAGCTTGAGCCGTAGGATGAGCGTGCGCTCCACGCCCGGCAAGCCGGGATTGGCGCGGCGCGGGGCGCGGTTCGTCGAGGTGGTGAAATGGAGGTTGCCGAACCCGCCGTTGCCGCCCGCGGCCACGACCACCCGCTGGCCCGGCTCAGTGAGGTCGGCGAGCATCGCGCCGCTCTCCTCGTCGAAGACCTGCGTTCCGACCGGCGCCTTCAGGACCGCGTCGGCGCCGCGCCCGCCGGCGCGGTTGCGGCCCATCCCGTGCATTCCCGTTTTTGCCTTGAAATGCTGCTGGTAGCGAAAGTCGATGAGCGTGTTGAGGCCGTCCGCGCATTCGACCACGACGTCGCCGCCGCGCCCGCCGTCCCCGCCGTCGGGGCCGCCGAATTCGATGAATTTCTCACGCCGGAACGAGACCGCGCCCGCCCCGCCGTCGCCCGAACGAACGTACACGCGCGCCTGGTCGAGAAACTTCATGAGGCCCCGCCTGTCACGGGGCGTGCGCCAAGGGCGCGGACGCTTCGCGCTTCGCCGCGCCGGCGCCTGCCCAATCCGCGCGAGCGAGGCGGAAGCTGTGGCATTCGACCAAGCCGCCGCGGGCTGGGGCGCCCTGGAGCCCCGTGCCGATCCGCACAAACCCGCATTTCCCGAGGACAGTTTGCGAGGCCTCGTTCTCGACCCTCACGCTGGCGAGGATCTCGACCGTCCGAGTGAGCGTGAAGGCTGCGTCGATCACAGCCTCCGCCGCCTCCGTTGCAAAACCCTTGCCCCAGGCCTCCGGCGCCAACACAAAGCCGAGCGCCAGGCGCTCCGTGCCGCGCGATTCGAGGCTGATCGCTCCGATGGCGTCGCTTTTGCCTCGGATCGGCGTCATCACCAAGGTCAAGTCCCGGCCGGCGGAGTTGGCTTCGCGAGCGGCGTAGATGAACCTCTCGGCCGAGCCCGGCGGGTAGGGATGAGGGATGCGAGCCGTATAGCGGGCGACCTCCCAGCGGCTGCAAAATTTATGAATCGCGGCGGCGTCGCAGATTCTGGGCCAGCGCAGCCAAAGCCGCGGCGTCTCAAGCCGGAACACATCGTCTCTTGCCAGATCGGGGAACATGTCATCACCGGTCAGCGGCCCGTTCAATGGGCCAAAAACGACGAAGGGGACGCGGCGGCCGCTTCCCCTTCGTAAGCTTCGCTTACCGGACGAATGAGCAGGCTCTTTGGCCTTTAATCTCATCTCGAAATTTTTGTCTTTCGAGAACGTCCGCGGGGCTTGTCGCCGAAGCGGGGTTCTCGTCTTCTCCCCGCTTTATTCTGAAATGCTAATTGCGCGTACCGTTACATATTGGCGCCCGTCGCCTTTTCGCTCGAAAGCGACCTCGCCGGCGGCGGTGGCGAACAACGTATGGTCCGTACCGACGCCAACATTGCGCCCGGCGTGAAATTTCGTTCCTCGTTGGCGTACAAGAATCATGCCGCCAAGCACTTGCTGGCCGCCAAACTTCTTCACGCCCAGACGCCGGCCGGCCGAATCGCGCCCGTTGCGCGACGAACCGCCTGCCTTCTTGTGAGCCATAATCTTCGCTCCGAAACCTTACTGCGGCCGGCCCTCAAGGCGCGGCCCCTTGTTGAATTTACCTATAGCGCATTCGAAAGCGCAGGGGAATCGTTCGTTCTACCTATTCGCCTGCCGCCTGCGCCTCTTCTCGAGAGGGCGATTCGCCGCCGGTCAGGATGTCGGTCACCCGCACGATCGTCAGATCCTGCCGATGGCCGCGCTTGCGCTTCGAATTCTTGCGCCGGCGCTTCTTGAAGGCGATGACCTTGGGCCCGCGCGTCTGCTCGACGATCTCGCCGACGACGCTTGCGCCTGCGACGTGCGGCGCGCCGACGTGGTTGGTCGCGCCGTCGAACAAAGCCAGCACCTCGCCGAACACAATTTTTGCGCCGGCTTCGCCGGGCAACGTCATAACGGTAATCTTGTCCTCGGCGGCAACCTTGTACTGCTTGCCGCCGGTCTTGATGACTGCGAACATCGTTCTTTCCCGTGTTCCACCCGGCTTGCTACGCATGGACGCGCGAGGCCGACTTCTTGGCAGTTGATCGAAAATGCGGCTTTCGCCGCGGGCTTGACGCTCGGGTTTTAAGCTTGAGGCGCTTGAAAACCAAAAGCGCGGCTTGGCGGCCGCGCTAGAGCGGCTGAGCCTATAGGCAGAGCCTCGATCAAAGTCAATCGGCTTTGCGACTGCCTGGCTGGCGGTACCCGCTCGGCGCCATTACGGTAGCTTGGACTCGGTCGGAGAAGATATGTTCATCGATTGGCTGCTCGCAAGCTTCCATCACCTAGCGGTCTTTTCGCTCGCTGCGATCCTCTCGGCGGAGATCTTCCTCACGGCGGGGCCGATCGATGACCGCTTGGTCCTCAGGATCGCTCGCGTCGACGCCTGGTTCGGCATTATGGCGGCGCTTGTGGTCGCGGCCGGGGTCTTGCGGGTGTTCTTCGGCGCCAAAGGTTACGAATATTATTTCGTCAACATCTTCTTTTGGGCCAAGATGGCGCTGTTCGTAGGTGTCGGCCTCGTTTCCGTCGCGCCGACCTACATGTACATTGTCTGGCGGCGGCGCGTCCGCGCGGATCCCTCGTACCGGCCGCCGACGGACGAGATCAAGCAATTGCGTCAGGCTCTATATGTCGAGGCCGGCCTGTTCGCCCTCATTCCGCTGTGCGCCGCGGCGATGGCGCGCGGCTACGGGATGTAAGGGCCCCTAACGTCCAGACGCCATCGCGGCGCGGGCGCGAGCTTGCGCGACTTGTCCCGGGTCGACGGCCGGCGCGGAGGCGCCCCAGGAGTTGCGAATGTAGGTCAAGACCGCGGCGGCCTGATCGTCGTTCAGCTTCCATGCGAATGACGGCATGCCCGGACCGGTCGGCTCCTCGCGGGTCGCAACGCTCCGCGCGCCCTCGATCACGACGCGGATGAGGCTCGCCGGATCGACGGAACGGACATTCGGCGAGCCTGCCAGCGAGGGGAAAAGATAGGGGACGCCCCTCCCATCCATCCCATGGCAAGCCGTACATTCGTCGAGATAAATCGCCCCTCCGGCGACCATCCTCGGATCGGAGGCGGAAACCGCCGCCGGCGGCGAAGCTGTCTGGCCCGGCAGGTCCTTGAGGTAGGTGGCGATGGCGGTGAGATCGGCGTCGGTCATCTGCGAGCTCGACAGCGTGATTTCCTCGCCCATGATTCCCGTGGCGGCGGTGGCCGGGTTATGGCCCTTCTTGAGATAGGCCACGATATCGGCGACGCTCCATCCGCCGAGACCCCGCTCGCTGTCATTGGTGATGTTGGGCGCGAACCATCCCTGCAGCGCATAGCCTTGAAAAGCGCGGGCGCGATCGTCGCCGCCAAGCTGAGTTTTGGGCGTGTGGCAGGCGCCGCAGTGCCCCAGACCTTCGACGAGATAGGCGCCGCGATTCCATTCGGCGGATTTCGTCGGGTCGGGCCTGAATTCGCCGCTTCTGAAATAGAGCGCGTTCCAGGCCGCCATTCCCTCACGAACGTCGAACGGGAACGGCAGCTTGTTGGAGACGACGGCGTTGTGAACTGGCTTTACCGTGTTGAGGTAAGCGCGAATGGCGAGCGCGTCGCCCTCGGTGAGCTTGGTGTAATAGGGATAGGGCATTGCCGGGTAGAGCAGCTCGCCATTATGCCCTTTGCCCTCGCGCAACGCGCGGACGAACGCCTCATCGCTCCAGGCGCCGATCCCGGTGTCGGGATCGGGCGTGATATTGGCGCCCACCACGACGCCGAACGGGGTCTCGATCGGCCTGCCGCCCGCATAGGGCTGGCCTGAGCTGGGCGCGGTGTGACAGCTCGCGCAGTCGCCGACGATGGCGAGATAACGGCCGCGCTCGATCTGGCCGAAATTCTGCGGGTCCAGGCTCGTCCCGATCTTGTTTAACTGTGCGCGCCCTGCCCCGACCAGGGTTGATGCGAGGATCAACGAGGCGATCGCGGCGCCCGCGATCCGGCGCGCGATGAACTCACGCATGGACGAGAGGTCCCGGATTCTTGAGGTATTGAGTCCGGATCGCCTCGGCCGACCAGTAGGCGAGCGCCGCGACCGTCCCGGTCGGATTGTAGCCGGCGTTCTGCGGAAAGGCGCTCGCCCCCATGACGAAAAGATTGGGGACGTCCCAGCTTTGCAGATAGCGATTGAGGGCGCTGGTCGAAGGGTCGGTTCCCATGATCGCGCCGCCGCACAGGTGCGTCGTCTGGTACTGAGTGACGTCGTAGGGCGCCTTGCGATAATCCTTCTCGACCTCCTTCGCGCCCATCGCCTTGATGATCGCGGCGAATTTGTCGGTGAGATAGGCGTTCTGCTTCACCTCGTTGTCGTGAAAATCGATCGTCATGCGCATCAGCGGGCGGCCGAACCGGTCCTTATAGAGCGGGTCGAGGTCGAGATAGACGTCGCGGTAACTATAGAAGCTCCCGTGCACGCCGGTGCCCGGCGTCACCGTGCTCAGGTAATTGTCGCGCACCGCGCTCTTCCACTTGGCGCCCCACGCGCGGCGTCCCTGGCGGAACGTGGGTCGTTTGAATCGGGCGCGCGCCTGGTCTGCACCTGCCCCATATACCCGCCGCCGACGAAGCCAAGCGGCCCATGGTCGAAATTGTCGCCGTTGAACTCGTCGATGCACATGCCGATCGAGCCGGAGGAGATGAATGGATTGAAGTTGAATTTGTCCTTGTCGAAGAAGCCGATGGCGTTGGAGATCGTCTGATGGGTGAAGTTGCGGCCGATCACCCCTTGGTTGGCGACCGGGTCGTAGGGCTTGCCGATGCCTGACAGCAGGAGGAGCTGAACGTTGAAGGGCGTGAAGGCGGCGAGGATGACGAGGTCGGCCGGCTGCTCCCATTCCTCGCCGCTCGTGTCGACAAAGGTGACGCCTGTCGCCCGTTTGCCGGAGCCATCGACATTGATGCGCGTCACCTCGCATTCGGTGCGGTAGGCTGAAGTTCGATTTCCTCACCAGCACCGGAAGGATCGTCGTCTGCGGCGAGGCCTTCGAATAATTGCCGCAGCCAAACCATTCGCAGAAGCCGCAATAGGTGCAGGGTCCGAGCCGCACGCCGAGCGGGTTCACGTAGGCTTGCGACAGATTGCCGGACGGCTGCGGAAACGGCTTGTAGCCAAGCTCGCGCGCTGCCTTACCGAACAGCGTATGGCTGAACGGCTGCGCCTGCGCCGGCGTGGGATAGGGCCGCGAGCGCGGCCCTTCGAACGGATTGCCGCCTTCGAGAATCTGCCCCTTTAGATTGCCCGCGGTCCCCGACGTCCCGCAAAGATACTCGAATTGATCGTAGTGCGGCTCGAGCTCGTCGTAGGTGACGCCATAGTCCTGGATCGTCATGTCCTCGGGGAGAAACTTCGCGCCATATCTTTGCGTCAGATGCGTCTTGAGGACGAAATCGGACGGCAGAAAACGAAACGTCTCCGCGTTCCAGTGGACGCCCCCGCCGCCTACGCCGTTCATCGGCATGAACGCGCCCCAGGTGCGGATTGGCAGGGCCTGCTGGTCCATTTTGTTGCGAAACGTGAAAGTGAGCTGGTCGGGCCGCAGGAAAAGCTCATGGCGGATGCGATAGCGCAGTTCGTCCTGAACGTAGGTGGTCGGAAAATCCGTCGCCGTGTCGCGCCACGGCCCACGTTCGATCGCGACGACGTCGAGACCATCGTCGGTCAACTCATGCGCGAGGATCGAGCCCGTCCAGCCGAGGCCGATGATCGCCACGTCCTTTTTGGGCAGCTTCTGGGCCATGGGCTCGGTCTCAGCTCTTGTGCACGTTCCAATCCGCTCGTCCTGTGATGCTGACGGGCGGATGCGGATAGCGCTCGTTATGGCGGTTGACCCAGTCGCGGTAATCGTAGCGCGCGCCCGGAAAGCCGATCATCCGCCACGCGCACATGTCGCGATTGCCGCCGTAGATCGGATCGGCGAAAAAACCCTCCTGCGTATTCTTCAGCAAGAGCTCGAAAAAGGCCTGCCCGTCGACGCCGTCCAGCTTGGCTGCGCCGCTCTCCAACGCGCCGATGATCGCGTCCTTGTCCGCGTCGCTGAGGGACGCGAACGCGCCGCCCTTCTCCTTTTTGCAATATTGGTCGAGCGCCGCCAGCGCCTTGCGGTATTGCGCCGCAGGCCCGTCCGCGTCCTGCGGCCCTTGCTGCTTCGTCCCTTTGATGAATGGCGGGCTGAGATAAAGGCCCGCCCGGCGCCCGTAGGGGCCAGCAAGCTGCCGATCGATATAAACCGCGCAGCCGGCATCTTTGCCGCCAGGCGTATCGGGGTCGGGCGGAATCAGGCGGTCCACCAGCGCCTCCACCGCGGTGCCCTCGGCGGGATCGAAGAAGATCCACGGTCCTTTGACGAACGGAACAGGCGGCGATCCGGCTTCCGGACGCCAGGGCAGCAATTGCGCCCGCGCGCCGGCCGCGCTGCCGATGAGCAGCAACGCCGCGCTTCCGAGCAACTCGCGTCGGTGAAGCTTCATCGCCCATCCCCACGAAAGCAGCTTACCTTAGGACAGCGGAGACTGCCCGGCAATGAAGGTTTCGATGCGCGCCGACCCGCTCCGGAGATGGAAGATAGAACCGGGCGCTCTCGCCTGGTATTGCCTTACCCGAGCCCTGCGACGTTTCCACGAACCGGTCGCAGCCGGACGGGAGACTATGGGGACGGCGGGCAGGCCTTTTACGTCGAGGCAGGCCCGTTCGCTCTCATCCCGCTATGCGCCGCGGAGATGGCGCGAGGGTACGGGATGTGAGGGCGCCTACACCCCTTCGACGATGCGAATCTCCCGATCGGCGCCGCCGGCGAGCGCGGCCAGCGCTTCCTGATAGGCCGGGCTATCGTGCGCCGCCCGGGCGGCCTCGACGCTGTCAAACTCGAGAAGCACTGTGCGCTGCTTGAGGCCCGCCTCATAGACCTGCGCCGGCACTCCACGCGCCAGGAAACGCCCTCCTGCGCCGGTGAGCGCCGGCCCGGCGAGCTTGGCGTAAGCCGCCAGCGCATCCGGATTGCTGATTGAACGATATGTAGAGATCCAATACGCTTTGGCCATCTCAGTTTCTCCTCGGTTTGACCCCCATTTAGCGAAGAAGACATTCTGCCGGAAGACGGGAATCCAGACGCCCGTCGGTAGGTGAGAGGGTCCTTCGATGTCGGTTTCCGAGACCTGACGGACGAGACCATTCCGATTGGCGGTCAGGGCGCCACCTCCCGCACCAGTTCCCGGACTTTCTCCCGCGCCATCCCCAAAGCTTCGACGCCGTAGGGAGGCGCTCCGTAGACGCGGCGTCGCGAGCGGCCAGCTGGTTCCGTTCGCGAGGTGAGATAGCCCTTGCGTTCCAGGGCGTGTAGCATCGGGTGGAGCGTGCCCGGGCCGATCTTGTAGCCATGCCGGGCGAGCTCCTCGATCATCCAATTGCCATAGAGATCGCCCTCGGCCGCGTGGTGCAGGACGTGCAGCCGCACCAAGCCCGAGAGCAGTTCCTGATGCTCCATCGCTTGCGCGCCTCGGGTTGCTCCTCCATAATCGGGTATCGATATCGGGTATCGATTATAAGGACAGATCGCTTACGCCATAGCTCGCCTGACAGAAGTCCGGCGAAGCGGAAGGAGTTTTTCTGGCAAGCGCAGCCGATCGCGATCCGCCTCGTCACATCCAGAAAATGCAGGGCCTTCGACAAGATATCTACGCAGAAACATCGGCAAGGTCGATGAGCGCCCGCTCATAACCCTGTGTGAAATATCCTCCAAAGAGCTGATCGGTTTGGAAACGGCTTTCGGCAACGACGAGCAGTGAGGCCACGAGTTCGATGAGCGCACGACAACCAAAAGAGAGGCGGGTGATGGGAGGAACAGAGGTCGATGTTCCCTATGGCTCACAATGGTCATTCGGGCGGGCTGTAAGAAACGTAACCGTGAAAACGACTTCGACTCGCGAGATCGAGATCATCGCGTCATTTCTGCCAAGTCCGCTCGTGTCGATGCGTCAAACGCTGCGGCCCACAAGCGTAATCATCCGGATGGATCTATCGGCCGCCATGGACCTTTCCTCGCGCCTTCGCGAGACGTTCGAGACCCTGACTCCCGCCCCGCCGCCGGAAATCTAAAGATCAACGAATGGCCTGAGCTCGCGGCCAACCGGCTTGTCTTGGCCGCTTTGGCCCGCACGCCTCCGGCTATCGTCCGCAATGCGCGTCTTTGATCTCCTCATCGAGCGAATGATTCCGTGGCCGCCCCGGCCTTACATCGCAGGCGGTCTTCTCCAGGCGGGCCTTTGACGAGCGCCGTAGTGATTTCATAGCGACGAAGCCCCCGAGGCCAACCGCCGCGCTGCGGTTCTCTCCAGCCTCGTGCGGTGGAAGAGCGTTGTTGCGTGTCATGTTCGCCGGCTAAGCGGCGCCTGGGGACGCGCAAGCCTCTGATCGGTCAGCGGCTCAGTCTTCATCTCATCGTCATGAAGGCTTCAGCGTTCCGTCACGTTGGTGGCGAGAGGCGGTCACTGCCAGCCCGTAAACTCATGGGCGTTCCTAAATCGACGCGCGGCGCGCGGGGCGTCGCGCAACGGAGAATGCTCATGTCCAAGACTATCGGCGTTTCCCTTTTTGCCATCATGATCGCCAGTTCGGCGCAGGCGCAGCAGATCGGCGATGTGTTCTACATTGACCTCGAAAACCATAATTTCACCCAGCCCTCGAGCCCCAGCAACGTCCCCTGAACAACTCCTTGGCAACTCTGCAGCGCCGTATCTCAACAGCCTGATCACGCCGGGCAATCCCAACGCCGCGATGACCTCCTACGCCAGCAACTATCAGAACGTGCCGGGCGTTCATCCCTCCGAGCCGAATTACGTCTGGCAGGAATCAGGAACGCATGGGCCGCTCAACGACAACGACCCCTATCCGAACAATATCGTCAATGCGCCGAATTTGAGCGCCCTTCTGCAGACCAAATACGGCGCCTCAGGTTGGAAGTCGTACCAGGAGGACATCGACCTCGCCCCCAACAGCGGAACGGTTAATCACCCTGGCGCCAACAGCCTGACCGGCACCGTCGCGCCGAGCAACCAATGGAGCGTGCCGACAAGCTCGTTCTCCGGCACGTCCGCCGCCTATACCAACCCGTACAATGGCTCGCACCAATATAACTTTGCGGCCAAGCACGACGGGCAGCTCTTCTTCACCGCCACAAATGGCGGGACTGCTACAGCGCCGGACACTTCGCCGAGCAACCCTGAAACGCAGTTCTATGCCCCCTTGCAACAGCTTCAGACCGATCTCAACAACAATACGGTTGCGCGCTACAATTTGATCACGCCAGATCAGTATAACGATATGCACACGGCGCTGAACACCAACTTCACCTACGACGGCGTCACTTACCAAGCGGGAACCGACGCCGAGCAGATCGCGCAAGGCGACAATTTCCTGTCGATCATCGTTCCGGAAATCGAAGCGTCGCAGGCGTTCCAGGACAATGGCACTGATCGTGATCTGGAATGATGAGACCGAGGGCGAGGGCGCAGTGGATACGGCCGGCTACACCAGCACCGAGATCGTCATCTCGCCGCTCGCCAAGGGCAACGCCTACACCAACGACATCTACTACACGCACTCGTCGGATCTGGCTACGCTCCAGGAAATCTTCCAAGTCGGAGGCCCCGGCTTCCTCGGGGGCGCGGCCGGCGCGAACGACCTGAGCGACTTGTTCAAGTCCGGCGCGATCCCTTCGCCGGTTCCTGAGCCGTCGACTTGGGTCATGATGGGCCTTGGGTTCGCCGGTCTCGCCGGAGCGGCCGCCTATCGCCGCAAGCAGGGCGGGACGGCTAAGCCTGCGGTCGCCGCCTGACGGGTCAGGTCTGACGCCTCAAGTTCAGGAAAGGGCCGGCCGATGAGCCGGCCCTTTTTTGTTAGTCGATCAGCTTGTAAGCCGGCAGGGTCAGGAACTCGTCGAACGTCTCGCTCAGCGACATGTCGGAGAAGAGGGCGATCGCCTCCTTGAAGCGGCCGCCGTCGAACGCCTTGGCGCCGACCTCGCCCTTGACCCGCTCCATCTCGCCGACCATGGCGTCGCGGAACATCTCAGGCGTCACCTCGCGGCCGTCATCGAGCTTCGCCTTGAGGTGAATCCACTGCCAGACCTGGGCGCGCGAGATTTCGGCCGTCGCCGCGTCCTCCATCAGGTTATAGATCGGCACGGCGCCACGGCCCCTGAGCCAAGCCTCGATATATTGCACGCCGACCCGGATATTCTCGCGCAGGCCCTCTTCCGTACGCTTGCCCTTGTGGACCTCGAGCAGCTCCGCCTGCGTCACATGGACGTCCTCGCGCTTCTTCGCGAGCTGGTTTGGCCCGGGCATGAGCCGGTCGAACACTTCCCTCGCGATCGGCACGAGGTCGGGATGGGCGACCCAGGTGCCGTCATGCCCGTTGCCGGCCTCGCGCTCCTTGTCGGCCCGGACTTTGGCGAAGGCCGCTTCGTTGGCTTGGGCGTCGCCCTTGACCGGGATCTGCGCCGCCATGCCGCCCATCGCAAAGGCGCCGCGGCGGTGGCAGGTCTTGATCAGCAGCAGCGAATAGGCGTTGAGGAACGCCTTGCCCATTGTCATTTCCGACCGATCGGGCGTGAGGAACGCCTTGTTCTTGCCGAGGCGCTTGATGAACGAGAAGATATAGTCCCAGCGGCCGCAATTGAGCCCGACGATATGGTCGCGCAGCTCGTAGAGGATCTCGTCCATCTCGAACGCCGCCGGGAGCGTCTCGATCAGGATGGTCGCCTTGAACGCGCCGTGGGCTAAGCCAAGCTCGCGCTCTGCGTCGGAGAAGACGTCGTTCCACAACCTGGCTTCGAGATGGCTCTCGAGCTTGGGCAGGTAAAAGGCCGGCGTCGAGCCCTGGGTCATTTGGGCCTTGGCGCAATGGAAGACGTAAAGGCCGAAGTCGAACAGCGAGCCGGAGACTTCCTCGCCGTCCACGATGACGTGGCGCTCAGGCAAATGCCATCCGCGCGGGCGCACCATCAGAACAGCGGGATCCTGCTTGAGCGCGTAAGCCTTGCCGCTTGTCGGGTCGGTAAAGTCGATCTTGCCTTCCCAACGGTCCTTCAGATTGGCTTGGCCCTCGACCATGTTGGCGAAGACCGGCGAGGACGCGTCCTCGAAATCGGCCATGAAGACCTTGGCGCCGGAATTGAGCGCGTTGACGATCATCTTCCGGTCGACTGGGCCGGTGATCTCCACGCGCCGATCGAGAAGGTCGGCCGGGATCTTGGCGACCATCCAGTCGCCCTCGCGGATGGACTTGGTCTCGGGGAGAAAATCCGGCAGCTTCCCGGCGTCAAACTGCTTTTGACGCTCTTGGCGGCGCGCCAGAAGCTCGAGGCGCCGCTTATTGAAGCGCCGATGCAGCCCGGCGACGAAAGCGAGGGCCTCGGCCGAAAGAATTTCGGCCTGCCGGCCGCTGGGCTTCGCGTTGATCTCGACGCCGGCTACCGCCGCATGCGCTGTCATAAGGTCCTCCGGAAAGGCGTGGGGGGTCTTGGACGTAACGTAGACCTTTTCCCCGCCTTTGGGGAGGCGCCGCCGTCGCATTGTGGCGGCGGCGTTAAGTCTGGATCAGGCCGCGAGATCGGTTTCTCGGCGAGGAGTCCGCCCACGCCAAGCCCGTCGCCTCACGAGCAGGCTGGACGGGTCAGCGTCCAGCGGCAGCGCTGTCGCGTCGTTGACGTCGGAGGAAGTGAGGCCGATGTCGCGCAGCTGGTGCTCCGACATTTGCGCCAGTTGAGACATCGTGCGCCGCGCTGCGCTGACCCGCGCTGGCCAGGTCAGGACGCGCCACAGGGCCTTCATCGGCACGAAGCCTGTATGTGAAAGGGACACAACCATGTTCGTCACCTTAATTTTAGGGACGACTCTCCGTTCGGCGCGAAGCCGCGCCGTTGAAGGTCTTTCCATCTCGGGATGCTTATCTCGGGACGCTTTTCTATATGGTGAGCGCCATTGATCGGTCCAACGAATGTTTGTAGAGTAACCGATCAAAATTTCGGATGGGTTCCATGCTCGACACCGACCAGTTGCGCTCGTTTCTCGCCATCGTCGACACCGGCTCGTTCACCAAGGCGGCCGAGCGAGTGCACAAGACCCAGTCCGCCGTCTCGATGCACATCCGACGTCTCGAGGAACAATTGGGTTGCGCCCTGTTCGTCAAGCAGGGACGTGGCGCGAGGCTCACCGATGAGGGCGAGCGGTTGATCGAATTCGCCCGCCGCATCGTCCAGGTCGAGGCGGGGGCGTTTGCCGCGCTGTCGCGCAAGGGCCTCAAGGGCGCTGCTCGCCTTGGCATCCCAGACGACTACGCCGAATCGTTCCTGGCCGACATCCTCGCCCGCTTCAATCGCCGCCATCCCCTGGTTGAGGTCTCGGTCAATTGCGAGTCGTCGACCGACCTTGCGCCTCAGGTCGCCGCGGGAGCGCTGGATCTGGCGCTGATCACGGACTACGAGGGCTTGAAAGGGCTCGAACTTCTGCGCGAGGAGCCGCTGGTCTGGGTCGCTTCCGACCGGTTCCAGGTCGAGGAGGGAGCGCCGATCCCGCTTGCGCTCGGCAGCCCGACCTGTTGCTGGCGGCGCGCGACCGAGCAGGCGCTGACCGCGGCGCCGGGCGTGACGCGGACGCGGTTCTACTCCAAGAACTTCAGCGCCATCGGCACGCTCTTGCGCTCGGGACTGGCGGCGACGATCCTGCCCTTATCGCTGGTCGGTCCCGGCCTCAAGGTTCTCGGCCGCGCCGAGGGATTGCCGGAATTGCCCTTAAACCGGATGGGTCTCATCCACGCGCCGGGCCGTCCGAGCGAAGAAGCCAGGGCGCTCGCCGAAGCGATCCGCGAGACGATCGTCGGCGAGGCGCGCCAGGCCGCCTGATCCCGGCCCGACGCCGCTCGTTTGAGCCGATCCTTTTCGGTTCGGCTCTCTTGCGCGAATTTGCCTTCCGCCGCCGCCGGGCTTATGCCGGCGCCAGTCCCCCCTCACGGTCACGCCCCGCTTCCGGTCGAACGTGAAATTGCGGGCGATCCTTGAAAGCCGAAGACCCTCATGACCGACGCGACCGCGCCACGGACCGGGCTTCAATCGGTCTGGGCGAGCCCGATCCTCTTGCTCATGATGACGACGCTGGTCTGGGCCGGCCACTCGGTCGTCGGGCGGCTGGCTGTCGGCCAAATCGGGCCCATGACACTGGTCACGCTGCGGTGGGCGGTGGCCCTCATTCCCATCCTCATCACCGCCCGCCCTTCGCTGCGTCAGGACTGGCCGGCTTTGCGGTCGCGCTGGCTCTATCTCGCCATCATGGGCGCTTCCGGATTCACGGCCTTCAACGCGCTTTTCTATGTCGCGGCCCATCATACGAGCGCGCTCAATCTCTCGATCATCCAGGGCGCCATCCCCGCGCTTGTCTTGCTTGGAGCCCGGCTGTTCCTTGGGGTTCGGTTCACCGGCCTGCAGGCGGTCGGCGCCTGCATCACCATGATCGGCGTCGCCGTCATTGCCGCGCAAGGCGATCCGGCGCGGCTCGCGGCGCTCGCCTTCAATAGCGGCGACGTCATGATGGTCGTGGGCGTGGTGCTGTTCGCCGGCTACACGATCGGCCTTCGCCAACGCCCGCACGTCGCCCAGACGAGCATGCTGGCGGCCATGGCGCTCGCCGCCTTCGTCACCTCCGTTCCGCTGATGATCTGGGAAATCATGTCGGGCGGATTCGTTTGGCCGACCGTAGGCGGCCTTCTGGCGCTCGCCTACGCGGCGCTCGGGCCGGCGTTCCTCGCTCAGCTCACGTTCATGCGCGGGGTCGAGCTCATCGGGCCTGGACGAGCGGGCGTGTTCGTCAATCTGGTGCCGGTGTTCGGAGCCATCATGGCGGTTGCCATCTTGGGCGAGCCCTTCGCCCCCTATCATGTCCTCGCGCTCTTGTTAGTTGTCGGGGGCATCGCGATTGCGCAAAGAAGCTCGAGCAGCGCTCAACGCTAGGCGCCGCTTAACCCTAAGGAGATCGACATGGCCTGGATTGAACTGAAGCCGGAAGGCGCGGGCCCGATTCGCGCCTGGCGCGCCGATCCCGCAGGCGCCCCGCGCGGCGGAATTGTCGTGATCCAGGAGATTTTCGGCGTCAATTCGCACATCCGGGAGGTCACCGACCGGTTCGCGGCCGAGGGCTATCTCGCCGTCGCTCCAGCGATTTTCGAGCATGTCGAACCCAATTTCGAGACCGGCTACGACGCGGAGGCGAGAACGCGCGGCATGGCGATCGCCGGCAGAATTGACCGCGAACAAGTGCTGCGCGACGTCGCCGCCGCCATCGAGGTCGCCAAGGAAGGCGGCAAGGTCGCCATCGTCGGCTTCTGCCTCGGCGGCACCGTCGCGTGGTCGGCGGCGGGGCGGCTTCCGGGTTTGAGCGCCGCAGTCGGCTATTACGGCGGCGGGATCATCGGGCTTAAGGACTTGAAGCCTAAGGTCCCGACGCAGTTGCACTTCGGCGAGAAGGACCAGCACATCCCAATCGCAGGCGTGAAGGAAGTCGCTGCCGCCCACCCGGACGTCGAGGTCCACATCTATCCCGCCGATCACGGCTTCAACTGCGACCACCGCGAGAGCTACGACGCCCCAAGCGCCGCACTCGCCTGGACGCGCACGATCGGATTTTTGCGCAAGCATATGGGGTAGGCGGCGCTAGGCTCTCATTCCTCGCCGCGCGGCCCATAACGCTCCTGTTGTCATCCCCGCCGAGGAGCGTGTGAAGGAATCGCATTTTTGTGTTTGGAGGGGGGCTAGTCACTGTCGCTCGCCCTGCGGTGAAGGGCGGTTCGGGTGGCGAAAGGGAGAAGGGGATGATGTTTGTGAGCGCCTCATGGGGTTTCGATCCTTAGACGGTGGGCGGCCATGAGCGAAGCTCGTCGGCCGTCTCCAGGTGATAGACGCCGGTCGCCTCCATGCCGACACGCCGCACGCCCTCGGCCTTAAGGAGCGCGGTCATCGCTCTTCGTTCGTGCGGCGTTGGCGCATTTCCGCGCGCCAACCACCTCGTCGGTCAGGGCAAAGGTCAGCGTCGCCTAGGCAATGTCGATCCCTGCACATCGGCCAACAGTTCTGGTCGTCTCTCCCATCTCTTCGACCCCGCCTTGCAAACGAACCCAAAGTTCCGGCAACCTATCCGGGTCTGAGGAAGAAGCCGGCGGAGATCCTGCTCACCCGCAGCCCTGAAAGCGCGAGGGTTTACGATCCGACCAACGGCGCCCCTGCTCCGGGTGGCCGCCCGGGGCGGGTGGTTCCCTCCGGAACCTCCTCCAATACCACCTTCCTCTGTTACAAGGGTTCGCGCGAACCGTCTCGGGCTTCAAGGCGGGCCTCATCCAGCCCTTCGGGCCATCTTCCCCCGGAGGGAGAAGGGTAAGGAGGGCTACTCTGCCCAGCCCCTCAGTTCCCGGCGCGCGACGGCTTCGATCACAGCCATGCCGTCGGCGCTATCATTGAGGCACGGAATCGCGGCGTAGCACTCGCCCCCGGCCTCGCGGAAATAGCCGCCGTTCTCGACGCCGATTTCCTCCAGCGTCTCCAGGCAATCAGCCGAGAAACCCGGTGTTAGGACCGCCACGCGCTTGACGCCCTGGGACGCGAGTTCGCGCAAGGTCTGAGACGTATAGGGCTTGAGCCACTCGCCGCGGCCGAACCGCGACTGAAACGTCATGCGCAAGCGCTCGTCGCTCATGACGAGCGCCTCGCGCAAAAGCCGCGTCGTCTTCGCGCAATGACAGAAGTAGGGATCGCCTTTGTCGAAATAGGTCTGCGGGATGCCATGATACGAGGCGAGCAGAATCTCGGGTTCGAAATCGAGCCCGGCGAGGCCGGCGTGGACGGAGCGAGCGAGCGCATCGATATAGACGGGATCGTCGTAGTAAGGCGCCGCCACGCGAATGGCCGGTTGCCAGCGCATGGACTGCAAAGCCTCGAACGCCTTGTCGCCGACGGTCGCGGACGAGGCGGCGCAGTATTGCGGATAGAGGGGGATGACGAGAATGCGGTCGCAGCCTTCGGCCTGGAGCGCCTTGATGCGTTCGCCAATCGGCGGCGCGCCGTAACGCATCGCCCAGTCGACGACCATTTCGCGGTCGAGATCGCGTAGCTTAAGCCCAAGCTTTTCGCTTTGCGACCGCGTGATCGTCTTCAGGGGCCCTTCGTTGAGCTCTTTGTTCCAGATCGCGTCGTAGTCGCGTCCTTTGGCGTGCGGACGCCGCAGGAGAATGGCTTGCAGGATGGGCGCCCAAAGCGCGCGCGGCGTCTCGATGACGCGGCGGTCGGAAAGGAACTCCTTCAAATAGCGCCGAATTGACCAATAGTCGGTCCCCTCGGGGGTGCCGAGGTTGACGATCAGCACCCCGACCCTGCCGCTCGGCGCCGGCGGATGGGCCGCCGGGCGAGCGGTTCGGGCTTCCTTCGGCAGTTTCGAGATGTTCATGGGGCCGCGCGTCTTGGTTCAGGCGAGCGCCGCGTCCGGCCGCGGGCCCCGCTTGTCAGTGCGCATCGGCCGGCATGAAAGTTGTCGCGACTCCGTTGATGCAATAGCGCAACCCGGTCGGCGGCGGTCCGTCCGGAAAGACATGGCCGAGATGCGAGCCGCAGCGCGAGCAATGCACTTCGGTGCGCGTCATTCCATAGCTGTTGTCGACGCTCGTTTCCACGGCGCCCTCCACCGGAACGTGTGAAGCTCGGCCAGCCGGTGCCGCTCTCGAACTTGGTCTTGCTCTCGAACAAAGGCTGCCCGCAGCCGGCGCAAACGAACGCGTCCCCGACGCTTCTCGTACAGGAGCGCGCAGCTGCCGGGCCGCTCGGTGCCGTGGCCGCGCATGACCTCATATTGCTCGGGGGTCAGAATCTTGCGCCATTCGGCGTCGGTGTGGGTGACGGGGAAACGGTCCTGTTTCATGAAATCCTCCTTGCCGAACCCTAATATAGGCGCCTTCGGCGTTGGCGGCACGCACTATACGTTCAGCGGGAGGCCTCAAGTTACTCACCCCTCGAACACCACGGTCTTGCCGTGGTTCAAGAGCACCCGGTCCTCGAGCACGTTGGCGATGGCGCGGGCGAGCACGCGGCGCTCGATGTCGCGCCCCTTGCGCACGAGGTCCTCGGGCGTATCGCGGTGGCTGATGCGCTCGACGTCCTGCTCGATGATCGGGCCCTCGTCGAGATCGGAGGTGACGAAATGCGCCGTCGCGCCGATCAGCTTCACGCCGCGCACATGCGCTTGGTGATAAGGCTTCGCGCCCTTGAATCCGGGCAGGAACGAATGATGGATGTTGACGCATCGCCCTTGGAGCTTGGCGGCGAAGCCGTCCGACAAGATCTGCATATAGCGCGCGAGAACGACGAGATCGGCTTTTGCGGACTTGATGATCTCCCAGGCCTGAGCTTCCTGCTCCATCTTGGTTTCTCTGCTGATCGGCAGGTAGTGAAACGGAATATCGCCGAAATCGATGTGGGCGTAGGTGTCGCGCGGATAGTTGGCGACGATCGCGACCGGGTCCATCCGGAGTTCGCCGCTGCGCCAGCGATAGAGGAGATCGACCAGGCAATGGTCGAAGCGCGAGACCATGAGTGCGACGCGCTTCAGCTGGTCGACCGAACCGCATGGACCACCTCATTGCAAAGCCCATCGCGATCGCCTTGAAGGTCTCGCGCAAGCTCTTCGACATTCGTCTCCGGCGCGCTCGCGTTGAATACGACCCGCATGAAAAAGTCGCCGGTTTCGACATCGTCGAACTGCTGAGCGTCGAGAATGTTGAAGCCCCCGTCGAACAGCGCGGCGGAGACTTTCGCGACGATCCCCGGCCGGTTGACGCACGACAAGGTGAGAATGTGGCGGCCGCTCGACAATGAGTTCCTCCGTGAGGTGACCGGCAGCCGATGGCTACCGGTTCGCCTGCTTCAAGAGCGCCTCGACCGAGGGCAGAATCTTCTGGACGATGACGTCGACCCCTTGGGCGTTCGGGTGCAGACCGTCCGGCTGATCGAGCTTCGGATCGCCCGCTACGCCGTCCAGGAAGAACGGATAGAGCAAAACGTCGTAACTTGTCGCCAAGGCCGAATAGATGGGGGAGAACTCGGCCGCGTATTCGCCGCCGAGGTTGGGAGCAGCCCGCATGCCGGCTAGGAGTACAGGCAAATGGGCGGCGCGGGCCTTGTCCAGAATCGCCGCCAGCGTCTTCTTCGTCGCCTCGGGCTTCATGCCCCGCAGCATGTCGTTGCCCCCGAACTCGACGATCAGCGCGTCGGCGTCTTTGGGCACCGCCCAATCGTAGCGGGCGAGGCCGTTCGCAGCAGTATCGCCGGAAACGCCGGCGTTGATGACCTTGACGTCCCAGCCTTTGGCCCGGAGCGCCGCTTCAAGCCGGTCGGGAAAAGCCTTGCCGGGCGGTAAACCATATCCAGCGGTCAGGCTGTCGCCCAGGGCCACAAGGCGAAGCGTGCGCGCCGCGGCGGCGTGCGGAATCAGCGCGAGCACCGCCGCGAAGGCCAGCGCCTGGACGAGGAGCCGCAAATGCCCATATGAGGGCGACCCGGTTTTAAGGTGCTCAAGCAATGGTCTTTCCTGCGGTCGCGATGCGCGGCGTAGACCTCAGTCTCGGCAGCGGGGCGGCTCGCGTGCATATCTTGCGCGATGTCGATCTGGCAATCGGCAAAGGCGAGGCGGTCGGCATCGTCGGGGCCTCAGGCTCCGGCAAATCGACGTTGCTCATGATCATGGCCGGCCTCGAGCGGCCGAATAAGGGCGAGGTTGAGATCGACGGCGTCAAGCTCGGTGCCCTGAACGAAGACGCCTTGGCCCGGTTTCGCGGGCAGCGCATCGGCATCGTGTTCCAGTCCTTCCACCTGATCCCGACCATGACCACGCTCGAAAACGTTGCGGCGCCGCTCGAGCTTGCCAGCGCAAGCGACGCGAGCGAACGTGCGCGGGCCGAACTCGAGCAGGTGGGTCTCGGCAACCGCCTTGCTCATTATCCCGCGCAGCTGTCCGGAGGCGAGCAGCAGCGCGTGGCGCTGGCCCGCGCGCTCGCCCCACGGCCCTCGTTGCTTATCGCTGACGAGCCGACGGGCAATCTGGACGAGACGACCGGGCGCGCCATCATCGATATGATGTTCGATCTGCCTGCGCGACGCGGAGCGACGCTGGCGCTCGTCACACATGACGCTGCGCTCGCCTCGCGCTGCGACCGGGTCATCCGCATGCGCTCGGGCAGGATCGAGGACGAGCCCGTTTCCGCAGCGACGCTTCCGGCATGAGCGGGCGCGGCGCTCCCCTCTCCAACGGGAGAGGGGTAGGGGGTGAGGGTTCTCGCCAAAGCTGTGCCGGCGCCGCTGATGCGGCTCCCTCATCCGACCGACTGCGTCAGCCACCTTCTCTCCGGGGGGAGAATGGAATCGTGAACGCGCCTGCGACGGGGCTCATTCCCCGGCCAAGCCGCACGCCGGCGTTGCGCTTCGCCTTGCGCGATTTGCGCGGCGGCCTCAAGGGCCTGTGGATCTTTCTTCTCTGCATCGCGCTCGGCGTGGCGGCGATCGTCGGAGTGGAAAGCCTGGCGCGCGCGCTCAAAGACGGCATGGGGCGCGAAGGCCGTGTGATCCTGGGCGGCGACGCGTCGTTCTCGCTCATCCATCGACGCCTTGTCCCCGACGAGCAGCGCTTCCTCGAAGCGCATGGCTCGCTGTCGACGATTGCGACCTTGCGCGGCATGGCGAGACCGGCGAACGGCGACGCCGCGCTGATCGAAATCAAGGCCGTCGAGCCGTCCTGGCCGACCCTTGGCTCCGCGGTCTTCGCGCCGCCCATGTCGCTTGAGGACGCGCTCGGCGAAAAAGACGGCGTGTTTGGCGCCGCGGTGGAAGAGGCGCTGCTCGCTCGGCTCAACCTCAAGCTTGGCGACGTCATTCGCATCGGCGAAGCGAATTTCGCCATTCGGACCCTCCTCGTCAGCGAACCCGATCGGCTGGCGACCGGCGTTGGCCTCGGGCCGCGCGTGCTCATGTCGCAAGCCGCTCTTGACGCAACGAAACTGGTGCAGCCCGGCTCGCTGGTCAGATGGACGACCCGCGTCGTGATGGGCGGACCGGGCGGCGAGCCGGACAATGCCGCCGTTCAGGCTTTCATGGATCAGGCGAAGCGGATGTTCCCGCAAGCCGGATGGGACGCTCGCTCCCGTCTCGCCATTTCGCCGGACTTCAGTCGCGATCTCGACCGTTTCGCCGAATTCCTTGCGCTGGCCGGTTTGTTGTCGCTGGTCGTCGGAGGGGTCGGCGTCGCCAACGCGGCGCAGGGCTTTGTCGAGCGCAAGCGCGCGACGCTCGCCATTCTCAAGGCGATCGGAGCGACCGGATCGAGCGTCGTCAGCCTCGCGCTCATCGAGTTCGCGATCGTCGCGCTGATCGGCGCGCTCGCTGGCGCGGCTCTTGGCTCGGCGATCCCGTTCGCCGTCGATTGGCTGTTCGGATCGCTGCTGCCGATCCCGCTCGCGCCCTCGATTTCGCCGAGCGTCATTGGCCTCGGATTGATCTACGGCCTCTTGACCGCGCTCGCCTTCTCGATCGCGCCGCTCGGACGAGCGCACGATCTGCCCGTGACGACCCTCATCCGCGACATGATCGAGGAACGGCGAGGCTGGCCTCGCTTGCGATATCTTGTCGGAGCGGCGCTCGCGGGCGCGGCGCTGGTCGCGCTCGCCGTCCTGACCAGCCCGCAGCGATCGGTCGCAGCTATGGTGGCCGGCTCTACCGTCGCGGCGTTTCTGGCGCTCAGGCTGGTCGGCTTTGGCCTCGCTTATCTCGCGCGCCGGGCGCCTTCGTCGCGCTTCGTTGAATGGCGGATGGCGCTTGCCGCGATCCACAGGCCAGGCGCGCTCACGCCCTCCGTCGTGCTGTCGCTTGGCCTCGGTCTCACGGCGCTCGTCGCGCTCACGCTCATCGACGCCAACATGCGCGCTGAATTGCGTCATTCCGAGCCTGGCGTGACGCCGAGCTTCTTTTTCCTCGATGTGCGCGGCGCCGACGCGGGCGCCTTCGTCGATTTCGTGAAACGCGAGGCGCCGGGCGTCAAGATCAGCGAGACGCCCATGATGCGCGGCCGTTTCGTGCGGCTTGGCGATCGGCCTGTCGAACAGGTGAAGCCCAGCGACAAGGTCGCCTGGGCGCTGGAGGGCGATCGCGGCGTTACTTTCGCCGACAAACCGCCGGAGGGTTCCGAGGTTGTGGCGGGGACATGGTGGGCGAGCGACTATTCCGGCCCGCCGCTCGTGTCGATGGAGAAGGAGGTCGCGGAGGGCCTCGGCCTCCATCTCGGCGACACGGTCGTGGTCAACGTGCTCGGTCGTGACATCTCGGCGAAACTGGCGAACCTGCGCAAAGTGAACTGGCGCAGCTTCGCCATCAATTTCGTGCTGGTCTATTCGCCCAATGCGCTCAAGGGGGCGCCATACACAGAGCTCGTCTCAGCTTCGCTCCCCTCGGCCGCGCCGGACGCCGAGCTTAAACTCATGCGGGCCGTCGCGCATGACTTCCCGAACGTCGCGAGCGTTAGGGTGCGGGAGGCCATGGAGAATGTCGAAACGCTGGTCATGAAGCTCGCGCTCGCCATTCGCGCCGCGACCGGGGTGGCGCTCGCGACCTCCGTCCTGGTGCTTGCCGGCGCGCTCGCCGCCAACCGGCGCGCCCGTCTTGCCGACGCGACGATTCTCAAGATCCTCGGCGCGACGCGCTGGCGGTTGACGACGATGTTCCTGATCGAATACGCGCTTCTAGGCTTGGCGACCGCCGCGTTCGGCGTCGTGGCGGGGACGATCGCCGCCTATTGGGTCGCCGTGCGCATCATGGAACTCGATTTCGTCTTCGACTGGCGCGCCGCGCTCGCCGCGGCCGCCGGAGGCCTTGCGATCACCGTCGGACTGGGCATGATCGGCGCATGGCGCATATTGAGCCAAAAGCCGGCTGCTTACCTGCGCGAATTGTGATCTGGATCACAGTCGATGGCCGCGCGTTAATGCGACGGTCGGAAGACAAAGGCAAAACGCCGAAAATGGGAGAGAAAATGGCGCTGATCACGCAATCTTACGTCCACGGCGCCTCCTCGACCCCTCTGATCGGCGAAACGATCGGCCAAAACCTGCGGCGGGTCACGGCAGAAAGCCCGCAGCGATTGGCCCAAATCACGCGCCATCAGGGCGTCCGCTGGACCTATGCGGACCTCTTGCGCCGGTCGGAAGACCTGGCTGTGGGCTTACGCAAATTGGGCCTCGAAAAGGGCGATCGCGTCGGCATCTGGTCGGCCAATGTCAGCGAATGGGTTCTGGCGCAATTCGGCACCGCGCTTGCCGGGCTCATTCTCGTCAACATCAATCCCGCCTACCGGGCCCATGAATTCGACTATGCGATGAAGAAATCCGGCTGCCGGGCGTTGATCCTGAGCGCTGGCCACAAGAACAACGACTATTTCGCTTCGCTGAGGACCTGCGCTCCCGAGATCGACGCCGCGGAGCCCGGCAAGCTCCGGTCCGAGCGGCTTGCCCAAGCTCGAGTTCGTCATCCGCTTGAGGACGGACAAGTCGCCGGGCATGCTCAACTTCGACGAGGTCGTAAGCCCGCGAGCCCGAGCGAGCGCGCCGAACTCATGGCCTTTGAAGCGTCGCTTCAGTTCGACGACCCGATCAACATCCAGTTCACCTCGGGAACGACCGGCGCGCCCAAGGGGGCGACGCTGACCCATCACAACATCCTCAACAATGGCTATTTCATCGGCGAGGCCATGCGTCTCACCCCCGACGACCGCCTGTGCATTCCGGTGCCCTATTATCATTGCTTCGGCATGGTGCTCGGCAATCTCGCCTGCGTCACCCACGGCGCCTGCATGGTGAGCCCGTCCGAAGGATTCGATCCCCTCGCGACGCTGGAAGCGGTGCAGGCCGAGCGATGCACCGCTCTGCACGGCGTGCCGACCATGTTCATCGCCATGCTCGAACATCCCGAATTCGCGCGCTTCGACCTCAAGAGCTTGCGCACCGGGATCATGGCCGGCTCGCCCTGCCCGGTCGAAGTGATGCGAAAAGTGGTCAGTGCGATGCACATGAGCGAAGTGACCATCGCCTATGGCATGACGGAAACGAGCCCGGTCAGCTTCCAGAGCGCCTACAATGACCCGCTCGAGCGGCGCGTGTCGACGGTCGGGCGCATCCAGCCGCATCTTGAAGTCAAGATTGTCGATGGCGAGGGCCGAATCGTCCCGCCTGGGGTTCCGGGCGAGTTGCTCACCCGCGGCTATAGCGTCATGCGCGGCTACTGGGATGATCCCGCGGCGACGTCAGCTTCGATCGACGAGGCCCGATTCATGCATACCGGGCGATCTCGCGACCATCGATGAGGAAGGTTACTGCAATATTGTTGGCCGGTTGAAGGACATGGTCATTCGCGGCGGCGAGAACATCTACCCGCGCGAAGTCGAGGAATTCCTGTTCACCCATCCGGCAATCGCCGAGGTCCAGGCCTTCGGCGTTCCCGATCCCCGCTATGGCGAGGAGCTTTGCGCCTGGATTCGCCGCCGCGAGGGTTCCGCCTTGAACGAGGCCGAGGTCATCGCCTTTTGCCGGGAGCGAATTGCCCATTACAAGGTTCCGCGCTACGTGCGCTTCGTCGATTCGTTCCCAATGACGGTCACCGGAAAGGCGCAAAAATATTTGATGCGCAAGGCCATGATGGAGGAGCTTGCCCTGGCCGAAGAACGGACGGCCTGAGGCCTCAGCGCTCCAACATCCGAGCGATTTCAATAGAATTTTAACCTTTGCCGAACCCGGCGGGCGCCGGCAGCCCCGTCCGCATGCCGCTAAAAAGCAACAATTTCGGCCTTCACTGGATTTTGAGACAATATGAGTTCACTTGGCAATTCGCCTGGGCGCGCTTAAATGGCAGGGGTAAGGTCGGGAGGGTCCGAGAAATCTCAGGCGGCCACTCCGTGACGGGAAGATGATGAACGCAAACTACCGGAATTTCGCCCTTTGGGTGATCATTTTCTTGCTCGTTCTGGCGCTGGTGACCCTGTTCCAGAGTCCGGGCCAGAAGGCCCCCTCGAGCGAGGTCACCTTCAGCCAACTCCTGACCGACGCGGACGCCGGTAATGTGCGCGACGTCACGATCGCGGGTCCCGAGATCACCGGCCACATGAAGGACGGGCGAACGTTCCAGACTTATTCGCCGAACGACCCCGGCCTCGTCCAGACGTTATACAAGAAGGACGTGACGATCACCGCCAAGCCGCCGTCGGACGGCAACAATTGGCTGCTGACGATCGTCTCCAGCGTTCTGCCCGTGCTGCTGTTCTTAGGCTTATGGATCTACATGACCCGGCAGATGCAGGGCGGCGCCGGCAAGGCGATGGGATTTGGCAAGTCGAAGGCCAAGCTACTGACCGAAGCGCAGGGGCGGGTGACGTTCGAGGACGTCGCCGGCGTCGACGAAGCCAAGGAGGACCTGCAGGAGATTGTCGAATTCCTGCGCGACCCGCAGAAATTCCAGAAGCTCGGCGGGCGCATCCCCCGCGGCGTGCTGCTCGTTGGCCCTCCGGGCACCGGCAAGACTCTGACCGCCCGGGCGGTCGCCGGTGAAGCCAACGTGCCCTTCTTCACGATTTCGGGCTCCGACTTCGTCGAAATGTTCGTGGGCGTCGGCGCAAGCCGCGTGCGCGACATGTTCGAGCAGGCGAAGAAGAACGCGCCCTGCATCATCTTCATCGACGAAATCGACGCCGTCGGGCGCCATCGCGGCGCGGGCCTCGGCGGCGGCAATGACGAGCGCGAGCAGACGCTCAACCAACTGCTCGTCGAGATGGACGGCTTCGAGCAGAACGAAGGCATCATCATCATCGCGGCCACCAACCGGCCTGACGTGCTCGACCCGGCCCTGCTCAGGCCCGGCCGCTTCGACCGCCAGATCGTGATCTCGAATCCGGACTTCATCGGCCGCGAGAAGATCCTGCGGGTCCATGTGCGCAAGGTGCCGCTGGGCCCCGACGTCGACCTCAAGGTTGTCGCGCGCGGAACGCCTGGGTTCTCTGGCGCGGATCTCATGAATCTCGTCAACGAGGCGGCGCTGCTCGCAGCCCGGCGCGGAAAGCGCGTCGTCACGCGCCAGGAATTCGAGGATTCGCGCGACAAGATCATGATGGGCGCCGAGCGGCGCACCCTCATCATGACCGAGCAGGAAAAGCGGCTCACTGCCTATCACGAAGCAGGCCACGCGCTCGTCTCCGTGTCGATGCCGGCCTCGACGCCGATCCACAAGGCGACGATCATTCCGCGCGGCCGCGCGCTCGGCATGGTGCAGTCGCTGCCCGAGCGTGACCAGATCTCGCAGAGCTTCGAGGAACTGATTGCGATGCTCGCGATGTCGATGGGCGGCCGCGTCGCAGAGGAGCTGGTGTTCGGCAAGGACAAGGTGACATCCGGCGCAGCCGGCGACATTCAGCAGGTGACCAAGATCGCCCGCGCCATGGTGACCCGGCTAGGCTTCTCCCCGAAGCTTGGGACGGTCATGTATGGCGAGAACCAGGACGAGGTGTTCCTCGGGTATTCGCTCGGCCGGCAGCAGAACATCTCGGAAGCGACCGCCGAGACGATCGACCAGGAAGTTCGCCGGCTTGTGCAGGAAGCCCACGACACGGCGACCCGCGTTCTCACCGAACGGCGCGCCGACCTCGAGACGCTTGCGTCTGGCCTCATGGAGTTCGAGACGCTGACCGGCGACGAGATCGTTGGCCTTCTGCAAGGGGTGCGGCCCGTGCGCGAATCGGCGACCGACCGGGAGCCTCCCGCGCCCCCGCGCGCCGCCGTGCCTTCGTCCGGCAAGCCCCGGCCGATCGGTCCGGAGGCCGGCGGGCTCGAGCCGCAGCCGCAGACCTGACGCTCGTGACCCGGTGTAGACGCGGTCGCTGACGTCGCTGACCGCGTCCCCCGCGCTCAACGAGCGCGGCAAGTCGCGCTAGGTCGTCGCCATCCGGACCACGTGTCCGCCCGGGCCGGACCGGGGCGTGACCGGCACGTCCGGCAGATAGCGGGCGACGAGCGCCGCTCGGTCGAGATCCTCGATCTCCGCATAGCCGAGCTCGCCGGCGCGAGCGTGCAACTCGCCTGAGTCGAAATAGCACCGGAACGGCTCGCCGCTCGCCGCGACCCTCTCCGCCATCTCGCGGTGGAAGTTGCGCGCGTTCCCCTCGGCAATCGCATTGCGCGGATTGGCGTAGTCGAACACAACTTCCGCCCCGCCGGGCAGGCGGGCAAGCTCACTGAGCGTCGCAAACACCGCCTCCTCGGTCAGATAGGGCGTGACGCCGAGCCACAGCACGAAAGTCCTCTGTCGCGCATCGAATCCGGCGGCCCCGAGCGCGGCGGTCATGCTCCCGCGCTCGAAATCGTAAGCGACATAGGAGACATGCCGAGGTTCGGCGATCCGCGCGTCGGTGAGCCGGCGTCGCTTCTCAGCTTGTGTCGCCGGATGATCGAGCTCGAAGACGCGCATGTCCTGGGTCGACTCGAGTCGATAGGCGAACGTGTCGAGGCCCGCGCCCAAGACCAGGATCTGCTTCACGCCGTCCGCGATCGCACGGGCCGCGGAATCCTCGGCGAACCTGCTGCGCATGGCGATGAACAGGCGCAAGCCTCGCCGCTCCGGCCGTTCCTTGGCAAGCGCGATGGCGTTGTCGGCGTCTTCCCCGAGGATACGAAGCGCGAGCGGATCGGCGAAGACGAAGCCGCCTTCGAGCACCTGATGCGCCGCCCGGTGACCCGCTGCGCCAAGCGCGGTCACGCTCGCCTGTCCGTGTTGCATGGGTAAAGGATAGAGGCCGTAGGATGGTGTGTCGAGCGCGACAAGCTTGACGCCGAAAACCCCTTCCCCTATAGAGCCGCGATCCCATGAGCTAGGCCATGTGGCGGCGGGACGCTTCTTGATTTGGGGCGGCCCTCTTACCTATTTGCCGGTTGAGCTCGAGCTTTTTCGTCTGAAGGACATTCGATGTCACGCCGCTGCGAGCTGACGGGCAAGGCCGTTCAATCCGGCAACAAGGTCAGCCACTCCAACCGCAAGACGCGCACGCGCTTCTTGCCCAATCTCGTCCAGGTGACGCTGTCCTCCGACATCCTGGAGCGCGCCGTCCGTTTGCGGGTCAGCGCGGCGGCGCTGCGTTCGGTCGAGCATCGCGGCGGCCTCGACGACTTCCTTACCAAGGCCCACGAGTCCGAGCTTTCCGAGGATGCGGTCAAGCTCAAGCGCGCAATCGCCAAGAGGCGCGCTGAGTCGAAGACCGAAGGCGAAGCCACAGCCGCCTGAAGCGTTTCGCGATTTGCTGGAATCGGGCCTTCGCGCCGAAATGCGATGGGGAGCAGCGTACGTAGCGGCAATTTTAGTTCCGCGCCCCAGCGTTTTCAGTGGGTTAGGACCCGGTTTAGTTCCGTCCGGAAAAACTGGCGCCGCCTGCCAGACGTTCATAGTATTAACATATTATTTATGATATTTATGAGAAGGCGCCTCTACCCAAAAACACAATGCTGTAAAGCGACGCGCAACGCTGCTGCATCGCCAACCGGCGTCTTGACCGTCGACGCCCTTGGCGGCGACTGCGCCTGAAGCGCTGCAACGCGTGGAGAGTGCGCGCTCCCCCTTGCGCGGACCCCTTTGATTCAACAGGGAACGGTCTGCCGCCGGGCCCGCCAGCCCGCATAGCCGAGCCCGGCGAAGCCGACCACCATCATCGCCCAGGTCGACAGCTCGGGAACGGGCTGGGCGGGAATGGCGATGGGATCCCAGACAAAGCTGCCGCCCCCGCCGCCGCCATTTAAGATGTTGGCGAATGTTAGCCATCCCCGCTCCGCCGACGACGATGTCCAGTTCGGTCCCTGCGTCCAGAAGCACGCTGCCCCCGACGCCGGCCCCGTAGCCGCCTCTGCCGAATATAGATCCCCCCTGCGCGCCGACCGCAGCCACATAATAAAACCCGGTGGTCGGGATCGTGTATTCAACGACCGCTCCAGTATAACTGAAGACCGTGAGACCGACGATCACGTAGCCGTTACTGGCGGAAGATCCGGGTACGCCGTTGAAATCCGGGGTCTCGATCGTGTCGCGCAGCGCGGGATTGAGGTAGGAGCCGCCGCCGCCGCCGCCAGCGCCGGCGCCGCCACCGCCGCCAGAATAGCCGCCGCCGCCGCCGCCGCCCAGGAAGCCGCTGCCGCCTCCGCCGCCGAACCCGCCGTTCCCGATGCCGCCGAAGCCGACGCCACCGGCGAAGTCCGGTGCGCTAGAGCCCCCGTTGCCGCCGAAGCCGTTGCCGCCATTGCCGAGCCAGCCCGCGCCGCCGCCGCCATCGACGCCCGCGCCTCCAAGCCCCCCAGTCCCTCCCGCGCCGCCAGCGGGTCCGTCGCTCGTTCCGGATTCGGAGATCACGCCTCCGCCGCCTCCGCCGGCCGCCCCATCGCCGCCGCCGCCGCCGCCGACGGCAATCAGCGTAAGCGCGGCATGCGCCGGCGCACCGACACTGAGCCCTCCCGCAAGCGCAAGCGCGCTCGCGCAGATCATCGATCTCGCGTTCATGGTGAACCCTCTCGTCCCCTTAAAGCCGGCCTAATTGCCGTAGGGCAAAAGCCTGATAATCAGACGATAATCCTTGAGTTTGTCAATTGAAAACCCAATGGCGCGGGTATGTGGGAAAGTCAGGGCGATGTGCCGGTCCTTGGCTGCTCGATCTTCACAACCTGACGCAATCGCCCCCGATTTTGCGCTATCGGTTACGAAAGCGAGCGGCGCCGACGGAGCAATCCAGAGATCATATGGCTTCGCGCTTCTTCTCCGGATTGCCGAGCCTCACGATGACGGACTACGCGGCCGAGCGGCATGAGTTCGGCCGCGTCGCGCGCCAGCGCTTCGACCGCAAGATAGTCGCCGGCCGCAAGCGCCGCCTTCTGCAGCATCCATGACCCGCCGACGCAGGGCACGTTCGGCAGCTTGAGGTATTCCGGCGCTTTCTGAAGATCGATGCCGCCGGTCGGGCAGAAGCGCAAGTCGGCCAAGGGCGCGGCGAGCGAGGCGATCAGTTTCGCGCCCCCGACCGCCTCGGCGGGAAACAGCTTCAGCGCCCGGAAGCCGAGCTCCCTGAGGGCCATGGCTTCCGAGGCCGTCGCACAGCCGGGCAAGAACGGAACCGGCGACTGAGCCGCGGCCTTGGCGAGCGCCGGTGGCGCGCCCGGGCTGACCAGGAACCGCGCTCCGGCCTTCACCGCCTGGTCGATCTGCTCGACGGAGACGATGGTGCCCGCGCCGACGATCGCGCCCGGCACATGTTTGGCGATCGCCTCGATCGCCGCCAGCGCCGGGGCGGTGCGCAGCGTCACTTCGATCGCATAGAGGCCGCCCGCCACGAGCGCCTTGGCTTGGGCGAGCCCGTCCTCGACGCTTCCGACCGTGAGCACCGGGATCACCGGCGCGAGCGCCGTGATCGCGGCCGTTTCGGCGTCGTGACGATAAAGCGGCATAGCGCTCTCCAGGAGTTCGAGACGCGCCCTTAGCATGGCGCCGGACTCGGCGCTTGCCATTGGCGCGGCTTTGTCGATGTCCTCGACCGCAATCCTCATCCCGATGCTGGTCGAGAGCAACCGCCTCCATTCCGGCGCCAGTCGCGCGAGCCTGGCGGTGCTGCTCTTTCAAGATCTCGCTGTCGCGCCTCCTTTGCTGATGATCGGCGTATTCACCGGGAATCGCGGCGAACGCCGGATTCGGAAGCGAGGGCCGCAACGCCGCCGAGTTGAGGGCCGGCCGACGGCCAAAAACGGAAAACGGAATATGTTGACGGAAGCGGTCTTCGCCGCTCAGACGTTCGGGCGTCGGGTCAGGCGGCGCTCAACATGAGAACCCGCCGCCTGCGAAGCCGTAACGCATCGGCGCGGACGAGCGCTGAGGGAGCCGGCGGAGCTCGAACATGGGTCGAATAGAATTCATTCGAGCCTCCCTCACGTTCGAGCCCAACTCGTTTCGCGGGCGTGAAGATCCGCGCGCGACCGTGGCGCGGTCTCGGGCGAGCAGGGGGGTCTAGATTACGTCTCGATATCAAGCGACCCCGTATTAACTGCGCTCAATCGGCTTCGACCGAGAGCGCGCCACCGTCTCGCGCTGAGCGCGCCGGCAGGAGAGCGGCGGCAATCCGCGCAGGATCAGTCCCGCGTCGGCGACCGTCTGCCGGCCGATCTCGAAAAGCGGATCGATCATCGCGCCGGCGCGATGTGGCGACAGCAACAGGCCCTCGACCTTGCGCGCTGGCTCGTCGAGCGGCGCGGGCTCTTGCGGAAAGACGTCGGTTGCGGCGCGAAACCGCCCGCTCTCGACTTGGCGCAGGAATTCGGGGAAATCGACCACGCCCGCGCGGCTCATCAGCAGGAAGACCGAGCCCGGCGCAATCATCTCGAACTCGCGCTTGCCCAATAAACCCTGGTTTTCGCTGGTCACGGCGGCGAACACGACGATGACCTGGCTTGTCTTCAACACGTCCTCGAGCGAAGCGGCGGCGACGCCGAAGCCGGCCATGAAATGATCGGACACCCACGGATCGTAAGCCTTGATCGGGCAGCCGAACGGCTGAAGCAGGGGAACAAAGGCGCGCGCGAGATCGCCGAAGCCGATGAGCCCAACACGCGACCCGTAGAGCGAAAAGCAGCCTTCCGCGCCGTCGAGCAGCCATTTCTCGTTTCCGGCGCGCATGGCGCGGTCGGCCGCCGTCACGCCGCGGCAAAGGTCGATCGCCATTCCGAGCGCCATTTCCGCCACCGGCTTGGCGAAAGCGGAGCCCGGCGCCAGCACATGGATTCCGCGTTCGAAGCAGACGTCGTAGTCGACGTTCTGCAGGAAATTGGTCTCAATGTTGATGATGGCGCGAAGCTTCGGGGCGCGGTCGAGGCGCGCCTTCGGCATGTCGCTCTGGCCGATGAGGAGCGCCACCTCGGGGAGAGTGGATTCGAAGCGCTCGGCGGGCATGCGGCCCGGCCCTTCGTGGACCGCGAGTTCGCCGAGCTCCTTGAGCCGCGCCCAGATCTTCGGCTCGAAGGTCTCCTCGAGCGACCGCGGCTGTGGGTCAATCACGATCAGGGTTTCGCCACCAATCTCCTCCCAGAAGCTTCCCGCCGGTCGCTGCGACGCCAAGGCAAAGGGCGGCGCGATCCCAGCCGGCGGCCCCGCGCGTTACACGCCCATAAAAACCAATAAACGCTAGTAAACGCTAGTAAAAGAGCTAGCGTTTACTAGCGTTTATTTTTCCGAAACGAGACTTTTCAATGGGTTACGACCGATATAAGTCAGGAAATCCGTCCGTTCCCAAAACCTGTCTTAACCACCGATCCTTTTTGCGCTCCGACTTGCCAGTGCGGGCTTAGTCCGGCGAATTGAAAGGCTATAAGCCATATTTCGGAATTTATCAAACAATTGTCGCGAAGGGCGCCGCCTATTTTTTCGCCTGCATGAAGCTCCGCACCAGCGCCGCAATCTCATCCGCCTTGGTGTCGAGCGCGAAGTGGCCGGCGTCGAGGACGTGAATCTCGGCATCGGCGACGTCCTTGCGATACCGTTCCGGCTCGCCGAGGTCGAACGACGGGTCATGCTTGCCCCAGACCACGAGCAAGCGCGGCTTTCTCTCGCGCATCCAGCCTTGCCATTTGGGATAGGAGTCAACGTTGGTTCGATAGTCGTAGAAGAGCTCGGTCTGGATGTCCGCTTGGCCCGGTGCGCTTAAGAAAGCGAATTCGTCGGTCCAAAGATCCGGGTCGTAGAGCTCCGGATTGGGATCGTCGCCGAGATGGCGGGCGCGGGTCGTGGCGAGCGAGAGGAAACCGGCGCGAAAGGCGGCCTCATTGGCGGCGCGACCCGCCCAAAAGGCGCGGCGCTGCTTCCAAAGCGCGCCCAAGCCTTCGTTATGCGCGACGGCGTTCTGGACGATCAGCGCTTCGATCCGCTCGGGATACTGAAGCGCCATGCGGAAGCCCACCGGACCCCCGTAATCCTGCATATAGAGCGTGTAGCGCGACAACCCGATCGACTGGGTGAAGTCGTCGATCACCGAGGCGATATGGTCGAACGTGTAATCGAACGTCTTCGGGTCCGGCCAGTCGCTATGCCCGAAGCCCGGATAGTCCGGCGCGATCAGATGGTAGCGGTCGGAAAGCCTAGCGAAGAGCGTCTCGAACATCCGCGATGAGGACGGAAATCCGTGTAGCAAGAGGAGCGTCGGCGCATCACGCGGTCCGGCCTCCCTGTAGAAGATGGAGAGCCCGTCGACCTTGGCGGTGCGATAGAGAGTCGGATGTTCCATGAGGTCCTCCCCTCGCGCTGGAGCTTGCAATAAAGCCAAAGCCATACCGCCCGCGAAGGCCATAGCGCAGGCCCTTTGAAAAGGATTCGTAGTGCGGAACGATCAACTCGGCATCTTTCACCCGCGCGCGCTCATGACGATCGTTCTCGAACGGTCCGGTATGGAAAGCCGGTTACTGGATGCTCATATGGCGAATTTGCGGCCAGACGCGCGGGATCAGGCCTTTTCGAAGCGATTGCAGGCAAGTCGGCGATCGATCACGGCTCCCCCCTCTTAATTTCGGTTTCGGTCCCGTTCAGCAAGCAGGCGGCGAATTCGATCCAACACGAGTTGGTGGTCGTATGGCTTTCGTATGGGCGGCTCTTCCTCACACAGATCGCCAGCTTTGCGCGCCGTAGCCGCAACCGTCCCCGCCAGGACAACCCTGGTCCCGGGTTTATTTTTCCGCACCCAAGCCGCAAAAGCGAACCCTTCTTCGCCGAGCGTCTGAATATCGGCGAGGACGACGTCGACGATTTGCAAACCCTCGGAAAGAATTCCCTGTGCTTCCTTCGCGTTGATCGCTTCCAGAACACGGTATCCGCACTCCCGCAGGTATTGGGCGAGCGGAGCCCGGACGAGTTCTTCGCGGTCGACAAGGAGAAGACACGGCTCGTTCATTTCGTTTCCTTATGCAGAAGTCTCGCAATGAGAGCGACCACTTGCCTGAGGTCATAGGGCTTCGAAACGAACGCATCAGCTTCGTGAGCGCCTGGGGCGTCGCCTGAGGTCAAGACGGTCGGCAGATCCGGCGCCTGAATGCGAAGGCGCTGGATGAGACCGACGCCATTCATCGAACCGGGCATCTTGACGTCCGAAAGCACCAAATCGACCTGAAGGCCCGCTTGAAAATAGGAAAGGGCCTGATCGGCGGTGGCGGCCTCGACAACCAAGAAGCCTTGAGCCCGCAATTCGTCCGCGATTACGAGGCGAATTAGGACTTCGTCTTCGACGACCAAAACGCAGGCCAGCGTTTCCTGGGGCTTCGGCGCTGGCGCCATGCATCGGCCTTCTGTCGTGTGGGAATCCCACTAAGCTTTAAACTGATGTGGCGGTTCCGTGTTCCATCAAGCATCTGACGAAGGCTCGTGACCATGTGCCGAACACTATGTGCAGGATTGGCCGCGCTGGCGAGTTGTTGTGACCACGCAACTTGAGTGCTCGACGCGCGAACTCGACAAAGCGCAGATTGCGGCGCAGACAAAGAGCCGGGGACGGGAACCGAAAGTCAGGGATGACATGACCAAGAGGGCGAAAGCGGCGGATCTGACCGCGGAAAAAACGTTGCCAATCTCGCGTGAGGTCCCTAACAGCCTTTGGTCCAAACGGCATTTCTTAACCGGGTTCCGCAGAGATCAATACACAATGACAGACAGTCTACTCCGGCGAAGGAGCGCCGATATAGCCGATATAGAAGCGCTCGCCTGGACGAAGAACTTGGACGAAAAAGCAGAGAGCACGCTTGGACAGCAAATCTATCAGGAGCTCGAACGCAGGATCTTGCTAGGCGAGTGGCTGCCCAATACGAAAGTGACCCTTCGCACGCTCGCCCTTTCACTCAATACCAGCATGCAGCCTGTCCGCGAGGCTCTCGGACGATTGGTCGCAGCGTCAGCGCTTGAGGCGACTCCCAACCGGGCCTTCCGCGTTCCGGAACTTGACCGCGCCGCCGCTGACGAAATCTGGTCCTTGAGGTTGCTCCTCGAGGGGGAGGCGGCGGCCCGCTTTGCCGCCCGTCGCGACCCCAAGGCTTGCGAGCGTCTCGCCGCTGCAACGGACGCTTGTCGCGCAATCAACTACGGTCGTGACCTCAAAGCCACAATGGGGGCGATCGCGGCCTGGAACTCGAGCATCATTCAGGCTGCGGGATCGCAACTGCTCTACGACACGGTCAGACGGCTCTATCTCCGTTGTGCGCCCTTTCTTGCTCACTCGCTCAGCGCGCCCGTCGCGCACGACGAGGAGTTCCTCTCCTTCATCCTTCACATCCAGGACGAGCTGACGCTCGCCATTACGGCTGGGGATGCAGCGGCCGCGCGATATCTCCGTTGCGCCGATCTCAGGTCGTTCCAGCGCTACCTCTACGAGCGGATCGGCTGGTCGTCGCCCTCAGCGCCAGCATAGTCGAGCGTCGGACGCCCACGCATTCTGCCGGCGGGTGTCGGATGTGACGCCCTGACGGTCAAATCACTGTCTGTTCTGGCGTGGAGGCGAGCCCTGGCGACCTGTGAGAAAGCCGCCTTGTGCAGCGCCCGTTCGTGCGTCGAATGAATTCGGGCGCCACCGCGACACGCCACTCATCGCGCCGACCTCACGCAAAGCCATTCCGTGATCGTCACGAGGTTTGCAGACGGCCTTGCACGTTTCATCGGAACAAATCTTGCAGCAAGAAGGGAACAGTTCTGCGAGAGGCAGCATCATGGCGACGCGATCGGCTAGTTTGAAGGATGTCGACAGTTTTCGTCACCCCTCCGTCGGCTCCGAAAAGGATCTGGTTTCACGCGCGGAAGCTCTCATTCCGATCCTTCGATCCCGTGCGGAGGAGACGGAGGCCGGCCGCACGCTCACGGCGGAGACGCGCCGGGATCTGATGCAGAGCGGCGTGCATCGGATCTTTCAGCCGAGGCGCTTTGGAGGCGCGGAAGGTTCGCTGCGCGCCGGAGTTGATATTCTCGCCGCGATCGGCCAAGGGTGCAGCGCCACGGCCTGGGTGCTCGTCCAAAACCTGACCCACAATTGGATGGTGGCTGAGTGGCCGATCGAAGCGCAGGAGGCGGTGTGGGGAGAAGAGCCGGCGGCGCTGCTCAGCGGGATTCTCATCCCCGGCGTCGGCAAGGCCCGCCGCGTCAAGGGAGGCTACCGGCTCTCCGGCCGCTGGCCCTTTCTCAGTGGCGTCAATGTCTGCGACTGGGCTCTGTTCACCGCCTTCACCGATGCACCGAACGGCGAGAAGGAAGACCGGCATTTCCTGCTGCCGCGCTCCGATTTTGAAATTCTGGATACCTGGCGATCGGTGGGCCTGCGCGGGACCTGCAGCAACGACGCCGAGGTCCGCGACGCTTTCGTCCCTGAACACATGACGACGACAGTCGAATCTCTTAAGGGCGCGGTTCCGCCCCCCGGCGCCGATTCCCTGGCGCTCTATTGCCCGCGCTACGCGATGTTCGGCGTCTACATCAGCGCCGCCGCTCTAGGCGCAGCGGAGGCCGCCGTCGCCGCTTATGTCGATCAAGCCAGGAAGCGGGTCGCGACATCCTCCTCGACGGCGGTCGCCAGTTTCATGACGCAGCACATCAAGATAGCGGAAGCGCTCGCATGCCTGCGCGCTGCGCGTCTGATGCTCTACGGCGTCTGCGATCTCGCGACGGAGATTCTGGCCTCGGGCCGTCTCCCCAACGATGAGGAGCGAACCCGATTCCGCAGCGAAGCGGCGTTCGCTGGGAGAATGTTCACGCAGGCGGTGAACATCGTCTGGGACGCTGGCGGAGGCGCCGTGATCTACGACCAGAACCCGCTATCGCGCGCCTTCCGCGACGCCAATACGGCCGCCCGCCATCTCACGCAGAACTGGGACATCAACGCGGCCGCGCATGGCCGCGTTGTGATCGGCCTGCCGATCGACAATCCGGCGCTCTGACTGTTCGCTCGCCAGCCGGAACGAGCCCGAGCTTTGCAGACGCGGGCGAAAGGGCCTTCACAACGAATCCCTCGTCTGACGACGAGGCTATCGAGCGTGCAATCCAACGGCAAATTGGTCTAGCCGTCATTTTACCGGCGCCCCCTAATGTTTTCAGATCTTTACGACCCCGTTTAGTTCCGCGCTCGCAAAACGGGGCAACTCGCTTTTATTGACATAATCAAAATGGTATTTCTCTCAGTGACCGCGCCTCTATCTGCGCCGCTATCGAACACCTATTTGCTCGTGGTTGAGTTCAGTTTTCGGAAATGGCCGCGCGCATCGCGGCGCGCAAAGCTTGCGTCGCGGGCTCGTCGACCGCGAGCGTGTCGGCGTCCGGGTCGCCGGTCGTCGCCACGCCATAGACGGATCTCGCCCGCTCGGCGGTGATCCAGCCCTCGCTCAGATCGTGCAGCACGCGCTCGGGATCGCGCTCGAACGCATGGCCGTAGCCTCCGCCGCCCGCCGAATGCGACACGACGAACTCACCGGGCTCGAGCGTCACGCCGTAGCAGGCGGGCAGCGTGGTCAGCGAGCCGTCGCGCTCGCGCTTCTGCGCTCGTGCCGGGCCGCCGCGGCCGCCGCCGATCGCGCCCATCGCGCTGTTGATCGTGCCGTCGGCCGTGTAGAGCACCTTCATCGTGCAGCCTTCGATCGGGCCGAACTCGCCGTAGATTGACGGCGCGCCCCGGAACGTCCCTGCGCCCTCGGTGTCGGAGACGATTCCGCGACGCACACATGCATCGGATGGCCCAGTTCGTCGACTTCGACGCTATCGATGTGGCACATGCCGGCGTTGCCGACATGAATGATCGAAAGGAACCCGTCGGTCACCGGCGTCGCCGCGCCGCCGCCGATGCCGACATGCACCTGGTTGACGAAAGGCGCGCCGTTGCGCCTGGGATCCTTGCCGGAGATCACCCCCATGCCCGGCGGCTGGATTGGCCCGGTCTCGGCCTGACCGTATCCTGGCGCGATCTCGGCGAGCGCGCGCTGGACGGGGTTGGACACGCGGTCGGCGAGATTGGTTGTCGCGACCGAGCAGGAGAAGGGGTGGCGCGGGATGCCGACGGCGCAGTCCTCGCGGACCTTCACCGTGATGCGGCGGAAGCTGCCGGCGTTCGCGGGCACGTTGTGGTCGAGGATGCCGTTGTAGATGCCGACCATCGCCGCGCTGATGGAGGTCGATTCGGTGAGGTTGAGGCCACACGGCTGGCAGTCCGGATTGTCCGTGAGGTCGACGACGATCGTGGCGGCCTCGACCTCGACCTCGACGTCCACCTTGACCGGAATGCCCTCGGGAACACCCGGAAAGGGATCGTGCGCCGTCAGAATGACGCGCCGGCCGGACTTGAGCCGCCGGATCGCCTCGACCATCTTCGTCTCGGAATAGTCGAACCAGGACTTGGCGTAGCGGTCGAGTTCGTCCCAGCCGACTTCCTTGCCGAGCGCCAGCAATTCGCGCTCGGCGATGCGCACCGCGCCGAGGGAAGCGAGATAGTCGCCCCACCAGACTTCCGGCACGCGAATGCGGAACTTGCACATCCGCACGATGTCGGCCTTGTCCTGATAGTTTTCCTGGATTTTGACGGCGGAGAAGATGAGCGCCCCTTCGTTGTAGACGTCGACGACGTCGCCGAGATAGGTCGAGGGCTTCGAGTTGCCGCAGTCGGCCTGATGAGCCTTGGCCAAGACCCAGTAACGCAGCACGCGCGCCGAATCGATCACCGGAACGACGAGGCAATGATCGGCGGCGTGCGAATTGCCCTCGTAAGGACTGTTGTGCAGGAAGCAGTCGCCGGCTTTCAGCTCTGGGTGATATTCGCGCACCGTCCGGCAGATGATGTCAGGGCCGACCAGCGTGTGCGTAGGCAGGCTCTCGGCCGCAGCGAGCAAACGGCAGTCGGCGGTCAACAGAACGCAGGAAAAGTCGTGCGCGGTGTTGAGGATGCCGGAGCGCGCAGTGCGGAAGAGCGTGTTCTGCATTTTGCGCGCAATGCTGTCCATGCGGCTCGACAGGATCGCCATTCGGACGCCATCCGGTCCCCGCTCATTGAGCCTCGAAACGGGGTTCACGACATTCATTGCAACAGTCCTCGCGTGGATTGAAACGCTGACCTCCAGGGCGGCGGGGGTCAGGAAGCGGCGAGCGACGCCCTTAGCGTCCGGGTCGCCGTTTCGTCGAGAACCGGAACGCCCGGCTCGGCGCCCTCGGCGGTCTCGACCCCATAGACGGAGCGGGCGCGCTCGGCGGTGATCCAGCCTTCCTGCAGATCGTGCATGACGAGGGCCGGGTCGCGCTCGGTCGGCTTGCCGTAGCCGCCGCCTCCGGACGAATAGGACACGACATATTCGCCGGGCTCGAGCGTGACGCCATAGCAGGCGGGCAGGGTGGTGAGCGAGCCGTCGAGCTCGCGTTTCAAGGCGCGGCTCGGTCCGCCGCCGCCTCCGCCGAGCACGCCGACCGCGTGGTTGATCGTGCCGTCGGAGGTGTAGAGCACCTTCATCGTGCAGCCCGGGGTGGGGCCGAACTCGGAGATCATCGACGGCGCGCCGCGATATTGCCCCGCGCCTTCGGTGTCGGGCACGATATAACGGCTGACGATGTGCAACGGGTGATGCAGCTCGTCGACCTCGATCGAATCGTGGCGGCAGAGGCCTGCATTGCCGATGTCGATGATGGTCATGAAGGCGTCGCTCGCCGCGGTCGCCGCGCCGCCAGTCACCCCGATGAACACCTGGTTGACGAAGGGCGCGTTTCCGTGCCGCGGGTCGAGGCCCGAGATGACGCCCATGCCCGGCGGCTGGCTTGGGCCTGTCTCGGCGAGGCCGAAGCCCGGCGCGATTTGGGCGATGGCCCGCTGCACGCAATTCGCCACACGGTCGGCGAGATTGGTTGTCGCGACCGAGCACGAGAAGGGGTGGCGCGGAATGCCGACCGCGCAGTTTTCGCGCAGTTTGAGCGTGATGCGCCGGAAGCTGCCGGCGTTGGTCGGCACGCTGTGGTCGAGGATCGCATTATAGATCCCGACCATCGCCGCGGTGCTCGCTGTCCCTTGCGTGAGATTGAGCCCGCAGGGCTGACAGTCAGGATTGTCCCTGAGGTCGACCGTGATGGTTCCGGCTTCGGCGTCGACCTCGACATCCACCTTGATCGCGATGCCCTCCGGCAGGCCGGGAATCGGGTCGTGCGCAGCGTGCGTCGTCGCCCTGCCGGATTTGAGGCGTCGGATCGCCTCGATCATCTTGCCTTCCGAGTAGTCGAACCACGCCTCGGCATAGCGATCGAGCGCGTCCCAGCCGACCTCCTCGCCGAGCGCCAGAAGCTCGCGCTCGGCGATGCGCACGGCGCCGAGCGAAGCGAGATAGTCGCCCCACCATTGCTCGGGCACGCGGATGCGGTTGCGGCACATCCGGATGATGTCTTCGTTGTTGCGATAGTTCTCCTGGATCTTGACCGCCGAGAAAATCAGCGCGCCTTCCTCGTATACGTCGGCGACGTCGGCGAGATAGGTCGAGGGCCGCGAATTGCCGCAGTCGGCCTGATGCGCCTTGGCGAGCGCGAAAAAGCGCAGCACGCCGTCCTTGTCGACGATGGGCGCGATCAGGCAATGGTCGGCGGCGTGCGAATTGCCCTCGTAAGGGCAATTGTGCAGGTAGCAGTCGCCGGCCTTCAGGACGGGATGATAGCGCTTCACCGTCTCGCACATGAGGTTCGGCCCGATCAGCGTGTGGATCGGCAGACTTTCGGCCCGCGCGAGCAGGCGGCAGTCCGGCGTCAGGATCACGCACGAGAAGTCATGCGCCGTGTTGAGCACGCCGGAGCGCGCCGTGCGGAACAAGGTGTTCTGCATCTTCTGTGCGATGCTATCCATGCGGCTCGACAGGATCGCCGTGCGGACGCCTTGGGCTGCGTCGCGGTTCCGCCCCACTTCGCTGACCCGTATCGTCATTGCAGGCCTTTTCGCTTGACCATTTGCCGGCGCGCGCCGATCAGAAAGTGACCTGAAGGCCGCCGCCGTCCGTCCGCGACGCGGTCGCTCCGGGATCGACGACGACCGTCGTGAACGAGGATTCGACGACCGCCGGACCCTTGAGCCGTTCTCCCGGCGTCATGGCCTCGAGCCGGACAATCGGCGCCTCGGTCCAGCCGGTCTCCGGAAAAGTAGATGCGCCGCTTCGACGGCGCGCCCTCGGCCGCCGCCTCGGGCAGGCGGCCGCCACCGCCCTCGCGCAGGCGGCAGCGCACCTTGGCGCGCCAAGTGACGAACTCAACCTCGGAGGCCGGGTCGTTGATCTCGAATATGGTCTTATGCATGGCATGGAACTCGGCCGTGAGCGCGGCGAGGTCCTCGGGACCGCGGATCTCGCCGGCATTCACCGGCGCCTCGATCTCCCAGATCTGGTGGGGGTAGCGCGCCTCGACCGATACTTCCGTCACGACTTCCACCGCGCCCTCGCCGGGCCCCTCGGCGAAGGCCTGGCACTTGGCCTTGAGATCGTCGATGACCGCGCCGACCTTATCGAAGGGGAAGCGGTCGCTCGTGCAGAACAGCATCTGCGCATGGTCGGACGACAGCTCCGACATCAGTGCGCCCGCCGCGCTGAGGAGCGCGCCAGCTTCGGGAATGAGCACGCCCGCGCAGCCGAGACGCTTGCCGACCGCGACCGCGTTGATGCCCGCAGCGCCTCCGCCGCCGATGAGGACCGCGGTCTGCGGATCGATGCCCTGGTTGACGGTGATCTCGTCGATCGCGCCGACCATCTTCTCGGTCGCGAGCGCGAGCACGGAGGCCGCCGTCTCCTCGACCGACAGTTCGAGCTTCGTCGCCACCTTGTCGCGCACCGCCGCGATCGCGGCTTCCCGGTCGAGCTTCATGGCGCCGCCAAGGAAGAACTCCGGATCGATGTAGCCGAGCGCGATGGCGCAATCGGTGACGGTCGGTTCGACGCCGCCCTTGCCATAGGCGACGGGTCCCGGCGTCGATCCCGCGCTTTTCGGCCCGACCTGCAAGAGGCCGCCGGTATCGACCCAGGCGATCGACCCGCCGCCCGCCCCGATGCTCTTCACGTCGACCGACGGGAAGCCCGTCATGTGGCCGCGGAACCGCTGCCCGAGCCATGTTTCGCGCGTCCAGGGAATGCGGCCGTCGCGCACGAGGCTCACGTCGTAGCTCGTGCCGCCGGTGTCGGCGACAATCGCGATCGCGTTGCCGAAATCCCGGCCGGCGTAGAAGCGGCCAGCGACCGGCGCCATCGCGGGTCCGGAATTGATCGAATGGATTGGCGCGCGGGCGACCGTCTCCGCGTCCATGATGCCGCCCTGCGAGGTCACCATCAACGTGCGGCCGGTGAAACCCGCTTCGCGCAGCCTGTTGGTCAGGCCGTCGAGATAGGCGAACATGAGCGGTTTCAGCGAAGCGTCGATGACGGTCGCGGAAGCGCGGCGGTACTCGCGCAAAGTCGGATTGAGCTCGTGCGACAGCGTCACGGGAACGCCGGGCAGATGCTTCGCCAGAAGCTCGCCAAGCCGTCGCTCATGCTCGGCGTTGACGATCGACCACAAGAGGCAGACGCCGACCGCCTCGACCTTGAGCGCCTTGAGCCGCTCGACGACCGCAAGCACCGTCGCCTCATCGAGCGGCTTCAGCACCTGTCCATCCGCGTTAACGCGCTCTGGGATTTCAAATGTGAGGCGGCGCGGCACATAGGGCTCGGGATAGGGGACGCGGAAGTTGAAGGGCTCGATGCGGCCGCCCTCGCGAATAACCAGGATATCCCGATGTCCTTCGGTTGTCAGAAACGCCGTCTTGGCGGTGGAGCCGGTGAGGATGGCGTTGATCGCCCGCGTCGTGCCGTGAACGAAGGCGGTCGCGCGCGCCAGCAGTTCCCGCCTGGCGACGCCATAGTGGTCCGCCGCCAGCTTGATAGAGTCGAGCACGCCGCGCACCGGATCGTCCGGCGTCGTCGAGGCCTTGAAGAACTGGATGCGATCACCGTCCTCGACCACGAGATCAGTGAACGTGCCGCCCGTGTCGCATGCCAGTCGCATCATACCCTCTGCCGCACACTCTGCTCGCATCTGTGATTACAGCTTGCTGCAAGCGCCGTGCCGAAGCCCAGATTGGCGCCGCCAGCGGCGCCGGGGAACTGGACCGCCTGCCGCGCTGCTTGCAAAACGGGACGTCCGAACGAGGCGCCGAACGATCTCCGGCGTACGCGCCGCCAACTGTGATCACAAAAGCGGCGCCGCTTTCGCTCTCGGCGACATCCTGAGTAACAATTGGTCAACCGCGGCCCCAAGCTCACGTTACATCGTCTGAAACTTGCGACGACTTCGCGATGGCACGCGGCTTGCTGCGCCCCGTGTGCAACCGAATGGCCGAACGCGCCTCTTCGAGGTTCGATCGGCGTCTATATTTCCATTTTACGGACACGCATCAGGTGCTGAGCGGGTCGACGACTGTCTTTGTCTTTGTCCTACCGAGGTGAAAGCTGAACGATGTCTGAGGCGCTGCGGAACTACAGTTTGGAGGAAATGGATCGGCAAAGCCTGCTTCATCCCCTGACTTCGATCGCCGACCACATGAAAACCGGTCCGCGGATCGTCAGCAGCGCTTCAGGGGTCATGCTCAAGGACAAGAACGGCCGCTCCCTCATCGACTGCTCGGGGGGACTGTGGTGCGTCAATATTGGATATGGCCGTCCGGAGATCGCGGAAGCTGCCCGGCAGGCGGTCCTCGAGCTCAACTACTTCCACCTCTTCCAATCCTATTCGCATGCGCCGGCCATTCGGCTCGCCGACAAGGTGCTGGCGCTCTTCCACCAGGGCGGCGCGGACCATTTGAGCAAAGTGTTCTTCGGCACGTCCGGCTCTGACGCCAACGACACGGCGTTCAAGCTCGTCCGGCACTACAACAACCTGCGCGGCCTGCCGGCGAAGAAGAAGATCATCTCGCGCGAGGGCGCCTATCACGGCGTCACCGTCGCGTCCGGCAGCCTCACGGGCATTGCGGCCTACCACAAGGCCTTCGACCTGCCGCTCGACGGCGTCCTGCACGTAAGCTGTCCACACCACTATCGCTTCGCCAAGGACGGCGAGAGCGAGGCGGCGTTCTGCGACCGCCTCATCGGCGAGATCGAGACCGTCATCCTTCGTGAGGGGCCGGAAACGGTCGCGGCTTTCATCGCCGAGCCGATCATGGGGACGGGCGGCGTGCTCATCCCGCCGGCGGGTTATTTCGAGCGCCTGCAGGCGCTGCTCGACCGCCACGACATCCTGTTCATCGTCGACGAGGTCATCACCGGCTTCGGCCGCCTGGGGACGTGGTTCGCGACCGAGTTCTATAGGCTCAAGCCTGATATCGTGAGCCTCGCCAAGGGCATCACCAGCGCCTACTTCCCGATGTCGGCCTCGCTCATCTCGCAGCGCGTTTGGGACGTGATGGAACAGGCCTCGCCCGAGGTCGGCCCGGTGATGCACGGCTTTACCTATTCTGGGCATCCGGTCGGCGCCGCCATGGCGCTCGCCAATCTCGCGATCCTCGAGGACGAGGGCCTCGTCGCCAATTCGGCGAGCATGGGCGCCTATCTCAAGAAGGGCCTCAAGGAGCGCGTCGGCGATCACCGTTACGTCGGCGACGTACGCGGCGAGGGCCTGATGATCGCGGTGGAGCTTTCGGCCGACAAGGACAGGCGCATCCCTTTCCCTCGCGCCGCCGCGGCGCACCGGATCGTGGCCAACAAGGCGTTCGAGCTCGGCCTCGTCGTGCGGCCTTCGCCGTTCCTCGAGGCGCTCGCGTTCTCGCCGCCGCTGTGCATCACCAAGGACGAATGCGATCGGTCGCTCGATGTGTTCGTCGACGCGCTCGCGGCGACGTCTCCCGACCTCGACGCGCTCTCCGAGGCGCGGGCGGCGGCCTGAGGCGTGGGCGATCGGAGAGCGGCTGAGAGCCGCGCGGAGGCTGAGCGGTTTTAGCGGGGTTGTTGATGGATGTTCTGTTGGGCGTGGACGTAGGCGGAACCTTTACTGATTTCGTCGCCTACGATCCGGAGAGCCGAGGCATTAGCGTCTGGAAGGTGCCGTCGGCGCCCGGCGATCCAGTGTCCGCCATTCTCGACGGCATCTCGCAGGAATTGCGGCCCGAGGCCATCCGGCTCTTGAGGCTTGGCACCACCGTTGCCACCAACGCCATCCTCGAGCGCAAGGGCGGGACCGTCGCTTATGTGACGACGCGCGGCTTTCGCGACGTTCCTTTCATCCAGCGCGGCAATCGCAAGTTCCACTACGACATGAGCTGGGTGAAGCCGAAGCCGTTGGTGAAGCGGCGCCACTGCTTCGAGATCGACGAGCGGATCGATGCCGCGGGCAAAGTTATCACCCCGCTCAGCGAATCCGACCTGATCGAAGTGGCCAAGATGATCCGCGCGACGCCAGAGATCCAGGCGATCGCCGTATGTTTTCTTTTTTCCTATCTCAATCCGGCTCATGAGCAGCGGGCGAAGGCGGTCCTCTCCGAGCATCTCGGCGACATGCCAATCTCCACCTCATTCGAGGTGTTGCCAAAGTGGAAGGAATACGAGCGCTCCTCGACCACGCTGGCGGACGCTTACCTGAAGCCAGTGGTCAGCAAACAACTATGGTCGATGCGGGAGCGGCTCGACGCAGCCGGCGTCCGCGCGCCCTCTGTCGTGATCAAGTCGAACGGCGGCGAAATGACTCTCGAGGCGGCGGCCCGCGCGCCAGTGAATCTCGCGATGTCCGGTCCGACCGGGGGTGTTATCGCCAGTCGCTATCTCGCTCAGCTGAGCGGCATCGACAATCTTGTGACGTTGGACATGGGCGGCACCTCGACGGATGTCGCGACGGTTCTTAACCGGCAGGAAAGCTTCACCACCGCCTTCGAGATCGAGTGGGGCCTACCGATCCAAATCCCCATGCTCGATATTCGGACGATCGGCGCCGGGGGCGGTTCGATCGCCTGGATCGATACCGGCGGCATGTTGCGCGTCGGGCCGCAAAGCGCCGGCGCAAAACCCGGCCCAGCTTGCTACGGCGCGGGCGGCGTCGACGCCACCGTCACCGACGCCAATGTCGTCCTGGGCAGAATTGATCCGAGCAACTTTCTCAATGGGCGCATGAAGCTCGACAAGAGCGCCGCCGAGGCGGCGATCAATCGCGTGGCGAAGGCGATTGGACAGACGCGCGACGACACGGCGCTCGCGATCGTGCGCATCGCCAATAACAACATGGTGGGGGCGCTGCGCTCGGTCTTGATCGAGCGCGGCCTCGATCCGCGCGATTTCACGCTTTGCACGTTCGGCGGCGCTGGGCCGCTGCATGCGTCAGAGCTGATGGTGGAGGCGGGCATCCCGCGCGCCATCATACCGATGCATCCGGGCCAGTTCTCGGCGTACGGCTTCATCGTCACCAACGCGCGCGTCGACCGTCAGCGCACGACGCAGCTGACGAGCCGCCACTTCGACGGAGCGCGCGCTGCGGATGTCATGGCGAACCTGGTCGAGGAGGGCGTCGGCGAATTGAAGGCGCAAGGCTCGACCAAGGACCTGCAGGTCTCCCGCTCGCTCGAGATGCGCTATCTCGGCCAGAATTATGAGCTCGAGCTGCCCGTCGCGGCTGACGCGCTCTCGAACGAACGGGCGCCGCAGCTATGGGCGGCGTTTCACGAGGCGCACAAGTTGCGCTTCGGCTTCAGCATTCCGGGCGAGATCATCGAGATCGTCAACTATCTCGTGACCGTCACGTCAGCAGGAGAAGTTCCGGACCTCCCGACACTGCCCTTGGCCTCCGCGCCGCCGAAGCCCGTAGCAAGCCGACTCGTCGTTTTTCCCGGCGCGCGCGTCGATACGCCGGTCTACCGGCGCACGGATCTTCGCGCCGGCCAGAAGATCGCGGGTCCCACGGTGATCGAGGAGGCCGCCTCCGTCACCATCGTCAATCCTGGCCAGATTCTGGGCGTTGACCGCTTCGGCACGCTCCACATCGCCCACGCTTAACTCGCGGACACCCGATGCGCTTCTCCGAAAACGGCCTCTACGTCGAGAAATACATCAAATGCGCAAACTGCGGCTTGCTGGTCTTCGGGCCGGGGACGCTGGGATTGCGCGCGGGAAAAACCACAGTCTTCTGCTCCGACTGGTGCGTGCAATGGTCGACGCTGAAGGAGGAGGGTGAGCGCGACATTCGTTTGCCGATCGTCCAGCCGCGCATGCCGATCGAGAACCGCGCCGTGCACGTGAAAGACGGTTCGCCCGCCGATCCCGTGATGATGAACATCCTCGATTCGACGATGGTCTCGATCTGCCGGGAGATGGGCATCCTGCTCATGAAGACGTCCTATTCGACGATCTTCAACGAGGGCCTCGATTTCACCTGCGCGCTCTCGGACGCCAAGGGCGACATGATCGCCTGCGCCGAGTTCTGCCCGACCATGATCGGCGGCATGCCGATCCTCATCAAGACGATCTCGCAGGAGGTCGACTTCGCTTCGCTGCGCGAGGGCGACGTCATGCTGCATAACGACCCCTATCGCGGCGGCCTGCATTGCCCCGAGCACACGTTCTTCAAGCCCTTCTTCGCGGACGGCCAACTGCTCGGCTTCGCCGTGTGCATCGGGCATATCGCGGAAATCGGCGGCATGGTGCCGGGCGCCTTCTGCGGCGAGGCGACCGAGATCTTCCACGAGGGGCTGCGCGTCCCGCCCGTGCATATCAAGAAGGCGGGCGTCGACGTCGAAGAAGTGTGGAAGCTGCTGCTCGCCAACACAAGAACGCCCAGGCAGAACTACGGCGATCTCAGAGCGATGATCGGCGCGGTCGATCTTGGCGTGAATCGCATCCAGGAGATTGTCGGAAAATACGGCCTGAATGTCTTCCGCAAGACGTGCGAGGACCTGATGGACTATTCCGAGCGCCGCATGCGCGCCGAACTGTCCTCGTTTCCCGACGGGGTCTACAGCTTCGAGGACGTGGTCGAGAACGACGGGATCGAGGCGATCCCCTATACGGTCGCGATCGATCTCCACATCCAGGGCGACGAGGTCGTCGCCGACTATTCGCGCAGTTCAAAGCAGGCCAAGGGACCCATCAACGCGACGCTCGGAGTGGCGACCGGCGCCGTTTACAACGGGCTCCTGCACGTCACCGACGCCTCGATCCCGAAAAATTCCGGCTGCTTCCGGCCGATCCGCGTGGTCTCGCCGCCTGGAAAAGTGACGAACGTCGATTATCCGGGGCCGCTCGTCGCCGGCAACACCGAGACGCATCCGCGCCTTGCCAACATCGTCATTGGCGCGATGAGCGCCTGCAAGCCCGAGCGCGCCATGGCGTCCGAGAGCTGCACCGGCACCAATTTCGTCTTCGGCGGCCAGCATCCGGAATATGACGAATATTTCGCCTGCTATGACCTGATGTCCGGCGGTTGGGGCGGCCGCTACGGCCATGACGGCAATGACTGCGTCATCGCGATCAACGGCAATTGCCGCTTCAACCCGACCGAGGTGTTCGAGGCGCGCTTCCCCCTCCGGGTCGAGAATTTTGAGCTCATTCCAGACTCGGGCGGGGCAGGGCAGTGGCGCGGCGGCCTCGGCTTTCGCCGAACCCTCTTGATCACCGAGGTTCCAATCACCGGCAGCCAATGCAGCGACCGGCACGAGGTGAAGCCTTTTCCCCTGTTCGGCGGCCAACCCGGCGGGAACGGCGGCACCAAGATCATGCGCAATGGCGACGAGCGAATGGCGAACCACGAAGGAGCTGTTCGGCAAAGTGTCGACCAGCAAATACGCCAATGTGCATTTCGAGCCTGGCGACCGGATCTTGCTCTGGACGCCCGGCGGCGGCGGTTACGGCGATCCCGCCAAGCGGGACCCCGCAATGGTCGAGGAAGACGTGGCCGAGGGTTACGTCACTCCGGCGGCGGCGGCGGCTTTTTATCCCGTGCGGCCCGAGGCGGGATCCTGACGAGGGCGCGGTCTTCCAACACGAATGGGTGACGCGCCGATCCCCGCGCGCTGTCTCGAAGAGACACGTATAACGAAAAGATCAATTGACGCCATAGCAGGACATGGAGGAGAATTTCCGGGCGCTTCATCTTTGATGAAGTCGCCATCTGGTGATTATTGCTTAGTTATAAGCAACATGGATAGACGCTTAGTTACTATCCACGACTGCTCAAAAATTAGAGCTATGCTACTAAATAATTGATAAGTGAGGCGATGGTGGGAAAAACAACTTGCAATATCTAATTTTTTATTGAACGCTAGTGTCGGAAGAGAGCTGGGTAACGACCGGTAAGACGGAGGTTGGTGATGGATGGACGTAAAAGCTTCGCTGGGGCGGACGGATTGTTCGGGGCCCCGGTATCCCGGCGCTCGGCGCTGAAAAGGATGGGCGCAGGCGGCTTAGGGGCGCTGGCGGCTTCCGCTGGGATTTCTGGTTCGGCCCGCTCGGCGGACGCGCCAACCACGATCGTATCGTGGGCGTCGGCAGGCCAACGGTGGGAATTCCCCGAAAAAGGCGTTCTTCCTCTGTTTAAGAAGAAGTTCCCGAATATCGACGTCCAGATCTTCGCCGAGCCGATCGGCGACATGTTGGCGAAGACCGCGGTCGCCATGGGAGCGAAATCGGATCGCTATGATGTGATCTTCGACGACTATAACTATTCCCCCCAATTCATCGCAGAAGGGGCCCTCGAAAACCTTGAGCCCTATCTCGACAAGGATCCGGATTTCAAGAAAGACATTCTTGCCGACATTCCCGAGAACGTCCTCGACCTTTACCGCGACAAGCCGGCGGCGCAGGGCGGGAAGCTTTACGGACTGCCTCCGGACAGCAATTGCCAGATGCAATACTATCGCGCCGACATCTTCGAGAAGGCCGGTCTTAAGCCGGCCGAAACCTGGGAAGATGTCATCGAGAACGCCAAGGAGTTGTCGAAAGGCGGCGTAAAGGTGACCGGCACCACGCTGCGCCGCGGTTTCTGGGCCGGCGCGGCGTTCATCACCCTGCTTCGCTGTCATGGCGGCGACTGGTTCGACAAGATGGAGCCGGGCGGGTGGAAGGTCCAGCTCGACACTGACGAAGGCCACAAGGCGATGGACGTGCTAACGCGTCTCTACCCCTACATGGAGCCTACGGCGCTCAACGCGTCCGATGACGAAGCCAATACCGCGATGCTCAACGGCACCTGGACCTATGCGCCGTTCGAGTGGGGCGGCTCGACCATGAACGATCCGCAATATACGAAATTCGCGGATGTCTGGAAGGTCGCGGTTGTCGCAAAGGGCGCGAACGACAAAGGCAGGCACGCCCCGCACATGGGCGGCCTCGGCTTGATCATGCCGGTCTACTCGCACAATAAAGACGCGGCCTGGGAATGGATCAAGTTCTGCAACAGCGGCGACAAGCAGGATCCGGCGATCGGCAAGGCGTGGGTCGACAACGCAGGTCAGCCAGCGCGCATCTCGCTTCTGAAACAATATACGAGCGTCCGTCCCTATTTCTCCGGGATGATGCAGTCGCTCCCCGTCGCCATGCGCTTCCTGCCGATTCCTGAGTCCAACGCGCTCTATGAAATCGTCGGCACCGAGATCGCCGCCGTCGTGATCGGCCAGACGCAACCCGATCAGGCGCTCAAGAACATGCAGAAGCAGGCGACCCGTCTGATGACCAAGTCAGGCTACTACAAGAGCTGAACGGAACGCGTTTGATGTCAGTCGCCGCGAGCCTTCCGCAGTGGCAGCGCCGCGAGAAGCTCGTGGCGCTGCTGCTCCTCGGTCCGGCAGTCCTTTATCTGCTGGCCCTATCGATCTATCCGACGATCTACTCGCTGTGGATCGCATTCCACAACTACTCGTTGTATCGGCGCGACCTCGTTTCCTTCTCTGGAATCGACAATTTCACGGATCTCCTCGATTCCGACGTCTTCAAGCAGAGCTTTCAGGTTACGTTGGTCTTCGCGGCCGCCGCCGTGCTCATCGAACTTGTTCTTGGCTTCGCGATCGCGGTCCTGCTCGACCGCAAGATGCGGGGTGTGAACGCGCTTCGCACCCTGCTGATGATCCCGGTGCTGATCTCCCCCGTCGCGATGGGGCTGACGTTCCGTTACATCTTCGCCCCGTCCTACGGGCTCCTGACCTATCTGTTGCGCCTCGTCCACATACCCTCGCCGGATTGGACGGTGAGCGTCACATGGGCGCTGCCGGTCGTGATCTTCGCCGACGTGTGGCAATGGACGCCGTTTGTCGCGCTGATCCTGCTCTCGGGTATGCAGTCGGTGTCGACGGAGGTGACCGAAGCCGCCGAACTCGACGGCCTCAGCGAATGGCAGAAGCTATGGCGCATTGTCCTGCCCCTTATCCGGCCCGTGCTCCTCGTCGTTGTGCTGATCAGGCTCATCGATTCGATCCGCATGTTCGATCTCGTCTTTGTGATGACGCGCGGCGGGCCCGGGTCGACGACGGAGGTTCTGAGCCTGTTCAGCTATGTCACCGGCTTCGCGTCGGGCGACATGGGATCGGCTTCGGCGATCGCCTGGGTCACGGTGATACTCGTCAACGTTCTTGTCGCCATTTTCCTGCGCTTCTTGTCGAAGACGGCCTGATGTCATGACTGCTCAACAGGCGATCTCCTCCGCGTCGACCGGCGAGCGGGCCGAGCGTCGCGTCGCGGGTGAGGGCTTCTCTTGGCCCAAGCTCGGGACGATCGCCGCCGTATTCGTCGTCGGCCTGTGGCTCTTCCCCGTCTATTGGATCGTCCTTACGTCGCTGAAGCCGATCAAGGAGATCAATAGCGCCGTGCCGAGCTTCATCTTCTCGCCAACTGGCGAGAATTATTGGGAGCTCTTCACCAAGTTCGATTTCGCCCGGGTGCTGATGAACAGCTTGGTGATTACATTTGCGAGTTGCTTCGTCGTCGTCGTGCTTGGGGTCCTTGCCGCCTACGCGCTCGCCCGGATGAAGGTCCCGGGCGAGAAGCACATCGCTCTTTGGATTCTGTCGCTGCGGTTCTTGCCGCCAATCGCCGTGGCGATCCCCTTCTACATTCAGTGGCAGGACTTGAACCTGCTCGACACTTACTTGGGCCTCATCCTTATCTATGTCTCCTTCAACCTTCCTTTTGCGATCTGGATGATGCGAGGTTTCCTGGCCGATGTTCCTGTCGCGTTGGAGGAAGCGGCGCTCCTGGACGGCCTGACGAGGCTGCAGATCATCCTGCGCGTCGTCGTTCCGGTCGTCATGCCAGGCATCGCTTCGACCGCGATCTTCACCTTCGTGTTCACCTGGAACGAATACTTGATGGCCCTCATGCTTACGGCCTTCAAGTCCGTCACCGTCCCGGTCACGATCGCGAAGTTCGTCCAGCCCTACACGGTCCTGTGGGGATCATTGAGCGCCGCAGTGGTGATCCAGGTGGTGCCTATGCTCGTCGTCGTGTTCCTGCTGCAGCGTCACATCGTCCGCGGCATGACTCTCGGCGCGGTCAAGTAATGGACAGCACGGCGGAGCGAAAGCCATGACGCTGCGACTGCAGAATGTGCAGAAGGCCTATCCCTCCGGCTTCACCGCGGTTAACGGCGTGAGTCTGGACGTCGAGGATGGCGAGTTCTTCACGCTCCTCGGACCTTCGGGATGCGGCAAGACCACCACTCTGCGGATGATTGCGGGGCTAGAGACCCCTTCCGGCGGCAGGATTTTCATCGGCGGGCGCGATTTCACCGACACCCATCCGCGCAATCGCGACGTTGCGATGGTGTTCCAGAGCTACGCGCTCTATCCGCATATGACTGTGCGCGAAAATCTCGGGCTTAACCTCGAAGTCAAACGGGTTCCGCCGGCGGAAATCGAGGGACGAATCCAGAATGTCGCGCGCATGCTCGATATCCGCTCTCTTCTGGATAAGAAGCCGGGCGAGCTTTCCGGGGGGCAGCGCCAACGCGTCGCACTGGGGCGCGCGCTGATACGGCGGCCGAACATTTTCCTGATGGACGAGCCGCTCAGCAATCTTGATCTCAAGTTGCGCGAACGCACCCGGACGGAATTGAAAAAGCTCCACGAAAGTTTGCGTGTCACGACGATCTACGTGACTCATGATCAGGCGGAGGCGCTTGTTCTCTCGAACCGCATCGGCATCATGAATGCGGGCGACCTCATCCAGGTCGGGACGCCGCAGGAGATCTATGATCGCCCGCAAAACGTCTTCGTAGCGAAGTTCGTGGGGACGCCATCGATCAATCTGCTCAAAGTGACTGTTCAAAACAATGATGGATTGCTAGCGATCCGCCTGGAGGGCCATGAGAAAGCGCTCGGCTCCATTCTCCTTCCCGCAGCCGATGATGTGCTTGCTCGGCTCCGGCCGGGGGGGATGGAGTTGATTCTCGGAGTTCGCCCCGAAGCGATCGCCGTGCTGACTGAGGCGCATGCCGATACTGTGGCGGTCGAGATCGAGCTGGTCGAGCCTATGGGGTCGGTCAACAATATCGTTTTGCGCTTCGGCGAGAGCCTTGAGCCGACATCGGACGGCGAGGCTGTGGTCGCCCTTGTGACGTCGAACGAATCGCACGAACGCGGTCAGAAGGCTTGGATTCAGCTACGCCCCGAGCGGCTGGTTCTGTTCGACAAGGCGTCGGAACGAACTCTTGCCGTCCTGGCCGGACAGCGATGGGAAGCGGTCTGAAATCCGGTTGGATCGAGACTGGTCTAGAGACCGAGACAAGCCGCGATCGCTCGCGATATTGTGGTTAGGGTAAAGGCAGGCGTGTCCAATCTGGGGCGTCTGCGGGATGGAAATGGGCAGGCCCCAGGTTCGGCGGACAGTGCGAGAATGAGCTTTATCAATCCGAACCGATTCACGACCCGGCCCGAGATTCAAGGGACGTTTGGAGTCGTCGCGTCCACGCATTGGATTGCAACCGCGGTCGGCATGGGTGTTCTCGAACGCGGGGGCAACGCTTTCGATGCGGGCGTCGCCACCGCTTTCGCGCTACAGATCGTCGAGCCGCACCTCAATGGCCCGGGTGGGGATATTCCCATTCTGGTTCATGATGCGAAGCGCGGGCGGACAGAGGTGATCTGCGGCCAGGGGCCTGCTCCCGGCGGGGCGACGCTCTCGCATTTCCGATATCTGGGCCTCGATCTGGTGCCGGGGACGGGGCTGCTCGCGCCATGCGTGCCGGGGATCTTTTGACGCACTGCTGTTGATGTTGCGCGACTATGGCGTCATGCGGCTCGCCGACGTGCTCGCCCCCGCCATCTCTTATGCGCAAGACGGGCATCCGTTGTTGGAGCGCGCGTCGGCCACGATTGCGACGGTCAGAGACCAGTTCCTCCATCATTGGCCAACCTCGGCCCAGCTTTGGCTTGAGCGAGGTGAGACGCCGAAGGCCGGCGCGCTCTTCCGAAATCCGGTCTTGGCTCAGACCTATTCCCGCATCGTCGATGAGGCGCTAGGAGGCCATCGCGAGGCTGAGATCGATCGCGCCAGGAAAATCTGGTCGGATGGCTTCGTAGCTGCAGCCGTTGATCGCTTCTGCGCGACCCAGAAAGTACTGGATGTCTCGGGCCGCGCCCATCAGGGCGTGCTGACCGGAGCGGATATGGCGAACTGGTCGGCGTCCGTGGAGGCGCCGATCGGTTACGATTATGGGCGCTACCGGGTGCTCAAACCTGGCGCTTGGTGCCAGGGCCTCGCAGCTCTTCAGCAATTGGCGCTCCTCAAGGCGTTCCCGCTTGACGGCCTTGATCCGACCGGCCCGGACTTCATCCATTGGCAGGTTGAGGCCGCAAAACTGGCCTTCGCCGATCGGGACACGTTCTACGGAGACCCGGCGTTCGTCGAGGTGCCCGTCGATGTGCTTCTGTCGGACGAGTACAACGATCGGCGCCGAACGCTGATCGGCGCCGAGGCGTCCCTTGAACAGCGACCCGGCGTCATTCCTGGATACGGCAAGGCATTTGCGGCGCGCGAGGCAATCAGGGAGCGCGAAGCGGTCGGCGCGGGTGAACCTACTGTCGGGTCGTTTGGCCGGAGCGAGGGGGACACCGTTCATTTTGACATCGTCGACCGTCACGGGAACATGGTCGCCGCCACCCCGTCCGGCGGCTGGCTGCAATCTTCGCCGACCATTCCCGAACTTGGCTTCTGTCTTGGGACTCGCGCCCAGATGTTTGTGCTGGAGGAGGGCCACCCATCCTGTCTCGCTCCCGGAAAGCGGCCCCGCTCGACCCTCTCGCCCACGATCGCGTTGCGGGACGGCGAACCCTATTTGGCCTGGGGAACCCCTGGCGGGGACCAGCAAGATCAATGGATCCCGCAGTTCTTTCTACGGCATGTCCATGCGGGACTGAACCTGCAGGAATTGATTGACGCGCCCGCTTGGCACACGGAGCACTTTCCCTCGTCCTTCTGGCCTCGCGCCGCGAGGCCGGGCGTTCTCGTTGTCGAAGGCCGCATTCCTGAAATAACGATCGAGGAATTGCGCCGCCGCGGTCATCGCGTCGAGATCGGCCCCGACTGGTCCGAGGGACGGCTCGTTGCGGCGGCGCGAGATCGCGACCGATTGAAAGCTGCGGCGAATCCAAGGGGAATGCAGGGCTACGCCATTGGGCGATGACGGCTTGGCGTGCAAAGGATAACGATCGGGGAGGATGAGTGTGACCGACACGTCTACTCCACTCCCTCCGACCCGAAATCCGTACGACTTGTCCCGGACTCCCGGCGGCTCATCGTCGGGGTCGGCGGCGGCGGTCGCTGACCGGATGGTCCCTCTGGCGCTCGGCACGCAGACAGGAGGCCCACAATCCGGCCCGCCTCATTCACCGGTCTGTTTGCGCTCAAGCCGACCTTCGGGGTGACGCCGGTAGACGGCGTTCGCCACTACGCTCCCTCCCTGGACACAGTGTCGTGGTTCGCTCGCTCGGTCGCCGACCTCGACCAATTCGCGTCCGCGTCACCTTTTCCGCCGATCGCACCATCGGCGACATCTCGAGCAGGTCGGAAGACGACGCGCGGCCAGCGGCGTTGAAGAGGTCAAATTCGCTGATCGATGTGGCCTTCAGTCAATGCGCCATGCGGACAATTTGACGCGAGTTGTCCGAGGCGGGACCGCGCCTTGAACGTTGTCTCCTCCGTCCAGGGAAATAGGCGCCCAGTAAGCTTCCGGAATGAAAGCCGCAACAGATCGGGCGCGGCCGCGCCTGGCGTATCCGCCTCGTAAATCTCACCGGCGATTTTTGCATAGCCCACTCGGAAGGACGTGTTCGCCTTGACGACCACGAGATCGTACATCAAAGGCTCGATCCCGAACCCGCGGTACAGTTGAGGGTCGCCCGGGCTCACGATCGTCTGGCAAACGAGGACATCAAGGTTTCCGAATCGCAGGACAGCGCTTTTGCCGATGCGTGAAATGCGGCCTCCGTGCCCGACGAACTCCTGCCGGAACTCTCCGTCGTGCAGCGACCGCACATAGCCGACCGCGTTGATGCGGACGGCGCTCGCATCTGTATTGCCTCCGACGGCGAACTCGGCCGACCCTCCGACGCCGACCTCGAAGGCCCGCGAAACCGCGGCCGGGTCGCTGACGACCGTGGCGGACCGCGCCGTTGATCTTCGCTCGAGCAAACGTCGCGCCACGGCCATGCTGTCTCCTGGGGCGCCGGCGTTGGGAGAATCGGCCGAGTCTACGAGGATGACGGGTTTGGATGCTGTTGGGTCTTCGGCGCGGTCGATGATGAAATCAATGCTTGAGAGCTTGGGCGTGAATGTGTGGCGAAGCCCATAGAGTCGTTCGGCCAGATCGCGCGCGTATTGCTCCGCCTTCTTGGGGTCGTCTGCAATCGCGACCGTCGCCGAGTTTGGCTTCGAGACGTCGAGCCACGGCTGCATCTGGAAAATCGAGAAATCCAGCAGTTCTCCGGTTTCGACCAAACGCTCAGCGTAGAGCGACAGATCTCGGAAGGGCCCCGAGAGCGTGTTGTACGCTGAGGCCGACACCATCATGGGAACGGGCGACCAGGCCATTCTAGGGGCAGACGAGGAAGTGAGCGCGGCAAGACCCAGCCGCGCCGTGCGGCGGCCCGTTTCCGCGAAGTCCACATGCGGGTAGGTATGGTAACCACACATGATGTCGACGGCGGCCGCAAACGCTTCGGTGATGTACCCGTGCATGTCGAGCGACGCGGCGAGAACGCAGGCAGACGGAACCAATTCGCGCACCCGTCGGACGATCTCGCCTTGGGCGTCGTCGAAATCGGTCGTTTGCAATGCACCGTGAAACGAGAAAAAGACCGCGTCCAGCGGCAGGTTCGCCTCGATCGCTGGCGACAGACGGTTCCAAAACGCGTCCAGAACCTCGGGTTCAGCCGGCCCTCCGCTCTGCGCGCAGAAGGCGGGGCCGAACACGATCTCTGGCCGCCGCGGCGACGCCTCGAGGACCTCGATCATCCCGCTGACCGCGCATTCGACGCCCTTCAGCGCATCACGAACCTCATTGGGCTCCAGCACCCAACCGCTTTTTCTCCAATGGGCAAGTCCAGAAAGAAGCGGGTTGAAAGAGTTGCTCTCCTGCCGGATTTCCGTGATCAGAACCTTCATGGCGCCAACTGTTCTCCGCTTTGTCCATTGAGGCTCTCGAAGATGTTGAGGAGCGCCGGGTGGATCTCTCGATAGGTCTTGTAAAGCCGGTCATAGACGGCCCGATCTTTGGCCTGCGGCTCATATCGTTTGTAATCGCCCGCGTGCGGATCGAGAGCCGCCTCGCCATTCGCGCCGAGGGTGCACCGATAGGCGCCGATCGCTCCGACGAATCTCGGAGCGTCAGGGACCAGCACCGTTCGACCCAGCACATCGGCGAGCATCTGCATCCACACCGAACTGCACGCGCCCCCACCCACAACCCTGATCTCGTCAAGGCGTCCGCGCGCTTGAGATTCGAACCATTCGACCGACACTCGATGCGAGTAGCAGATGCTTTCCATCATGGCGCGAACCATATGGCGCCGATCGTGAACGGTTGTCAGGTTCAGGTAGACGCCTTTGGCGTTCTTGGAGAAAGGATAGAGCTCTCCCGTCAACCAATGCGTCGCCAGCAGGTTGTCGGAACCCGGCGCGATCTGCGCGACTTGCGCGTTGACGAAGTCGAGGAATCCGTCTCCTCGCTTGGATTTTTCCAGTCCGTAGACCTGGTCGACGATCCAGTCGAAGGCAAGGCAGGCTGATTGCAAGCCGTACACGGCGCCGTCATATCGTCGGTCAAGCGTCACTCTCAGGGAGGATTCGATTACCTCGTCCGCCTCGAGCACGCAGAGCAACCAGGAAGACGTGCCGAGATAGATGTGCGTCGCGCCGGGGACGAGCGCATTGGCCCCGACGGTAATCGCGGGAAGGTCGCCGAAGCCTCCAAAAACCGGGATGCCGGCGGTGAGGCCCAGATGCGCCGCGGCAGACTGCGTAAGATGGCCCACGATCTCGCCGGCCGCAGTCGACGGAGGAAACTTCGCGGTGTCGTCGGCGATCCCGGCCGCGGCGAGGATCTTCTGATAGCGGCTATGCAGCGACAGCCTGTCCGACCGGATGAAATCGTCGGACGGCTCGGTGACGACGGCGCCCGTCGCCATCCACTTCAGATAGGTGTTCACCCCCATGATCCACCGGCTCGTCCGCCAGAGGTCCGGCTCGTGGCGCTTGAGCCACATGAGGCGCGGCCAATATTCCTGGCCAGTGCCAATGAATTTGCCGGCGCGCTCGTTTAGCCTGTTGGCTTCGCCCGTCGCGCGGCTGTCCATCCAGATGATCGCGTCGCGCAGGACTTCTCCGTCCTTGCCAACGGGAATGATCCCTTTCCAAGGCGCGACAAAGACGATGGAGCGGACGGCAGCAACGGAAAGGCCGGATTGTGTGAGAGCCCGCCTACCTGCTCGAGCCCCCGCATCCCATAGGGAGCGAGGATTCTGCTCGGCCCATCCGGCCCGTGGTTGAAAGAGCGGATATAGCTCGCTCGCGTGAGCGAGGATTCGACCCGTCGCGTCGACAAGCGCGGCCTTCAGCGAGGTCGTGCCAAAGTCGTAGGTCATGACGAGAGGATGCAGCGCGTCTCCATCCATTTCAGGTCCCTCGTCCCCTCACGCGCTCAGACCTTCGCATGCCTCCTCTCGCATCCACCTCGGATAGGATTCGCCGCCGCCGCCTTTGGCCATCGCGGTCGGAGCCGTCGTTCGACGGCTCGCGTCGGAAGCTGCCCCTATCCGGCCCTCTCGAACACCCGCGGTAGAAACCGGCCCTCGCGCGCGGCGGCCTCTTCCGCGAGATGGCAGGCGGCGAAGTCGCTAGGACCGCGGCGCAGCAGCACCGGATCGTCAGAAGCGCAGCGATCGAAGGCGAAGGGGCATCGGGTGCGAAAGCTGCAGCCCGGAGGAATGTCAATCGGGTCCGGAGGCTCGCCTTCGAGCAGGTAGGTCTCCGCCTTGTAGGGTCTTTCCTCGATGACGGGAACGGCGCTCAGAAGCGCTCTCGTATAGGGGTGGCCCGGATCGAAGAACGTCGCCTCGTTCGTCGCCAGTTCGACAATCCGTCCAAGATACATCACGGCGATGCGATTGCAGACGCGTCGAACCATGCTGAGGTCGTGCGAAATATAGATATAGGTGATCCCATGACGGACCTGAAGACGTTCGAACAGCGCAAGCAGCTTGCCCTGTTCCACCTGATCCAGCGCCGATAGCGTCTCATCAAGAATCAATAGCTCGGGCTCCAGCACCATGGCGCGAGCGATGTTTACGCGTTGCCGCTGTCCTGCGCTGAGACCAACAGGAAGGCTGTCGTGCACCTCGGGCGGCAAACCAACTTCAGCCATCGTGCTCCGGACCCGTTCGTCGATTTCCTTACGGCTGAGCCCGCCGTGGATGCGAAGGGCCTCGGCGATTGTCCGCCCGATATGCAGGTGCGGCGGGATGGCGTTGAACGGATCCTGCAGAAGCAGCTGGAATCGCTTCCTGAGCGCCAGAATCTGCTTCGAAGACATGTGGGCTATATCCTGCCCCTTGAATAAGATCTGCCCGCGGTCGGGCGCCTCAAGGTGGCTGAGCAGGCGGGAGAGGGTCGACTTTCCACATCCGGACTCGCCGACAATGCCGAGGTTTTCGCCTTTGTAGGCGTCGAAGGTGACGCCTCGCACAGCCTGCACCGTCCGTCGGCCGAACAGTCGATTACGGTCCCGCACCTCGTAGGACTTGGCGACGTCCCGGACCGAGAGGACCACATCGCTTCCTCCGGGCAATCCGCCGAAGGCGGGGCTCGACGCTCCGGCCTCGTCCCAGATGCGAGGCACCTCCTGGATCAATTGGCGGGTGTAGTTGTGCTGGGGCGCCGAAATGAGGCTCCGAACCTGTTGCTGCTCGACGACCTTTCCGCGCGCCAAAACGAGAACGCTGTCGGCAATCTCGTTGACGACGCCGAGCGCTGAGGAGACGAAAATGATCGCCGTGTTGAAGTCGCGCTGCAACTCGCGAAGCAGCCGTAAGATCTGCGCCGCGACCGTGACGTCGAGAGGCTGAGTGATGTTATCAGCGACCAGAAAGGCCGGATTCGTCACAAGCGCGTCCACGATCATCACGCGCTGCATCATCCCGCCGCTGAACTGGAAGGGAAACTCGTCAAAGCGCCGCCTGGGCGACGGGATGCGCACCGCGTCGAGCACACGCACCACCTGCGTCTCCGCCTCGCTCCTGGTGAGGGACGGGTTGATGGCGCGCAGCTTCTCGACGATCTGATTGCCGATGGGAAGCGTCGGATCAAGCGCGCTTCCGGGATCGGAGCCGATATAGGCGATCTCCCGTCCGCGCAGCCGCTGCATCTCGCTCTCGGGCAGGCCCAGCAGATCCCGCCCTCGGTAGAGCAGACTTCCAGACGTGACCCGCAAGGGCTCCCGCACCCAATTGACGAGCGCTCTTGACAGAACGGTCTTTCCGGATCCGCTCTCCCCGATAATCCCAATGACCTCGTCCTCTCGCAGCGTGAACGCCACGTCGCTCAGAAGCGGCTGGCTGCGCCCTTCCCCACGCTGAAGCTCAACCGACAGGTTTTTGACTTCGAGAACGGTCTTGCCGGCGCTCATCCGATTCCCTGCAGAAGCTTGTTGCGCGCGCGCTCGAGCGCGCTGCCCATCAAGTTGATGCCGCAGAGGCTGATGGCGAGCAAAAGTCCGGGAACGGTTGTGATCCACCAGGCGTTGATCAAATACTTGGTGCCATCCGCAATGATAGTCCCGAACGTCGGCGTCGGTGGCTGGATGCCGATGCCGATGAAACCGAAGATGGCTTCGAAAATCATCATCCGCGCGACGTCAAGGATCGCAACGAAGGCGATCGGGGGCAGGATGTTCGGCGCAATGTGCACGAACAGGATTCGCGTATCCATGGCGCCGAGAATCTGCGCGCCCCTGACATATTCCTTGCGCCGCTCCGACAGCGTGGCGCTTCTTGCGATTCGCGCATAAGCCGGCCACCCCGCGAGGATGAGAACGAGAATGATCGAGCCCGGCGTAGGGCGCGACACTCCGAGAATCGTTATGGCGAGAATGATGACGGGGATCGACATCTGCGCGTCGGTCAAGCGCATGAGAATGAGGCTTGGCCAACCGCTCCAGTACCCCGCGACCATCCCGACCAGAGAGCCGGCGAGAAACATCCCGATAACGCTGGCGACCCCGATCATCAAGGCGTTGCGCAATCCAATGAACGAGCGGACGAACAGGTCGCGCCCTAGCTGGTCGGTCCCCAGCAAATGGGGCCAATGGGACCCCTCGAGCGGCATGGGGGGCAGAAACCGACCCGCGATGTCGAACCGCGTCGCGGAGAGTCCAAGCATGTCAGGGCCGAATATCGAAATGAGCATGAGGCCCAGAAAGACGATGAGTCCGACTTTGAACTCGGCAGTGCGCCATGCCTGCGCGAGCATGTTGGCGCCGAGGCCCCTTGGGCGCGTGCGGGCGGGTTGGACTCGGCCAATCGCCAGGTCGCTCGCCATCAGTATTGAAGCCTTCTGTCGATGTTCGTGGCCACGAAATCGACGACGATGTTGATGCAGACAAGGACGACGCAAGCGAGGATACCGACCGCCTGGATAATCGGAAAATCCCGCTGGAAGACAGCGTTGATCATCAGGAGTCCGATGCCGGGGTAGTTGAAAATGTATTCAACGACGAAGAGACCGCCGAGCAGCATGCCGACGATCTGGATGCCCAGCAAGTTGAGCAGCGGAATCGAGGCGTTCCTTAAGACATGCGCCGTGATCATCCGGTAGCGCGACAAGCCGCGGACCTCTCCCACGGCGACATAGTTCTCAAGCAGGTTCGAGGCTACGGACACGGAAATCGACCGGATCATGACTGGCGACAGCTCCACGGCCAGGACAAGCGCAGGAAGGATCGCATAGCTGACCCCCTGGTAGCCGATCGCCGGCAGCCAGCCGGTCTTCGCCGAGAAGATCAGAATGAAGACAACTCCAAGCCAGACATTGGGAAGAGACACCAGAATGGAGCTCAGGTAGACCGCGATGCGATCCGGCCAGCCGCCGGACCGCAGTCCAGCAGCGATTCCGATGGGCACGGCGATGATCAGCGAGAAGAGGACGCCAAACCCGGCGAGCAGGAGGCTGTACGGCAGGGTGTTCAGGACCAGCTCGGTGACCGAAGCGCGATTTTCGGTGTCGAACGTATTCTGGCCCCGCGATCCGCCGGTGCTGCCGCCCTGCGCGCTGCGTATGAAGGAATGACCCAAGTCGCCGTGAGCGATTTGAAACAGATAGCGGCCGAACTGGACCAGGATCGGATCGCGGAGCCCAAGCTTCTTCGCAGTCTCCTCCATGACCGACGGCGCGGTCATCGGGCCAAGCATGATGCGCACCGGATCGCCCGGCACGATCCGCAGGAGCGTGAAGATCAGGAGCGCGACGAGAACAACGATCACCACTCCCTGCGACAGGCGCCGCAGGAAGAAATCGAGCGCAAAAATCATGGCTTGAGCCTTGGGGAGAGCGCGGAGCCCTTCCCAAGCCTGCGCCTATTTCTCACGTCAGCTCAGCCTTGCTGAGGTCGATGGGGCCGTTCGGAAAGAAGTAGACCCCTTTCATGTTCTTCGCCATGCCGTGGAAGTTCACCGCGGAAAACAGCGAGAAACTCGGGACCTTCTTCGCGATCGTCGGGAACGTCTCCGTCTGGAGGATCTTGAGCCGCTCCTCGGGCGTGGGAGCGTTGCGCTCCTTGTCGAGCACGGCGTCAATCTCCGGATCGCTCACGCCGCAGATCAGCGCCGCCTTGGAATACCAGTTCGGCCGGAGCACGAGGTCGGGCTCGGGCGATCCGGTGATCCATCCGACGTCGCACATGTGCCCCGGTCCCTGACCGTCGGAGCGCCGATAGATCGCCTGCTCCCAGGCAGCGGGCTCGAGGACGGTAAGCTTCACATCGAAGCCCTGCTCGCCGAGCATCGCGGTGATGAGCTCGCCATATTCCTTGGTCTTTGCATAGAACCCGATCGACGTGATGTACTCGAGCTGGGGCAAGCCCTTGCCCCCTGGGAACCCGGCGTCGGCGAGGAGCTTCTGGCTGAGCTCGGGGTTGAACTCCGGATAGCCGGGAATATCGGTGAACCCCCATTTCATTGGCGAGACGTAGCAACTGGACGGCTGAGCGGCGTCCCCCATCAGCGCCAGAATCTGCTGACGGTCGATCGCGTGACAGGCCGCCTGGCGGATCCTGACATCATCGAACGGCTTCTTGTTGCAGCGGAAATGGAGATATTTGTTCTCCGTCGAAAGACCGCGATGAACGACAACGTCGGGATTCTTGGCGAGGGTCTGATACTGCTCCGGCTCCAGCCGCTCGATAATCTGATACTGACCGTTCAAGAGGCCCAGAACGCGCGTGTTCGAGTCCGGGACATAGGCGTAGACGACCTCGTCGATCTTCGGCCGACCGCCATAATAGTCGTCATTGGCGCGAATGATGTTCTTATCGCCATCGGTTTCAATATATTTGAAGGGTCCCGTCCCGTTCGGCCGCTTCTCCAGGATCTTCGGGTCCGCCACGTCCTTCGCCGACATCATTGGCAGGAAGCTCGCGACGAACCAATAGGCCGAAGCGGGGTAGCCGTATTTTTCCGTGTGCAGGCGGACGGTGTAGGGATCGACGATCTCAACGTCGACCGGTCCGGGGTACCAAGCTGCGGCAGGACGGGAGGATTGCGACGCGTATTGCATTGTCGCCTTGACGTCCTCGGCGTTGAACTCCTTGCCGTCGTGGAACTTCACGCCCTTGCGCAGAACGAATTCGAGCGTGTTCGGATCGATCAGTTTCCAGCTCGTGGCCAGATCGGGCTGAATCTCGTCCACCTTCCCCTCCTGCATCGGAGAGCGCGTCAGATGGCTGAAAATGAAGGACTCGAAACTGAGCTGGCCAAGCGTCGTGTGCGAGGTCGGATCCCAGTTGCCGGTGACCGGGCCCATCGAAGCGAGCACGACAGTCTTCTTGTCCTGCGCATGGGCCTGACCGATAAACGGGCTTGAAACGCTGAGACCAGCGGCGGCGACGGCCGATGCGCTGCCCAGGAATTGCCGGCGTGTCTGGTCCATCGTTTGCCCATTCCCTTCTACGTTTCCGGGGCCGCGCCGAAGCACCCGCCCGGATCTGCTTAACCCGCTTGGCGGAAACCAGCGCGCCCTCGCCCGATTGCACGAACGGTAGGTCGAAATCGACTGTTCAGTCAACAGAAAAAACAGATGACGCTATTCGGCGACGTAGACCTCGACCCCGGCGACGCTCAGCGCTTCGGCCATAACTGGATCGGGCGCACGATCCGTGACGAGCCGCGCGACGCCATCCAGCGCGCAGACCTGGGCCATCGCCACCCGCCCGAACTTGCTGTGATCGGCGATCACCGTGACCCGTTCAGACTGCCGAATCATGGCCCTCGCGACCATGGCTTCCTCGACGTCGAAGTCCATAAAGCCGCCGGCTGCGTCGATCGCGCCGACGGTCAGAATCGCATGATCGGCGCGATATTGCCGGATCTGCTCGAGCGCGACGGAGCCCAGCACTTCGCCAGTCTCCCCGCGATATTCCCCGCCGACGAGATGGACTCGCGCGAGCGCCCCCGGACCGTAGAGGTTTTGCGCGACTCCCACCGAATTCGTGATGATCATCAGGCGCCTTTGGGCGAGCTCGCGCGCCAGCGCCTGCGTGGTCGAGCCTGTGTCGATCATCAGGGTGTCGTCATCCTGGAACAGCCGCGCGGTCGTCCGGGCAATGCGCTCCTTGGCGTCGGCGTTCTCGATCAGCCGCTCACGAAAAGGCGCTTCAGCGGCGGTCTGCGGCTTTTGCGCCCCGCCATGCACCCGCCTCAGGAGGCCCCGTGCGTCGAGCTGGGCCAAATCGCGCCGCACGGTCTCGCGGGAGACCCCGAAGCGGGACGCAATGTCCTCCACCTTCAGTTCGCTTTGTTGCTGGGCGAGTTCGAGAATCGCGCCGCGCCGCTGCTCCGGAATCATAAAGTCCTCTGATCCATGTCGGTTTCCCCGATGAAAACAGTCCGAGGCGTCGTCCCCAAAATCGGGCTTGCGAAGAATTCGAGGCAGCAGCCTATCATGACTGAGCAGTCATGCCTACGAAATGAGCGTATCAAACTAATGACCGTTCGGTCATCGCACCCGACCACGTTCGACATCGCGGTGATTGGCGCAGGCGTCGTCGGCTGCGCGGTCTTCCGCGAATTCGTCCTCGCCGGAGCGCGGACGATCATTCTTGAGCGCGACCCGGACTTTCTCAACGGCGCGAGCAAGGGCAACAGTGGGCTGCTTCATACGGGGTTCGACGCTCAGCCTGACACTCTCGAGGCGAAATGCGTGAGGGACGGCTACCGGACCTATGGCGAGATCCATGAGCGGCTGAATCTTCCGATGCGGAAGACCGGCGCCATCGTCATCGCTTGGGCGCAAGACGAGGTCGCGAAGCTGCCGGCGATCGTTGCGCAGGCCCGCGCCAACGGCGTGGAGGTTCGTTCCCTGAGCGCCGCGGAGGTCCGCGGTGAAGCGCCTCATCTCAACGAGTTGGCGAAGGCGGGAGTCCTGGTGCCAGGGGAATCGGTCATCGATCCGTGGTCGGCGCCACTCGCCTACCTGCTGCAAGGGCTGGCGAATGGCGGCGTCGTACTGCGCAACGCAGAGGTCGGCGCCGGCCGCCTTGCCGACGGGACGTGGTCGCTGGACGTGACGGGCCGCAGCGTCATCAAGGCGTCGGTTGTGATCAACTGCGCTGGAAACTACGGCGATCTCATTGAGGCCATAGCGAGGCCGAGCCCGTTTCATATCCGTCCGAGGAAAGGTCAGTTCGTCGTCTTCGATAAGACGGCGTTCGGGCTCGCGCCCCGTATTCTACTTCCCGTACCGAGCGCGCGCACCAAAGGCGTCGTGGTCGGCCAGAGCGCCTTCGGGAACGTGATCGTTGGCCCAACCGCCGAAGATCAGGATGAACGCCGAATCGCGACCGTCGAGGAAGCAACGCTCGCTGCTCTGATCGTCGAGGGATCGCGCATCGTGCCCGCGCTCGCGCACCATTCCGTCACCGCCGTCTATGCCGGACTGCGCCCTGCCACGCAGTTCAAGGAGTACCAGATCGAGGCGTTGCGGAAAGAGCGGTGGATCACGGTCGGCGGCATTCGCTCAACCGGCCTGACCGCGTCCCTGGGCATCGCCCGCTACATTCGCGAATTGTACGAGGATCGTTTCGGCGCGCTGGCCGGCCGCGACTCCGTTGCATGGACTCCGGCGCCCAATCTCGCCGAAGATCGTCCGCGAGCCTATCAGGAAAAGGGACGCTCGCCCATTGTCTGTCACTGCGAGCTTGTCACGGAAAGAGAGATTGAAGCGGCGTTCGAGGAGCCGCTTCCAGTCGCCACCCTCGGAGGCTTAAGGCGCCGCACACGCTGCATGATGGGCCGCTGCCAGGGCTTCTACTGCACGCGCCGCATTTCCGAGCTCGCCGCAGGACGCATCCCTGACCTGCCTGAGCCTACGGCCAATCGGCGGAACAATCGCTAATGCGATCCGTTATCATTATTGGCGCGGGACCGGCCGGACTGACAGGGGCGCGGATCCTCCGCAACAACGGCGTCCGGGACGTCCTCGTCCTGGAACGGGCCCCAGTGGCGGGCGGGCTCCCTCGCCACTGCGGCCATCCAGGCTTTGGCCTTTTCGACTTCAGGCGCGTCTGGACCGGGCCGTCTTACGCCGAACGCCTGATCGAGGCGGCGCGCGGCGTCGAGATCATGGCCAACGCGACCGTCACCCGCATAGAACCGCAAGGACGGATCGAAGTCGCTACGCAAGCCGGGATCGAGAAGCTCGAGGCGCGCGCGATCCTGATCGCCACGGGGATACGCGAGACTCCGCGATCGGCGCGCCTCGTTTCCGGCGCCCGGCCTTGGGGCGTCACCACGACCGGCGCCTTTCAGGACATGGTCTACATCGGCGCCATGCGGCCCTTCAGCCGCCCCGTCATTGTCGGGACGGAGCTTGTTTCCTTCTCGGCAATCCTCACGGCGCGTCACGCCGGAATTCGTCCCGCAGCGATGATCGAAGAAGGAGACCGGATTGTCGCGCGGCGCCCTCTGGGCGTCGCCTCGCGAGCGCTGTTCCGCGTTCCCGTCCTCACCCGGACACGGCTTCTGCGCATCAGCGGTTTGGACCGTGTGGAGAGCGTGGACATCGAGCGCGACGGAACGCGCTCGACGCTCGCATGTGACGGGGTGATCTTCACCGGGAAATTCAGGCCCGATGCGGCGCTCGTCGAAGCGAGTCCCATTGTCTTCGACGACCTCACCGGGGGGCCTGCGATCGATTCGGCATGGCGGTGCTCCGATCCGCACTTCTTCGCCGCAGGGAACGTCCTGCGGCCTGTCGAGCATTCCGGCTGGGTCGCGGCGGAAGGCAAGTTCGCGGCGCACTCGATCCTGAAGGCTCTGGCGGGCGGCCTGCCGGATGTCGACGCCGCGACGACGCTGCGCGTGGAAGGCGCCCTGTGCTACGCCTATCCCCAACGCCTCCTGCCGAACGAAGGGGCGATCACGATTTTTGCTCGCGCGGCGCGGGCTCACAAGGGTGTCTTGCGCCTGAGCGCCGGCGGCGAGACGCTCGCGATGCGCCGCATCAACGCGCTTCCGGAGCGACGGCTCCGCCTCACGTTTCCCGGCGAACGCCTGCGCGGCAAGCAGGACGCAGTCGTCACGCTCGATTGAAGGACTGGAACAGCGACGTGCCGTCAATTCTCGCCATCCATCAGGGAACGACCTCAACAAAGGCTTACGTCAGCATCGATGGCGGCGCGGCGACACTCCTCGGGAGTCGCACGCACCGGCAGATCCACCCTTATCCCGGATGGATCGAGCACGATCCGATCGAGATCATCGCTTCACCGAAGCGCTGGGGCGCGCGTCCGGGTGGACGGGACGCATATCGGACAGTCAGGTCGTAGCCCACAGGATAAAAACCGCGAGAGGTTTGAAATGCTGACCGACGAACATTGGCATGTCGTGGTGGTCGGCGCGGGCTCAGCCGGCGCGCCCCTCGCGGCGCGCCTTTCCGAGGATCCCGGCCGCCGCGTGCTGCTTCTCGAAGCGGGACGAGATTGGCGGCCAGCTGAGGCGCCGCCGGAAATGCTGAGCCCGAATCCGTGCGCGATCATCATGGAGCCGGAGATGCAGGCCGCGTGGCAATGGCCGAAACTCATGGCGCGTCGCACGCCGATCCAGGAACCTCGGCTCTATTGGCGCGGGCGCGGCGTCGGCGGGAGTTCGGCCATGAACGCGCAGATCGCGATCCGGGGCGTCGCCGACGCCTTCGACGAGTGGGCCAAGGCGGGCTGCGAAGGATGGGCGGCCTCGGACGTCCTGCCGATATTCTCCGCCATCGAAGACGATCCCGAAGCGCCCTTCCCCGACCAGCATGGGAGAGGAGGACCGATCCCCGTCTATCGCGCGCCGGTCGAGAGCTGGGGTCCCGTGGATCGGGCGGTCTGGGACGCGGCTCTCCACCTCGGCTATCCCTGGCACGAGGACCTCAATGCCCGCCATGGAGAGGGTGTGGCGTGCTATCCGATCAACAACCGTTTTGGCCGTCGCGTCTCGACCAACGAGGCCTATCTCGAACCGGCGCGCAATCGGCCCAATCTCACGGTCGTGGGCGACGCGCTTGTCGACCGCGTGACTTTCGATGGAGCCTTCGTGAGTGGAGTGCGCGTGCATCTACCCGGCAAAGGCTGGACGAACTTGGCGGCCAATGAGGTCGTGTTGTGCGCCGGAGCCGTTCACACGCCCGGAATTTTAATTCGTTCGGGGCTGGGGCCGGCGGGGGTGCTGCGAGACTTGGGCGTCTCTCCCCTTCGCGACCTGCCGGACGTCGGAGGCAACCTTCTCGAACATCCCATCCTTCGCCTCACGGTGGCCCTGAAGGAGGAATTCGCGCCGCGCGACCGGGACGCGCGTCACACCAACTGCTGCGTCAGCTATACGTCCGGCATGGGCGGCGCGGGGCGGCGCGACATGCTGATGATCGCATTCAATCATCTTGGCGTTTCCGTCGACGGGGTTGCTGTTCCGGGCGCTCTTGGCGTTTCCGTCTTTCAGGCCTTTTCGCGGGGCAAGGTCCGCTTCGCCTCGCCAGAGCCCGATCATGATCCGCTGGTCGAGGCCAACATGCTGTCCGATTCGCGCGACATGGCGCGAATGCGCGACGCCCTGCGCCGCGGCGCGGAAATCGTCCGGCATCCCGCAATCGCGCGCGTTGCGCGTTCCGTGACATTCGGAGCGTCGGGCCTGAGCCTCGATGAAGTCTTCGCGATGAAAGAGGACGAACGGGACCGCCTCATCCTATTGGAGGCGGGCGATGCTCAGCATGCGGCGGGAACCTGCCGAATGACCGCCAGAACAGAGACATCGGGGGTGGTGAATCCGGACGGCTCGGTCAAGGGCGTGCAGCGCCTCCGGGTGGCGGACGCTTCCATCATGCCGCTCGATTGCCGGGCGAACACCCATTTCACGTCGGTCATGATCGGCGAAGTTGTCGCGGCGCATATGAAGCGCGCCGTCTGAAGCGGCTGCAAAACTGGGAGTCAGATTCTATGGACGTGCAGGCCTATTTCGAGGAATGGTCCCGCCTGCCGGGCGAGACCGTCCGCATGGCGATCAGCACCAAGCACAAAAGCGTCCGCGCGACGCTTGAGCGGATCACCCGGGGGCCGACCAGCGAGGATTCGGGGAACGCTTCGCGTTCCTTCGGGGTTCCCGTTCCCGGCGTGGACGTGACCGTTCCGGGCGTCGAGCAGCCGACAGCGGTCGGCTCCTACGCGGAATTACCGCTGGGCGGCGCCTTTGGGCCGTCGTTCGCTCTGCACTTCTGGTTTTATTCGAGCGTTCCCGGCTGGGAGGACCCGCAGACCCTTGTCGCGGCGGCCTCGGGAGAAGGCGAGACGTTCGCGCTCGCCATCCGAAAGTCGGAGCTCGTCGTCTCGGTCCAAGGGCAGTCACGCGCGCTTGGCCTCAGCGTTCAGCCTCTTGTCTGGTACTCCGCCATCCTCAGCCTGGACAGCCGGCGATGACAACAGCGAAGTCCTTGTCCACATCAAGCAGGCGAAGGGCCTCCCGGGACCGGCGGCCGTTCGTCATGCCCGCGCTGCCTTCGACGGCGCGGCTCCGCGCTTCGACAAGCTCCTTCTCGCCTCCCGCGCGATCAGTCCGATCGGTTCAGCGGTCGACGGCTTCAACGGCAAGATCGACAGTCCGGCGTTCTTCGATCGCGGCGTCGCGGCGGAGGAATGCGCCGCGTTGCACGCCGGCGCCCGCGAGACCGCGCGTCTTGCCTGGAACTTCGCTGAGAATTTCCGCTCCCGGGAGATTCGCGAGGTCGCAGGACGCGCGCCAAACGCCGTCATCCGCAACGGCGCGGAACGCGCCGTAACCGGACGCAACTGGACAGGGCTCGAAGACTCATTCGTCGCCGCACCGGATGAGTACGGGGCGATCTACTTCCACTCGGACGAGATGCTCGAACTCGGGGTGGGAGTACAACCTTTCCTTCGAGCTGCCGAAGGACCTCAAGAGCGGCGTCTATGCGGTGCGCCTCGAGGCCGGGGGACGGGCGGACCTTTACCCGCTATTCGTGCGCGCCAGAGGCGAGGGCGCGGACGTCCTGTTCATCGCGCCGACCAATACCTATCTCGCCTACGCCAACGACCATTTCGCGGCGTCCGACATGAGCGCGATCATGGGGCACGAGCGCGTGATCTCTGACGATGAGATCTTCATCAACGCGCATCCCGAATTTGGCCTCTCCTGTTATGATCGGCACAAGGATGGGAGTCCGGTTCGTTACAGCAGTCGCAGGCGTCCCCTCCTCAACACGCGTCCCCACTATCCGGCCTGGATCACCAACAGTTACCGGCATTTTCCGGTCGACTTATTTTTTATCGAGTGGCTCGAGCGTCTGCCTCATTCCTACCACGTCGTGACAGACGAGGAGGTGCATGCCTGCGGGTCTGAGCTGCTTTCGAAGTACAAAGTCGTCGTAACGGGATCCCATCCCGAATACTGGACCAACAAGGCTCTGACCGCGCTCGAGGATTATGCGCTTGGCGGCGGCCGCATCCTTTATCTTGGCGGCAACGGCTTCTACTGGGTCACTTCGATCGATCCCGATCGTCCCTGGATTGTCGAGATTCGTCGTTGCAATTCCGGAGTGCGCGCCTGGGACGCGCCTGCCGGTGAGCGCAATCATGTCCACACCGGCGAGCCTGGAGGCCTGTGGCGCTACCGCGGGCGCGGTCCGAACACGCTCGTCGGGGTTGGCTTCTCGACGGAAGGTTTTTCGAAGGGGAAAGGCTACAAGCGAGCCGCGGCAAGCTACGAGCCGCGATTTAAAGCGTTCTTCGACGGCGTGAGCGAAGATGTGATCGGCGAGGAGGGCTACGTTCTCGGCGGCGCCGCCAGCGACGAATTGGATCGTTATGACCTTGCGCTGGGCTCTCCGGCCCACGCGACCATCCTCGCCTCAGCCACTGGCCTTGGACCGGAATATCTGATGGTGCCGGAGGATCTTGGCACTCCGATGCCCAATTCCGATGGTCCCAACCGTCCCGACATGGTGCGAGCCGACATGGTCTACATACCGATTGCCGGGGGCGGCGAGGTCTTCTCCGTTGGCTCCATTGGCTTCGTCGGCGCCATGGCCTGGAACGCCTTCAATAACGCCACGGCGAGGCTTCTCGACAACATTCTCGCGGAGTTCGTCACGGGAACGAACGCGGCGCGCGCGGAAGTCGCAACCCAACCATGAAGCGCTGGGCGGCTGGTTCGCGGCTTCCTCATGACGCTGCTCCTCGATTGTGGCGCAGGCGTCGTAGCCTGTGGCGTCTAGCAGAGGGATTCGTCGCTTATTGTCGCTTTTGCGGGCTCTAGACAAACTCGTGTGCATGGGTTGCGCACGGCGGTTCTACTCTTCTTTCCTTTCCTTTATGCGCCGGGCATCTGCGCCGCGCGCGAGCCGAGATAGAGGGATAGCAAATCTCGAAATTCTGATCGTAGCAGCCGCGCATCGGCTGGTTTCTCCGGCGTGGCTGTAGCCAGTCCTTTCAGAGCGTGCAGGACAACTGCGGTCATTGCCTGCGCCTTCGCTTGACCGCAGTCGGGGAATGCGCGGAGCAGGATCGTGCTCATGCTCGCGCGAAACGCCGCTCGGAAGGCCTCGCGCTTAGCGCCATCGCCCGCCCCGGCCTCCATCAAAGCCATGGCGAAGCTGCGCTCCGACCGCAATTTCATCATGAAATCGATGAGCGCATCGGCTAGCGCCGCTGGCGTCATGGTCGGCGCCAACTCGGCCAGTTCCGCGAGCCGATCCAATGCGCGCTCCGCATATTGAGCGAGGAGGGCGTTCGCCAGGGCCTCTTTCGAAGGAAAAAACCGATAAAGCGAGCCGAAAGTCGTCCCGGAACGGGCGGCGATTTCGGTCATTGTCACCGCATCATAGCCCTTTTCCCGGAACGCCGCGGCTCCAGCCTCGAGGATGGCGGCCACCCGCAAACGACCGCGCTGACGCTGGGGCGCACGCGCGTCGGCAGAGGGCGATATTGACATAGGCGAGAACGCTCTCCACTAAGATACGCGAGACTGGTCTCGCATACTACGACGCGTCGCCGTCGCAAAGGGATCCCGCGTCACCGACTGGCGCGCCGCCGTTCTCCTGGCCGGGATGTTCATGTCGCTGCGCGCGCCAAAGGTACACCGTTCATGAAACTGGCGAACACCGATACTAGAGCGACGACCGACGGCGCCCGGACGCCAGCCATGTCGACCATTGGCGCAATGCATTCGGCGACGTCGGCCCGCGAGCTGCGTCTCGTGCTCAGCGGTCTCATGCTGGCGCTCACGCTCGCCGCGCTCGATCAGAACATCGTGGCGACCGCTCTACCCCGCATTACCGGGGAGTTTGGCAGCCTGCAGCATCTCTCCTGGGTGGTCACCAGCTTCATCGTAGCCAGCACCGTATCGGCGCCGCTCTATGGCAAGCTTAGCGACCTTTATGGCCGCAAGCCGGCCTTCATCGCCTCGATCTCGATCTTCCTCGCCGGATCTGCGCTGTGCGGCTTTGCCGCCAGCATGGGCGAATTGATCGCGTTCCGGACGGTGCAGGGCCTCGGCGCGGGCGGCCTCATCGTGCTCGCGCAAACGGTGATCGGCGACCTGGTTTCGCCGCGCGAGCGAGGCCGCTACCAGGGCATGTTCGCGGCCGTGTTCGCGGCATGCTCCGTGGCCGGACCGCTCTTAGGCGGGTTCATCACTGAATACGCCTCCTGGCGCTGGATATTCTACGTCAATCTGCCGGTCGGCGGCGCCGCGCTCGCGTTCATCGCGATTGGTCTTCGGCCAAAGGCGCTTGACGCCAAGCCTCGGCTGGACCTCATGGGCGCCGTCCTCTTGACTGCCGGCGCCTGCAGCCTTCTGCTGGCGCTGAGCTGGGGCGGCGGCGCCTATGCCTGGCTTTCGGCGCCCGTGCTGGGACTGGCCCTGTCCGCCGTCGGATCATTCATGGCTCTGGCGGTCGTCGAGCGGCGGGCGCCTCAGCCGATCCTGCCTCCCGAGCTGTTCGGGAATTCTGTCTTCGTGGTGGCGACGGCCGTGATCGCGCTCGCCATGATGGCGCTGTTCGCCGCCGTCGTCTTCCTGCCGCTGATGTTCCAGCTGCTGATGGACGCCAGCCCCACACAGGCGGGTCTTATGCTCGCGCCGATGATGGGCGGCGTCATCGTCGCCTCCGTCGTTGGCGGCCGCCTGGTTTCCAGGACCGGGCGCTACAAGATCTTTCCCGTGTTCGGGTTGCTGGCCGCCACATTGTCCTACGCGGCGCTCGCGTGGGCGGTGCGGCGCGGGGTTCACCCGCTGCCTATCGAGATGGTGCTGGTGGTGATGGGGCTGGGAATTGGCCTCGTGATGCCGAACCTGACAACGGCCATCCAAAACGCCGTCCCGCGCCGCGACCTGGGCGCCGCCACGGCGTCGGCGGCGTTCTTTCGCTCGCTCGGCGGCGCTTTGGGGGCGGCGTTGTCGGGCGCTGTGCTCGCAGCGCACCTGCAGGGGCCGACCGGCGACCTGGGGCATCTTTCCGTCGGGGTGCTGCAGATTGCCGAGCTTCCTGCAGCGCAGCGCGCGCTTGTGCTGGACGCCTATCGAGCCGGACTGTCCGGCGCCTTCACCGTTGGGGCCGTGATCGCCGGGCTCGCTTTCCTCACGGTGCTTTTCCTGCCGGAGCGTCCGCTGCGCGGCGCCAGTGCGTAGGAAACGCCCAAGACCCGAAGGGCGCCGACAGGCGTTCCATCGTCGCATCGACCGCGAATTTGGTCGCTCGACCGGATTGCGACAACGCCGTCGGCGACAATTGAAGCTGTCTTCCCTATATGAGCGCGATGTCTCAACTCTATGAAGCGCGATTTTCCGTGGCGCCGATGATGGACTGGACCGACCGGCGCTGCCGGACGTTCCACCGCATCCTCACGCGCCGTGCGCGGCTCTATACCGAAATGGTGACGGCGGACGCGGTCATGTTCGGCCCGCGCGAGCGGCTGATCGGCTTCGACCCCAGCGAGCATGCCGTGGCTCTGCAGCTCGGCGGAGCGGACCCTGCGCGGCTCGCCGAAGCGGCACGCATCGGCGCCGAGTTCGGCTATGACGAGATCAATCTCAATTGTGGCTGCCCGTCCGACCGGGTGCAGAGCGGCCGGTTCGGCGCCTGCCTCATGCGCGAGCCGCAACTTGTCGCCGAATGCGTGGCGGCGATGGTCGCGGCGGTCGACGTGCCGGTCACGGTCAAGTGCCGCATCGGCGTCGACGAGCAGGAGCCGCGCGCCGCTCTCTTCGCTTTCGCGGACAAGGTGAAGGCGGCAGGCACGGTTGCGCTTATCGTCCATGCGCGCAAAGCCTGGCTCGAGGGCCTGAGCCCCAAGGACAACCGGTCGATCCCGCCTCTCGATTATGGGCTCGTGCATGCGCTGAAGCGCGCGCACCCGGACTGGCCAATCATTCTGAATGGCGGCATTGCCGACCTCGACGCGGGGGTCGCGCATCTGAACCATGTCGACGGAATCATGCTCGGCCGCGCGGCCTATCAGAATCCGGAGTTGCTCATCGGCGTCAACTCGGAGCTGTTCGGCGAGCCGGCGCCGGTCGCCGATGGGTTCGAGGCGATCGAAGTTTTCATGCCTGTTATCGCGCGCGGGCTTCAACGCGGCGAGCGCCTGCACGACTACACCCGGCACATGCACGGGCTGTTCGCCGGCCGGTCTGGCGCGCGGGCCTTTCGGCAGGTTCTTGCGACCGAGGCGGTGAAGCGCGGCGCCGGGCTCGAGGTGTTGCGCGAGGCGGTTTCCCGCGTGGAGAGAGGCCGAGAATATCTCGCCGCCGCCGAGTAGGCTCGCATCTATCTTGCCACCATGACGAGCCGGTCGCGTTCGACCGTATAGCTCTTGAGCCGCTCGAGAAAGCTCATGCCGAGCAGGCTCTCGTCCAAGGCGCCGCGGCGCGCGACCATCGCGGGCACGTTGCGCATGACGATGGGACCGACCGCGACCTGACCGAGCCTTGTCTCTGCCGCCATCGCCGCGCCATTGGCGGTCGAGACGGGCACGTCGAAGACGAGGCGGCTCGCGTCCACGCCCGCGCGCCGCGCGTCGTCGGCAGTCAGGACGACTGCGGAAGCGCCGGTGTCGAACAGGAAGGTCACGCGCGCATTATTGACCCGCCCGGCAATCGCGAATTCGCCGCTGAGACGGCGATTGACAATGACTTCCCCGCCTCGCCCTACCTGCGGTTCCGACGGAAAGAATTCGCCGGTGACGCGTTCGACGATATCGGAGGCTTCAAAGCGGTAGGCGTAGACGCCGGTCACCGCGATCAAGAGAAGCGCCCAGGTCATGGCCGCGGTGGCGAAGCGCGCAATGTCGCTCGGACGCGCCCAGCGCAGGTAGGAAAGGATGAGCCAGAGGAGAATAGCGGCGCCGATCGCGGCGCTCATGAAGCGCTGATGGTCGAGCCCGAACAAGGTCGCCTGCGGCGGCGTCATGATGAGCGCCGCCACCGCGACCGCGAGGAGCGCAATGGGCAGGAGGAAGCGCATCAGTTCCGTCTGCCGCTCGCTCTGACCCGCCCGCCGCGCGTCGAGCGCGATCGCGCCTCCGTCAAGCGCTGGGCAAGACCGGCCATGACCGCGATCCGCTCGGTCTCGCTCATCGTCGCCCAGGCGGCGATCTCCGCGGCCGTCCGGCCGCAGCCGATGCATAAGGCTGACAGCGGATCGAGGACGCAGACATTGACGCAGGGGGTCGAGACGGTAGGCACGGCCCTCACTTAATGAGGCGCATGTCCGATGAGAAGTCCGCACCAGGCGGCGATCTCGCCGAATTGTTGCGCCGCGCCCGCCACGTCGCCGGTCTGTCCGCCGATCGCGCGGCGCGCCAACGCGGTCATGAACAAAGCGCCGGCGCCGCTGGCCAGAGTCGCGAGGACCGTATGGGCCACGCCAAGCGCGATGAGGCCGAGCGCGACCGCAATAACCAGAGCCGAACCCCAGGCGGCGGCGAGCGCGCCCGGATCGAGGCGTCCGGCCGCGGCGCCTGCGCCGTCAGCGCGGGCCGGCGGCAGAAGCGCGAGCGGCGTCAGCGCGCCGGCGCGGGAGACCGCGGCGACCAGCATCAGGCTCAAGCCCGCGCGCCAGAACCCGCCGTCGAGCGCCGCGGTCAGCGCGCCGACGCGCAGGATGAGCGCGAGCGCGATCGCGATCGCGCCATAGGCGCCGACGCGGCTGTCCCGCATGATTTCGAGCTTCCTCGCCCGCGTCGCGCCACCGCCGAAGCCGTCGGCGACGTCGGCGAGCCCGTCCTCGTGCAGCGCGCCGGTTAAGGCGACGAGCGCCGCCGTCGTAAGCCCGGCGCGGAGGATGAGCGGCAGGCCAAGAGCCGCGCCGAGCGCAAGGACGAGCGAGCCGACCAAACCGACGAAGACGCCGGCGATCGGCGCCGCCCAAGCCATGCGCCCTATGTCGAGGGCCACGCTTGGCTCCGGCGCGCCAACACGCACACGGGTGAAGAAGCGCAGCGCGTCGGCGATGTCGCGCGCGGCAGGCGCGAGGCGGCTGGACGAGCCAAGCCCCATGAGGCGCGCGCCGCTCAGTCAGCCCACAAAAAGATGAGCACCGCCACCACCCCGATCGCGGTCAGTCCCGATTCGACGATGCCCCATTGGCGAACGAGAGCGCGCGCCGCAGCCACCTCGCCGCCGCGCAGCGAGCGGATCTGGTTGTCGAGCGGCGACATAACGAAGAAGGCGTAAAGCCAACTTGCGATGATGACGAGCGCGCCGAACGCCCAGCGCACGTCCTGCGTCTCGAAATAAGCGATGAAGCCGGCGATGGCGGCCACGAGCGCAATGGTCGCGAGAAGCAAGACGCCTCGGCTGTCGCTCGGCCCCCATTCGCTGAGCAGCGCTTCCTCGTCGAGCTTAAGTCGGGCAGGTTGCTCGACCCAGTTGACGTAGAACGAGGCGCCGGTGAAGGCGGCTGCTAAAGCCAACGCAAACGTTCCCCAGATCATGACGGCTCCCTATCGGAGGCGCCCATCTAGCATGAAGCGGCGCGGAAAGCGCGTGACGAGCTTGACAAGCCTCGCGAGCGAGACCACCCTGCGTTTCAGGCGATGGGGTTCGCCTTTAACCGCCCTCAGGGCTGATGACTCCTGTCCGGCCATTTCGGCAGACGAGGAGCCATGCGTTGATCGCGCCCGACATCATGCTTCCACAAGCGCCGGTTCGGATGGCGCTCCTGCTGTCGTTGGGAGCCTTTAGGATTGCGCTCGGGGCCCCGATTCGCTCTGACCGCCCGTTCGGCCCCACACTGGCGCATTAGCAGAGACGCATTATGTGGACTTATGTCGCGATTGCGATTGGCGGCGCGCTGGGATGCTGGGCGAGATACGCGCAGAGCAACCTGGCGCAAGCGGTGTTCGGTCGCAATTTTCCGTTCGCGACGCTCAGCATCAACGTGATCGGAAGCTTCCTGATGGGCTTCTTGTTCATCGTAACGCTGGAACGCCTGACGATTCCGCCCAGCCTCCGGGTCGGCGTTCTGACTGGCGTTCTCGGCGGATATACGACCTTCTCGACCTTCGAGATGGAGACGCTCTTGCTTGCCGAGAACGGCGAGTTCTTCAAGGCGGGGCTCTATGTGGTCCTGTCCGTTGTCATCGGGTTTGCGGCTGCTTTTGGCGGCGCCTACATCGCTCGAAATTTATGAGTCGGAGCAAGTGATGTCGACTGACGTCCTGATGGTTCGAGTTTACCTTAGCGAAGCGGATCACGGGCGGCGCACAACGTTGATGCGGGAGATCCTGTCAATTTTGCACGATCGGCACGCCGTGAAAGGGGTCACGGTCTTCAGAGGCGTCGCCGGGTTTGGCTCCGACGGAGTGGTCCACGCGGACGACATGCTGCGGATCAGCGTCGATCTTCCCTTGGTGATCGAATTCTTCGATGAGCCGACGGTCGCGGAGGCCGCCATCGGTGTCCTTGAGCCTATGGTTGCTCAAGGACACATCGTATCCTGGCCGGCTAAACGCGACGGCGCCGCCGTTCCGCCTCCGGTCTAGGTTCAGCCCAGCGCCTGGCGCGCCCGATCAATGGTGCGCGCTTCTGCGCGCCTGTCGCGCATGTTCCGTAGTCAAGCGCGCTCTTTGTCGGTTGAGCGTGTTTCGGCGCCGCGTCCGAGCCGCGTTCGTCCCCGCGCCCGCCGCGGTCCTTGGGATGGCGGCGGCCGACGCAGCTCCCGGCGGCGGATTGCTCTGCGCTGAGGCTGGCGGAGGCGCGAGCGCCAGCATGAGGGCGGCGCCGATCGCGGCCAAGATTGCGTTGCGCATAGTCAGAATCCCCACTTTGCTTGCCGGCGATGACGGCGCCAAGATCGCGCGAGCGCCCTCATACCTCGGCGCCCGGCCGGACGCACCGAGGCGCTCAAGTCAGGCCGAGACCGGCGCTCGTCTCCCCTGAGCGGTTCATCGATGTGCGCGTCGCGGCGATCTTGTGGATGACGAGACGGATGTCGCCGTTGTCTTGCATGAAACGGTCGAAATCGACCTTTCTGAGAACGAGAAGCCGGCAATAGGTCATGGCGACGACGTCGGCCTGCCGCGTCATGCCGGTGAGAAGCGCCATCTCGCCAAACAGGTCTCCGCTGCCAAGCGGAATGCGGCGGCCGGGAAAGACAACCTCGGCGGCGCCGGAGGCGATGAAATAGCAGGCGTCACCCTCTTGCCCCTCGCGCACGATCCGTTCGCGGGGCACGGCGAACCGGGGTTTCAGCAGCTTCTGCACCCGTTCGAGCTGTTGGTCGGTGAGATCGGCGAAGAGGTCGAGGCGACCGATCAACTCGCGCGTATCGAGTCCAAGATCAAAGCGAGGCCGCGCCTCTCTCTTTCTGTCCTCGACGCCGCCCTTGAGGTCTTCGTAGACCTCGGCCGCGATAAGACCTTCTTGGAACAACGTGTCGTATCGTCCCATCTCGCGCCGCATTGCGGACTGGCGCAAGAACCTGGCTTCGAGGGCCGCCGCGTATTGCGGATATTGGCGGCGGAGCGCGTCGAGGGCGGCGGTTGTGCGCTTGAGGCGAACCTGGAGAATGGCGTCGATGAGCTCCACGACCCGCTCGCCGAAGATCGAGCGCGACCGCACGGCGTGCGCACCCATGAGCTCCTGGATCAACAGACGCGTAACAAGCAGCATCTCAAACCGGTCGCCGAGCCGGTCGGCGAGAAAGCGCACGACGCCAAAACGGCGATAGAAGAAATAGGCGCCGCGGAAAGAGAACGGAAAGGCAAGCGCAGCTTCGGCGCTGCGCTGATAGCCGAGACGGCCGCCGCTTCTCGCGCCCTCGCCCAGGGCTTCGGCGTTGCGCAGCAGCGCCTGCACGGCGACCGGCGAGGCGGCGCGCTCCGCCATGATTTCAAGCGCCAGCATCCGTTCCTGGTTTCCCAGCGCCACCAGGCCGATCGCGAGGCGCTGATGATCAGTGAGCTCCGCTTCGGCAGCGCCGGACGATTTTGCCGCCGCCATTCCGGCCTCATAAGGCCGAAGCGCGCTAGTGACCGCTGAAGGAGAGATCTCATGCTCGTTCGCCATCGTTCGGATGGTCTCGCCGATCTCCGTATAGGAGAGCGCCAGCACCCGGTCGCGCAACGCCTGGTCAACTGGCGACAGGCGATCGAGACGCAGGAGGCGGATGACGAAGCGCAAGGTCGTGCCGTTGACGAGCAGCGTGAACAGCACCAAGCCTGTGGCGAGGACCGCGACGAATTTTTGGATCTCCGGCTTCAGCGCCGGGTTTTCGGTGACGGCCAGCGCCAGCACCAAGGTCAAGGCGCCGCGCAACCCGCCCCAAGCGATGGCGAGCTTATAGGCGGTGCTGATCGGCTCGGTGAGTTTGGTCAGACTGAGCAGCGGGAGGAGGAGGAATAGCACGATAAGGCGCGCCGCGAATACGGCCACGATGAGCGCCGCCAGCAGCACTACATCGTGGAACTGCGTGTCGATCAACAGCTTCGGCACTAGAATCGAAGCCAACACGAACACCAGCGAATGTGCCCAGAAGGCGATCTGCGCCCAGAGGTCCGTGATGAACGACCAATTGTAGGGAGTGATCCGCGATCGCCCAAAAGCGCTGACGGTCAATCCAGCGCAGAGCACCGCGACGACGCCCGAAACGTGCACGAGCTGTTCGGCCGCGATGAAGACGAGATAGGGAAGCGCGACCGTCAGCGTCGCTTCGGCCAATCGATCGTCGCGCGTCCAGGGGATGAGCTGCAGCAACGCCCGCCCGCCCAGGAGGCCCAGAGCTGCGCCGCCGAAGAAGGAAACCAGGAACTGCTCCTCGCCAACGAGGAGGTTCGGCTGCTGTCCGGAGACGATGACCCCAAGTAGCACCGTGAACATCACGATCGCCGCCGCGTCATTCAGAAGCGCCTCACCCTCGACGAGACGGGTTAGCCGCGCCGCGGCGCCGACATCGCGGAACACCGCGATGACCGCCGCCGGATCGGTGGTCGCCACCACCGAGCCGAGCAACAGGCAGACGACAAGCGGCAGGCCCGCGATCGGCCAAAGCACGAAACCGACCACAGCGGTGCAGACCACGGTGGCCACAACGGCCAGCATCAGAATCGGGGCGGCGTCCTCGAGCATCCGCCTGACGTCGACCGTGATCGCGCCCTCGAACACGAGCAGCGGGAGAAAGACGTAAATGAAGGTCTCGGCGCCGACAGGCAGGTTGGCGAACAGGCCCGCCAGGTCGCCGTAGCGGGCGGAAAGGGGCGTGTGCACTAGGACAATCGACACCGCGCCGATGGCCACCCCGATGACGGCCAGGAGCACCACCGGCGCAACCTTCAGACGGACCGCCACCGGCTGGGAGACGGCGACAACCACGAGCAAGGTCGCAAGGACGGCGAGAAGCAGGACGATATTGAACATCGAGTCGGAAACCTATCCGGTCGCCGGCTTCACGGGCAAGTTGCGCCCAGTGTTGCGATGCGGAGGATCAGCGTCCGCCTCCGGACAGTCCGCCGAGCGAGCGGCGCCTGGGGTGCGGCGATTTTCTGCGTCTCAGCGGCGCCGGACAGAGTCTTCGGCTCGTAGGGGCAAAGATCGATAAGCACGCAAACCCCGCATAAAGGTTTGCGCGCCATACAGACGTAGCGCCCGTGCAGGATGAGCCAATGATGGGCGTGGAGCAAAAACCGGTCCGGCACGACGCGCATCAGCCCGTCCTCGACCTCGCGCGGCGTTTTGCCGGGGGCGATGGCGAGGCGGTTCGCGACGCGGAAGACGTGGGTGTCGACGGCCAACGTCGGCTCGCCGAAGACAGTGTTCAGCACCACATTCGCGGTCTTACGGCCAACCCCGGGCAGGGCCTCCAGTTCCTCGCGGTTGCGGGGCGTCTCGCCGCCGTGGCGCTCAACGATCGCGCGCGAAAGAGCAATGATGTTCTTGGCCTTGGTCCGATAGAGCCCAATGGACTTGATCTTCTCGGCGAGGCGTTCCTCGCCGAGCGCCGCCATTTTCTCCGGCGTGTCGGCGATGGCGAATAGCGCGGGCGTCGCTTTGTTCACCCCCGCGTCGGTCGCTTGCGCCGACAGCACCACCGCCACGAGCAGTGTGAAGGGATTGATGTATTGGAGCTCGCCCTTTGGCGTCGGATTGGCGGCCGCCAGGCGCTCGAAGATCGCCTCGGTCCTCGCCGCCCGCGCCTGCCGGGACTCTTTTCGCGCCATCCGTAAGTTATAGGCATGCACGCCGGCGCCGCCAAGCGCGGCCCCTCGACTAAAGCGTAAGTTGCCACAGGCTGAAGCGACAAGCATTATGCGCGCGAGGTTATGACATTGGCGGCGCGCAGCCGGACGAGCCGTGGATTTGGGAGGAACGGAATGAAATCGCTCAGATGGATGTTGATGCTGGCAGGCGCCCTTGGCGCCTCGCTGGCCGCGGGCGCGGCCTCAGCTGCGGAGAACAAGGTCGTCATCGGCGATATCGACGACATGTCGGGACCTTACGCGGACGTCATTGGCGCCGCCGGAATTGAGTTCGATCAAAATGGCGGTCGCCGATTTTGGCGGATCCGTGCTTGGCCAGCCGATCCAGATTCTGACCTTCGACCACCAGAACAAGCCGGCTCTCGGGGCGGAGAAGGTCCGCGAATGGGCCGATACCGACGGGCTGACGATGCTGCTCGGCGGCTCCAACACCGGCGTCAGCCTCGCCATGTCCGCTGCGGCCAAGGAAAAGAAGGTTCCCTTTTTCGCCATCGGCGCGGCCGGCGCTTCGCTGACCGGCAAGGACTGCACGCCCTACACGATCCACTATGGCTACGACACCACCGCGCTCTCCAACGGCACCGCCAAAACGATTCTCGAAGAGGGCGGCAAGAGCTGGTTCTTCATTACCGCGGACTACGCCTTCGGAAAGCAATTGGAGGCGGGCGCCAGCGATGTCGTTAAGGCAGGCGGAGGAACCCTGGTGGGCAGCGTTCGGGTGCCGCTGGGCACTTCGGACTTCTCCTCCTACCTTCTCCAGGCTCAGAGCTCCGGGGCGCAGGTGCTTGCACTCGCCAACGCCGGCACGGACACGTCGAATTCGCTCAAGGCGGCGGCGGAATTCGGCCTCACCAAGACGATGAGGCCGGCGGCGTTGCTCGTCTTCCTTTCCGACGTCCATGCGCTTGGTCTCGAGACCGCTCAGGGCCTCGTGCTGACAACCTCCTGGTACTGGAACACAAACGACACGACGCGGGCTTTCGCCAACCGGTTCTTCGAGAAGACGAAGAAGATGCCGACCTTCCCCCAGGCCGCCTTCTATTCAGCGACGCTCGCTTACCTCAACGCCGTCAAGGCGGTCGGATCGACGGATCCCGATAAAGTCATGGAGCAACTCCACAAGACGAAGATCAACGACATGTTCGTCACCGACGGCGTGATCCGCCCCGACGGTCTGCTCGAGAAGGATATGCTTATTGTTCAGGTGAAGACGCCGGCGGAGTCGAAAGGCGACTGGGACTTCTACAAGATCCTCAAGACGATGAAAGGCGAGGAGGCGTACGGTAAGCTCGCGGATTCCGCCTGCCCCTTGGTCAAGAAATAAGAGAACCTCGGCGAAAGCGCGGCCGAAGCAAATTCTCTTCGATGCTTGCCGCGCTCGGTCCGCACTCGGCCCTGACTGCGCCCAACCCCCTGGATTCGCTTAAAACCGACTCGGACACGGCGCCCGTCGCGTCGCTTGACTGAAGGACGAGCGTTCTATCCCGCCAGCGCCGCCTCGGCGGGTTGGTTCAGCGCGACCCGGTAGGTCGCCTCGGTCTTGGCGGCGATTTCGTCCAAAGTCACCCCGGGCGCGAGCTCGATGAGAGCCATGCCGCGCAGCCCATGCTTGTCGATCGTGAACACCCCAAGATCGGTGATGACGAGGTCGACGACCTTCGCGCCGGTCAGCGGCAAGGTGCAATGATGCAAGAGCTTCGGCCCGTCCTTGGCCGAGTGCTCCATCACCACGACGATGCGCTTGACGCCGGCGACGAGGTCCATCGCGCCGCCCATGCCCTTAACCATCTTGCCGGGGATCATCCAATTGGCGAGGTCGCCATTCTCCGCGACCTGCATCGCGCCCAGGATGGCGAGGTCGATGTGCCCTCCGCGTATCATGGCGAACGAATTGGCGCTGGAGAAGAAGCTCGTCGTCGGCAATTGCGTGACGGTCTGCTTGCCGGCGTTGATGAGGTCCGGGTCCTCCTCGCCCTCGAAGGGGAACGGGCCCATTCCCAGCATACCGTTCTCGCTCTGCAACTGAACGCTCATTCCCTTAGGGATGTAGTTCGACACCAAGGTCGGAATGCCGATGCCGAGATTGACGTAGAAGCCGTCCTTAAGCTCCTTGGCGGCGCGCGCCGCCATTTGTTCGCGGGTCCAAGCCATTTTAGTTTGCCTCCGAACTCTTCAGGCTGCGTCGCGCTTGCGGGTCGTGCGCTGCTCGATGCGCTTTAGCTCATTGGGCGCGTGAACGATCCGCTGAACGTAAATGCCGGGCGTGACGATGTGATCGCCGTCGATCTCGCCAGGCTTAACCAGATGCTCGACCTGAGCGATCGTCAGACGGCCCGCCGTCGCCATCATAGGATTGAAGTTGCGCGCCGTCTTTCGATAGACGAGATTGCCTTCGGTGTCGCCCTTCCAGGCGTGGACGAGGGAGATGTCGGCGACGAGACCGGTTTCCATCACATAGGCCTCGCCGTTGAAGTCGCGGATTTCCTTGCCCTCGGCGACGATCGTGCCGACGCCCGTGCGGGTGAAGAAGGCGGGAATCCCTGCGCCGCCGGCGCGGATGCGCTCGGCCATCGTGCCCTGCGGATTGAATTCGAGCTCGAGCTTGCCCGCCAGATACAAACTGGCGAAGATCTTGTTCTCGCCGACGTAGCTCGAGATCATCTTCTTGATTTGGCCGGTTTCAAGCAGAATGCCGAGGCCGATCCCGTCGACGCCGGCGTTGTTGGAGACGAAAGTCAGATCCTTCGCGCCTGATTTGCGCACCGCATCGATCAGCGTCTCGGGAACTCCGCAAAGCCCGAATCCGCCGGCCATCAAGATCATGCCGTCCTTGATCTGGCCGGCGAGCGCCTCGTCAGCGTTGGCGTAGACTTTTTTCATCCGTCACGGGTTCCTGTCGAAAGAGCCGCTGCGTCCCTAGCCCTCTCGAGGGCCCGCTGCAAGGCGCGGGCCAGCGGCGACGGAGGCCTACGCGCCGCGCAAGCTGAGCGCGATCGCGATCCAGGCGAGGCCGTAGAAAATGAGATCGATGCCAAGAAGGAGGCCGATCACCCATAAACCCGACGCCGGCCATTGCGCCAAGACCAGCAAGCCGAGAACGAATGTGATGACGCCGTCCACAACGCTCCATCCCCAGCCGGGCAACCCGATCCACGCTGCGCCAATGAGCTGGAACAGCCCGCCGATCAGGAAGAACAACGCCATGAAAAGAGTGAGCACTTCGGCCGTGATCAATGGCCTGAACACCATGATGAACCCGGCCACAAGGAACAGGATCGCGGCGAACAAATGCTGAAAGATGCCAGCCCAGTGACCCACCGCGACCGCTTGAACGACTTCAATCGCCCCCGCCAACACCAGAAGCCAGCCGAAGAACACCATTGAGACGACGGTCGCAGTGACCGCGCGCGCCACGGCGGCGACGCCGAGCGCCAACAGACCCACACCGAGGGCGAGGAACCATCCCCAATATTGAACCAGGTCGTGGGAGAATTGAACCTCTAGGTTCTGAATTTCGGCCGCCTGCATCGTTCCCTCCCGTTGCGCACAACCGCTTGCCTGCGCGACTTTCGTGGGTCATGTCGCACAGCCGGTCGTCCTCTCGAACTGTCAGGCGCCGGCGCCTGCAGAGGCCCTGGCGGCCGCTCCGCTCATTCGATCTTTTCGTTGGGGTACACGCCCCACAATTTGTCCTGCTCAATATATCCCTTGAACCCATCTCCGTCGACAAGACACCAGGCGCCGTCGCAACGGCGGATATTCACGATCACCCCCGACTGAAGGGTTGCGGACAAGTCGGCGGAAGCGGACGCGCGGGTGTAGAGCTTGGAGTTCTGCTCCTTGTTCTTGGGCGCAACCAACGCCGTTCGCCGCCCGGAAAGCAGCGAATGGAGCACCCAGCCCTCGACGCCTTCGGAATCGCGCACCTTGCGCCAGATTTCAAACTCGGCGGTGATCTCTACCGGAAGCCCGGCGCGTTCGTAGACCCATTTGGTCGCATGGTCCTTGGATGGACCCTCCCGCAGGTTGACCCGGTCGGTTTTCAAGCTGGCGTAACGCGGCAGCGGCAATTTGGTGACCGGCCCGACCGGATCGGCGTTCGCCGCGCCGGGCCCGAGGAGCAAGGCGCAAGCCCAGCGCAAGCACGGCGCGGCGGCCAATGCGAACGCGTTGATTGGCCGCTTGTCAATCGCCTCATGCCGCCTTCCTCGACCGGTGTCCGGCCATCCTTGTCTTTGCCCGTTCTTCTGCTAAGGAGGCCAGCCCGGCGGATCGGAATTCGTGGGCGCGCCGTCGAATCCATTTGCGTCGTCTGTCGTTAACGCGGCGTGAACCTCATGCGAAGGCGCGGAGAGAGGATGATTGCGGCAGCAGGAGCAGCGGCGGCAAAGCCGCGCGAGCGATAAGAGGGGCGCTCATGACCAAGAAAAAACCCCTTGTTGTGGTCACCCGGCGGCTGCCTGAAATGGTCGAGACCCGCATGCGGGAATTGTTCGACGCCCGCCTCAACCACGAAGATAAGCCGATGTCGCAGGCCGAGATCGTCGAGGCGATGCGCGAAGCCGACGTTCTGGTGCCGACGATCACCGACCAGATCAACGCCGCCATGATCGCGCAAGCGGGCGAACAGATGCGGCTCATCGCCAATTTCGGCAACGGGGTCGATCACATCGACGTGACCAGCGCGCTCAGGCGCGGCATCACGGTCACCAACACGCCGGGCGTGCTCACCGAGGACACCGCGGACATGACGATGGCGCTGATCCTCTCGACGGCGCGGCGGCTGGTCGAGGGTTCGCGTGTCATTCCCGAGGGGCGGTGGACCGGCTGGTCGCCGACCTGGATGCTCGGGCGGCGCATCACGGGAAAACGCCTCGGCATCGTCGGCATGGGCCGCATCGGCCAGGCGCTGGCGCGCCGCGCGCGCGCCTTCGGCATGTCGATCCACTACCACAATCGCCGTCGGGTCGCGGCGCAAATCGAGGAGGCGCTCGAGGCGACCTATTGGGATTCGCTCGACCAGATGCTGGCGCGAATGGATTTCGTCTCGATCAACTGTCCCCATACGCCCGGCACCTTCCACCTTCTGTCAGCCCGGCGCCTCAAGCATCTCCGTCCCGACGCCATTCTCATCAATACCGCACGCGGCGAGATCGTCGACGAGAATGCGCTGGTCCGCATGCTCGAGGCGGGCGAACTCGCCAACGCCGGTCTCGACGTGTTCGAGCACGCGCCCGCCGTCAATGAGAAGCTGATCGCTCTCGCCAAAATGGGCAAGGTGACGCTGCTCCCGCACATGGGGTCGGCGACGCACGAGGGGCGCGCCGACATGGGCGAGAAGGTCATCATCAACATCCGGACCTTCGCCGACGGCCACCGTCCCCCGGACCGGGTGCTGCCGAGCATGCTTTAGGCCCCGTTCCTTCGACCGGGGCCGCGGCCAAGCTTACGAGTCCATTTTGAGCGATTTGAATGAGTTAGGGCGCGATTAGCGAGTTGCTTGCGCCGTCATCTCGATGGATGATATAGACAGAATATATATGTACAATTAGTCTGCGCCTGGGGCGCAACGGCGCGTCTCGTTGAAGAGACCTGCTCTCGATCCGACTATTGCGCCAGCGTGCAGCCGCCCGCGCCGGGCGGCCGGAAGGCGTCGGCGGCCGGGATCTTGGCGACGACCGTGAGATAATCCCACGGATATTTCGATTCGGCCGGCGTCTTCACCCGCATGAGATAGCGGTCATAGAGCACCCGGCCGTCGGCGCGGATCGTCCCATTGGCGGCGAACACATCGTGGATCGGAGCCTCGCGCATCGCCTTCATCACCGCCCCGGTTTCGTCGGTTCCGAGCTTTGGCGACGGCTTCGAGATAGTGGCGAACCGAGGAATAGACGGCGACCTGATTGTCGTTGGGCATGCGGCCGCGCCTTGCGTAGAAACGCTTGGCGAATGCGCGCGTCTTGTCGTCGAGGTCCCAGTACCAGGACTGCATGAAGGTGAGGCCATGCGCGACATCGAGGCCGGCCGCGTGGACGTCGCTCAAATAGGTGATCGGCGTCGCGAGATATTGCCCTTCGAGCGAGGTTGAACTCGCTTGCCTGTTTCAGCGCATTGGAGAGATCGGCGCCGGTGATGGCGAACACGATCACCTTGGCCTTCGAGGCTTGGGCGGCGATGAGAAACGAGCTGAAATCGGCCGTGTTGAGCGGCGAGCGTAGCCCTCCGACAACGGTTCCGCCGGCCTTGGCGATGGCGTCGCGCGCGTCGGCCTCGAGGGAAGCGCCGAAGGCGTAATCGGCGGTGATGAAGAAGAAACTGTCGAGCTTCTGCTTGATGAGGAGCCGCATCAGCGCGACGCCGTTCGAGCCTTTGCTGGTGAGCACGCGTGCGAATTGTTGCATAAATCATCTCCATCAATGAACGACGATTGAGGTCAAAGCCCCCGGCTGCCGAGCTGGGTTCGACGATGGGCTGACCCTGACCAGCTGGGAGCCGCCGTCCTATATCTGGATCTCTTTCCGCTAGGGGCCGAGGTGGTTGTTGCCCGCTATTGGATGAGGGCGTACTGTGTCTTCGGCCCGACCTTGCCGAGGAGCAGAGGCACCTTAGGATCTACCTCGACTTGCAGCACGTAAGGGCCGTTTGCCGCGAGCCCTTTTTTGATGGCGGCCTCCAACTCCTCCGGTTTCGAAACGTAGCCGCCATCACATCCATATCCCTTCGCGAGTAGGACCGTATCAATCCCTGGAAGATCGAAGCCAGGGACATCTGGCGAGACCAAGTACTCGCTAAAGGACTTGAGGATACAATATTCGTGGTTACGAAGAATAATGAACAGAATTGGAAGCTTCAGCTGTGCGGCATTCCAAAACGCCTGTATGACATACTGGGTCGCGCCGTCACCCTGGAGCGAGATCACCTTGCGGTCTGTGCCGAGATCTCGTTCCGCGAGCGCGACCCCGCATGCTGCCGGCAAACCGTAGCCTAGCACTCCACTAAACATTGAGAAGAAAGACCTGGGTTCCGAGGTACGCAACCGGTCCTTCAACGAACCAAGGCTTGAAAGGGATTCTTGGGCAATCACGGAGTTCTCGGGACGAAGTCGCGCCACCGTGTAATAGAGATAGTCGGCTGTTATCGTTTCCCCTACCTCAGGCGCTGGAAGCGGAGTCAGCGGCTTTGGAGCTTGACGGGTTGCCTTGGGAAGGAGCTCGACCAATGTCGCGCATGCTCTAGCGGGGTCGCAGATAATGCTATCGCCGGCGACGGCGCGGGCAGCCTCCTCGGGGTTGTCTGTAATGTGAATTAATCGTGTGCCCTTGGGCAGATACTCGCTGCGCGACCAGGGATAGTAACGGAAGACGGGGGCACCGATCACGACCACAAGGTCGTAGCCTTGAAGTTGTTTGCAAACCGATGCGGCGGCGCTGAGAAGCTCGCCCTGGAACAGCGGGTGAGTCTCGGGGAAACCCGGCCTTCCTTCAAATGGCGGGGCCATAACCGCGGCGTTCAGCTTTTCGGCGAGCGCAATACCGTCGCGCCAGCCCCCCGTCTGATCGAGAGCCCCTCCAATGACCAGCACAGGGCATTGTGCCGCTGATAGCGCATCCGCGACCGATTTGAGCACATCCTTTCCCGCGGAAAGGCGAGGCTCGATTTGGCGCGGCGGCGGTAGTTGAGAGCACTCGTGGTCCATGTCATCCATGGGGAGTGATAGGTAGACAGGTCCTGCCGGCGCCTGAATGGCCGTGGCGTAAGCCCTCAGAAATGAGGCCGGAACATCTTCCGCGGTGGCCGGCTCATAACTCCACTTCACCCATGGCATGGCCTGTAGAGTGGGATTTTTGTTGGTCAAATAGGGCTCGTGAACCAGCATGGTCCGGACATGCTGGCCGGCAGTGACGATCATCGGCGTACGGTTGTACCAAGCGGTTTCGATATTACCCATTCCGTTACCGCTGCCCGCAGCAGTGTGCAGGTTTACCACGACTGGCTTACCGGTTGCCTGAGAGTAGGCATCCGCCATCGCGACCGCCACGGACTCCTGCAATGACAAGATGTATTCGAAGTCAGACGGGAAATTCTGGAGAAATGGTTCCTCAGTGGAGCCGACGTTGCCAAAGATTTTGCTGATCCCAAGTTGCCTCATGAGATCAAACAGTGCGTCGCGCACTTTTCCAGGACGAAGTTCTTTAGGTGCTGCTGCATGAGTTCATCTTGTCCTCCTAGGTTTAGCTGCCTCTAGGCGTCCGTACGTTCACCGCACCTGTTCCCGAAGTTCGCGTGGCGCAAGCGAGGCGGCCGGCCCTGTACGCCCTTCGCCGTTTCGGGAGAAGGCCTGGCGTCCGCGCCGAGGCTCATTCATCGAAGTTTGGCGACAATCGTCGAGGTTTCGCGCTAAACTGGCCGGGGCGGTAGCGCTCGGGCGTCGCTTAAGCCTGAATAGAATTGCTGGAGGCTGACCATGTCCCCGGCTGATCGTCTTCACAATGGGGGAGCTGGCATAGCTCAGCCAGTTCCGATGTTCAGCGCGCCTGGCCACCGGGACACGCTGTGGTCGGACGTCAAAGGTAAGGTGGCGCGGTCAAGGCAGATCGCTTGGGAAGGCGGGACCGCCGCGACGCATGCGATCGAGAAAGTGTCGGGAGCCGCGGAAGTCCGCACGCGCTCGCTCGAGCTTCACTTCTCCTGGAATTTCGGCAGGGCCGAGGCGGACGCGCAAGCGGGAAAGCAGCTCCGCGCCTACCGCAACAGGCCGCGATATGCCCTCATCCTTCCGCCCGGGACTGGCGTCGAGTTCAGGATCGAAGAAAAGTCGGCGTACAAATTCCTCGCGATGGAGTTCGAGCCGCATTACGTTCTGCGGGTCGCGGAACTCCAGCATCTGCACGGCGTCGAGATCATCGAGGCGTGGGACTACAACCACCCGCTGACTTGGCGCCTTGCGGAAGCGATCTATGAGGAATGCGAGAGCGACGCGCGGCAGGGCCTCCTCTACACGGAAACAGCCAGCGCGCTCCTGGCGCTGCACGTCGCCAGAACCCTTTCGAATGTCGCCGCGCGGGTCCGGGTTCTTCGCCGCGGCGGGCTTGCTCCGGCCGTTCTCAATCGCGCTTGCGACTATATGGTCGATAGAATGGCCGAGAACGTGTCGCTTTCCGAGGTCGCGGCGATCGCCGACCTGTCGCTTGCGCATTTCTCCTTCGCGTTCAAGACCTCGATGGGCATTGCCCCTCACGCATGGCTTCGACGCCAACGTGTCGATCGGGCGAAGATGTTGCTCTTGGACCCAAGTCTGGCCTTAGGCACGGTTGCGCTTTCGGTCGGGTTTTCCACGCAAAGCGCATTAGGCGCTGCGTTCAGGCGGGAAACGGGTTCGACGCCCGCGGCATGGCGGCGCACGCGGCTTTCCTGAGATGCGCAACGGGGCTTATGGCGATGGGTCGGGCTGCCGAACCGCTCCGCCTTGAACGGAGTAGGATCGACCAATGGCGCTGCCATGATCGGAAAAACAGATCATTGGCCGTTTGTATTGCTAAAGTCAGAAATTGCTATTGTGTGCCTGTCGATGGAACTGATACGGCCAGGAGAGAAAGACAGAGAACAGGCGATCTTCGCATCGCTCGTCTTCATCACCACCCTGCTCGGGCGCCCGGTCGGGGCGCTGGCATTCGGCGTTGTGGCGGACAGTTTCGGGCGGCGAATGGCGTCCATCACCTCGGTCGCCGGTTTCGGCGTCATCACGCTTATGATTGCGTTCATTCCAGGCTATCGCCAGATCGGCATCGCCTCCTACTGGCTCCTGGTGATCTTGCGCTTTCTCGACGGCATTTGCCTCGGCGGCGGCTACACCGGCGCTCATCCGCTGGCGATCGAATATTCCGCGAAGGAGCAGCGCGGCTTCACCGGCGGCCTGATCCTCTCCGCCTTCCCGGCGGCTTACGTCGCGATCACCCTCGTCGCGATGCTGATGTTCGCGCTCTTTCCCCTCGACGGGATCGATTCACCCTATGCGCGATGGGGCTGGCGCATCCCCTTCGTCATCGGGTCGCTGCTCGCCTTCGTCCTCATGTTCTATTACATCTTCAAAGTGTCGGAATTGGAGGTCTGGCAGACCGACACGGAGGGGAAACGGGAGAAGACGCCGCTGAGCGAGCTCCTCACCGGCCCGAGCGCGCGCAATCTCTTGCAGGTCCTCATCATGATGACCGGGTTCTGGCTGACCCAGAACATGATCACCATTTTCATTCCGACGACCTTGCTCCTGCATAGTCTCAAATTGTCGAAATACGCGCTGACCTCGACCCTCCTCATCAGCTATACGGCGCTTTTCTTCAGCTATATCGCCTCGGGCATGATCGGACAGCGGATCGGCCGCCGGACGTTTTTCGTCGTCGTCGGCCCTCTGATCGCGGTCATCGGCTCTGCGATTCTCTATTATCTCATCCGCACGCCGGACCTGTCGCTGGGCGCGATCATGGCGCTCGTCTGCGTGCTCTCGATCCTGGTCACTTCGCCCTGGGGGGTGATCGTGACCTATATCAATGAACGCTTCATCACCGATGTCCGCGCGACGGGCTTCGGCATCGGCTTCAGCCTTTCGGTGATCATCCCGTCCTTCTACGCCTTCTACATGAACTGGCTGGGCGCGGTGATGCCGTTCGAGCTCACGCCGGTCTTCCTGCTGGCGATCGGCGCGATCATCGGCACGATCGGGGCGGCCATGGGCCCCGAAACGAAGGACGTGGACTTCCACTGAGACGCCAAGCGGCGCTCACCCCGCCGGGCTGAAATTGCGCCAGAGCGTTGCGCGAGGCCCAGAGCGGGTCCGCCATCGTTGCTTGTCGACATCGCGCAGGTGTAATCTGACGTGATGAAGCAGCCTATCGTGTCACGAAATCCTGAGGTGATGGGCGGGGCCGCCGTTTTTTACGGGACGAGAGTTCCTGTGCAGACCCTGCTTGACTACCTCGAGGCGGGCGAATCCATCGATGATTTCCTCGAAGGCTTTCCGACCGTAACGCGTGAGCGGGTTATCGCTTTCCTGGAAGAGGCAAGGGACCGAGTGATCGCAGCGGCCTCGTGAAGGTCCTGCTTGACGAATGCGTCGACCGGCGGTTAGCCCGCGAGATCGTCGGGCGCGATGTGCGGACGGCCCGTCAGATGAGCTGGACGACAACCAAGGATCGAGAACTGTTGGCGCTCGCTGCGGGCGGGTTCGACGTGTTCGTCACGGTGGACCGAAACCTGTCCTTTCAGCAGAACCTGGCATCCCTGCCGATTTCAGTCTTTGTGCTGCACGCTAAAACGAACCGGCTTTCCGACCTCAAACCGCTCGTCCCGAGCCTGCTGGCGGCTATTAAAGCTGCGCCGCAGGGGGGCGCTCAAATTATCGACGCGGTCTGAGGTTAGCCTAGGCCTGCGCGGCGAGCGCGCCCACTGGAAGGGGGCAGAACTACCCCGCCGCAAAGCTGCGCGGCGCCGGGCTGATCACCTTGGCGGCGTCGTCCGCGATCTCCATCACCGTCAGGCCCCGCTCGTTGGTTCCGTCGGAGCGGAAGCGGAAGACGCCGTCGGCGCCGTTGAAGCCGGAGATGTTGGTCAGCGCCGCCTGATTGAACGGATCCGGCCCGCCATTGCGGGCGAGGGCGGCGGCCAGCGTCACCGCGTCATAGGCGAGCGTCGCCAGACGAGCCGGATCGCTGTTGAATTTGGCCTTGTAGCGCTGCGCGAAGGCGTCGAAGCCGGAATTGTCAGGGGCCGAGAACCACGCCCCCTGCATCTGCGGCAGTTTGAGAACCCGCGCGTCGTTCCAGACCCCGGTGCCCAGAAACTTGGTCTTGACGCCGGCGGTTCCGAGCGCGCTCGCGACCGCCGGCATGGCGTCGGCCTGCTCAGGAATGAAAAGAGCGTCAATCTGACCCTGGACCGCCGCCAACCTGTTGAGCTGCGGTGGCCATCTGGCCGGCGGAATAGCGGGCGGTCACGATCACCTGCGCGTTGAGGCTTCCCGCCTGGTCTTGGAACCGCTGGGCGGCGACATTGCCGTAGTCGTTTTGCGGGGCCATGATCGCGAACGATTTCTTGCCGCTCGAAATGGCGTATTGAAGAACCCTGTCCACATAGCCCTGGATGAGGAAGGACAAGAGATAGACGCCCGGGGCGGCGACGGTGACGTCGGTCGAGAACGCGATCATCGGCCGTCCGGCCGACTTCGTCGCCGCCGAGGCGGATCGCACATCGTTGGCGAACACCGGCCCCAGGATGAGTTGCGCCCCGGCGCCGAGCTCCGCTTGGGCCGCCTGGGCTGCGGCGTCGGCGCTCGAATGGTCGTCCTCGATCATCAGCGTGATGTAAGGACCGCCAAAGCCGTCGATCGCCAGTTGCGCCGCGTTGCGCATCGAAACGCCGATCGGGCTTGGGGCCCCGTTTTGCGTCAGCGGCGCGATCATTCCGACCCGGACCGGGCCAGTGCCCAGCGTCTCGCCGACCGGCGGGCCGTCTGCGGGTGGCGGTGGCTGGCGTGGGCCCGCCAGCGTCGTTTGGCATCTCGATGCCAGCCGAATTGCAACCCGCGAGTGTCAAGATGAGCCCGCCGCCAAGCATGGCGCGCCTTGTCACGCCTCGACTTGCTGCCGGCCGCTCAGCGGCAAACCTCATACTCACCTCTCGCAAGAGCGCCGGCGCGGACAACCGCATTGCGTCCTTTGATCGCATATCGGCTGATCGCATATCGGCGCGCGACAGAGGCGATTTGCCGCCTGTCGACGGAAATTGTGGCATTTTCACCTGCGCTTGGCTATGCGTCGACCATTGAGCCAGCCACACGATTGGCGGACGAAAGCGAGAATGACCGCGGCCAAAGCTCCCCAGTCGGACAGGGTCAAGACTGTTCGCCCGAGCCGAACCTTTCACATTGGCGACGCTACTCTGCCGGCGGCAACGCTCAGTCCCGGTCTTTACGTCGTGGCCACGCCGATTGGCAACCTCGCCGACGTGACGCTGCGGGCTCTGGCGATCCTGGCCGGCGCGGATGGTATCCTGGCCGAGGACACCCGTGTGTCGCGCGCCCTGCTTGCGCGTTACGGCATTGAGAGGCCGCTCTCGCCTTATCATGAGCACAATGCTCCCGAGGCTCGCCCGCGCGCGCTCAAACGCATAGCCGAAGGGCAGGCCCTGGCGCTTATCTCCGACGCCGGGACGCCACTCATTTCCGATCCCGGTTACAAACTTGTGGCGGAGGCGATCGAACTCGGCTTTGCGGTCGCCGTCGCCCCAGGCCCCTCTGCGGCGCTCGCGGCGCTTTGCGTCGCCGGCCTTCCCACCGACCGGTTTTTTTTCGAGGGATTCCTCCCGCCCCGGCAGTCCGCGCGGCGGGAGCGCATCAACGCGCTCGCCGCTGTTCCCGGAACGCTCATTTTCTACGAAGCAGCGGGACGGCTTGCCGAGACGCTTGCGGACCTCGCCGTCGAACTTGGTCCTCGTCCAGCGGCCGTGGCGCGCGAATTGACCAAGCTGCATGAGGAGGTAAGGCGCGGGGCGCTCGATACGCTCGCCGCCGAATATGCGGCAGGCGAGCAGCCCAGGGGCGAGATCGTCATCGTCGTTGGCGCTGCGGAAGAGCGGCCCGCGGTCTCCGAAGCCGCGCTCGACCTTGAGATCGCCGAGCAGCTTGCGAACCTGTCGGTCAAGGACGCCGCCGCGGCGATCGCCGCCAAGCATGGGCTGCCGAGACGGCAGGTCTATGCGCGGGCGCTTGCGCTGGCGGGGGCGCAGCGGTGAGGAGCCGCGCCGAGGAGCGGACGGAGCGCCGGCGCGACGCCCATCTGTATGGCCTCAAGGCCGAATCCGTTGCAGCGCTGCTTCTGCGGCTCAAAGGCTATACGATCCTCGCCCGGCGGTTCGTCGTCTCCGGCGGGGAGATCGACCTCATTGCGCGACGCGGGGGCTCGATCGCCTTTGTCGAGGTCAAGGCGCGCGCGGATCTCGAAGTCGCGGCGATTGCGATCAGCGCGACCAAAAGGCGGCGTATCGCCCGGGCGGCGCGCGTGTGGCTGACGCGAAACCCGTGGGCGGCGGGCCTGACATACCGCGGCGACGCCGTCTTCGTCGCCCGCCGGCGGCTTCCCCGCCACGCGCCGGACGCGTATAGGCTCGAAATCGACTGATTCCCCTTCGCCTCGACCGGACGCCCATGCCCCTCACCGTCGCCGTGCAGATGGACCCGATCGAGCGCATCCGAATCGCCGGCGACTCGACTTTCGCGCTTCTTCTCGAGGCCCAGGCGCGCGGCCACCGCCTTCTCCACTACACGCCCGAACGGTTGAGGCTCAACGGCACGCGTGTCGAGGCGATGGCCGAGCCGCTTTCGGTCAAGGACGTCCAGGGCGATCACGCGCGCCTTGGCGAGGCGAAGCTCGTCGATCTTTCGACCGTCGATGTGGTGCTGCTGCGGCAAGATCCGCCGTTCGATCTCGCCTATATCGCAACGACGCATTTTCTCGAGCGCATCCACCCGCGGACTTTGGTCGTCAACGATCCGCGCGGCGTGCGCGATTCGCCCGAAAAACTTTTCGTGATGGATTTCCCGGAGCTTATGCCGCCGACCCTCATCGCTCGCGACAAGGCGGCGATCGAGGCGTTCCGCGATGAGCATGGCGAAGTGGTGATGAAGCCGCTTTACGGCTTCGGCGGCGCGTCGGTGTTCAAGGTCGCCGTCCAGGACCCGAATTTCGGCTCGCTGTTCGACCTGTTCACGACGAGCCTTCGCGAACCGTGGGTCATCCAGAAGTTTCTCCCGGCGGTGGCGCGCGGCGACAAACGGATCATTCTGGTCGACGGGGAAGCGAAAGGCGTGATCAATCGCGTGCCCACCGGTGACGACATCCGGTCGAACATGGTGCGCGGCGGCGCGGCGAGGGAAACCGAGCTGACCGAGAAGGAACGGTTGATCTGCTCGACGATCGGGCCGGAACTGAGGCGGCGCGGTCTTCTGTTCGTCGGCATCGACGTTATCGATGGCTATCTGACCGAGATCAACGTCACTTCGCCGACCGGCATTCGCGCGATCAAGAAGGTTGGCGGACCCGATCTCGCCGTGACGATCTGGGACGCGATCGAGGCCAAAGTCGATAAAGCTTAAACATTTCTGTCGCAACCCGGCTGGCCTTGCGATTGCCGGGCCGAGGGTGGATATACCTCCCATGTCAGACGCTGAGGTTCCTGCGGTCGAACGCCGCTCTCGCGCCGCCCCGCCGTTCAAGGGCGTCGAGCGAGCTAAGCTTCTCGATCAACTCGCTTCCCTCCACGAGCGGCACCGGGGCGACCCGACGGCTTTGCGCCGCGCCGCCGTCGAGATCTTGCGGGCGGCGCTTGACGCGGGACGAAACGAGGCGCGAGCCGCTCTGGAAGCTGGCGGAACCGGCCGCGCCTGCGCGGAGACGCTAAGCTCCGAGACGGACGAACTCATGCGTGTCGGACTCGAAATGTCCGCGCGCTGGCTCGCCCCGGCGCAATCAAGTGGGACACTGCCGACGATTGTCGCGGTGGGCGGCTATGGGCGCGGCATGCTCGCGCCCTTTTCGGACGTCGATGTCCTGTTTCTCCTTCCCGACAAGTCGCCGCCCGGCGTGGAGAAGGTGGTCGAGGCGCTGCTCTATGTGCTGTGGGACCTCAAGCTCAAGGTTGGCCACGCGACGCGAACGATCGACGAGTGCCTGAAACAGGCTCGCGCGGACATGACCATCCGCACGACGCTCGTCGAGGCGCGGCTGATAAGCGGCGACAAGGCGTTGTTTGAGACGCTGAGAACCCGGTTCGACAAGGAGATCGTCGCGAAGACAGCGCCCGAATTCGTCGCCGCCAAGCTCGCTGAACGTGAAACCCGAGTCCGGAAGGCGGGGGCGTCGCGCTATCTTGTCGAGCCCAATGTCAAGGAAGGCAAAGGGGGGCTGCGCGACCTCAATACGCTGTTTTGGATCTCCAAATACGTCTACCGCGTTGGCAACCCTCGCGAGCTTGTCGACGCGGGTTTGTTCTCGCCGCGCGAATTCGCGCTTTTTCGCCGTTGCGAGGAATTCCTCTGGAGCGTGCGGTGCCGGCTGCACTTTCTCGCCGGTCGGGCGGAGGAGCGCCTGAGTTTCGACGTCCAGCGCCCAATCGCTCGTCAGCTCGGCTATTCCACCCGCGCGGGGCTGATCGACGTCGAGCGATTCATGAAGCACTATTTCCTCATCGCCAAGGACGTCGGCGATTTGACTGCGATCGTGTGCGCGGCGCTCGAGGAGCGACACGCCAAAACGACGGCCGCCTTTGGCCGCCTCGTCGGGCGCCTGCGGCGGCGAACCCGCGTGATCGCCGAGGCCAAGGATTTCAAGGTCGATAACGATCGCGTCAACGTCGTCCGCGACGACGTCTTCGAGCGCGATCCGGTTAACTTCATCCGGCTGTTCTGGATCGCCGACCGGTCGAACCTGCACATTCATCCGGACGCGACAAGGCTTGTCACACAGTCCTTGAAGCGCATCGACGCTCGCTTGCGCGACGACAAGGAGGCGAACCGCCTTTTTCTCGAAATCCTCACCTCACGCAATGCGCCCGAAATCGCGCTGCGGCGGATGAATGAAGCCGGCGTGCTCGGCCGGTTCATTCCCGATTTCGGCCGCGTCGTCGGGATGATGCAATTCTCGATGTACCACCATTACACGGTTGACGAGCATCTCATCCGCGCGGTCGGCGAACTGAGCGCGATCGAAGCGGGACGACTGAGCGAGGACTTGCCGCTCGCCACCAAAGTCATGCCCCAGATCGCGCATCGCACCGAGCTCTATCTCGCAACGTTTCTGCATGACATCGCCAAAGGACGAGGGATCGATCATTCGCGTGCCGGCGTTGAGGTCGCGCGGGCGATCGGCTTGCGCCTAGGGCTCACCGCCGCGAATGCCGAACGTGTAGCCTGGCTCGTTGAGCAGCACCTGGTCATGTCCAACATGGCGCAAGGCCGCGACCTCTTCGATCCGAAAACCGCGGAGGCGCTGTCGGCGATCGTGCAGACGCAAGAGCGTCTGAAGATGCTGTTGACGCTGACCGTCGCCGACATTCGTGCGGTGGGACCAGGGGTGTGGAACGGTTGGAAGGGTCAGCTTCTGCGCACGCTCTACTGGGAGACCGAGGTCACGCTTGGCGGCGGTCATTCGGTCATCGACCGCGATGGTCGCGTCAAGGTGGCTCAGGAGGCCGTCCGCAAGTTGCTCCCGGGCTGGTCCGATCCGGAATTCGACGCTTACGCCCAGCGGCACTATCCGGCCTACTGGCTGAAAGTGGAGCTCGCCCGGCAGGCGGCTCACGCGAAATTGCTCCACGCGATGGCGGCTGACACGCGCTCGCTCGCGACGGAGGTGTCGACCGACGCGTTTCATGGCGTCACCGCCGTGACCGTGGTCGCGCCCGACCACCCGAGGCTCTTGACCGGCATCGCCGGCGCCTGCGCCGCCGCCGGGGCCAACATCGTCGATGCGCAGATCTTCACCACCACCGACGGCCTTGCGCTCGACACCATTTTCGTCTCGCGCGCTTTCGAGCGCGACGAGGACGAATTGCGGCGCGGTCAGCGCATCGCCTCCAACATAGAGAAGACGCTGCGGGGCGAGGTCCGGCTGGCTGAAATGACCCCGCCCAAGCAGATACGGGACGAACGCCACAACGCGTTCGCGATTGAGCCGGAAGTGACGGTCGACAACAATCTTTCCCGCCGCTACACGGTGGTCGAGGTTTCCGGTCTCGACCGGCCTGGCCTGCTCAGGGATCTGACCGCCTCGTTGTCGAGCCTTAATCTCAACATCGGCTCGGCCCATATCGTGACTTTCGGCGAGAAGGCGGTGGAACTCGTTCTACGTCACTGATTTAACCGGACAGAAGATCACCGCGCCGGCGCGGCAGGCGGCGATTAAACGGCGATTGCTGGCCGACTTCGCTAGCGATTGACGGCGGGAGCGGAGGATTTACAGCTGCCTGCGTGCTTGATTTTTGGCCCGCCAGCCCTGATATGCGTCGAAAATTCTTATGGGGCTCAATGAAACGATGAGTAATCACAATGCCGAATGGGACGCGGCCGCGCGCGGCGGGGCTGGTCCGGCCCAGGGCCCCCAGCCCGAGGCTGGCGAGCCGAACGCCCTTGCCGTCGTCGAGGCGCTGAACGCCGAAAACAGCCAGTTGAAAGATCGCGTGCTGCGCACTCTGGCGGAGATGGAGAATCTGCGCCGGCGCACCGAGCGCGAGGTCTCGGACGCGAAGACTTACGGCGCGACGAGCTTTGCGCGCGACATGTTGACCGTGGTCGACAACCTTTCGCGCGCGCTCGAGCATTTGCCGCCGGAAGCGCGCGCCAGCGCCGACCCTTCCATTCGCTCGCTGATCGAGGGCGTCGAACTGACCGCCCGCGACCTGGAGGCGGCGCTCGGTCGCCACGGGGTGAAGAAGCTCGACCCCAAGGGGCAGAAGTTCGATCCCAACTTTCATCAGGCGATCTTCGAGGCGCCCGACGAGAGCATTCCGTCAGGCACGGTCTCGCAGGTGGTCCAGAGCGGATGGACGATCGGGGATCGCGTCCTGCGCCCGGCCATGGTCGGCGTCTCGAAAGGGGGACCGAAGACCGCGCCTAGGCAGGAGCCAGCGTCCAGCGACGAATAGCCGGCGCTTACGCGCTCGCCTTCGTCACCCGCCGGAGCGTCAGATTGATCCTGCCGCCCTGAGGCAGGAGGGTCGAGGAGCCGGCGATGATGCGGTCGACGCCGTGGAACGCGAGACGGCTCTCGCCCGCAAGCGACATCGCATCGCCCGATGCGAGCCGGAAGGAGCGGGTCGGCGCATTGCGTTGAAGCCCGCCGACGCGGAAAAGCGCTGTGTCTCCGAGCGAGAATGAGACCACGGGAGCGAGCAAGCTCCTCCTCGTCGCGGTCCTGGTGCAGGCCCATACGCGCGGCAGAGTCGTAGACGTTGATGAGGCAGGCCTCCGGCAGGGGCGCGCCGGGAGCGATCGCGGCGAAGGCTGCGACGAGCCGCGACGGGATCGCCGGCCAGGGGCGACCGGTTTCGGGATGCGTCGCTTGGTAGCGATAGCCGCGCTCGTCGGAGACCCAACCCAGCGCGCCGCAATTGCTCATCAAAACCGAAAGCGGCTTGCCGGTGCGGGGCATGCGCGGGCGGAACGGCGGGGCGACCTCGAGGATCGCCAGCACCTCATCCCGCAGCGCTTCTTGAGCGGCGCGGTCGAGAAAGCCCGGGAAATACTCGACCCCGGGCGTGATTGAAACGGCGGCGTGCGACATGCGATGCTACGGTTTGCTCAAGTTATCTGTCACTCGGGACGAGTTTGCTCGGACGGCCTCGGGGTTGACCATAGCGGGCCTTCCCCAAGTCTTCCCTACGCGTCTTCCCTACGCGCCGACCCCGGCGTATACGGGGCGCCACCCCATCCCGCGCAATTGAAGGGTCAACCGAGGCGAATATGGCCGGCCATAGTCAGTTCAAGAACATCATGCACAAGAAGGGCAAGCAGGACGCGATCCGCTCCAAGCTCTTCTCCAAGCTCGCGCGCGAAATCACCGTTGCGGCCAAGCTCGGCTTGCCCGATCCGGCGATGAACGCGCGGCTCAGGGCCGCGGTCATTGCGGCGAGAGCCGAGAACATGCCCAAGGACAATATCGAGCGGGCGATCAAGAAGGCGTCGGCGGCCGATACCGAGACCTACGACGAAGTGCGCTACGAGGGCTATGCGCCGGGCGGAGTGGCGGTGATCGTCGAAGCTTTGACCGACAACCGCAATCGCACGGCGGGCGAGGTGCGCTCCTATTTCACCAAGGCTGGCGGTTCGCTCGCGGAAACGGGGGCCGTCTCATTCATGTTTGATCGCGTCGGGCTCATCGTCTTCGAGCGAAAAGTCGCCGACGAAGACGCGATGCTGGAGGCGGCGATCGAAGCGGGCGCGGACGACGTCGTCTCGGGCCCCGAAGAGCACGAGGTCATCACTTCGGTCGAGGCGTTAAGCGACGCGCAAAAGGCCTTGGAGGCGAAGTTCGGCGAGCCGCGCAAGGCCTCGATTGTCTGGCGCCCGCAGAACACCATCGCCGTCGATGACGAGGCGGGCGAAAAGATCCTGCGTCTCATCGGCGCGCTCGAAGATAACGACGACGTCCAGACCGTCACCGCGAATTTCGAGGTTTCCGAGGCGCTCTTGGAGAAGATGGAGGCTTAAGCGCCGCGCTCCAGCGACGATCTACGCGGGCCGGCTGTTCGCGGCTTACCACCCACAGCGGCGGCCCCACGGGCCCCACCAGCAATGCCAGCCGCCTCCCCAGGCGTAGTAGCGCGGACCCCAGCCCCAGCGATGCCAGCCGCCGCCCCAGCCCCAGCCGCGATGCCAGCCCCAGCCGCGATGCCAGCCACCGTGCCAGCCTCCCCAGTGGCGCCAATAGACGGACTCGACGTCCGCGCCGACGACCGGTTGCTCGAGCGAGGGCGCGGAGAGCAGTGAAGGCGGCCGAGGGCGCGGTTGAGGCGGCGAGCATCGCCGCGCCGGCGACTGCGGCGATTGCGCCGCGAGATAGGATGCGCAAGACCATGGTTTCCTCCAGGTTTCCCAGCACGCCACGATTGTGGTCCTTAACAACTGAATTTGGCGTGAATGGTTCATGGCGAATTGAGGCGTTTCCTTTACCGATTAATGAGTATCTCCCGTCCGCATGAGGGGGCCGCATGGCTGTCGCGCTCGCGCAAGCCGGACTAAATCTTTTCATCGCCGCTTGTCTTGGCGCGTCGATCGGTCTCGAACGCCAGTGGCGCCAGCATCTCGCGGGCTTCAGGACCAATACGCTGGTCGCGCTCGGGGCGGCGATCTTCATCACCTATGGCCGCGCGGTCTCGGATGCGGATGGCGCGACCCGGATTGCGGCCCAGGTCGTGACCGGCATCGGTTTTCTCGGCGCGGGCGTGATCTTCAAGGAGGGCCTCAACGTGCGCGGCCTCAACACCGCGGCGACCCTCTGGTGTTCGGCGGCGGTCGGCCTGCTCGCCGGCGAGGGGATGGGGTTCCACGGCCTCATCGCGGCGATCCTGGTGATTGCGGCCAATGTCGGCTTGCGGCCCTTGGCCAACGCCATCAACCGCCAGCCGATGGAAATGACCGAGGAGGACCAGCATTACGTCATCGCGATCGAATGCCGGCCGGCGCGGGCGTCCGATATCCGCGCTCAGCTGGTGCAGGACGTCGGAGCCGTGCCGGAGCTCCGTTTCAGTCAGTTGGACAGCGTTTTCCTGGGCGAGATCGGGCGGGTCGAGGTGACCGCGACCGTGACCTCGCACAAGCGGCGGGAGCTGGCGCTCGAGGCGATCGTCGGGCGCTTCGCCGACATGGAGGGCGTCGTCCACGCGTCCTGGCGGCTCAACCCGCAGGGCTCCTGAGGGAAGCGCGATGACCTCATCCTCGCTGCTTCGCTTCGACATCGAGGACGCGCCGAGCGAGGCTGACGTCGAGGTTCTGCCGAACGGGCTCGAGGCGTTCAACGAGAGCCGGTGGCCGGGCCATCAGCAATGGCGGCCGCTCGCCGTGTTCGCGCGCGAGCGGGAGAGCATCGTCGCGGGGCTCGCGGGCGAAACCTACTCGGGCTGGGTCTTCATCCGCTGGGGCGGGGCGCGCGCACAAGTTTACGCGCGCGAATGATTCCAAGGACTTGAGTGCGCTTTCGCGCAACTTTTTCGCGTCCGATCAGCCCAGCCTGGTTGCCTTCACTGTTCTGCGCTTTATCAAAGGCTTAGCCATTTCGTTTCGCAAGATTCCCCGCCGCAAAGTCTGCGCGCACCATGGAAACCACTGGCGTACGCAGCTAGTAATGAAACCGGCACTGCACGATTTCGAGCTGCTGAGCTCCCGGCGCGCCCGTAACCCGATAGACCAGTCTATGATCCCCAGTGATCCGCCGTGACCAGAACCCACTCAGGTCATGTTTAAGCGGCTCAGGTTTACCGAGCCCTTTGAATGGAGCGTTCTCTCTGATGTCCTTGATCAAAGCCTTGATCTTCTCCGCCTTGGTCGGGTCGACGCGTTGCCAATATGTGTAGTCGTCCCAAGCGGCCTCGGTCCAAGTGAGCTTCATCAGCAATGATCGTCAGATCTCACGCTCCGTCAGTTTGTCGGCGTTGGCGTCAGCAATCGACTGGAGCAACCGAGAGGAATTCGCAGGACTTCTCAGGAGATGCGCAGTCTCGATCAGGCCCTCGTATTCTTCCTCCGAGAGCACAACGACCGTGCGCGCATTGTGCCGCGTGACGTACAAAACATCATGCTCGTCGCAGACCTTTTCCATATAACCGGCGAGGCGTGCGCGGAAATCTGTATATGTCGCGATTCCCATAGCCGACTCCTTCTAAGCTGTACATAAACATGTACGTGTACATAAGATTGGGGCTGAACTGCGTCATACAAGGGGGACAGCTACAGGTTCAGCGCGGGCAGCTTGAACGGACTGTGCTAACGCCGTGGCGGCATCCCTCGAATGAACTGACCCGCCCGCTCACGGCTTGGCTTTCCTGTACGCGTCGGTGATCGGCTCGAGCGGCGGGTCGGCAAGCTTGATCTCACCGCCCAAAGTGAGGTCGAAGCTCACGACATTGATGGTCTGCCCGACATTTTCGAGCGCGACGTTCTTGGCGAACACGGTCGCGACTTGCGGGTTGAGGCTGGTGATTTCGACGCGCACCGGAATCGCGCTCGCGCCCTTGGCGAGTTCGCGGTCGGAATAGAGATTGACGCCGACGTCATAATGGCCTGGCGCGAGACAGCGGATCGTGGTCGTTTCCTTGTTCGATTCCGACTGCGCCATCGAGCCGTCGGCGAGCGTGATCCGAGACGTCGAATAGCCCAGGCTGTCGCGATCGAGCGAAGCGCATCCCGCTTCGCGCGAGCCATAGAAGACCGGCTTCCTGTCCGGCCCGACAAGCCAAAGGTCGACGTCGGAATCGAGCGCGACAGGCCAGTCGGCGGTGATCAAAAATTCCGCCTTCGGCTTGACCCCATCAACCTTGGCCTTGGTCGGCGCCACCGCCACGATCACGACGGACAGAATGCAGAGCAGAAGATCGGCAAGGCCAATCCACATTGGCGATCGATCGACCGACATCACTGAACCTATTTTCAACAGGAATTGCGGGCGTTGCGTATCGGTGAATCGTCATCAACTCAGATGGCGGCGATTTGGTGTGCTCTGAGTTTGGCGTTTGCGATGACGACGAGTTTTCGCATGATCGCGGTGATGGCGACGAGGGGCTTTTTGCCTGCGCTGAGGAGGCGTTTGTAGAAGGCGCTGAGGGTGGGATTGTGTTTTGCGGCGGAGATTGCGGCCATGAAGAGGAGGCGTTTGATTTCGGGTCTTCCGCCACGGGTTCGGCGATAGGCGTCGGTCTGGCCGCTTTGATTGGGATGGGGCGCAAGGCCTGCGAGGGCGGCGGCCTGGCGTCGGGGGAGCGAACCGAGCTCGGGCATGAGGGCGATGAGGGCTGCGGCGGTTTTCTGACCGACGCCCTGGATCGTGACCAGGGTTTGGACGGCCTTGGCGATCCCCTCGCATGCGGCGCAGAGGGCGTTGATATCGGCTTCGATCGCCTTGATTTGCGCCTCGAAGCTTTCGACGAGCGCCGCGAGATAAGGGTGGACGGGCTCGGCGGCGGGGGCGGCGCGACGATTGGCGTAGGCGAGGCGATCCTTGACGAGGTCGCGTCTGGCGAGGACCAACGCCTGCAAGCGCAGCCGTTCGGGTTCGCGGGCGCTCCAAAGCGGGAGTTCGGCGTACCGGTCCCGGCCATATCGGGCGAGTGCGGCGGCGTCGATGGCGTCGGATTTGCCGAGCACGCCAAACGAACGGATGAAGGCCTTGACCTTGCGGGCGTCGGCCCGGTGGGCCGGCACGCTCCCCGCGATGAGGGCGGCCAGCAGATCCCGTTCATAGCCGCCCGTGGCCTCGCAAACGACAAAGCAGGTCGGGTTGAGCGAGGCGGCGAAGGCGGCGAGCGCCTGCGGCTCGTTGGCGATCGTCCGGGTGCGGCCGTAGGCGGCGTCGTGGATGACAATCGCCGTTTTGCCGACGTCGCATCCGATGAACCGCGAGGGCGTGGCGAGGTGAGACATTTGCGGTTATCCTCTCATGAGCTTGGGATTGTCTGCGGGCGTGCATCGGGCGATGGCGGCCCATTCAACTCATCAAGCGTTCAAGGGAAGCGGGAAGACGGCCCAGATGACGGCGGGCTTTCCAAGCCCCATCGCGAGACGGCCAATCTCCCCGCGCGCCAATTCGGGCGGCCGCCCAAATCGGCGCATCCCATTCTCAGGGACAAACCTCCCTACCCAAACTCCAAGAGACAATCGCGAGGAGCCTTAGGGCGTCAAAGACGCCCGTCTTTCGGCGGTTATGGCGACGCGGCGATCCAGGGGACATAGGGCGCCCTACGTTCCCCTGGATTGCTTCGCTTCGCTCACAATGACGACGACCCAAGGAGCCAAAGCAACCGACCGGCGTCAGCCGTTTCTGACGCACATGATTTTGATGAACTCGCCGTCCGCGAGGTTGCGGAACGGCGCGCTCTTGGCGAGGTCCTGCTGGGCTTCGACGCCGCACCAGAGTTCATTGGAGACCGAGCCGATGATCGCGACGTCGCGCGAAAATCCCGGCATTGGCGAGCAATCTTGCGGGGCCATGCCCGCTACGCAAATCATGGCGACGATGTTGAAAGTCATGGGGTCCATGCTCCTGTTGAGGGATTCTTCGATCGGGGCGTAGGGCGAGCGGTCATTCCTCTCGCCTCCCACGCCGCGCCGTGACGCCCATCAGCCCGCCGATCATGTCGAGCGCGACCCGCAGGCGGTCGGAGACCACCGCGTCGGCCCGCCAGGGGGTGGCGAGTTCGGGAACGAAGCCGCGGCAGTCGCGCACGCCAGCGCCTTCGATGACGATCCGGGTCACGATCGGCCAGGCGTGCGGGCCGACCCGATCCTCGGCGTCGCGCAATTTGTCGCGGGCGTGGAGGGCGAGGTCGGACTGCGGCAGGCCGGGACGCGGCCCGAAGCCGGTCGAGCCGAGCCGGTCGGGCGCGACCGCGCGCAATTGATCGAGCCGGGCGCGGTGATGGGTGCGGCGCAGGGATTCGCCGACCAGCCAGCGGATGTCGTTGAGCTTCGGATCCTGCGGCGCAAGCAGCCGGTTGGCGCGCATGGTGTCGAACGGGTCGAGCATGCGGCGCTTCCGGTCGGCGTCGAGGCTTGGGGTCTCCCCCGCTTCCTTGGCGCGGGCGAGGCGCTCGGGGGTGGCGTCGAGCCGCTCCTGGACGGCGTCGAGCATCTCTTTCGGCGATTTGCGCTTGGTCGGCTTCTTTGCGCTGCTCATTGGGCGGATTCCTCCTCGAGTTCGTCGCAAAGCGATTCGGCTTCAATGGGCTCGACAAGTTCATCGAGGGGCAGGGGCGTCGCGGTCTTGGCCTTGATCGGCTCCGCGAGCTCCGCGCAGAGCGCCGCGGGCGAGGTGCAATAGGACTGCTCGATGATCGGAGGGACGAACTTCGGAACGCCCCGGGTGTTGACTTTAACGTCCGCCGGAGGCCGCTTGTGAGCGCGCTGCAAGTCCTTGAGATGGCGGGCGGAAGAGCGTATGGCCTGCATGCGTTCGGTGTCGACTTTTGGCGGACGGCGCCGGGGAGCAGGAGAGGCGGCCATGGATCTTGCCCTTTCTGTTTTGCTGTGTTATGTTCTTGCTTTGTTCAGTATCAGGTAAAACAGAAGCTTGTGTCAAGATTCTGTTTTTTTGAATTGCGGTTTTTCGGAAATGAGGTTAATACCGTGAGTTGGCAGGTCTTCGATGGCCGGGACGCGCCAGAGCGCCCCACGCCTTTCGCTTGGAGAAAGCAAGTTGCAGGAGCTTCCGCTTTGACTGTCGACTGGATCCGCTCAGCCCTAAAAAGAACCGGCAAAACGCGCAGTGGTCTTGCCAAGGCGCTCGGCCGCTCGCCATCCGCCGTCACCGACCTACTGAACGGCCATCGCCGCTTGCGCGCCGACGAGATTGCGATCGTGTCCGACTATCTCGGCGTTGAGCCGCCGCGCCTGATCGGCGGCGGACCGCCGCGGCCGCCGAGCGCCCCCCTGGTCGGCTATGTCGGCGCGGGCGCGGTCGCGCATTTCTACGCCGACGGCCAGGGGCCGTTCGACGATGTCGACGCGCCGCTCGATTCGAAGCCGACGACCGTTGCGGTGCAGGTCCGCGGCCACTCGCTCGGCGTCCTGTTCGACAACTGGCTCGTCTTCTACGACGACGTGCGCAATCCGGCGGACGATAGTCTGGTCGGACGCATGTGCGTCTGTGGCCTCAGCGACGGGCGGGTCCTGATCAAGTCGTTGAAGCGCAGCCCGCAGACGGGTTTATGGAATCTTCTCTCCAACACCGAGCCGCCGATCTACGACGTTGGCCTCGACTGGGCCGCGCCGGTGCGCGAAATGCGGCCGAGGTAGGGGCGTAGCCTAGCACGATAGGCATGTCCTCTCCGCCATCGGCGCTCGAGATCGCGCAGGCGCTCATCCGCTTTCCCTCGGTGACGCCGACGGATGGCGGCGCGCTGCCTTATTTGCGCGATCTCCTGGGCAAGGGCGGTTTCGCTACTGAGCTCATCACCTTCGAGGCGCCGGGAACGCCGTCCGTTCTCAACCTTTACGCCCGCTTCGGCGCAGCCAAGCCCAATCTCGCTTTCGCCGGCCACACCGACGTCGTGCCGCCGGGCGATAAGGCGCTCTGGCGCTTCGACCCATTCGCGGGCGAAATCGCCGACGGTTGCCTCTGGGGCCGCGGCGCCTGCGACATGAAGGGCGGCGTCGCGGCCTCGGTCGCCGCCGCCTTGCGGTTCGTCGCTAGGGCAGCGTTCGCGGGCTCGATCAGTTTCCTCATCACCGGCGACGAAGAGGGCCCCGCGGTCAACGGCACGGTTAAGCTCATCGACTGGGCGCTCGCCAAGGGCGAAACGTTCGACCATTGCATCCTGGGTGAATTGACCTCGGTCGAGACGGTCGCCGACACGATGAAGCACGGCCGGCGCGGCTCGCTCAACGGACGGGTCACCATTCGCGGCCGCCAGGGCCACGCGGCTTACCCGCATATCGCCGACAATCCGATTCGGGCGCTTGCGCCGATCTTGACGGCGCTTCTTACGCCGCCGCTCGATTCCGGCAACGCCGACTTCGAGCCGACGAACCTCGAAGTGGTCTCGATCGACGTCGGCAATTCTGCGTACAACGTTATCCCCGGCGAGGTGCGCCTTAGGTTCAACGTCCGCTTCAACGACCTGTGGACGCTCGATTCGCTCTCCGCAGAGATCAAGCGGCGGGTGGCGGGGGCGGACGTGGGCGGGCGCGCGACAGTGACTTTCGAGCCGAGCAACGCGGTCGCCTTTCTCACCAAGCCCGGGCCGTTCACCGATCTCGTCGCCGAAGCGGTGAGCGACGTGACCGGGCGGAAGCCGTCGCTTTCGACCGGCGGGGGGACTTCCGACGCGCGCTTCATCAGAATGCCTGTCCGGTGGTCGAACTGGGTCTCATTAACGCCACCATCCACGCCGTCAACGAGCGGGTCGCGCTCGACGATCTCGAAGCGCTGTCGCGCATCTATGAGCGGGCGCTCGAGCTTTATTTCGCTCAAGGTTCGGCGTAGTCCACCCGAACGAGATAGAGGCCGTGGGGCGGCGCCACCTGGCCGCAGCGGCTGCGGTCGGCGGCCTTGAACGCCGCCTTGAAGTCGTCCGCGCTCCAGCGTCCGGTCCCGACCTCGATCAGCGAGCCCACCATCGAGCGCACCTGGCGATGCAGGAACGACCGCGCGCTCGTGTCGAACAGAATCTCGTCGCCCTCGCGCCTCACGTCGAGCCGGTCGAGCGTGCGGATCGGCGAATTCGCCTGGCATTGCGAATCGCGGAAAGTGGAGAAATCGTGCCGGCCGATGAGCGCGCGCGCCGCCGCGCGCATCGCCTCGGCGTCGAGGCGGGGCTTCACCCGCCAGGCCGAGCCGCGCTCGAAGGTGAGGGGCGCGCGGCGATTGATGACGCGATAGAGATAGTGGCGAGCTTTCGCGCTGTGGCGCGCGTCGAAATCGGGGCTCACACGCTCGACGCCGACAATCGCCACCGGATGGGGATGGACGAGCGCATTGAGCCCCTCGCTCAGGCGGAACGGCTCCCAGTCGCGCTCAAGGTCGATATGCGCGACCTGGCCTAACGCATGCACGCCAGCGTCCGTGCGCCCCGCGCCATGTGCGGTTACGCGCGCGCCGGTCATCGCAGCGAGAGCGCTCTCCAGAACTTCCTGGATCGAGAGGCCGTTCTCCTGCCGCTGCCAGCCGACGAACGGCGTCCCGTCATATTCGAGCGTGAGTTTATAGCGCGGCATGCGCCGCCCGGACCGGCTCGCCGCGGCGAGCTGCCGCGATGGCTTCGTCGAGGACTTCATAGACGCGCGGGTCGCTGCAGCGGGAAACGTTGAAGCGCAGGCAGCCGCTCGCATCGTCGGAGGCGCTGAACGCGGGTCCGGGCGCGAACATCACTTTCCTCGTCAGCGCATAGCGGGCGACGTCCGCGGCGCTCACGCCATCGGGCAGGCGGGCCCACAAATAGATGCCGGCGCGCGGCTCGATCCAGGGCGTGAGGCCGTGCGCGCGCATGGTCTGCAACGTTCGCCCCATCGCGTCGGCGAGCTTTCGCCGAAGTCCGTCGAGATGCCGCCGGTATCCGCTTTCCGTCAGAACGCGATGCAGGATCGCGGCCCCTGTCGCGCTGTTGCCCATCGTCGTCGCAAGCTTGAGATCAACGATTTGAGGGATCCACTCCGGACGCGCTGCAATGTAGCCGCAGCGCAAAGCGGCGCCGACAGCCTTGGTGGCGCTGCCCACCTGGAGAACGCGGCGAAAGCCGTCGAGGGCGGCAAGCCTGGTCGAAGGCTCCGCTTCGAAATCCGCAAAAGTGTCGTCTTCGAGGATCAGCACGTCGTGCTCTTCAGCCAGTCGGAGCACCCGGTGGACGGTCGCCGCCGAGGGCGTCGCGCCCGTCGGATTATGCAGGCCGCCGGTGGTGAGATAGAGGCGCGGGCGATGCTCGGCAAACAGGCGCTCGAGCTCGGCGACGTCGGGGCCGTCGGGAGTCATCGGGACCGTGACGACGGTCCCGCGGTTGGCGCGCAAGAGCGAATGGAAATTGAAGTAGCAAGGATCGTCGACGACCACCGTATCATTCGGACTGAGCAGGAAACGGCAGGCGAGATCGAGCGCCTGCGAGCAGGAATCGGTAACGACGATCTGGTCGAAATCGGCCATCACCCCTCGCTCGGCGAGACGCACGGAGAAGAGCCGCCGCAGCGGAGCGTGGCCGAGCGGCTCGTCATATTGGCGACGACAGGTAAAATCGGCGCGCGCCGCGAGCCGCATCGCCCGCTGGACGCCAAGATCGAGCACCCACGGGTCGGGCAGCCAGCCAGCGCCCGGGCAAAGGAAATCAGGCGCGCCGGTCATCGCATGCCGGTTGATCCATGACGGATCGATCGCGGGCTCGGGTGGCGGATGGGCGGCTGAGAGCGTGAGCGGGCGGGCGGCGCCCGCGACGAAGAATCCCGAGCCGCGCCGGGCAACGACGGCGCCCTCGGCGGCGAGGCGATCGTAAGCCTCGACGACCGTCGATTTCGACACGTCGAGCTTGACCGCAAGCTCACGCACCGAGGGAAGCCGCGCGCCACGCGCGAGCGCGCGGCTCGCTATCCGGCCGCGAATGAACGCCGCAGTGGTCTCGACGCGGGAGGCAGGCCGATCGTCCATGAATATCGCTCGAACTGTACAGCCAGTGGATTGGTACAGTTTGGCGCGACTGTACTGAACTGTCTCTGGCGCCGCAAGCCCTCAAGCCGGATGCTGGGTGGGGAAGGGACGAATCCAATGACTATCGAAAGCCGTGCGTTTCACTCTATCTGGGCTGGCGCGAGCCGAGCGGCGAACTGGCCGTTCCGCGTCGCCGCCGCGCGCGCGACCCTTCGGGCGCTCGGGCAAATGGACTGTCGCGAGCTCGCCGACATCGGTCTCACTCGTTGCGACCTGCGCGACGCATCCGCATTGCCGCTCGACCGCGATCCGAGCGAACTTCTGGTCGCCCGAGCCCACGAGCGCCAGGTGAATGCTCTCGCTGCGCCGCCCACGGCCTGGGACATCGAACTGGGACGAAAGCCGCAATCGCCGGACTTCGGTTCGCGATCGCCGCGAGCCTTTGTCGGCTAGCTTAGCTAGAGTCCTCTGCTGGCGGCTGGCATCGGCCGGTCGAGGCCGCAATGGCACGTGTGAAGCCAAGCTCGATCAGATCCAAGCTATCGACGAAAGCATCGACGACACGGACGAGCGTGTCAGGCCCAGCATAGTCATCGACACAAGGAGGAAGCAGATTGGCCTGATCTCGCGCCGTACCCATAATGAAGCTCATAGACACCTCGGCGAAGCAGATCAGGAGAGTTTGATTCTACACTTGTTTGTTCACGGGCAAAGGCTTTGTGCTGGATTTCAAACACCTAGGGAGCGGCGGGATCGTGGCGCCTCGCCGATCTTCCAGACTTCCGCGAATGGGTGGTTTGGCGACGGTCCGCTATCCGTAGATGAGTTCGGGTATCGGACTTCCGGCTCAGGCTGATCTGGTGCGCAGCCGGCCCTCGTAGTCACGCTTGCCGAGCGGAACGCCCCGTGATCGGAGGATGTCGTAGGCCGTAACGGCGTGAAAATGAAAGTTCGGCAACGAGAACGAGAGGATGAAGGTTTCCGACGTGAAGGCGAGCCTGCGCGGGCCAATCTGAAGGTCCAGGTCCTTGCCCGCCCATTCGTTGACCTCGGCGGGAGTGAACGCCTCCAGTGCATTCTGCGCCTTGCCGATCATGGCCTGCAGGTCGGCGAAGGGGACCGGTCCGACCAGGGCGGGCGGCGCGAACTCGCCGCTTTTCAGGGCCTCCACTCCCCAAACGGAATGATGCCACGCCGCTTCGATTTGAAAGTGGAAGGGCGCCATGTCGTCGAACAGGCGCGCGTTTACGAAGCTATCGGGATCAACACTTGTCTCTGCGCAATGCGTGGCTGCCCGGTCAAGAAAGCCTGCGATGGCTCTCACAGTCTGCAGAAAGGTTGGCACGCTAAGGTCGTAAAGTGGTGTCGCCATCGGCTTCCCTCACATCAAGCGGCTCGCATTTCCGCTTTTCAGCATGTACCCGAACAGCCGCGACGGCAAGAATTAGGGCGGAAGCAGCCAAAAGCCAGACGACATAGAGTGAATCAAATCGCTTGCGGCGCTCGCGCGATCGGTGCGTTATGGCACAGCCTGGAACGCGTCGCCCCCAAGCAATCGGCTCAGAACAGGCTGAGCTGCGCGCCGGCGTCGCTCGCTGCCGGGATCGGCTTGCGGAAGAGGTCGGTGCGCAGCGCCCGCGCCGTCTCGCGGATAGCCGAGGCGCCGCGCCGCCATCTCGAACCGGCGCCCGATCATCCAGGCGTATGGCCCCGAGCCCGCCATGCGGCGGCCCCACTGGGCTTCATAGTCCTTGCCCTCGCGCATCGACTGCATGAGCGAAACGGCCCGCTTGAGCCGATCGGGATAGTTGACTTGCAGCCACTCGCGGAACATGTCGCGCAATTCGCCGGGCAGCCTCAGCACGACATAGGCCCCCTCCCGGGCGCCGGCGGCATAGGCGCGGGTCAGGATCGTCTCCAATTCCTCGTCATTGATCGCGGGAATGACCGGCGCGGCCATCACGCCGGCCGGCACGCCGGCGTCGTTGAGCGCCTCGATCGCCTCGAGTCTCTTCTGCGGGGTCGGAGCGCGCGGCTCCATCCGGCGCGCGAGCGCGCGATCGAGCGTCGTCACCGAGACAAAGACTTTGACGAGGCCGTCGCGCGCCATCGGCGTCAGGAGGTCGAGGTCGCGCAGAATAAGGTTCGATTTGGTGACGATGGAGAGCGGGTGGCGGGCTTTGGCCAGCGTCTCGATCAACGACCGGGTGATGCGGTACTGCCGTTCGATCGGCTGATAGGGGTCGGTGTTGGCGCCGAAGGCGATCGGCGCCGGGCGATATTTGGGCGACGCCAGCTCGCGCTCCAGAAGCTCGGCGGCGCGCTCCTTGGCGAACAGGCGGGTTTCGAAATCGAGCCCGGCGGAGAGCCCCATATAGGCGTGGCTCGGCCGCGCATAGCAGTAGAAGCAGCCATGCTCGCAGCCGCGATAGGGGTTGATCGACCGGTCGAAGCCGATGTCGGGCGATTCGTTGCGGGTGATGATGGCTTTGGGCTTTTCCCACGTGACCTCGGTCGCCAATGGCTCCGGCGCTTCGTCGCGCGTCCAGCCGTCGTCGAAATCTTCGCGTTTCTCAAGCTCGAAGCGGCCGGAGGCGTTGGTCGCGGCGCCGCGCCCGCGCCTGAGTTCGGCGGGCAGGATGCGTTCGGCGATCGCTTCCGGGCGGTGGCGGGGGTCGACGGGGGAGGTGCGGATCAGGGTCGCGTTCATGGGCATGTTCCATAGCCGGGAGTTTGGAACAAATCATGAACAACAGATAGCGATACCCCTCCGCTGCGTCAAGGGCGCGCGTTCGGGTCAGCCTCTATCCGCCATCGTCCCACACGGGCGAAGGTCCTGTTCGCGCACGACCGGACGCCTAGCGCCAAGAGGCGGTCCACATAGGACGGCGTGTGGCTTTACGACGCGATCAGCAATTCTTGCGCCGTCTCGATTTTGGTCGCGAGAATGACGGCTTGAGTTCGGCTCTCGACGCCGAGCTTCTGGAAGATCGCCGACACATGCGCTTTGACGGTCGCCTCGGAGACGCCGAGCTCGTAGGCGATCTGCTTGTTGAGCAGGCCCTGCGACAGCATCATCAGCACCCGAATCTGCTGCGGAGTGAGCGACGCGAGCCGTCGCGCCATCACGCTCGATTCGCCATTGGGAGCCGCGCTCGAATCAAAGTCGGGAGGAGTCCATCGGCCGCCATCCAGGACCTGGGCGATTGCTGCTCGCATTGTGTCGAGAGAATTGGTTTTTGGAATAAAGCCCGCGGCGCCGAATTCCATGCAATGGCGGATGACGGCGCGCTCTTCGTTGCCCGAAACAACGATCACCGGAGTGGATGGACGCTCGGAGCGCAGAAATAGGAGCCCAGAGAATCCGCGCACGCCCGGCATGGTAAGATCGAGCAGCACGAGATCGGTGTCTGGCGAAGCGTCCAACGCTGCGACCATGCTGTCGAAATCGTGCGCGACTACGATTTCAGCATCGGGCGCCGCCGCCAGCACGGCCTGACGTAAACCGCCGACCATCAGTGGATGGTCGTCGGCGATGAGCACGCGAACGGCGCTCTGTTCGCTTATCGTGTCCTCCCGGCCGATCTCTAACGGCGCTACAGAACGCAGAATCGCTGGTCCGCCGGTCGTTGTCACGACCGCGTTTTTCGCCTTGGGCGCTCCTCACCGTTCACCTTTCGGCGAGGACGGCAAGCGTCCAAGCTGTCGCAATCCTTCCGTCATCGCGATGGTTGCGGCGATCCCGACGTTCAAAGAACGCAGGTGAGGTTGGATAGGAATATACACTCGAACATCAGCCGAAATGTGAACAGCCTCGGGAACGCCGGACGACTCCCGGCCCACTAGGATAATATCCTTTTCATGAAAAGCGAAATCCCACAAACACGTCTCGCCCTTTGTCGTTAACAAGACCAGCCGGCGCTGACTGGCGGCGCGCCATGCCGCAAAACTCGCCCACGAATTGTGGCTCGCGACGGAGAGAGCGTTGATATAGTCCATTGCGGCGCGGCGGAAGCGGCTGTCGCTGATCCGAAATCCGGACGGTTCGATGATCGCCGCGTCAACGCCGAGGCAGGCGCAGGTGCGCATCATGGCGCCGGTATTTTGCGCGATGTCCGGCTCGAACAAAGCGAGCAGGAGGGGAGCGGCCGGGTTCGTCATATTGCGCGCGAAAGCAAGAGGTTGACGGCGGAGAGAGCTATTCGGAGAATGCCTCGAGCTTGAGAGAGAAGCGTGAAGCTTCGGGCTATGGACATCCAATTCGATCGATGCGAAAAGCCGCCTCGAACCAATTCAAGGTCGCTACCTCGCGCGAGCCGGGGACGCACGTTGGGGGTTGAATTGACCATCAATGGACCGAATCGCCGATGTTCCTCCCGTCCAACCGTCGGGGCGTTTGGGCTTGAGACGTCGGCATTGGCGGTGGCCCGCAAAATGCTTTCCTCGCCCATGCCAGGGTAAAGGTTGACTGACCGCGACTCCTTCCTCACCAATCTTCGCCTCCACATCCATCAGAGATCCACGACATGAGCGGTCCTTCGACCTACGTTCCCAAAAGCGCGATTGGGCGCTGGTTTGAATCGCGTCTACCGATCTTTGGCTTGGTCCATTCCTCGTTCATCGCCTATCCGGTGCCGCGCAATCTCAACTACATGTGGACGTTCGGCGCGATTCTGTCCTTCATGCTGGTGGCGCAGATTGTGACCGGCGTCGTTCTCGCCATGCATTTTATCCCTTCCTCGACCCAGGCGTTCGCTTCGGTCCAGAATATCATGCGCGATGTCAATTACGGCTGGCTGATCCGATATCTGCACAGCAATGGCGCCTCGCTGTTCTTCTTCGCCTGCTACATTCATATGGCTCGCGGCCTCTATTACGGCTCCTTCAAGCCGCCGCGCGAACTTCTTTGGATCATCGGCGTCATCATCTACTTCCTGATGATGGCGACGGCTTTTTTCGGTTATGTTTTGCCCTGGGGCGGGATGAGCTTTGCGGGCGCGACAGTCATCACCAACCTCACCTCAGCAATTCCGTTCGTTGGCAACTCGATCGCCCATTGGCTCTGGGGCGGATTTGCGGTTGGCGGCCCGACCTTGACCCGCTTCTTTGCGCTTCACTATCTGGTCCCATTCATCATCGTGGGTTTCGTCGGGCTGCACGTCTGGGCGCTGCATGTCGCCGGACAGAACAATCCCGACGGGATCGAGGTGAAGGACCTTCAGCGCGACACCGTCGCCTTCACGCCTTACGCCACGATCAAGGATGTCGTGGGCCTCTCGGTCTTCCTCATCCTTTACGCTTGGCTCGTGTTCTACATCCCCAATTATCTGCTCGATGCAGACAATTCGATCCCCGCCAATCCGCTGGCGACGCCCGCGCATGTCGTGCCGGAATGGTACCTGCTGCCGTTCTACGCCATGCTGCGCGCGATCCCGAGCAAGTTCTGGGGCGTGGTCGTTCTGGCGGCGGCGATTGTCGTGCTCGCGTTTATTCCGTGGCTCGACCGCTCGCCGGTCAAGTCGGCGAAGTATCGTCCCACGTACCGCTTTTTCTTCTGGGTGTTCGTCGCGATCGGCATTGGCCTTGGCTACCTCGGTTCGCAGGAGCCGACCGAGGGGCTGGCGTTGATCGCGCGCATCTTAACCTTCGGCTATTTCGCGTTCTTTCTCATCGTCATGCCGGTTCTGAGCTTTACGGAGAAGACGAAGCCGATCCCCACGTCGATCGCCGATGCGGTGCTTACGAGGACGAAGACCGCAGTGGCTGCGGCTGAATGATGCGGACCGCTCGCAAGGAAATTCAACGATGATCCGTGTCAAGTTTTCCGCGCTCGCTCTTGCGGCCGTGACGCTCGCCTGCTCGAGCGGTCTGGCGCCCGCGCAAAGTGACGCTGACCAGCCGAACCCTCCCCGTCAGAGCTGGAGTTTCGGGGGCATGTTCGGCATCTACGACAAGGCCCAGCTTCAGCGCGGCTTCCAAGTGTACAAGGAGGTCTGCAGCGCCTGTCACGCGCTCAGCATTCCTTTCCGCACGCTTGCCGAGCCGGGCGGTCCCGGGTTCACCGAGGATCAGGTCAGGACGCTCGCCGCCACTTATCAGGTCACCAACGCCGAGCCCAACGAGAAGGGCGAAATCTTCAAGCGCCCCGCAACGCCAGCCGATATCATTCCTCGCCCTGAAGCCTACCCGAACGACCAGGCCGCCGCGGCGACGCTCGGCAAGGCGCCTCCGGATATGGCGTTATTGGCCAAATCGCTGAAGTTCGAGCGCGGGTTTCCGTGGTTTGTCATCGACGCGCTGCCGGGCTTCGAATATCAGGAGATGGGCGCCGATTACATCCACGCGATCCTGAACGGTTATACGAAGGCCGACGATCCGCAGTGGAACTTGTACTATCCCGGCCACAGGATCGCGATGCCCCAGCCGATCACCAACGGCGCGGTCGATTACAAGGACGGCACGCCGCCGACGTTGGAAAATTACTCCAAGGACGTCGCAGCCTTTCTGAGTTGGGCGTCTGAACCCAATCTTCTTGAACGCAGGAGAATCGGCCTCCGGGTCATGATCTTCCTTATCGTCTTTGCGGTGTTGCTCTACTTCGTCAAGAAGCGGGTCTGGGAGTCCGCGCACTAGAAAACGAGCGACATCCAGGGCGGCGCAATTGATCGCGCCGCAACCGTTCGGGATGGCGCCGCTCGACGGAGCGGGGAGAGCATGTCCAAAGCAATTGTCGGGGTCATCGGCGGCTCGGGCGTTTATGATCTGCCCGGCCTGAGAGACCTGCGCGAGGAGAAAATCGCCACCCCCTGGGGCGATCCCTCCGATTCCTTGCGCTTTGGGCGGGTGGGCGAAACGCAAGCGGTATTCCTGGCGCGCCATGGGCGCGGCCATCGTTTCTCTCCCTCGACGATCAACTATCGCGCCAACATCGACGCTCTCAAGCGCGCCGGCGTCACGGACATCATTGCGCTCTCGGCATGCGGTTCGTTCCACCGCGAGCTCTATCCCGGCATGTTCGTGATGATCGACCAGTTCGACGATCGCACCTATAAGCGCCAGACGAGCTTCTTCGGCGACGGTTGCGTCGCGCATGTCTCGATGGCGCATCCGATCGCGCCGCTCATGCGCCGCCGTCTCGTCGCCGCGGCTCAAGCGGAGACAATCGCGTGCCGCGACGGGGGAACTTACGTCTGCATCGAAGGCCCGCAGTTCTCGTCGCTGGCCAAGTCGCTCCGCTTTCAGGCAGGCGGCGCGGACGTCATCGGCATGACCGGCGCGACCGAGGCGAAACTAGCGCGCGAAGCTGAGATTTCCTACGCGACGATCGCCATGGTCACTGACTATGACTGCTGGCACGAGGAGCACGGCGCGGTGGATGTGGCCTCGGTGATCAAGGTCATGGGCGAGAACGCCAACAAGGCGAGTGCGGTCGTCGCCCGGACGCTGCGCGAATTTCCCGCGGAGCACGAAGCCTGTCCGGCCGCATCGGACCGCTCGCTGGATTTCGCCATTATCACGTCTCCCGCCCATCGCGATCCCGAACTCGTGAGGAAGCTTGACGCAGTCGCCGGGCGGGTGCTGCGCGGCGGCTGAGTGGCCGGGGAATTCGCGGGCCCTCACTGCCTACGGTCCGGCAGACCAATCGGCGTCTCAAACGAGGGTCGCGTACTCTCCGCGCCGACGAATGAGGACGGGTTCGTCAGCGCCCTCCTTGAGGCTTACGACGGCGCCGAGGATGATCGCATGAGAGTGGCGCTCGATGACCTCCTCCGCCAGGCAGTCGAACGCTGCGATCGCATCGGCGAGGGCAGGGGCGCCGGTCGAGAGCGTGACCCAGCGGCCCAAGTCGAAGCGGCGAACCCCATGCACTCCGCTGTGTCCGCTGAAGCGATGGGCGAGCGCCCGGTGGCGCGCGGCGAGAAGGCTGATCGAAAATGCGCCCACCTCGCGCAATCGGGCAAGCGTCGAGGACGACCGCGCGAGGCACACGATTAGCGTCGGCGGGGCGAGCGACAGGGACGCAAGCGAAATGGCCGTGCAGCCGGCGCGCGCTTCGTCCTCTCCGCAAGCGACGATTGCAACCCCGGAGGAAAGCGCCCGCATCGCATGACGAAAGGCGACGCTGTCGACGTGGTGCAGTCGCCGGTCGCTCACGCCCGCGCCTCGACAAGCCGGTCGCGCGCGCCTTGCGTGCGGCCGATGAGCCGCGCTGCGGCAGTCATGACGAGAGGCGCCACGCCGGCAAGGCCGATGTCCTGCGGCTTGTCGGCCAGGAACAGAACGACCAGGCTCGCGACGAGCAGCGGCGCAATCATCGGCGCCGCCGCCGCCAGGCGGACGCCGCCGCGCGCAAGCCGGTTCGCCAAGGCTTGAGCGAACATGCGGAGTCCCCCTCAGGCCGCGCTTTCGACCTGGCGCCGATCGTGAACAAAATGGATCGGGCCCTAATTGGTCGCGCGCAGACCGCCTGTCAAGCAACCGGAATTCGCGCAAAAAGGCTCAATTCATCACGATAACCGACATCAGCCGGCCATAGTCCGGCTCCTTCCGATGCGTGGCGCGGCGATAGCTGAAGAAGCGGCGCTCGTCGGCGTAGGTGTCGAGATGAAGATCCTCGAAGCGTCCGAACTCCCGCGCGCGCGGCGCGGTCGGCGATATAGGCGTTGAGGTTGAACATCGAGCGGCCTTCCCTGACGCCTGCAGTGAAGTAGCGGCCCGTCTCTTCCCCGATGTTTTCGAAGGCGGCCACGAATTCTGGGCCAACCTCGTAGGACTTGGGCCCAATGCACGGGCCGAGCCCGGCGACAACGTCGCCGCGCCTGGCGCCAAGCCGCTCCATCGCCGTCACCGCCGCTTCGATCACTCCCGTCAGCGCCCCTTTCCAGCCCGCATGCGCCGCTCCGATCACACGCGCGCGCTGGTCGGCAAACAGGATCATGCCGCAGTCAGCGCCCGTCACGCCAAGCGCGAGGCCAGGGGTCGCGGTCACCAGCGCATCGCACCGGGGGCGCGCATCTGCCGGCCAAGGTTCGCTTATGGCGACAGCGTCGGGCGAGTGAATCTGGAACGGCACGGCGAGGCGCTCCGGCGCTGCTCCGAGCGCCACAGCGACCCTGGCGCGGTTCTCGGTCACCGCTTCTGGCGCGTCGCGCGAGCCGACACCCGCGTTCAGCGATGCATAGACGCCTTGCGAGGCTCCGCCGACACGGGTGAAGAAACCATGCGCAACGCCGGGAAGCCGCAGCGATTCCGCGGTCAGGAATTGAGCCGCGCTCACGCAGATTTCGCGGTTGCGGATTGGAACCCGGGGGGCGGGCGCAGCCTGCGGTCGGCGATCGCCATTGCCTTGAAAAGAGCGCCCATTTCGCCCTGGCCCTTGCCCACCAGCCGCGCCCGCGCCCGCTCGAATTCCTCTGCGTGGTCAAGGGTGGCGCGCTCGGCAAGCGCTTTTGTCCTCAGGTCGATGCCGATCGCGCGCAGGAAATCGCCTTGGTCGATCGGCCCATAGACCGCGGCGCCGGCCGCGCTCGCGCTGCGCGCCATGGCCGCAAAATCGACATGCGCGGTGAGGTCGCACTCGCCGGGCGCAACGAGCGGGTCGATATAGCGATGCGCGCGCAGGGCCTGCAGCGTGTCGCCAAATTGAGTAACGACATGGCCATAATCGATCAGCAGCGCTGCGCCCCCCTGCTTCGCGAGCCGAGCGCCGAGCTCAAACATCACCCGATGCGCGGAAGGGTTCACCTCAAGCACTTCGCCGTTTGCGGCATTGGCTCTGATATAGGGTTCGGCCTTGTCGGCGACGGCAAAGACAAGCGCGCCGTCGCCGTTGACGCGCACCGTGCGCTCGCGCCACTGGCCGTTCACACGCACGAACTGGCGCACGGGCAGGGCGTCGAGAAACTCGTTGCCGATCACGATCGCCGGCCCGTCAGGGACTTCCTTGAGGGTCTGGGCCCAAGAGACCGCCACGCCCGAATCGACAAGCAGCTCATGCTGCATCGCCGCCAGAGCCGGACTCGTTTCGACGAGGCGGACGTCGAGCGCATTGCGGAAAGCCGGAACAATGCGAGCGGCGCGCAGCGCATCGCCCATCAGCGTGCCACGCCCAGGCCCGAGTTCGATGAGGCGCACCGGATCGGGCGAGCCCATGCTCGACCATACTTCAGCCGCCCACAGACCGATCAGCTCGCCGAACATCTGGGATATCTCCGGCGCAGTCGTGAAGTCTCCCGTTGCGCCGAATGGATCTCGGTTCAGGTAATAGCCGAGGTCAGGATGGGCGAGCGCGAGCTGCATATATTGTTCGACCGTGATCGGCCCGCGCTCAGCGATCATGGCTTTGATTTCGTCGAGGAGCTGCGTCATGGCGACACGCCCCGCCGATAACTCCAGGCCAGAATTCCGATCCCCGCAATGATCAGAGGGAATGACAGGACCATGCCCATCGTCAACCCCCACCTGAGGTATCCGAGCTGAGGATCGGGTTCACGAAAGCATTCGCTGAAAATACGCGCCGCGCCATAGACGATGGCGAAGACGCCGGTGATGAGGCCGGGGCGGCGCAGAGCGCCCATTTGCGCGAGCGCATAGAGGATGACGAACGCCAGCAGTCCTTCGAGCAGGGCTTCATAGATCTGGCTCGGATGGCGCGGCTGGCCGTCCGTGCCCGGGAATATGATAGCCCAGGGAACATTGGTCGGGCGACCCCAGAGCTCGGGGCGAATGAAATTAGCGATTCGGCCAAAGAAAATCCCAATCGGCGCGACGAGCGAGCACAGGTCGAGCACAGTGAACGCCGGCGCTTTGTAGCGGCGGGAGAACAGGAGAACGCCGATCAGCGCGCCGATCAGGCCGCCGTGAAAGGACATTCCGCCTTCCCAGATTTTGAAGATCTCGATCGGATGGGAAAAGTAATATTGTGGGTTGTAGAACAGAACGATGCCGATCCGCCCGCCCAGGATGACGCCGAACGCGCAATAGATGAGCAGATCGTCGATGCTCTCCGCGCTCGGGCGCTTTTTCCCATTCCAATACCGGTCGTCGGAGACGATCCGGCGAATGATGAGCCAACCCAGCACGAGGCCGGCGATATAGGCGAGCGCGTACCAGCGGATCGCCAGTGGCCCCCATTGCACAAGAACAGGATTGATCGCTGGAAAAGGCAGAACGAGTGTCGGCATGCGGGGCATGCAGATGCGCTGGCGCTGCTACGTCGTCAAGTCGGGGCGTCGGTTCATGCGCGCGACTTGACTGATTGGCCCCCAGATCGGCGCGATCGCGCCCGATGTCTTGGGAAACGCGTCGAATGTAGACCCACGCCGTTCGGAGAGCGCGCGCCGCTAGAGGCGACAATGACGGTGCGATTGCGGGAATCGGCGAAATCCTCCTGCCCGGCGGCTAAGCGGAGCGCGCAAGGTCACGCATGATTCGCTTCTTTCTGTAAAGCTCGGGCATTTTGCGGGCGCAGGCGGCTCACGAGGCGCCAATCTTGCGTTCGCCACTTGGCTCGGGCAGGGAGGGAAAGCGGCGCGCGGTGAGCCGTTGAGATTCAGGACTGGCATGAAGCGCGTTCACGACGCCGCGTGGCCGATCATCGGTCTCGGCGCGGTGGCGATATCGTCGTGGCTCCTGTTCAAGGATCTGCGCGGGCTGTCGTTCGCCAGCCTGAAAAGCGCGCTCTTCTCGATTTCGCCCCTTCGGTGGCTGCTCGCGATCGGTTCGACCTCGCTCGCCTATGCCGCGCTCGCCTGGTACGATCAGATCGCGCTTCTGCATTTGGGCCGCCGCCTCAGTTGGCGATACGTCGCGGTGGCGTCGTTCACTGCGTACGCGCTCGCCCACAACATTGGCGCTTCGGTGCTCTCGGGCGCGGTGGTGCGATATCGGGCCTATTCTGAGAAGGGACTGAGCCTCGGCGAGATCGGCGGGCTCGTCGCGTTCTGCTCGTTCACCTTTGCGCTCGGCGCGGCCATAGTTGGCGGTGTTTGCCTGCTGTTTCACCCCGAGCTGGCCAAGCGCTTCGCCGGCGCGCCGCTCTGGCTCGGGCAGGCCGTCGCGGCGGCGCTCCTCGCCGGGCCAAGCTTCTATATCGTAGGCGCACTCGTGCATTTTCCTCCCCTCAAGATTGGCGCCCATGAGCTTGTCTACCCCCGGCCGCCGATCGCGGCGCGCCAATTGCTGGCCGGCCCTCTGGAGCTGATCGGCGCGTCGGGCATTATCTATTTCGCGCTCCCCACTCCGGCCAATCCCGGCTTCGTGATCGTGCTCGGGGTCTTTGTCGCGGCGTTTTCGATTGCGCTCATCAGCCATGCGCCCGGCGGCCTCGGGGTATTGGAATTCACGTTCCTCCACGCGATGCGGGATGTGCCGCAGGCCAATGTCGTCGCCGCCTTGCTGGTGTTCCGGCTCCTCTATCTGATCCTGCCGCTGGTATTCGCGCTGATCGTCGTTTTGGACTATGAGCGCAAACGATGGCGGACGCCCGTGGCGGTGAGAGGAGTTGATCCCGATGGCCTCGGCAATCACTATCAATGATGAGGACGTCCTCCTCGCGATCGACCTGCAGGCCGATTTCATGCCTGGCGGGGCGCTGGCGGTCGAAGGGGGCGACGAGATCGTGCCCCTCGTCAATCGACTGGCGAGCCGCTTCGAGAACGTCGTCGTCACGCAAGACTGGCATCCGCTGATGCATGCCTCTTTCGCGGCGAGCCACGAGGGCGCGAAGCCCTTCGACACGAAGCGCCTGCACTACGGCGACCAGACCCTTTGGCCCGAGCACTGCGTGCAGGACACGCCCGGCGCGGCGCTGCATCCAGACCTTGCGGTCGAGCGCGCCTTCCTCATCCTGCGCAAGGGCATGCATTCGGCCGTCGACTCCTATTCCGCCTTCCTCGAGGCCGACGGCAAGACGACGACCGGCCTCGCGGCGATGCTCAAGGCGCGCGGGATGAAGCGGGTCTTCGCCTGCGGCCTCGCGACCGACTTTTGCATCGCCCATTCGGCGCTTGACGCACGCAACGAAGGCTTCGAGACTTTCGTGATCGAGGACGCCTGCCGGGCGATCGACGCCAACAATTCACTCGCCGAGGCCTGGGCGCGGATGAACGCCGCCGAAGTCTGGCGCATCCAGTCGGGCGAGATCCTGGGCTAGGGCAGGGCCCCGGGAGCCCGGATGCAACCGGAGGGCGAGTCGCCCGCAAGCAAATGCAAGTAAAAACAAGCAAAGTTGCTTGGATTTGGTTGGTTTTATTTGGCGGAATTGGGACTTTTCAAAGGGTTACGACGAAAAAAATAAAAAAATCACTGCCCTCCCAACTCGCCTTCGAGGTTGTGCGCGAGACGCGCCGCGCCGGCCCTTTCGCTCCTTCTCGTGAGCTCTCTCCTCACCGCAGACGTTCGCCAGAATTCCGGTTTCGATGAGCGAAATTATACGGAGGGATTGCCGATCCGCCAAGGATTTGTCGGCTGCAACCGCCGCGCGGCAACGAAACATCAGAGTCTTACCAATGGTTTGAAGCCGACAAGGCCAAGATCACGGCTTATGCAAGACGACGGGTTGTGGGGCGGGTCTTGGAGGGAAGACGCCCCGATCGAGCTGATCGAGGCCGAACGATCATGCTCGTGCGATCATTGGGCAAAACAGCCGGCAAATTCCTTTCTGCAATTGAGGCCGCAAACCGGAGGAAAGCCATCCTGACCGATACAACATTGCCAAGTAAACCACTCGGCGCCGTTAGAGCAGGTCCCTCTACAGGTGACGAAAGAACTCGAAGAGCAAGTTGCGAGTTTGCGGAGGCTCTTCACAGGCGACGGGCAGAGCCGCGCGGCTTTACGTCCTAACGGAGACGTTCCCACGGAAATGTCAGGCGCGGGTCCGATCGTCGCGGTGAGGTCCGAGCCGCAAACAGGACGACACTGGGCTTTCTCTGCCCCGCCAACTCCGACGATTGCGCAAAACGCCAAAAGAATTGGGCTCGCAACCCTCATCGCCATCCTCCAGATGTCAACGTCCGGGTCATTCTTCACGATCTCGTGAAGAATGACAACGGCGGCAATGGAAAGGAGCGTGGATCCCTTACCTGACGCCCCGGCGAGCAATAAGTCATGCGAACAGGATGGAGTCAGCCATGGCCGCCACAATCAAAGTCAATGGCGTCGATCGGACGGTCGATGTGGAAAGCGACACGCCGCTCCTTTGGGTGTTGCGCGATGTCCTGGGCATGACCGGCACGAAGTTCGGCTGCGGCATCGCGCAATGCGGCGCGTGCACGGTGCAGATCGATGGCGAACCGGTCCGCTCGTGTCTGCTGCCGGTCGGCTCGATCGGCGAGCGAAAGATCACCACCATCGAGGGAATCGGCGAAACGGAGGCCGGACGCAAGATCCAGAAGGCGTGGCTGGACCTCGAGGTCGTGCAATGCGGCTATTGCCAGTCCGGCCAGATCATGTCCGCCAGCGCTCTGCTGGCCAAGACGCCCGACCCGAAGGATTCGGACATTGACGCGGCAATGGCCGGAAACATCTGCCGGTGCGGCACCTACGTGCGCATCCGCGCCGCGATCAAGCAAGCCGCCCGGTCGGCATGAAGGAGACCGAGCCCATGACCCCGATCTCCTTTGCCCCGAAGCTCACCCGTCGCGCGCTCGTGAAGGCGACAGCCGCCGCAGGCGGCGGCCTCATTCTCAGCCTCTCCTTTCCCCGCCTCCACGCCGTGCTCGCGGCGGAGCCGGACGCGGACTTCGCGCCGAATGCGTTCGTGCGCATCGATCCTGACGGCAAGATCACCTTCACGATCCCGCAGGTCGAGATGGGGCAGGGCATCTACACCGCTCTTTCCATGATCCTCGCCGAGGAGCTTGACGCGCCATTCGACCACGTGACCGCGGTCGCCGCGCCGCCGAACGACAAGCTTTACGCGAACCCGCTTCTCGGGTTCCAGGTCACCGGCGGCTCAACCTCCGTCCGCGCCTTCTGGAAGCCGATGCGAATCGCCGGCGCGGCCGCCCGCGCCATGCTGGTGCAGGCCGCGGCGGCCAAGTGGAGCGTCGATCCGTCGTCCTGCCGGACGGAGAGCGGCGAGGTCGTTCACGATGCGAGCGCGCAGAAGGCCGCCTATGGCGAGCTCGTGCAGGCGGCGGCCGCTTTAACGCCGCCGCAAAACCCGCCGCTCAAGCCCGCGGCGAATTTCAAGCTCATCGGCAAGTCGCTGAAGCGGCTCGACACGCCGGACAAGGTCAACGGCAAAGCCGTCTACGGAATGGACGCCCGGCCGGAGGGCGTGAAGATCGCAACGCTGGCGAGCTGCCCCGTCTTCGGCGGCAAGGTCGCGCATGTCAACGACGAGCGGGCGAAGACAATGCCTGGGGTGCGACAGGTCATCGTTCTCGACGATCTCGTCGCCGTTGTCGGCGATCACATGTGGGCCGCCAAGCAGGGCCTAAACGCTCTCGACATCATTTGGGACGAAGGGCCGAACGCCAATGTATCGACGGCCGATGTGCTGAACGGCCTCGTCACGGCCAGCGAAAAAGCAGGCGCGGTCGCGAAATCGACCGGCGACATCGACAAGGCCCTGGCAGAGGGAACGAAAGTCGAGGCGACCTATCACGTGCCGTTCCTCGCCCATGCGCCGATGGAGCCGATGAACTGCACCGTGCACGTTCGTCCCGACGCCTGCGAGATCTGGGTCGGCAATCAGGTTATCACCCGCACGCAAGGAATTGCGGCGAAGGTGACGGGTCTGCCGCCCGAGAAGGTGATCGTCCACAATCATCTGATCGGCGGCGGCTTCGGCCGGCGGCTCGAGGTCGACTATATCGCCAAGGCCGTGCGCATCGCGCAAAAGGTCGACGGGCCGGTGAAAGTCATCTGGACGCGTGAGGAGGACATCCAGCAGGCGCTCTACCGACCGTTTTATTTTGATCGCTTCCAGGCGAGCTTGTCGAACGGCAGGATCGCGGCCTGGAGCCACAGGATCGCGGGCTCCTCGATACTCGCCCGATGGGCGCCACCGGCCTTCAAAAACGGGCTCGATTCGGACGCCGTCGATGGCGCGATCGATTTTCCCTACGACACGCCGAGCCTCCATGTCGAATATGTCCATGCGGAGCCGCCGGCTGTGCCGACCTGCTTTTGGCGAAGCGTGGGTCCGGGACACAACATTTTCGTCGTCGAGAGCTTCGTGGACGAACTGGCGCATGCGGCGGGGCAGGATCCGGTCGCCTTCCGGCGCGCGCATCTTAAAAAGGAGCCGCGGCTTCTCGCCTGCCTCAATCTAGCGGCGGGGAAAGCGGGCTGGGGAGGCGCGCTTACCCCGCGCGCTGGACGCGGGGTCGCCTGCCAGAGCGTGTTCGGCTCGTATGTCGCGGCGATCGTGGAGGCGGAGGTCGACAACGAGGGCGAGATCGCGATCCGCCGCGTGACGGCGGCGGTCGATTGCGGAACGGCGGTCAATCCCGACGGGGTCGAGGCGCAGATCCAGGGCGGCCTCGTCTTCGGGCTCACGGCCGCCCTCTATAACGAGATCACGATCGCCAAGGGCCGGGTGCAGCAGAGCAACTTCAACAATTACCGGATGATGCGGATCAACGAAACGCCAGCCATAGAGGTCCACCTGATACGAAACGGGGATGCGCCGGGCGGTATCGGCGAACCGGGCACCTCGATCGCCGGCCCCGCCCTCGCCAACGCTCTGTTCGCGGCGACCGGAGTCCGGTTGCGAAGCCTGCCTGTCGATCGCAAGCAACTCGCGCCGAGGAAAGCCGCGTGAGGACCTTTTGGCGCATCGTGCTTGCGGCGGCCGCGCTCGTCGTTGTCGCCGCCCTCGTCTTCGTCGGCTGGATCGTGTTTGGCCCGGGGCCGACCGATTTCGCAGGCCGAGACCAGGTCGGGCTTGCCGACTACAAGGCGGCCGATCCGACCGGCGTTCCGGCGAGCCTCAAGGATGCGACCCTCATCGACAGGGGCCGTTATCTCATCCGCGCCGCCGATTGCGAGGCCTGCCATACGGCCATCGGGGGACAGCCTTTCGCCGGGGGCAGGGCCTTCGTCCTGCCCTTCGGCACGATCTATTCGACCAACATCACGCCCGACAAGGACACGGGCGTCGGCCAGTACACCGACGCGGATTTTCTCGCCGCGGTCCATCGCGGCGTCCGCCGCGACGGCGCGCGGCTTTATCCCGCAATGCCCTTCGCCAGTTACACCTACCTGACGGACGCCGACGCGCTCGCGATCAAGGCCTATCTCTTCAGCCTCAAGCCGATCAACGCGCCCGCGATTCCGAACACCTTCGGCTTTCCGTTCAATCAGCGCTGGGCGATGGGCGTATGGGCGATGATGTTCAACGCTGACCGGCGTTTCGAGCCGCACGCCAATCGGAGCGCCGAGTGGAACCGCGGCGCCTATCTGGTCGAGGCGCTCGCCCATTGCGGCGAATGCCATACGCCGCGCAACCTGTTCCAGGCGCTCGACAACCGCCGCAAATTCGCCGGCGCCGTCACCGGCGGCTGGCGCGCCTACAACATTACCAGCGATCCGACGAGCGGCGTCGGCGACTGGACCGAACAGGCGCTGGCCCGTTATCTCGCGACGGGACATGCCGAGGGACGCGGCACGGCGGCAGGGCCGATGGGCGAAGCGGTTGACCTCAGTCTCGTGCATCTGACGAGCGAAGACATTGCCGCGATGGTCGTTTATCTGCGCACCGTCCCGCCGATCGCCAATCCGGACCTGCCCGCGCCGCGGCCGCCGAACGCGATCGCCACGCAGGCGCCGGGAGCGAGCGGCCATGCGCTTGGCGAGCAGATCTATGCGGAAGCCTGCGCAAGCTGCCACGGATGGACGGGCAAGAGCCCGATTTCCGGCCTCGCGACGATAGCAGGCGCGCGCTCGGTCAACGATCCCTCCGGCGTCAATGTCGCGCAAGTCACCCTGTTCGGAGGAGGGCGCCGGCCGGGCGAAGCGGGGATGGCGATGCCCGCCTTCGGCGACGCCTATTCGGACGCCGAAATCGCCGCCGCAGCCAATTATGTCACGGCGCGGTTCGGCGCGGCAGGCTCACGCCTGACGGCGGAGAATGTGGCTTCGCTCCGACTGACCAGATGACGGCTGAGCTTGCGGGCCTCGAATGGCTCAAGCGTCGGTTAACCCCCGGTTAACCGCCAGCGCCGCATCTGATGGCGTCCGAGGATGAAATCCGACGGGCGCCGCCTCCGTTTCCGCTCGCACCGTGCTAAAGCTCGGCCCGAATGATCACGCTTTACCACCATCCCTTCTGCCCCCATTCCCGCTTCATCCGCCTTGTGCTTGGGGAAATGGGGATCGAGCCGCGCCTGGTCGAAGAAAGGGCGTGGGACCGTCGACGGGAGTTCCTGTTGATCGCGCCCGAAGGCGCGACGCCCGTCATGCTCGACGAGGATACGGCGACCCTGTCGGGAGCGGAGGTGATCGCCGAATATCTCGACGAGACGCGGGGCCTGGCTCTCGGCGACCGCCGTCTGATGCCCCAGGATCCCTTGGCGCGCGCGGAAACGCGCCGGCTCGCGCACTGGTTCAACGTCAAGTTATTCAACGAATCAAGCCAGTGGATTGTGCGGGAGAAGATTTATAAGCGGTTCATGAGCAGCGCCCAGGGCGGCGGCGCCCCGGAAATGGAGGCGGTGCGCGCGGCGCGCTCGAATTTGCGCTATCATCTGCGCTACATCGGCCACCTGATCGGGGCCCGCAACTGGTTGGCCGGCGACCGGTTGTCCTATGCCGACCTCGCGGCCGCGGCGCACCTGTCGTGCATTGACTATCTGGGCGACGCGCAGTGGGACGAGAGCGAAACCGCCAAGACCTGGTACGCGCGCATGAAGTCGCGCCCGTCGTTCCGCCCGCTCCTGGCGGAGCGGCTCCCGGGTATGACCCCGAGCGTCGCTTACGCCGATCTCGACTTCTGACCTCCATACGCGAGAAGGCGCGCACGCTCGGCTTCGAGGCCTGCCGGGTCGCGTCGGCGGAGGCGCCGGCGCAGGCGCGCGAGCGTCTGGCCGCCTGGCTCGGGACAGGCGCGCATGGCGACATGACCTGGATGGCGGAGACCTTCGAGCGGCGAGGCGATCCACGCAAGCTCATGCCCGACGCCAGGAGCATCGTCATGCTTGGCCTCAATTACGGGCCTCAGGACGATCCGCTGGCGGCGCTCAAGCGCCCCGACGTTGGGGCCATTTCCGTCTATGCGCGCCATCGCGACTATCACGATGTGCTCAAGGGCAAGCTCAAGGAGCTCGCCGCGTTCCTCGCTCGCGCGGCGCGGCCGCAAGAAGCGGACGTCAAGGTCTTCGTCGACACGGCGCCGCTCATGGAGAAGCCGCTGGCTCAGCGCGCCGGGCTCGGCTGGCAAGGCAAGCACACCAATCTGGTGTCGCGGGAGTTCGGCTCGTGGCTGTTCCTCGGCGCGATCCTCACGAACCTCGAATTGCCGCCCGATGCTCCGGAGCCTGACCATTGCGGGCAATGCCGCGCCTGCCTCGAGGCCTGTCCGACGGGCGCTTTTCCGGCGCCCTACCAGCTCGACGCGCGGCGCTGCATTTCCTATCTCACGATCGAGCACGAGGGCCCGATTCCGCGGGAGTTTCGATCCGCGATCGGCAACCGCATCTACGGCTGCGACGACTGCCTCGCGGTCTGTCCCTGGAACAAGTTCGCAAGCGAAGGACGGGAAGCGAAGCTCGCCGCGCGCGCCGACCTCAGCGCTCCGCCTTTGGCGGAACTCGCCCGCCTCGACGATGCGTCCTTCCGGTCCATGTTCGCGGGCGGCCCGATCAAACGCGTCGGCAGGGCGCGCTTCGTGCGGAATGTGATGATTGCGATTGGGAACTCGAAGGATCGCGCGCTCGCCAAGGTCGCGGAGGAACGATTGCGCGACGAAAGCCCTCTTGTCCGCGGAGCCGCCGTATGGGCGCTGGCGCGACTGACCTCCCGAGAAAACCTCTCATCCTTCGCGGCGGAAAGCCTGCGAAGGGAGGGTGACGCCGCGGTTATCGGGGAGTGGCGCGACGCTCTCGCCGCGCCGCTCTGACAATAATCGTTGTTTTAAGCCGGGCTTAGTGCGCCGGTTCGGTCTCGGCTTGGTGCCTGAGCCTTTCGATTTCGTCCTTGAGGTGCAGTTTCTTACGCTTGAGCTCGTGAACCTTGATTTCATCTGCCGCCGGATGGTTGGTTTCGGCTAGGATCGCTTCTTCAATGGCCTGGTGCCGACGCACCAGTTCGCTGAGATGCGAATCAATCGACATGGGACAGCTCCCTCATGTTTTTAACGACGAAATTGTGACATATCCTGCGAGCGGCGCAAGCGACAAATTGTCGCAGCGCGGTGAATTTGTTGGACTGCGCCCCCGACATTTTGGGGGATCATTCGTCGCTTACGCCTCTCGAACCGGAATAGCGGATATGAGAGGTTGATTTTTGGCGAGAAGACGACGCCAATGCGGAAGCGCGCGTTGCGTCGATGACGGGCGCCGCGGCCGCCGCGGACATCGAGGCGCGCACGACGCCGTTGAGGGCGCGCAAGGCCTGGCGTAGACTGACAAGAATGGACGACAAGGAGCTTACGCCGGAGGAACGTGCGCCGCTGGTCGCCCAAATCGAGCGGCTGCGCGAGGAGCACCGCGACCTCGACGCAGCCATCGAAGCCCTGAGGCATGCCGGCCAAGCCGACCAGCTGCAATTGCAGCGGCTCAAGAAACGAAAGCTGCTGTTGCGCGATAGGTTGGCGCAGCTCGAAGATCAGCTGACGCCGGATATTATCGCCTGACGGGCCCCTGGCGGACGCGGTCGCCGAATCTCCGCGAGCGCCTAACTCAAGATCCGAAACGTGAACGGAGGTAGCCCATGCCCTACGATGTGAACGCCGATCTGCCGCCGGCTGTCCGCTCGCACCTGCCCGAGCATGCCCAGGACATCTTCCGCGAAGCGTTCAACCACGCCCACGCCGCCCATGCGCACGATCCGCGCCAGGAGGAAGCGGCGTTCCGCATCGCCTGGGCGGCGGTCAAACGAGCTTACGAGAAGGTCGGCGACGAGTGGGTGGAGAAGGGATAGCGCCGGGTGAGGCGATCGTCGTCCTTTTTGTCCGGCGCCCAAAAAAGAAAGGCCGCCCACGGCGGCGGCCCTTGAGGCATTCCGTCCTCGCGGCGCTTAGGCTGCGAGGCGGGCTTTGACCGTCCCACGATAACCAAGGAAGCTTAGGCCGGCGAACCCGGCAAGCATCATCGCCCAAGTAGCGGGCTCAGGGACCGCCATGATCGGGCTAACCGTGACGGAGCCCGCGCCGCTGGTGGGAAGATCGGTATAGAAATAATTCGTATCCGCCGTGGCGCTGCTGGTCGTGTAGCCGACCTGCTGGAACGTCGGAGTCGAACTGTAGGTCAATATGTGCAGATAGAAATCATCATAGACGGTAGGGGAGAGATAAACGGCGCCGGCGCCGGCCTGCAACCCGCCGACCACAAGTTCGTCCGCGGCGCCATTGACGTTGCCGGTGGGGCTGTAGTCGAAGGCCAACGCCGAACCTAACGAAATGTTCAGACTGTTCAGCGTGATTCCGGCGGTCTGGTCGGTATAGGTCTGAGTCGGATCAAAGGTGATCGTGAATGACCCGGTGACAGGGTCGGTTGGAACAGGATCGCCAAACGCCGAAGTAAAGCCCGACGCGGTGAAGGTGACCAAGTCGTTGACCAGAGCCGCATTGGCTGCTTGCGAAGCCATCGCGCTGCCGCCTGCGACAAGCGCACCTAACAATAGGATCGATTTGTTCACTGGAAAACCCCTTTCCCTGCATCGAGAGGCGACAAGGCGAATTGGCTGAATGCCCCCGCGATGGCGCCAAGCGTATGCACATGACTACCGCGGCGTTAACGTAAGAGCACAACCAACGAATTGTCAATTGACAAGAGGTCTTAGGTCAATTTTACCCAAAGGTCCTAGGACCCAGCGACGGGCTGCGAATTGAGCAAGCCGCTCCGCAGCCGTTCGTGAGCTGGATCGAGCCCTTTTTTGGTCAGACGCGCCCTTGGAGCGCGCGCTAAGCCTGCGCAGAAATGCGCGGCTAAGCCGCGCTCACACGCCCCTCGGCTCGCGCGCCCGCAAGCGCTCCGCCACTTCTTCGTCGGTGAGCCGGGCTTCATAGACCGAACGCCACTCGATCAGGCGCACGGGTTGCGGTGGCGATGACCGTCGCGGTGATCACCGGCAGGGCGAAGTAAGGACGCCGCTGATGAGGGCGCTCTTGGGCGTGAAAAAAGGCCGCCCGAAGGCGGCCTTTTTGTATCTTTCCGGCGTCCTTATGCCGCGAGGCGAGCCTTGGTGGTCCCGCGGTAGCCGAGGAAGCCGAGACCTGCGAAGCCCGCGAGCATCATCGCCCAGGTCGATGGTTCGGGAACGGCGAAAGTTTGCGGAGCGAACTCCAAAGCTTCGATCTCGCCCCCCACATTGACGGTGCCAAGCGCGTTGGTCACGATCGAGAACGGGTCAGAAAACCCGCCAAGCGGGAACGCCGGGCCGGCCGGAATGGCCGCAGCGTAGCCGGAAGAGCCCTCGCCTGTTCCGGTCATACCCGGCACCGGATTGCTGATCAGCGGTTGGTTGAAGATGTGGTTCATCTGCGGGATGTTCGCCCCGCTGGTGTCTGTCCACTGGCTGTAGTCAGCAATGAAGTTGATCGGGATGGCAGCCGGAAGGCCAACCGCGCTGAACGACCAGTCCTCGTTGGGCTGCGACAGCGCGACGCCGCCGACAGTCTGAGTTTGGAGCACCACCCATTGCGCGCCGGTCGTGGCGAAGTCTACCGCGTTTACGATGGTGAGGGTCAACGCGACATCGCCGCCATCGATCAACTGCGTACCGGGGGTGAAGGTCACGACGTTGTTCGACGTACCCGGCGAATTTTGGATGTTGAAGTTGTACGTCCCGCCGGCGGTGAAAAGTTGCGCATGAGCAGGCGCAGCCAGTCCAAGCAGGACGGCGGTGGCGACGATAAGTTTTGTTTGCATGACGTTGTTTCCCCTATTGCGCTAACGCAGGTGAATTCTCCACCGACGCCAATGTAGAAATCGTTGTGGGGCGACGTCAATTGACCAGAGGTCTTAGGTCAATTGGACCAAAGATCCTAGGACCCAGCTACAATTCCGACATTCATTTCAAAGGCCTTTGATCGCCGGGCTGCGAAGGGCGCAAGGCGTTCAGCGGCCCTTCTTGAGCTGCGTCGAGCCCGTTCTTCTCGATGGGCGCCCCGGAAGCGCTGAGCCACGCTCACACGCCTCTTGGCTCGCGCGCCCTGAGGCGGGCCGCCACCTCGTCGTCGGTGAGCCGCGCCTCGTAGATCGAGCGGCGCTCGATCATGCGCGCGGTCACGGTCGCGACCACGATCGCGGTCAGCATCGGCAAGGCGAACGCGCGCGCCTGGCCGGTCAGCTCCATCATCATGACGAGCGTGGAGATCGGGCCCTGCGTCGTCGCCGCGACCAGCGCTCCGGCGCCGAGGAGCGCGAAAACGCCGATGTCGCCGCCGGGATGAATCCAGAGCCAAAGCGCGCCGAGCGCCGAGCCCATGAGCGCGCCTGCGGTGAGCGAGGGCGTGAACAGGCCGCCGGGCGCGCCGCTCCCGAACGCCGCGATCGTGACCATCGGACGCAGTGGCAGCAGGATGAGCAGCGCGAGCGGCGCGAGCGGCTCACGGATCAGCAGCTGGACGACATCCTGCCCGTTGCCCAGAAGTTCCGGAAAAGGGATCGAGGCGGCGCCGATGGCCAGGAAGACGAGGGGCGGCGCGACGAGGCGTCGCCAGCCGGACGGGCGAACGCCGTCGGCCCAGGAGATCGCGCGGACGAAGCCGACCGACCACAGGCCGATCAGCGGCGAGGCGAGAAGCGCGAAGAGGAACACTTCGTAGGTTATCGCGTAGGGCGGCGTCGGATAGATCGGGGCGTTCGGGATCAGAAAGGTCGCGGTCTGGGTCGCGATCGTGGTCGCGGCCAGCGCCGGCAGGACGAGCCTCAGTGACAGCATTCCGCGCAGCACTTCGAGCGCGAAAATGGCGCCGCCGAGCGGGACGCTGTAGACGGCGGCCATGCCCGCGCCGGCGCCGATCGCGACCAGGAGCCGGCGTTGCTCGTCCGAAAGCTTTCCAAGCTCGGAGGCCAGGTTGCCGAACACCGCGCCCGCCTCCTTCGGCCCGCCTTCGCGGCCGAGCGGGGCGCCCATTCCGACGATGACGATCGACAATACCCCGCTGCCCAGCGTTCTGAAGGTCGGCAATCGTCCCGCATGGAACCAGATGGCGGCCGTGGTTTCGATGCTGTTGGCGCTCGCGAGCCGGGTCAAGAGCCATTGCCCCGCGCCGGTCACGAGGCCGGCGCCGAGCAGGAGAGCGATGTGGCGGAAGGCGGAAGCCCGCCGCGCCGCATCCCCCAGTTCGCTCGGGTCGCTGGTCCCCCAGGAGAGAAGCTGCACCTCCTTGAGGAGCGCGGTGAGAAGCGCCGCGCCAATTCCGGCGGCGAGCCCGGTCATGACGATGGCGAGCCAGAAGCGCAGCGCGCCCGGGTCGCGGAGCGTCCCGGGAACGTTGGCGCCGGTCGTCGGGCCGGCGCCCGATGCGGCGGCCTGCGGTCCTGTTTCCAATCCTCGTCTCCGCACGCGCGACCTGACCCGGCGCTCCACGCCAACGCCTAACGCGGGAAGGCGCCGATCGCCAAGGCGCGGCGCCCGCGCGGGCGCCGTTCAAAAGAAACAACTCCTCTATAGTCATGAAAATGAGCCGGCTTGATCCGACTGCCTTTATTCGCATGAACCTGCCGGTTTCGCCCGTGCCCGGCATTCCCGAGATTGAGCTGCACAAGGCGTCTCCGACCAGCGGTCTTATGCGCCTGGCGCGAGAGGACGAAGACGGGTTCGGGGCGCCCTATCGGGCGCATTATTGGGCCGGCGGCCTGGCGCTTGCGCGATATGTGCTCGACAATCCAGCCGTCGTCGCCGGCAAGCGCGTCCTCGATCTTGGCGCGGGGTCGGGCCTGGTCGGGATCGCCGCGGCAAAGGCCGGCGCTCGCGAAGTCGTCGCGGCGGAAGTCGACGCTTACGCGGTGGCTGCGCTCAAGCTCAACATGAAGCTCAACGCGGCGTCGATTTCTGTCCTGCACGGCGATCTCACGGAGGGCGCGCCGCCCGAGGTCGATCTCGTCCTGGTCGGCGACTTGTTTTACGCCGCGGACCTTTCGGAGCGGGTCGCAGCCTTCCTCGATCGGTGCTCGAACCACGGGATTCAGGCGCTGATTGGCGATCCTTGGCGGGCGCACCTGCCAACCTCGCGCCTCAAGGAACTGGCGCGCTATGTTGTGACCGAAGGCGGGAGCCACGGCCTCGGGCCGAGCGGCGTGTTTGCTTTCGTCCCGCGCCCAGGCGGAGGCGGACGATCGGGGTGAGCCGAGACGCGATCGCGTCCTCGCGCTTGCGCGTCTCTCCCCCTTCCTTTAAGCGCGAGCCCCATGAATCGTGGCGAACTCAGGGACCGGCGGGGCCTCGTGAGCGGGGCGTCGAAGCCTGTCGCCATCATCATGGGCAGCCAGTCCGATTGGGCGGTCATGCGCGCCGCCGCCGAGACGCTGGAGGCGCTCGGCGTCGGATACGATGCGCGGATCGTCTCCGCCCATCGCACTCCCGACCGGCTCATCGCCTTCGCCAAGGGCGCGAAGGCCGCAGGCTTCAAGGTCGTCATCGCCGGCGCGGGCGGCGCCGCGCACCTGCCGGGCATGACAGCGGCCATGACCACGCTTCCGGTGTTCGGCGTGCCGGTCCCCTCGAAGGCGCTCATGGGCATGGACAGCCTTCTGTCGATTGTCCAGATGCCGGCCGGCGTCCCGGTCGGGACGCTCGCGATCGGGGAGCCAGGCGCGGTCAACGCCGCGCTGCTTGCCGCTGCTGTCCTGGCGCTGAGCGACGAAGCGCTGGCGGCGCGGCTCGAGGCGTGGCGGGCGAAGCGGACGGCCGATGTCGCCGAGCGGCCTGACGACGCGCGGCGCAAGGCTGAGACCGCCAGTCGATGATCTTAAGCCCCGGCGCGACCATCGGCATTCTCGGCGCCGGCCAGCTCGGGCGCATGCTGGCGATGGCTGCGCTGAAGGTTGGGCTTCGCACGCACATTTTCGCTCCCGAGGCGGAAGCGCCTGCTTATGACGCGGCGGCCGCGCGGACCGTCGCCGACTTCGAAGACGAGGCGGCGCTCGCCCGTTTCGCAGAAGGGGTGGACGTCGTCACTTACGAGTTCGAGAACGTGCCGACAGCGACGGTCGAATTTCTTAGCCAGCGCGTGACCGTCCGTCCCGGCGCGCGCGCTCTCGCGCTGACCCAGGACCGCTTGACGGAAAAGACGTTCCTGCGCGACCTCGGCCATAAGGTCGCGCCGTTTGTCGGGGTCGAGGATGCGGGCGCGCTCGTGCGCGCGGTCGCCGAGCTCGGCCGCCCGGCCATCCTCAAGACCCGGCGGTTCGGTTACGACGGCAAGGGCCAGTCGCTGATCCGCGAAGGCTCGAACGTCGCCGCGGTTCACCGCACTTTGGGCTCGGCGCCGATGATCCTCGAGGGCTTCGTCGCGTTCGAGCGCGAGGTGTCGGTGGTCGCGGCGCGCAGCCTCGAAGGCGAGATCGCGGCTTACGACCTCTGCGAGAACGAGCACGAGCGCCATATCCTCGCCCGCACCCGCGCGCCCGCCCGCGTCGGCGCGGAGACGGCGGCCGAGGCCAAGCGCATCGCAGCCTCCGTGATCGAAGCGCTCGACTATGTCGGCGTGCTGGCGGTCGAGATGTTCGTCACGAGAGACCACAACGGCCGCGAAGCGCTCATCGTCAACGAGATCGCGCCGCGCGTCCACAATTCCGGCCACTGGACGCTCGAGGGCGCGCAGACTTCGCAGTTCGAGCAGCATATCCGCGCCATCGCCGGCTGGCCGCTCGGCGCGACGACGCGGCGCGGCCGGATCGAAATGCACAATCTGATCGGCGAGGACGCCGAGGACTGGCGCGACATCCTCGCCCAGCCCGATCTCGGGCTCCATCTTTACGGCAAGCTCGAGATCCGGCCGGGCCGCAAGATGGGCCATGTGACGCGAGTCTTTCCCGAAGCGCCGAGCCACGACTAAATCCGGTTTGGCTTGAATCGCGGCTACGAACGCGCGACGGTTTTCGTCCGGGTTATCGAGGACCGCTCATGTCTTTGATCGACCAGTTCTTGCCGGCCTACCAATTCAGCGAACGACATTCCTGCCGGGTGGCTGCCGATCCGGCCCTGGTGTTGGACGCGGTCGCCGCCTATCGGCTCGGCAATGACCGTTTTTTCCGGTTCGTGATCGGCTTGCGCGAGCTGCCCATGCGTCTTCTGGCCAAGGGGGACGGCATTCCGGAGCCCTTCGGGATGCACAATTTCACGCCTGCTCGCCCGCACGGACGAGGCCATAGTCTACGGGCTCATCGGCAAGTTTTGGCGCCTGAATTACGGGCTGACGCGGTCGCCAGCGGCGAGGCGTTCCGGTCCTTCGGCGAAAACGGCGTGGCCAAGCTCGCGCTCGGCTTTTCGGTGGAGAATGCGTCGGCCGGGCAAACCAGGCTCGTGACGGAAACGCGCGTGCATTGCCCAGACCGCCTGTCGCGTCTCTCTTTCACGCCCTATTGGCTCTTGATCCGTCCGGCCAGCGGACTCATTCGCCGGCGGATCTTGAACTCTGTAAGGGCCATGAGCGAGCGTTCCTCCCCACCCGTTCGTTCGCCTTGACAGGTTCATCCGCCCCTCCTTATAGGGGCCGCTCGCCGGCGCCGGGCTTTTTCGGGCGTCGAGTTTCGGCGGGATAGCTCAGCTGGTTAGAGCGGCGGAATCATAATCCGTAGGTCCCCAGTTCAAGTCTGGGTCCCGCTACCAACTTTTCAACAACTTGGTCAACTTGAACGGTCGCGTCGGCTTGCCCGACAGCCCGCCGTCGTTCGGCAGCTGGAAAACTCCGCAAAACGTTTTACAAAAGAACAACACAGGCGGGGAAATCGTGTAATGCGCATGGTCTGTTCGGGCGGCTCGCTTGAGCCGCAGAGGCCGGCGGGGTGAAGAAACAAAAAAACGGCGAGGGGCATCTCGGCAAATTCCGCACCGTTCGCCAGTCGGCCGAGTACCTGAGGCGTCGCCGTTGCAGAAATCAATCTGGATGGGTCGGCTCACAAGCTTTTGGGGGATTGTTTCTGTTGTAGCCTCTATTATCGGTGTCGCGACTTTCGTATGGAGTTACTGGCCAACAATAGAAATCAAAGCGAATGAAGTTACGGACAAAGCCGATCCAATTAACGCCGAGTTTACAATAACGAATGTGGGCAAAATTCCCGTTTATAATGTAATATTTAGCTGCGTCATTCAGACGCCCGGCTCGTTAATTATGTCCGAAGGAAACGAAAGCGTTTCGCCCCTAGTGGATCGAATTTAAGGCTTGGTGCGCACGCCTGACGGCGGCGATGATTTTGTCTGGATCGGCAACCCATTGGAAGGGCTTCGAGTGGGCGTTGTGATCGTCGAGGAAGCGGTTGATGGCGGCCTGGAGGTCGGCGACGGATCGAAACACGCCGCGTTTGAGGCGGCGCTTGGTCAGGATGGCGAAAAAGCCTTCGACGGCGTTGAGCCACGAGGCCGAGGTCGGCGTGAAGTGGAACGTCCATCGTGGGTGGCGCGCCAACCATCGTCGCACGGTTGGATGCTTATGGGCGGCGTAGTTGTCGATGATCGCGTGGATCGTCTTCCCGGCGGGAACCTCGCGCTCGACGGCGTTGAGAAAGCGGATGAACTCCTGATGCCGATGGCGCTGCATGTTGCGGCCGATCACGGTTCCGTCGAGCACGTTCATCGCCGCAAACAAGGTCGTCGTCCCGTTCCGCTTGTAGTCATGGGTCATGGTTCCGGCGCGGCCCTTCTTGAGCGGCAGCCCGGGTTGGGTCCGGTCGAGCGCCTGGATCTGGCTCTTTTCGTCGACGCTGAGCACGACAGCGTGCGCCGGCGGATCGACGTAGAGCCCGACGATGTCGCGCAACTTGCCGACGAAGTCAGGGTCATTGGACAGCTTGAACTGCCGGACGCGATGCGGCTGGAGCCCGTGCGCGCGCCAGATGCGCTGCACGGAACTGACGCTGACACCCACCGCCTCGGCCATCGCCCCGCCTGTCCAATGCGTCCCTTCGCGCGGAGGCTCCTCCATGGTCAGCGCGACGACGCGCTCCGCGATGGCGGAATCGAGCTTCGGGATGCGGGAGGGCCGCGTCTTGTCGCGCAAAAGCCCGGCCACGCCTTCGGCGGCGAAGCGCTCCTGCCAGCGCCAGACGCAGGTCTTGGACTTGCCCGTCTCGCGCATGATCGCGTTTGTCCCCAGCCCCTCGGCGCTGAGCAACATGATCTGCGCACGCCACATATGCTTCTGAGGCGCGTTGCGGTCATTGATCACTGCACGAAGCTGATCCAGGTCGGCCGAGGTGACGGAAAAGGAAATGCCAGTTCGCATGCCCCAGACTCGCACGCCACGAGTCCGACGGGAATCCGTCCCGGGATTCAAATGTTAGGTTCAATCCACGAGCGTGGGAATTTCGATGCAAATAAAAGAAAGCAAATGAAAGCAGAATGGCTTTTATTTGCTTTCATTTGTTTCTCCGAATCGGGACCTTTCAAAGGGTTACAGAGAAAAAAGCGCTTTTGCGTAACTTTTTCGCGACAACTTCCGGCTCGCTCTGACGCGCCGAAGGGACGAGGACGCGCCCGACCGGGTCATTTCGCTTCGGGCTGGACGAGATCGAAAAGCAGCCGGAACGAAACGCTCATTTCGCCCTGCGAAACGAAACGTTTACTCGATTACAGGCAAAAGCTTGAAGCTCGTAATACCAAGACTCGCTGATCATAACGCATAGGCCCATTCGCGCAGTCCGATGGGCATGATCCGCCAGGGCTGATCGATGAGCTTGTTCCAAGCGTCGCAGCAGTGGTCGACGATGTCGTCGAAGGATTTGAAGGTTCGGTTCGAGAGCCAGTTGTCGCGCATCAACTGTCAGACGTTTTCCTGCGGGCTCAGCTCCGGACATTTTGCCGGCAATGGGATGAGCGTGATGTTGGGCGGGACGGTCAGGCGGCGGAGAGATGCCAGCCGGCCTGATCGACGAGCAGCGCAGCGTGAGCGCCTGGCGCGATCTGGGTGGCGATTTCGGCCAGGTGCAAGTTCATCGCCTCGGTGTTGCAGCGAGGCATGACGAGCGCAGCGCCTTTGCCCTGCTTGGGGCAGATGGCGCCGAAGATATAAGCGGAGGCGGTTCGCTGGTCTTTGGGAGCGCTGGGGCGTGTGCCTCGTTTGGCCCAGCGCCGCGTGATCTTGTTCTTCTGGCCGATCCGCGCCCTCATCCCGAGCTTGTCGAGGGACGTGGCGAACCAGACCTCTATGGCGTCGGGAGCGACGCCCTTCTCGCGGCTGATCTTTTCCAGGCGCGCGGGAAGACTTTTTTAAAATCCTCAATCGCGCCCTCGGCCTGAGCGTGATGGCGAGGGCGGGCCGAGAGCTTGCGATAACCCATCTTGCGCAGCACGCGGCTTAACGTCGGCTCGGAGACGACGACACGGAATTCCTCGAAAATCCATCGGCGGAGATCGACGATCCGCAAGCGCACGACCCCGTGAATCGCCGCCATTGGGGCGCTCTCGATGATCGCGGCGAGCGCGGCGCGATGCGCGTCGTTCAACCGCGGAGGCTGCCTCGGCGCCTTGCGGTCAATCAGGCCGTCCGGGCCCTGCGCGTTGAACTTGACCACCCAGTCGCGAACCACCTGCAGCCCCACGCCCCCGATCTTCGCCGCCTCAGTGCGCATGGCGCCGTCGTAAATCGCCGCAAGAGCCAGCAGCCGGCGCGCTTGCGGCCCGTCCTTCGACCGCCTGGCCGCCGCCCGCAACCCACCCGAGCCATAATCATCCCGAAGACCAATTGCTGCCGCCATCGCGAACCTCCTGCAGTCCCCCAGGTCGAACAAATTTCAGCCGATTCGGGAATCCCCTCCGTGAGTCTACACCAGCGGGGACTGGTATTACCCGTTAAAAAGTCTCGATTCGGACGAGAGAATCCAAGGAAATCCAAGAGAATCCCAAGGTTCATAAATGGGGCTTTCGCAGCCAAACGGCCACGCGCCAAGAAAACCCAGACGGGGTCGAGGCAGCCGATTGTAGACGCGCTCGGCTCGAGCGCCGGGGCGCGGCCTATAGGGCGTCCATGAGGACGCCCGTCTATCGCCGGGCCAACGACCGCGTCTACAAAGTTCGATGCCGCGGAATTGCAAAGCGCCCTAGTGAATCTGGGTCGCCGCGTCCTGGCCGCGCGCGAGCTCGATGGTCGTGATCGCCACCAGCATCTCGGCGCGCGACTTGAGATCGGGGGCCTCGAGCAAGGCCTGCTTTTCCCTGGGGCCGCAGGGGCTCATCATGGAGAGGCCGTTGACCAAAGCCTCGTTGGACGCCTTCTTGATGTCGCTCCACACGACCTTGATCTCGTTGACCTCGGCGAAGCGTTTCAAGGCGGCGATCAGATCCTCGCGATCGACCGCCGCTTCGCCGGCGCCTTCGAGAAAGTCCTCGGCGAACGGCGAATAATCGGGGACCGCGATGCGATAGGGATGGTCGCTCGGCGTTTCGCCGGTCAGGCGGAACCGCGCCACCCCCATCAATGTCAAAAAGCAGCGGCCGTCGCCGATCTCCGCATATTGGACGATGCGGCCCGCGCAGCCGAGCGGATAGAGTTCCGGCGCCGGATCGGCCGTCTCCTCCTCCGACGATGGCTGGATAACGCCGATCAGCCGCTCCCCGGAAAGCGCATCGTCGAGCATTTCGAGATAGCGGGGCTCGAACACCGTGAGCTGGATTGGCCGGCGCGGCAAGAGCAGCGCGCCTGTTAGCGGAAACAGCGGGATCGTCGCCGGCATCTCGGCCGGTCCGGCAAAAGTCTGGTTAAGTTTCATGGCCTTCGTCCCGTTCTTCGGGCGTCGTGGACGGCGGCTTGCTGTCAAAACCAGATCGCCGAAAGCTTGCGCCGCGCGGCCACTGACGCAGGGTCCATCAGACCCCAGGCCTCGAACAGCTGCAACAATTGCTTGCGCGCCGCCTGGTCGTTCCAGCTGCGGTCGCGGCGAATGATTTCAAGCAGTTGGTCAGCCGCGCCATCACGATCGCCCTTCGCCGACAGCGCGACCGCAAGGTCGAAGCGCGCCTCATGGTTGTCCGGGTTGGTGGCGATCGCCTGCTCAAGAGGCGCGAGCTCGCCGACGTTCGAGGCTTGCTCGGCCAGGCGCAGCGCCGCCTGAGCCGCGACGACCGCGGGGTCCTGCTCCTTGCCGGCCGGCGCCGCCGGCGCCGTCTCCAGGAGCGCCTTCGCTTCTTGAAGGCGTCCTGCCCCGATATGGAGCTTGGCGAGACCGCCGATCGCCTTGGCCTCGCCTGGGTCGTCGGCCAAAATCTCGGAATAAATCGCCGCCGCTCCGGCTGCGTCGCCCTTGGCGGCCGCGTCCTCGGCCTCCGTCAAAAGCGCGGCGGATTCGTTCTGCAGCGGCCCGACGAGCCGTTCGATAAAACCGCGGATCTGGCTTTCCGGCAGCGCGCCGACAAATCCATCCACCGGCTGGCCCTTGTCGAAAGCGATGACGGCCGGAATCGACTGGATGCCGAGCTGGCCCGGGATCTGGGGATGCTCGTCAATGTTCATCTTGACCAGCGCGACCTTGCCGCCCGAGTCGGCGACCGCCTTCTCCAGCGCCGGCGCGAGCTGCTTGCAAGGCCCGCACCACGGCGCCCAGAAGTCGACCAGCACAGGCTGGCGCGTCGAAGCCGTGAGCACATCGGCGCGGAATGAGGCCGTCGTGACCTCCTTGACCGAACCCGTCTTGATTTGAGGCGCGACCGCGCCGCTCACATTCGCCATGTCCCATCATCTCCAGCCGGGTGGACGGGGGCAAGGCCCCGCGCCCCCGTCCACTTTAGCGCCCTAAATGGAGGCGTTGGGCTTTTTATTCAACCGCTGCTTGATCCTGGCCCAAAGCCGCGACGAGCGGCTCATGCCCGGTGGCTCGAAGGAATTTGATCAGGTCGGCGCTCTTGAGCCCGGTGGTGCGGGTGTTGACCAGCGGATGAAAGTTGAGCCGTTCGTGGCGCATCATGGCTTCATCCAGCACGACGGAAACCTTAGCCGTTTTGTCGTTGATGGCGCCAAACGGCGTGACTGCGCCGGGCTTCACGCCCCAAACCTCTTCCAAGAGTTCGGCCGAGCCGAAGGATACCCGCCCCTGGGCGCCGATTGTCTCGTGCGCGCGCTTGAGGTCGACCGCGGTCTCCTCGCCGAGCACGAGCAGGAACAGGCGGCCCTTCTTGTCCTTGACGAACAGGTTCTTGGTGTGGCCGCCAGGAATCTCGCCGCGCAGAGTTCGCGAGTCCTCGACCGTGAACAAAGGCGGATGGTCGACGGTCTCGGTCTCGACGCCGAGCGCGGTGAGATAGGCAAGGAGGTCGTCTGGGGAGGCGGGCATTGCCAACGGAAGGAGAGGATCGCGGCTTGGTAGCCGCTTCCGGCGCGGGCGGCAACCGGGTGCTGGGCCATTTGCCCGGCTCGAAGTGGATGCCGGTGGACGGGGCGGGGTTGGTCACGTCGTTGATCGACTGGACGTAAGGAACGCCATTCATAAAGAGGTCGTCCTGGAGCATCCCGCGGTTGGGGATGGAGCCGAGACTGGCGTTGAACGACAGCGTCTCCGAGGTGAGGTTAAGCTCCAGCAGATTGTCGCCAGGCTCCGGGGTCGGCAGGGGGAACGTCAGATGCTGCGGGCGGAGATCGTGTTGAAGCCCATGCCGTTCCAGTTTCCGACGAAAGCGGCAAGAGGTCCCAGGGAGGCGGGGCCGCGGGCGCCGAAAGCGGGGTCACCGTTTCGAAGGATTTCGCGCGTCATCGGGCGAACCTGATGAATCTTGAAGCCCTTCGGCATGGAAAATGCGTTTTCGAGATGATCGCGGTCTGCCATGGAGAATATTCCTTTCAAAATAGGGGTTGGGACCCGAGCGGGATTCGAGCTCGAATGCTAAAAATGGGAACCGCACGCTATTCAGCCAAGAGAATCATCAGAGAGAACTAAACACCAGCGCCTTTTTGGCGGACTTTTTCAGCAGCCGCGCCGGGCTTCACAATGAGTCAAGCCACCGGCATCAATGACGCCGGGCAAGTGGTGGGATTAAGCTCAGACGCAGCCTTCGACAACGAAGCTGCCACCGAGTGAAGCAACGGCCAGAAAAGCGGACTGGAAGTCTCGCCGAGTGCCAGCTAAGTCAATCCAAAAGCATCAAACGATGCTGAACAAGTGACTGGACTTATCGTCCGGCAACCATGATAATATCTCGCCACCGTGTCGAGCAACGGCCAAAGCAACGACACTGTGACCAGGCATGCCTACCAGCACCAAGGACGTTGGACAGGTGGTAGGATATTATGATCTTGACGGAGCCCAAGTCGCCACCGAGTGGAGCAACGGTCAGGTCATCTACCTGGAAGTCTTACCTGGCTTCATATCTAGTGGAGCCTTAGGCATCAGCGAGGCCGGTTAGGTAGTGGGATATTTGAGGTTCCGACCTTTGGTGTTCCAGAATCTTCCATTTTGGAGATGATGCTCCTTGGCTTTGCAGGGCTTGGCTTCACGGGCTGGCGCGGGTTGCGAAAGATTGAAAACGAATGATCACTTGAAAACGACGAAGTAACTCCCAAGTCCACCTCTTGACTGGTGAGCTAATCGGGCTTGGAGCGCTCTCAGGCGGCGGCGGATTCCTGTTCGTTCGCTTTGCGATTCACTTTCGTTCTCGCGGTGGCCTCTCTGAAACCTTCGCGGTCACGAAAAAAGAGGGGGTGCTTGGGAGTTGTTTTCCTTATTTCCTCATTTCCTTATTTGAAGCGACTGTAACCCTTTGGAAAGTCTCGATTCGAAAAAATAAACGCTAGCTGTTTTACTAGCGCTTACGAGCACCTAACTGGCGTTTATGCGCGTTTATGCAGCCTTAGTTGGTTTGTTCGGTGGCTCGCCCAGGCCAGAGCGGATTGCTGTGGCCTGTCGAGGCGATGGCGGTCCGGCGGGATTGAACTGCATCGCATCTTGGCTCAATCAGGGGCATCCGGAACCGCGCCCCTCAACGATGATCGCTCCGTCCCCGCCCGCTTTCGCCCAACGCCATTTGCTCGGCATCGAGCACCTATCGCGAGACGAGATCGTGGCCTTGCTCGATCTTGCCGAGGAAGCGGTGACGATCTCCCGGCAGGTCGAGAAGAAACGCGTCACCTTGCGAGGACGCACCCAGATCAACTTGTTCTTCGAGGCGTCGACCCGCACGCAGTCGTCGTTCGAGCTCGCGGGAAAACGGCTTGGCGCGGACGTGATGAACATGGCGGTCGGGGCGTCGAGTGTCAAAAAGGGCGAGACGCTCATCGACACCGCCATGACGCTCAACGCCATGCGGCCCGATATCCTCGTGGTGAGGCATTATCACGCCGGCGCGGTGCATTTTCTGGCCCGCAAGGTCGATTGCTCGGTGGTCAACGCGGGTGACGGCGCCCATGAGCATCCAACCCAGGCGCTCCTCGACGCGCTGACGATCCGTCGCAATCTCGGACGCATCGAGGGCCTCACGGTTGCGATCTGCGGCGATATTCTCCACTCGCGCGTGGCGCGCTCAAACATCCTGCTGCTCAGCAAACTCGGCGCCTATGTGCGAGTTGTCGGGCCCTCGACGCTTCTTCCGGCAAGCGTTGAGCGCATGGGCGTCGAAGTCGCTCGTGACATGCGTTCGGGGCTCAGGGACGCCGACATCGTGATGATGTTGCGCTTGCAGCGCGAGCGCATGAGCAGCGCCTTCGTGCCGTCGGCGCGCGAATATTTCCGCTATTTCGGGCTCGACCAGGAAAAGCTCAGCTACGCCAAGCCGGGCGCGCTCGTCATGCATCCTGGGCCGATGAACCGCGGCGTCGAGATCGATACGCTGGTCGCCGATAGCGCGCAGTCGCTCATCCGTGAACAGGTGGAGATGGGCGTCGCGGTGCGCATGGCGGTGCTCGAAGCCTTGGCGCGCAACATCCCGAACGCATGACCGCGGTTCAACGACCCCCGACCACCTGGGCGCGCAGGTCGCTAAACATGATGAGCAGTCTGGTTAACATCGACGGCTCGGGATCGGCGATGGATCCCATGACCGGCGGAGCATTGTCGCCCGATTCCCCGCCGCTTCTCAGCGCCATCGGATCCGAAGCCGAGGAGCCGCCAAGGGCCAGCAAATCCGCGTCGCCCTCGGGATGGTCGCTCGTCGCGGGGCGAACGAGGCCAGCTTCGTTGGCCGTTGCGGGAACGTCAGACTCCATCCCGCCGCCGACCTGCGAAGGAATCGTGATGGTCTCCGACCAACTGGCGCCGAGGGTAACCGCGTATGCAGCCGCTACCAGCGCCGCGGCTGAAAAGGCCGCCTTGCAGTTCATAAGTCCTGCCCGTATTTGGATTGCGCCGCCGGACCAAGCCAAGACAGCATTGCTTGATTCTTCAGCGTATAGAAAACAAAGTGGCTGTCAATCTCGTAGATGGTCGATCTCTTTGACTGCCGCGAGCCTATTTACACGCACCTTTCGCAGATGCGAGATATCGCAACCTCTTCGTTGTGCTTGCATACCGCGATATGTTGCTGTGCCATTTCTCTTCCCGGCCAAGCGGGCGCTGCGGCATCGGTCAGCCGCCAGACCGACAGCGCGCCTCGGCGAGTTCGGGCGTCAGAACTCCACGACCAGATCGCCGCAGAAACGGACGCTCTTCAGCGCAAGGTCGATCGGCTTACGGATCCCGCGTTGATGTCGCGTCGCGGCTCTCCGCCGAGCACGTAGCGCGAGAACGCCAAGGCCTGTCGCGCGGCTTCATCCATCTGGGCTTCGTCCGCGTTGTCGCTGAGATCGCGCCAAACCCGGATGTCGGCGCCGACCTGGCCGCCCATCTTCACGAACGGCTCCATGACGACCGCGCCGGAATATCCGATCTCGCGCAGCGCCGTCCCGATTTCGTGCCAGGGCAGGGCGCCTTTGCCCGGAACGCGGCGATTGTTCTCGCCGGTATGGAAATGGCCGAGCAGGGGGCCGACCGTGCGGATCGCCTTGCCGAAACTATCCTCCTCGATGTTCATATGGAACGTATCGAGCATGACCTTGACGTTGGGCTTGCCGATCTCCCGGACGAAGGCGACACCCTCCTCGGCAGTGTTCAGGACGTGGTTCTCGAACCGATTGAGCACTTCCAGGCACAGATTGACGCCGAGACTGGCTGCAAAATCGGCGAGGTTCGAGATGCCTTCCAGCCCTCGCGCCCTGTCTCCTGCCTTGTCGACCGGCTTCGAATAGTCGATCGGCCAGTAGGAGTGGAGCGCTCCGCCAATGACGTGGATATCGAGTTTGACGAGGTTGGTCAGTGTCTCTTCGAAAAACGCCCGCCCCGCTTTTCTGATCGCCGGGTCGGCGGAAGACAGGTTTCTGTGTGGGGACGGACCCAGTCCGGCGGTGACCGTGACGCCATTGTCTCGAGCCGAACGGCCGACTTCGGCGATATGCGCCGGGCTGTAGCTATTCAGGTGATGAGCGGCGATTTCGATCACGTCGAAGCCGAGCTTGGCGACTTTCTCTACATACTTCAGGCAGTCGGCGCTCCATTCCTGTTCCCAGTACGAGTAGTAAATGCCGAATTTCAATTGCGTCTCCATGTCTGAAGGGGAAGCGTTATCGCCCTTCGCTCGGAGGAGGCGGCTTTCGAACGCACGCCAAACAGATCATGCGTGTCCCCCCTCAAGCCGCTCGTCCATCGCGCCGACGATATGGGCGACGACAGCGTTCATGCTGGTGTCGCGGGTCGCGTCGTCGGCGATGACCTGACCCTGGCGCAAGACGACGATGCGGTCGCAAACCGAGAACACGTCGGTCAAGCGGTGGCTGATCAAGATGACGGAGATGCCGTCTCTCTTGAGAGCGCGGATAAGGTCCAGCACATGCTCGAGCTCGCGGACCGCAAGCGCCGCCGTCGGCTCATCCATGATGACGAGCTTGGGGTTGAACGTGAGCGCGCGGGCGATTGCAACCGATTGCTGTTGGCCGCCGGACAGCTGGCCAGTCATCTGTGTGACCGAGGAAATGCGCGCGCCGAGGCGCGCGACCATCGCCTCGGCTTCGCCGCGTATGCGGCCCACGTCGATGAACCTTACTCCGAGGACGGAGCGCGTGAGCTCACGGCCAAGAAAAATGTTGGAGGCGACGTCGACGCCCTTCTCCATCGCGCCCCAGAAGGGGTTGGAGAGCGTCTTCATCAAGACGCCATAGACAGGCTTGTCGTCGGCGAAAGCAGTCGCCGCCGTGAGGCCAAGCACGAGCGGAGACCGAGGCGCGTAAAGTCAAACATTTCGACATGGTTCACTCCCTGATGTTATTTCATGATTCTGCGGACCTCCGCGACGGCGTTGAGCCGAGGGCGGGCGGGCCCGGTCGATTCCCGCACCTTGAGCGTGCAGGGAAGTTCGATGCGTTCAATGTCGGTCCCCGCGGCGCCCTTGAGGCGTCGCATCAGGAGGCGCCAGGCGGTGGAAGCGAAATCGTCGATTGGCTGCGCGATGGTGGTTAGATAGGGCTTCAGCGCCCACATCCAGTCGAAGTCGTCAAAGCCGACGATGGAAATGTCGCCCGGAATCTCGAGGCCGAGGCCGCGCGCGGCCTTGATCGAAGCCAGCGCACAGACGTTGGTGAGGGCGAAAATCGCCGTCAGTTGACCGTCACGGCGCAGCTCGACTTCGATCGCGCCGCGCAAGCTTTCAAGGTCGTTCCCGCCGTAGATGACTCGGTCGTGCTCACTATGGCCAGCTTCGGCCAAGGCGCGGCGAGCGCCAGCGATGCGCTGTTCGATATTGTCGAGATGCTTGAAATGAGCGAGAATCGCGACGTCGCGGTGCCCGAACTCGATGAGGTGGCGCGCGGCCGCATAGCCGCCAGCAAAGCAGTCGGCGCGCACGGTGTCGAATCCCCGCGCCTCAGCACCACGGTCGATGAGCACTGCCTGCGGGAGACGCGAGCTCTCCGCGCCTCCCGCGAGCCCGGCCATCGAGTCGTCGTTTACCGGGACGACGATGAGCCCGTCAATGCGCCGGCCCACAAGCGCCTCGACGCGGCGGCGCTCTTTCGCCGCATCCTCGCTGGTGGAGACGATGAGAAGGTCATAGCCGTCGCGTTCGGCGAGAGCTTCGACCCCATTCACGAGGCTGGCGAAGAAAACATTCGTTATGTCGGGGACGACCATGCCGACGAGGCGGGTGGATCGGCCGCGAAGAGCACTGGCCGCGCGGTCGAGCCGATAGTCGAGCGCCGCGATCGCTTCGAGCACCTTGCCGCGGCTCGCCTCTCCGACCGGACGATTGCCATTGACGACGTTCGAGGCCGTCGCGACCGACACCCCGGCGCGCAAAGCGACGTCTCTAATGGTCGGCGTTCTTCCCATCGACTACTCGCCTCCTGACGTCGCCGATACTGAGCTGAACTCGCTGCCGGACTCTCTATAACGTTCTAGCAGGCTGCTGAAAAGGTCACAGCGTTTCGGCGAGAAGGCGGACGGGCGGGAATTTTTTGGCCTCGTGTGAGTTCGTGGTGAGGAATCTGCCTCGGAATCGAGTCATTTCCACGTCCTTTTCACCCGTCCAGACACACGTCCCCGATGGGAGCCAATAGCTTGGGCAGTCGGACAAGGTTGTAAGCGGCGACGCCGAAGACGAACACGGCGCGGACCTTGGCGAGGCCGCGCGCCTTCACTTGCGCAAGCCCGCCCACGGTCTTCGTCCAGCCGAAGCCTTCCTCGATGCGTTTGCGCAGCCGCTGGCTGATCGCGTAGCCAACGCTCGCTGCGACCTCCGGCGGAACGGCGGTCTTGCGCACTTTGCCGTTCTTGCTGACCGTCCCGTTGATCGCCACGTGCGGCTCGATCTTGCGCGCCTTCAGGCCTTCAACGAAGGGCTCCGCGTCGTAGTTCTTGTCGGCCCCGAGGGTCGCCCCCTCGGGCAACCGCTCGCTGAAGGCCGCCGCCGCCTCGCGTTCGGCCGTTCCCGTGGCCACGGTCGCCTCGGCCGCCACCACAAGCCCGCTACGGTTCTCCATCAATGCATGGCCGAGATAGCAAGACGGCTCTCCTGCCCGCCGCCCTTCCTGAACAGGCGCGCGTCCTTGTCCGTGGTCGAGGCGTGCGTCTCGTTCGACCGCTTCGTCTTGCGGAAATCGGCCTCGCCGTTGCGCCCCGGCGACTGGTCCGCCCGAGCCGTCCTTCGGCCGAAAGCTCTTCATCGACGCCCAGCCCTTGAGCAAAGTCCCGTCGACGGAAAAATGCTCCGCGCTCAACAGCCGCTTCACCTCCGGCAGAGCGATGAGCGACGCCAGAAACCCTTGCGCGATCTCCTGCGTGAGCAGGCGGTCGCGGTTCTTTTAAGAATGTCGAGGCGTCGGAAACCTTCTCGTCGATCGAAAGTCCGACGAATCAGCGAAACAGCAGGTCGAACTCGATCCGTTCAACCAATTGCCGCTCCGAGCGGATCGAATAGAGAAGCTGCAACAGGCTGGCCCGCAGCAACCGCTCCGGCGGAATCGAAGGACGCCCGCATCCCTCGTAAAGCGCCGAAAACGCCCGATCGAGTTCAGAGAGCGCCGCGTCGGTCAGTCGTCGCATCGCCCGCAACGGATGCCGCGCCCGAATCCGCGCCTCGACGTCCCATAGGAGGACAACGCCCCGCTCGCCCGATCCTCGCCCCGCATCGATCCCTCGCAATTCGCTCCGCAAACCCCAGGGAATCACGCCAAGAGAACAAAACCAGCGCCTTCTCGGCCGACTTCTTCAGCAGCCTGCTAAAGCCTTCTGCTCTTGAGTTTACGCGCGGATCGCACCGATGCGTCTCCTCCCCCCTTGTGCGGATTAAGGAGGGGGTCGCGCCGTCCTGCGCGACAAGGGACAGGCTATGCATCCGATAATCCCCTCGGTTCGCGCGACCCCCCCCATCCCTACCCGCACCTACAAGAGGGGGCGGGTGCGCTAACGCAGGACATCCCGCGCCTCGCCCTGGGGTCAGCTCTCCGACGTGGTCAAAGCCAGCGCGTGCAACTCGCCGCCCATGCGGCCCTTCAGCGCCTCGTAGACCATCTGGTGCTGCTTAACGCGGGTCTTCCCCTTGAACGCGGAGGATACGACGGTCGCCGCGTAATGGTTCCCGTCGCCGGCCAGGTCCTTCACCTCGACCCGGGCGTCGGGAAACGCCTCGCGGATCATCGTTTCAATCTCGGTCTGCGACATGGCCATGGCGCTCATGCTCCTTGTGGGCCTCGAGGGCGTGCTCTTCTTCCTCGGCCTCCGTCTCGAGCCGCGCGACAATGTCCTCGGCGGGCTCGGCGGCGGCGATCGTGACCCCGTCGGTCATGAGGATCATACAGTCGTCCGCATCGGACGCATTGATGGCGACCACGCGCTCCGGCCGGATGTAGGCGAAGCCCTTGACGGTTTTGACGATGATGAACGGGATCATGGGTTGGCTCCCAAAGTGCGGCTCATAAAGTGCGGCAGCCAACTCTCATACGCTTCGGCGAGCGCCGCAAGAGCGCTCGGCGCCGCGCCGCCCAGCCTCAATGTCTCGCCTCCCGTGACGCCGATGCGCGAGAGCGGAACATTGCTCTCTTTCGCCGCCTCGGCGATGGTCGCGCGCGCGCCCATCGGTGCGGTCAAAACGTAACGGCCCTGATCCTCGCCGAAGAAGAACGCATTGTCCGGGCCGTCGGCCTCGACGCTTGCGCCGATGCCGCCGCCCATCGCCATCTCAGCTAGCGCCACCGCGAGGCCTCCATCGGACAGGTCGTGAACGGCCGTC
>CAVWBA010000004.1:0-230156 GCA_963753135.1 uncultured Alphaproteobacteria bacterium | reverse complement strand
AGTACGAGGCGATTGGGTTTCGACCCAGAGGGCATTGAACCGACCGAACAGCGCGGTCCTAGAGCCGGATACCCACGATTTACAGGGGCAAGAGCGGAAGATGAGCAGCAGTGGGCCGCGCGTTATGGTTTGACGAACCCGGAAGGTAATTGCCAAAAAAGGAAGCCGCCCTGAGGCGTTTCCCACGAACTCCCTCACCGCATCGACAAGCTCCAGCCCCGCGCATCGAGGCCGCCCAGGCGGTAAAGCCACGCTGCAACGCCGCGTGTCGAGCAAGCGGAACACCTTGCGCAACGTCTGCGCCGTCGCGCGAGACGTAGGAGATGGTTTTCGACGCGCACGACCGAGCGTTCGCGTTCTTCAAGGGCGCCTGCGGTCGCGGCGTCTACGACAACATGAAGACTGCGGTGGAGACAATCTTCGTCGGCAAGGACCGCCAATACAATCGCCGTTTCCTGCAGATGTGCTCGCATCATCTCGTCGAACCGGTCGCCTGCGCGCCGCAGTTGCGGTTCAAGTCCTAAGACGAACTGAATGCTTGGCTCATGGACAAATGCATCGGCTGGGCCAAGGCGCACAGCCATCCCGAGCGGCCCGACCTGACGATCTGGGAGGTGTTCGAGGAGGAGCGGCCGAAGCTCATTCCCTATCGCGGCCGCTTCGAGGGATTCCATACGCTGCGGCTGCGGTGTCAAAGACCTGCCTGGTCCGGTTCGACAACAACAAGTACTCGGTGAACGCCAGCGCGATCGGCCGCCCGGTCGACATCCATGCCTACGCCGAGCGCGTCGTGATCCGCCAGGAAGGGAGGATCGTGGCCGAGCATCGCCGCAGCTTTGGCCGTGGCGAGACGATCTACGATCCTTGGCATTATGTGCCGGTGCTGGCGCGCAAACCCGGCGCTTTGCGCAATGGCGGGGAGTGTCAGGAATTTCGTGCGTGGGGCCATAATCGCGCCGATGGAGGGCGAGTATGGCGATCAAGAAGGACACGCTGGACGATCTTTTGGCTGGCCGCGACCCGAAGGCTGTGTTTTCGAAGGACGGTCTTTTCGATGAGCTGAAGAAGGCTCTGGCGGAACGGGTGCTGAACGCTGAGCTGGACGATCATCTCGACAATGAAGCCGCGGAGGGTTCCTGGAACCGGCGCAACGGCTCTTCAAAGAAGACGGTCCTGACGGAGACGGCCAAGATCGACATCCGCATTCCGCGCGACCGGGAAGGCACATTCGATCCGCAGCTGATCCAGTACCAGCGGCGGTTTCCCGGCTTCGACGACAAGATCGTGTCGATGTACGCGCGCGGCATGAGCTCCGCGAGATCCAGGGCCATCTGCGGGAGCTATACGGGATGGAGGTCTCGCCGCGACCTGATTTCGACGGTGACCGACGCCGTGCTCGAGGAGTGGCCGACTGGCAGAGCCGGCCGCTCGATCCGATCTATCCGCTGGTTTTCTTCGACGCCATCCGGGTCAAGATCCGCGACGAAGGCCTGGTGCGCAACAAGGCGGTCTATCTCGCGCTTGGCGTCGCAGCGGATGGCACGAAGGACATTCTCGGGCTCTGGATCGAGCAGACCGAAGGCGCCAAATTCTGGCTCCGGGTGATGAACGAGCTGAAGACCCGCGGCGTCGAGGATATCCTGATCGCCGTCGTCGATGGCCTGAAGGGCTTTCCGGAGGCGATCAACGCTGTCTTTCCGCAGACGCGACGGTTCAGACCTGCATCGTCCATCTGATCCGCAATTCGCTGGATTTTGCGTCCTGGAAAGACCGCAAGCCCGTCGCCGCCGAGCTCAAGGAAATCTACCGCGCCGCCGACGCCGAGGCCGGCCGCAAGGCGCGCTGGCAGGCCTTCGAGGACGGCCCATGGGGCCAGCAAATATCGCGGCGATCGGCCAGATCTGGCGGCGGCAATGGGAGCAGATCATCCCGTTCTTCGCCTTCCTCCGGCGACGTGCGCAAAATCGTCTACACCACGAATGCCATCGAGGCCTTGAACGCCAAGCTGCGACGGGCCGTCCGAGCCAGAGGCCATTTCCCCAGCGACGAGGCGGCGACCAAGCTCATCTTTCTGGTCTTGCGCCAGGTCGTCCGGGAATGGAAGATGCCACCACGCGAATGGGCCGTGGCTAAGACCCAGTTCGCCATCATGTTCGGCGATCGCTTCGTCAGAACCTGATGGAAACCCGGCCCCGCGCACAAGATTTCCGACAGTCCCCAATGGCGCGCCGTTCAAGGACTGGGTGCTGCCGACAGCCATGGAGCGAATTTAGAGCCAGCTTTCCGGTTCCAACGACGGCGACCGGCAGATGGTCAAGATCCTCGCCGCGGTGCTGAGCGACGGGCTGCCAGCGGTGGAAGCCGCCTGCCTTCAGGCGCTGTCCGAGGGCGTCCATTCGGCCGATGTCGTCATCAACATCCTGGCGCGTCAGCGCGATCCCGGACCGGTGGCGACAATCCTGACGCCCGACGCTTTGCGGCTTCGTCATACGCCGGTCGCCGACTGCGCCCGCTACGATCAACTCAGGAGCGCGTAACCCATGGAAAGAACCGAAGTCCTCGACATGATGAGCGGCCTCAAGCTGTATGGACGAGGAGCGCCTATGACGAGGCGCTGGCCACCGCCATCAAGCGCAAGCACGAACCGCAGCGCTTCGTCGGCGATCTCTTGAAGGCCGAGATCTCCGAGAAGCAGGCGCGCTCGATCAAGTACCAGCTCACCGTCGCCAAGCTGCCGCTGGCCAAGGACGTCGAGGACTTCGCCTTCAAGGACACGCCGATCAACGAAGCTCTCGTGCGCGATCTGGCCGCCGGCGGCTTCGTCGCCCAACAGCGCAATGTTGTCCTGGTCGGTGGAACCGGAACCGGTAAGACGCATCTGGCCATCGCCATCGCGCGAAGCTGCAACCGGGCAGGATCGCGCGGGCGCTTCTTCACCACCGTCGATCTCGTCAATCAGCTTGAGGCCGAAAGTCGAGCCGGACGCCAGGGACGAATTGTCGACTATCTCACCCGCCTCGACGTCGTCATCCTCACGAACTCGGCTATCTCCCGTTCGCCCAAGCCGGCGGGCAATTGCTGTTCCATCTCGTCAGCCGGCTTTACGAGCGCACCTCAATCGTCGTCACTACCAACCTCGCTTTTGGCGAATGGTCGAGCGTGTTCGGCGATCCGAAGATGACAACCGCGCTGCTCGACCGTCTCACTCATCACTGCGACATCGTCGAGACGGGCAATGAGAGTTGGCGCTTCAAGAACCGAGCCTGACCTTAAAACAACCAACTCCTCGATAACCCGCGCTCGCCCCGGCTGCGCAACCCCGACCAGCTCCGCCGGGGCGACCGCTCCCGTCCTCACCCAGACAAAAGCGGGGTCAATTTTGGACGCCGATTGACACTCTGAACTCCTACGCGCACGGATGCTCCCCCTACGACCTACGCACTGACCACACAGCGTGAGCCGGACCCACGGAAAGTGAATGCAAGATTGGGTCTATGGGTCATGATCACAGAGTCTTGGTATTAACCTTCCCTTGGGCGAGCCCGCCCACCGGTCTTCGTCCAGCCGAAGCCTTCCCTCGATGCATTTGCGCAACCGCTGGCTGATCGCATAGCCCAGGCTCGCGGCAACCTCGCTCGGGACGGCGTCTTGCGCGCCAAGCCAAGCTTGCTCACTGTCCCGTTGATCGCGATGTGCGGCTCAATCCCGCGCGCCTTCAGGCCCTCGGCGAAGGCCTCGGCGTCGTAGCCTTTGTCGGCGCCGAGGCGTGGCGCCCTCGGGCGACCGCTGGCTGAAAGCAGCCGCCGCTTCGCGCTCAGCCGCTCCGGTCGCCAGCGTCGCTTGCGCCGCCGCCACGAGCCCGCCCATGGTTCTCCATCGAGACGTGGCCAAGATAGGCCAAACGGCTCTCCTGCCCGGCGCTTTTGCGGTCAAGACGCGCATCCTTGTCCGTCGTCGAGGCGACGGGTTAGAGAAGCTGCAGGAGCAAAGCCCGCAGAAGGCGCTCCGGTGGGATGGAGGCGCCCGATCCGCTTGTAAGGCGGCCGAAAACCTCAGGTCGAGCTAAGCCAGCGCCGCATCGGTCAGCCGCCGCGTCGCCCGCAGCGGGTGCCTCCTCGGGATGCGCGCCTCGACGAGAACGGCGCCCCGCTTGTCCCTCGTCCCCGCATCGATCCCTCGCGATTTGCCTACGACAACCCTCAAAGAATTATGCCAGAGCAACAAACACCAGAAGCTCGTCGGGCCTCTTCTTCAGCAGCCTGCTAGGTTGATCTGTGATTATATTGAAACATATTGCACTGTTGCAATATGCCCTGAAGCTAAGCACCCGCATTCGGGAGCGACCGTCTTTCCTGAGACGAAACCGAACCGTGTAGCAACTTATTGAAACGACGGGAGGCGCGAAACTAAAATGAAAGTCGGGACGCTCCGCGCGTCTCAAGCGACCTTCTGACCCCGCCTTGGCTGCCGCGCGGACTTCGCCGGTTCGGCTGGCATGGTGTTCTCATCGAAAAGTTCGGCCAGCTTCTCCGTCATTGCTCCGCCCAGCTCCTCGGCGTCGACGATCGTCACTGCGCGCCGATAGTACCGCGTCACGTCGTGGCCGATGCCGATGGCGATGAGTTCGACGGGGATCGGGTTTCGATCTCCTCGATCACGTAGCGCAGGTGGCGCTCGAGATAGTTTCCGGGATTAACCGACAGGGTCGAATCGTCGACCGGCGCGCCGTCGGAGATCATCATCAGGATCTTGCGCTGCTCGGGCCGGCCAAGAAGACGCTGGTGCGCCCAGTCGAGCGCTTCGCCGTCGATGTTCTCTTTAAGCAGCCCCTCGCGCATCATGAGCCCGAGGTTCTTGCGCGCGCGTCTCCACGGCGCATCCGCAGCCTTGTAGATGAGATGGCGCAAATCGTTGAGGCGTCCAGGATTGGGAGGCTTGCCGGCCTGGAGCCAGGCCTCGCGCGATTGTCCGCCCTTCCAGGCCCGGGTGGTGAAGCCAAGAATCTCAACCTTGACGCCGCAACGCTCAAGCGTGCGGGCGAGAATGTCGGCGCAAGTCGCGGCGACCGTGATCGGGCGGCCGCGCATCGAGCCTGAATTGTCGATGAGGAGCGTCACCGTCGTGTCGCGGAACGCCATGTCCTTTTCCTGCTTAAAGGACAAAGGCTGCTGCGGATCGATGATCACGCGCGGCAGGCGCGCGGTGTCGAGCACGCCCTCTTCGAGATCGAACTCCCATGAGCGGCTCTGCTGCGCCATCAGCCGCCGCTGCAGCCGATTGGCGAGGCGGGCGACGACCGAATGGAGGTTCTGCAATTGCTTGTCGAGATAGTCGCGCAAGCGCTGCAGCTCGTCAGGGTCGCATAATTCGTCGGCGTCGATGATCTCGTCGAAGCGCGTAGTGTAAGCCTTGTAGTCCGGGCCACGCTTCTCCGACGCTTGAGGCTGCGGCGGACGGCTCTCAGCAGCTTCCTCGGCGTCGCCCGCCTCACCTTCGTCCTCGAGTTCCGACGACGGCGCCTCGAGCGTGTCGATGACGCCTTCCTCGCCGTCGTCCGTCGCCTGGTCGGCCGCTTCGCGCTGCATCGAATCCGGCGCCGACTGGTCTTCGCCCTCCCCTTGAGTTTCGTCCGGCTCCTCGGGCGGCGTCTTGTCTTCGGTCTCCTCGTCCGACTCGTCGGCGTCGGCGTCGGCGTCGTTCGCGAGCCCCAAGGACGAGAGGACTTTGCGCACCAGCCTCGCATAGGCCCGCTGGTCGAGCAGAGCCTCGCCGAGCTGGTCGAGCTCGGCGCCGGCCTTCTCCTCGATAAAGGGGCGCCAGAGCTCGACCAGACGAGCGGCACCGCGCGGCGGCTCGAGTCCAGTCATGCGTTCGCGCGCGACCATCGCAACCGCGTCCTCAAGAGGCGCTTCCTCGCGTGTGCGCGCCTCCGCGAACGGACTGCGGTGGTACCGATCGTCGAGCATGGCAGTGATGTTCGACGCGACGCCTTGCATGCGGCGCGAGCCGATGGCTTCGACCCGCGCCTGCTCGACTGCGTCAAATAGGGCGCGGGCCGGCGGGCTCTGGGGCGCGAAGCGCCGGTGGAGGGCGTCACTATGGCACGCGAGGCGCAAGGCGAAGGAATTGGCGAGGCCGCGAACGATCGCCGCCTCGCGCGGATTTGGCTTGCGCGGGGGCTCGGGGAGCCGCACCTTCGCGCCTTCCGTTGAGGTCAGGAGCGACGGTTTGTCGGTCGAAAAAGCGATTTCGAGCCCGGGTTGACGCGCCAACGCTCGGGTGCAGGAGGCGAGCGCCTGCTTGAACGGTTCATTCGCTGTCTCGACTTTGCCGACGGGCTTGCGATTGCTGGTCGGCTTGACGTCGACGCTCGACATTCAGGACCTTCGGAAGGTGGCGCTAGGAACAGTCGCCGAAAGGCTCTCTATAGGCCGCGCGCTAGTGCTACGGCAAGGCGGACGGCGCCAACGAAAAATGCCGGCCGAGGACAGAATTAGGTCAGCGGGCGTGAGCCCACTTCCACACACGATATGCTCGCGGCTCAATCGCTCCACGCGGCCCGATAGGGAGAGCGCCTCTGCAACAGCCCTCGCTAGACGGCTCGCCCCCGCCAGGCAGCCGTCGAGCGACCACGCGCCAGGGCCGAGCAGCGCCAGAGCCAGAAAGCCGCCGGCCGTGGCGATATTCTTCTGGAGTTGAATTGCCTGTTCGGCGCCCGTGTGGAAGAACGCGCCCGTCAGCAAGCAAAAGCCGAAGAGCGCAATCGCCGCCCATCGCGTTTTGAACCCGAACAGCACCAGCAGGTCGCCGGCGCGTTCAGTCAGAATGACCAACGGCGGCAGCCGCCCATCGACTCCGTGGGCCTGCACGTGGTCGGTGACGCCAGCGTAACCACCGATCTTGCCGACGCGCTCGACGATGAAAACGTAGGCCAACATCGCACGCGCAGGCCGCCCAAGCGGGCCATCCCAACGCGAAAGGAAATTGAGGTCCACGTCGAAGGTACTATCCCCCGCCGGGGCGCCGCGCCGCCTCGTGCATATATTGCCCCTGGGGCATCGTCCTCCCTCTTCCGCCGAGACAGACGCGCGCCGCAACATCCGGCGCGCATCCACCGTTGAGCACCTTGCGATCGTCCGAGCGCGCTACGCCGCGCGGCTTGTTCGGCAATAGCGGCTCGATGATCGACCACTCGAAATCAGAAAGTTCGTAACGGCGCGGCGTCATGTTCGCTCCCCATCTGGGAGCTTGAATCACCCCTCGCACAAAAATGGAATCCTCTTTATGAGTTTGTGACCTAAAGCGCGTGCGCCTCGGTCAGCGCCAGCCAGATCCTCATAATACTCCCAGTCCTTACCGCAAAGCTTTTCGATCATTGCCAGTTGCTGTGTTGCGAGATCGTACTTGCCCTGGAGAATATAGGCTTCCCCAAGGCACTCGCGCACCTGCGGAACTTGGGATCAAGCACGACCGATTTGACATAGTAGCCAATTCCTTCGTCGGTGCACTCCAGCTTGCTGTCGCATAGCCGCGATAGTTGAGTGCGCGCGGAGTATTGGATTATCCAACAGGTCGAGCACGTCGATCGCTCCCTGGTAGCGATCGGCCTTGGCGAGTGCATAGGCGTATTCGATGAGGGTCGGGGTTTGCCAGGACGCCGCTATGCCTCATTAGACACTTACGATGCTTCGTATCCCAAACCATGCCCGGCGCACAGGTTGTAAGCCCAGATTAGTTCGACCTATGTATCGTCGCTCCAAGGCCGCCGCCTCCTACACCCTCACCGCCAGCTCCACGGCCCCCGGCGCTACCGCCAGCCCCACCTCCTTGTTGCGCAAACCCAGTCACTTTTTCAGCAGCCTGCTAAGTGGAAACGCGGCGCGGCAGGCCGCGCGGCAAGGCTTGCGCGGCGGCGCGGTCGCCCGTATATAGCCGCCCCAGCCGCCTTGCGCGGCTACGTCGGAGTGTAGCGCAGCCTGGTAGCGCACATCGTTCGGGACGATGGGGTCGGAGGTTCGAATCCTCTCACTCCGACCAAAACTTAATGACTTAATGTTAGATCCCAGAAGCAAATGCAAATTCAGCCGCGATCAATGGTTCTTATGATCCTTCGACGAATTGGCGGGGCATGGCGCCTTCCACTGCTGGGCTGGCGCAATGCATTGACCTAAGGCATGTTCGCTCGGAAGCGCTGACCTCGCAACGAAAAAGCGCGGCGACAAAAAGGGCCGTTTCCATGGACGTATTGGTCATCGACGTGGGTGGCACCCATGTTAAAATTCTTGCGACTGGCCAGAGCAATAAGAGGGAGTTCGCTTCAGGGCTAAAGATGACAGCGGAACAGATGGTTTCTCAAGTCCAGGAGCTCGCCAGTGGCTGGAGTTATGACGTCGTGTCTATCGGCTACCCCGGCCCTGTTCTGCACAATCGACCGGTCGCCGATCCGAAAAATCTAGGGCGCGGCTGGATGGGCTTCGACTTCAAAAGGGCGTTCAGTAGGCCAGCCAAGGTCATGAACGATGCAGCGATGCAGGCGCTCGGCAGCTATAAAACGGGCAAGATGCTGTTCCTCGGGCTCGGAACCGGACTCGGCTCGACGCTGATCGTGGATGGAATTGTGGAGCCAATGGAGCTTGGTCATCTGCCTTACAAGAAGGCCACTTATGAGGATTATGTCGGCGAGCGAGGACTGGAGCGGCTGGGCAAGAAAAGGTGGCGCAAGCACGTCTTTGACGTGATTGATCGATTGGTCGCCGCGCTCGAGCCCGACGACATTGTGCTCGGTGGCGGCAACGCTAGGATACTGAATGAGCTGCCGCCCGGGTGTAGGCTCGGCGACAATACGAATGCGTTCAAAGGCGGCTTTCTCATGTGGGAGGACGCCCCGAGATCCGAATTGCCGGCGGTCCAATTGGGCCCCCCAGTTGCTACAAAGTTACGCACGACGGCGAAGGCGAAACGGTCCTGAGCCGCGATTGGGTCATTCACTCGGCTGAAGGAGCGGCACATGCAGCTTGGAATGGTCGGACTGGGGCGGATGGGCGCCAATATGGTCCGCAGGCTCCTCACTGGCGGCCACGAATGCGTGGTCTTCGACATGTCTCCCAAGGCCATCGAGGAACTGGTCGATGAAAAGGCGGTCGGTAGCTCATCGCTTGCTGAGCTCGTCAAGAAGCTGGAAAAGCCGCGCGCGGTCTGGCTCATGGTTCCCGCCGCGGTGGTCGACAGCACCATCGCGCAACTTGAGCCGGCGCTCGAGGCCGGCGACACGATCATTGACGGCGGCAATTCCTACTATGTCGACGATCTGCGCCGCGCCCATGAGCTCGCGTCGAAAGGCATCAACTATGTCGATGTCGGCACGAGCGGCGGCGTCTGGGGCCTTGAGCGCGGCTATTGCATGATGATCGGCGGCCCTGATCAAGTCGTGAACCGCCTCGATCCAATCTTCAGGACGCTGGCGCCGGGCGCGGGCTCTATTTCCCGAACCCCCGGCCGCAAGGGCGACCCCTCGAGGGCCGAACTCGGCTATCTCCACTGCGGGCCGAACGGGGCCGGGCATTTTGTCAAGATGGTCCACAACGGCATCGAGTACGGCATCATGGCAGCCTATGCCGAAGGGCTGGACATCCTGCGGGCGGCGAATGTCGGCGAAAAGACGCACGCGATGGACGCCGAGACAACGCCGCTCCGCAATCCCGACCAGTACAAATACAACATCAACCTGCCGGACGTCGCCGAAGTGTGGCGACGCGGCAGCGTGATCGCCTCATGGCTCCTCGACCTCACGGCGACCGCGCTCAGCGAAGATCCCGCGCTCTCCAAGTTTTCCGGGCGGGTGTCGGATTCCGGCGAAGGCCGGTGGACGATCAAGGCGGCCATCGACGAAGGCGTCCCGACGCCAGTCCTAAGCACCGCGCTTTACGAGCGGTTTTTTTCGCGCGGCGAGGCTGACTATCAGAACAAGCTCCTCTCGGCGATGCGCTTCCAGTTCGGCGGCCATTTGGAAAAGTCGGCTGGCAAATAGGCGGACGATCCGCTCAGCGCCCGCCGCCAGCGAAATTATGGCTGCGGGCAGGTCGCGGCGAGATCTTCGGCGCCCTTGCATCCGGAATGAAGACCAATGCTAGGATGCGCTCGGGATGAGCGGCGGGGAGCAACAAGAGGGAGCCCGCTCCGCTGAGCACCCACGGCTTGCAGAGGGATCGGCTGGCGCGGAGGGCGACTGGAAGCTCTGTTTCGCGCTCGCGTTTTGGAAGGGATGAGACCCGATCCTAAAGGAGCGGATTTTCGGGGTCAGCGGCCCGGAAGGCAATCACGGCGAGAACGCCAAGGAATACTGGCGGTATCTCGACGCCACCCCGACCCCTCGTGGCTAAGCTAGCGCTATCACGATCCGCAGGCCGTCCTAAGGGAGGCACGCCACATGCAGGACGATCCGGAATTCGAGCTTCTCGACGCAGGTATTTTCGACGGCGATCGGTACTGGCAGATCATGGCGGACTACGCCAAAGCGGCGCCGGACGGCATCCTAATCCGCATCACCGCGCGTAACGCAGGGCCCGAGCCAGCCGAGCTTCACATCCTGCCGACGCTCTGGTTCCGCAACCGATCGTCATGGGAGGACGCCGTCGCAAACCTGTGATCCGCGACGCATCCGATGTGACCCTGTCGCCTTACGGATTGAGATCGCTCCAGATGGAGTGGGCCCCAAGGGCCCCCCCATCAGCTATCCGTGCTTCGGTCGATTCCTGTTTGTTCGAGGCCGAGTCACATTAGTTCTCAAAAAGAGCCGTTCCGAGGCATCCAAATCGCCCAAAATGGGGAGTGCTTGGGAGTCACAAAACCGTTCTCTCCTCTCTCCGCTAAAATCCGCGTAACTCATTGAAAGGCATCGATTTTGACGAGGAAATCCAACGCTCATCAGCGAGGCTTCCACGGGCGAAAAGGACACGCGCCAAGAAAACCCAAATGGGCCGCTCGGACCACATCGGGCCCGCCGCCGCGAAGGAGTCAAACCGACTCCAATTAAATACATAATGACATCGTATTTGACATCCACGCCCCTCGCCCCTATTAAGCCCGCCTTCGTCAGGTTTTGGCCTCGTCGATCAGCCGACTGTCCCTTGAGGCCAGCGGTCCCCGTCCGGCAGCGCATTGCGCCCCCGGGCGCGATTGGTGTTGGCTCGAATGCTTAAAATGGCGGGTTGGGAGGGCGGGCGTCCCGTCCTATCTATCCGCTCGTCGCCATTCGCCGCCTGATCAGGAAGGAGCAACTCATGTTCGAGAGCCTGTCCGAAAAGCTCTCCGGCATATTGGATAAACTCACCGGTCGCGGCGCCCTCTCCGAGGAGGACGTCAACGCCGCCATGCGCGAGGTGCGCCGCGCGCTGCTCGAGGCGGACGTCGCGCTCGAGGTCGTGCGCTCGTTCGTCGACCGCACTCGCACCAAGGCGGTCGGCGCTTCTGTCATCAAGTCGGTCAAGCCCGGCCAGATGGTGGTCAAGATCGTCCACGATTCGCTGGTCGAAACGCTCGGCGGCGACAGCCAGGCGATCGACCTCAACGCGCCTGCGCCGGTGGCGATCATGCTGGTCGGCCTGCAGGGCGCCGGCAAGACGACCACCGCCGCCAAGATCGCCAAACGCCTCACCGAGCGCGACAAGCGCAAAGTGCTGATGGCTTCGCTCGACGTGAAGCGTCCGGCGGCGCAGGAGCAGCTCGCCTTGCTGGGCGAGCAGGTCGGCGTCGCGACGCTGCCGGTCGTTTTCGGCGAGGAGCCGGTCGCCATCGCCAGACGCGCCGAGAGCGCCGCGCGGCTCGAGGGCTATGACGTCGTGCTGCTCGACACCGCCGGGCGCACCCATATCGACGAGCCGCTGATGCAGGAAATGGAGGACATCCGCGACGCCGCGCGCCCGCACGAGATCCTGCTCGTCGCCGACGCCCTGACCGGTCAGGACGCCGTCAATCTCGCGAAGAATTTCAACGACCAGGTCGGCCTCACGGGCATCGTGCTGACCCGTATGGACGGCGACAGCCGCGGTGGCGCGGCGCTGTCGATGCGCTCGGTGACCGGCAAGCCGATCAAGCTCCTCGGCGTCGGCGAGAAGATGGATGCGCTCGAGGATTTCCATCCCGCGCGTCTCGCCGATCGCATCCTCGGCATGGGCGACATCGTCAGCCTGGTCGAGAAAGCGGCGCAAAACATCGACGCGGCGCAGGCCGCCAAGATGGCCGAGAAGATGCGCAAAGGCGTATTCGACCTCGACGATCTCTCGGAGCAATTGGGACAGATCGAGAAGCTTGGCGGCATGGGCGGCATCATGGGGATGCTGCCCGGCGTCGCCAAGATGAAGGACCAGCTCGCTTCCGCCAATCTCGACGACAAGTTCGTCAAGCGCCAGCGCGCGATCATTTCGTCGATGACGCCGCAGGAGCGTCGCAATCCCGACCTGCTCAAGGCCTCGCGCAAGAAGCGCATTGCGGCGGGCTCCGGCGTCACCGTTGAATACGTCAACCGGTTGCTCAAGCAGCACCGGCAGATGGCAGACATGATGAAGGCTATGGGCGGCGGCGCGGGCGGGAAACGCGGCGGCATGATGGGCAAGCTCGGCCAGATGATGGGCTTGGGCGGCGGCATGCCGATGCCGAGCCCGGAACAGATCGAAGCCATGCAGAAGCAGTTGGGCGGGGCCGGACTTCCGGCAGCGCCTTCGGGCCCGCCAGGCATTCCCGTCGCGCCTCCGCCCGGCGCCTTCAATCTCCCACCGCAATTCCCCGGTCTCGGCGGCGGCGGGAAACTGCCTGGCCTCGGGGGCGGGTTCAATCCGTTCGGAAGCAAGAAGAAATGACACCCTCATCCGGCCGCGCGTCCCGCGCGTCCACCTTCTCCCAGGGGGAGAAGGCAACATCTCATCTAATCTGAAAGGAAAACCAAAAATGTCCCTCAAAATCCGTTTGTCGCGCGGCGGCACAAAGAAGCGCGCCTTCTATCGTGTTGTGGTGGCCGATGCGCGCATGCCGCGCGACGGCCGTTTTGTCGAAAAGATCGGCACGTTCGATCCCCTGAAGGCCAAGGACGACGCGAGCCGCCTGGTGCTCGATCAGGAGAAGGCGAAGGCCTGGCTCGCCAAGGGGGCGCAGCCGACCGACCGCGTGTTGCGCCTGCTCGACGGCCTCGGCCTCGCCAAGCGCCCGGCGCGCAACAATCCGCAGAAGGCGCAGCCGAAGAAGAAGGCGCAGGAGCGCGCCGCCGCGGCGGCGGCAGCCACCGCCAAGGCCGCCGAAGCCCCCGCGGCCTGACCTCTGACTTACATTGCGCGCGCCCGACCGCCTGATTCTCATGGGCGTTTTCGGCGCGCCGCAGGGCGTGCGCGGGGAAATTCGCATCAAGTCGCTGACCGCGGAGCCGAGCGCCATCGGCGCCTACGGGCCGCTTACGGACAAGAAGCGCGCTCGGGGGTTCGTCTTTGACTCGCTGCGCCCGCTCAAGGACGACATGCTGGTTGCTCGCGTCGCCGGGGTGGCGACCCGCGACGCGGCTGAGGCGCTGAGGGGCGTGGAAATCTTCGCCCGCCGCGACCAATTGCCGCCGCCGGCGCATGACGAGTTCTACTATGACGACCTGGTCGGGCTGGAAGCAGTGGACGCGGCGGGAGGGCGCATCGGTCGGGTCGCGTCGCTGATGAACTATGGCGCAGGCGACGTTCTTGAGATCGCGCCCGCCCAAGGCGGCGAGACCTTGCTTCTGCCGTTCTCCAAAAGCGTCGCGCGGCGCGTCGATTTCGACGCAGGGCGAATCGTTGTCGAGCGCCCACGCGAAGTCGAGGACGAAGACTAGCGTCGCAAGCCGGTGGGTGGTTGCGAAGGGCGCAGGGGGCGGATAGACAGGGGATATTGCGGCGCACGCTTCATCCAGCGCCGATGGGATCCCAAGCCCGCTTGTTCGTTTGGAGATGCGCTGCATGACGATGAGTTCCGAGACGGCTTCGGTAGCCCATGGGGGCCCCTCGGTAACGAAGCGGGATTTCCTTTTTCTGGCCACCGGATCGCTGGCCACCGTCGGCGTCGTGACAACCCTCTGGCCGTTCATCGACCAGATGAATCCGGACGCCGCCACGATCGCCGCCGCCGGCCCGGTCGATATCGACATCAGCCAACTCCAGCCCGGACAACGCGTGGTTACGCTCTGGGCGTCACGGCCGGTGTTCGTCGTCAAACGGGCTCAGCCTGCGCTCGACGAATTGAAGAACCCGAAGCTGCTCTCTCAGTTGCGTGACCCGAACTCGCAGAATTTACAGCAGCCCCCTTATGCGGCCAACTGGAGCCGCTCGGTCAAGCCCGAGATCCTGGTGCTGGTTGGCGTCTGCACGCATCTCGGCTGCATTCCGCTGTTCGATCCGCAACCGAGCGCGACTGATCCAGCGCCCGATTGGCCGGGTGGCTTTTTCTGCCCGTGTCATGGGTCGAAATACGATCTGGCCGGCCGTGTCTTCCAGGGCGTTCCCGCGCCCTACAACCTCCCTGTGCCGCCCTATCATTTCCCCGACGACAAGACTGTGCGCGTCGGCCAGAACCCGCCCGGCGCCAATTTCGACTTTAACTCGATACTGCAGGTCTAGCCTCGGACGATCAGTTCGTGACAGCGATCGGGCGAGCGCGCTAAGCGTCGCCCGATGTTCACCGCGACAGTCCTCACCCTCTTTCCCGCCATGTTCCCGGGCCCGCTTGGCCAATCGCTGGCTGGCGAAGCGCTGGCGCGGGGCTTGTGGTCGCTCGAGCCGCGCAACATTCGCGACCACGGGCGTGGCCGCCACCGCGCCGTCGACGACACGCCAGCGGGCGGCGGCCCGGGCATGGTGATGCGGGCCGACGTTCTTGCCGCGAGCCTCGATGCGGCGGTCAGCGCGGACGATCCGCGCCCGCGCCTGATGATGAGCCCGCGCGGGCGCCCGTTCCGGCAGGCTCAAGCGCGGCAATGGGCCTTAGGCCCTGGCCTCGTCATCCTCTGCCCGCGGTTCGAGGGCGTCGACGAGCGCGTGATCGAGGCCCGCGGCCTCATCGAGGTGTCGATCGGCGACTATGTGCTGTCGGGCGGCGAGATCGCCGCCCTCGCTTTGCTCGACGCCTGCGTGCGGCTCATTCCCGGCGTGATGGGCAAGGACGCGTCGGGCGCAGACGAGAGCTTCGAAAGCGGCCTGCTCGAATATCCGCACTATACCCGCCCGCGCGAGTGGGAGGGCCGCGCGATTCCCGACGTGCTCCTCTCGGGCGACCACGCCAAGATCGCCGCCTGGCGTCGCGCTCAAGCCGAGCGCATCACGCGCGAAAGACGGCCGGACTTGACGGAGCGTTAGCGGCGGCCCAATTCGCCGGGGTTGTTTGTTCTCGCCGATCATCGGATCCGTGAGGAACGAGAAGCCGACGATCAAAAATAGATTTTGTGGAGGCCGGGATGCCGGCATGGGTAGAAGACGCACAACAGCTGACCGAACTCAGAGACTTAAGCAGCTCACAGGGCTCGGTATTGCTTTGGACAACCGAAGTCGAGGAGTTCCTGTCCAACCTGAACCTGTCCTCTCACGCCCTGGTCGCGCCGAAGGGATTCGGGAAGACTCTGGTGCTCAAGCTGAAACGCGTTTCCTTGCAAGAGAACGACTACCGCTGCTTTCCGTTCTCGCCAATTGTTGATCGTCCAAGCAACAAGCCGCCGATCCTGCCGAATGAAATTATCAACGTCCTGGAGAGCAGCGACAATTGGGAGACGCTGTGGAATATCGCGTTCTCGATATGCCTGATCAAGGGATTCCAGGACGATCGCGACGTTCACGAGCAGCTCACCGACTTATTGAAATCGGATGATTTGCCGCCGACGTTGCTGAACATCCTCACTCATCCGCACATAACGAGACCCTTCGACATCTTGCACGACTGCCTGGCTGCACAGCGCAACGAGATCTTCCTGATCATGCGCGCGGCGCAGCAGATCACGCGTATCTTCGCGACGATTCACAAGCAGGCGGGCATATTCGTCGACAACATCGACGAATATCTCATCCATTACATCAATTTCTCTTATCTCCGCCGCAACGAGGTCCACGAACGATTTGTCCACATCTGGCACGCGGGCCAGATCGGGGCATGGCTGGCGCTAAGACGCTTGCACGGGATCAATCCCCATGTCCGAATATTCGTGTCGATCAGAAAGGAGGCTTATCAGCACGCCGCGCAAAACGAGCCGCAATTCTCCAACTTAAGGTCATTCCGAAGAGAGCTGCGCTACAGGATCGAGGACATCAAACAAATCATCGAAAATAACATCGCGATCGCGCCTAAGAGCGAGCTGGTCGACAAGGGCAATGAAGATCCTTTGTTGCGTTTCCTCGGGCCGAAGAACGAATTTATTTCGAACAGCGGAACGGCGCGCCAAGAGCGAGCGATCGATTATTGGACTCGCCACTGCTCACTGCGGCCACGGGACGCCATCGTCATCGGCAAGGAGATCAGCCTCATCGGCGTCAAGAGACGAAGTCAGCAGGAGATCCGCAACGCCATCAACTCGGCCGCGGCGGAGAGGGTTGAAACGCTCTTCAATGAGGTCGCGCCCTTCTTCAGCGGGTTGTATCCGGAAATCTTCCCTCAGGTCATCAAATCCAACGTGTTGACCTATGACGAGGTCGTCGAAGCCGCGACCGCCTATGCGGACATCGCCGCCAGACAATACGAGATCGAAACCGAGGCTGTGCGGCATCCGTTCTGCGCCCTCTATGCGTTGGGTCTGGTCGGTATCGTCCAGCAGAGCCGGGACGATCCGGCTCGGCTCGTGCAGAAGTTCGCCCCCGTCGGCGGAATCGCCTTCGGCAAGATCCATGTCCTGCCGCACGCTGAGACTTATCTCATTCACCCGTCGCTGAGCGACTTCATCACGCGGCGTAACGTCGGGTTTCTCAAGGAGCTGAACAAGCACAACGTCATCGGCGATGAACTCGAATGGCGGCCCGAGGAAAGCATCCGGTTTGTCGTCGTTGGCGACATTCGCGGCTACCGCGAAAACGTCGTTCAAATCGCCGGAAGGTCGCAAACCTTCGACAAATACTGGCGCGATCTGTTCCGGCAGTTCACCCGCGATTTGGACTACGCCACGGCCTCCGCCGGCGACCATTTGGTTTTAGCCGACCGAAGCCCGGGGAGACTGTTGCGCGCCGCGCGGGGCTTGAGCGGCCAGCTTTCGGCCTCCGGATACAATTTGCAAATGAGAGTGGGCGCGCATAGCGGCTTCTGGAAGCTCAATCCGGCGCTAGAGGGCGCGCAGCATCCAGAAATTTCCGACATCGTTGTCGTTGCGGCGCGCATCGAGCCGCTCGCTAAACCAGGCGACATTCTGCTCACTCAGCAATTCGTCGACGATGCCCGACGGTATGGCTACCGCTTCGAGGAAGAAGCTCCGTCGCTTGTGGACGACCAATATGTCGGCGCTGGCCGATACCAGGCTGGAGCCGGAGTCTTGATCTCGAAAGAGAGCGAGACCGCCCAGCACATCCCGATCTATCTGTTCGGGAGCGCCGCCGACACTAGGCTCTGAAGCAAGATTGCATCTCGGCAGACGCTGCCGTTCAAGTATCCGTGTTGGTCAAGCGGGTTTTGGCGTCCATTTTCGTTTGTCGCGCAGGAGCGCGTTTGCGATGCGAGCACGAGGAGCTTTCGCATGATTGCGACGAGAGCGACCTTGGCGGGCTTTCCGGCTTTGATGAGGGCGTGGTACTTGGCTTTGCAGTCAGGGTTGAATCGGATTGCGCAGAGGGCGGGCATGTAGAGGGCTTGGCGGGCTCTAGCGCGTCCGCCTCGGATCGATCTGCGCCCGCGGGACTTGCCGCTGTCGTTGGCCATGGGAGCGAGGCCGACGAGGCTTGCGGCTTCGGCTTGCTCGATGTGGCCGAGTTCGGGGACGACGACCAGGATTGCGTCGGCGGTCGCGTCGCCGAAGGATGGGATGCTGGTGAGGATTTCGAAGCGTTCGGAGACTTGAGAATCGGCGTTTCGCAACTTTTCTTGGTGTTTGCCGATCGCTTCGATCTGGGCGTCGATCTGGCGCAGCCGGTGGGTGAGCTGGCGGTTGAGCAAAGGCGAGACGACGGTCTTCTGACGGTTGAGCGCGGCGACCCGGTCTTTGATCAAGGCGTCGCGGGCCTTGAGAAGTTCCTTCATCTCATCAATGGACTGGCTGACAACGGGAGTGGGTTCGAGGGCGAGCGCCGACCCCATTCTGGCGAGCGCGGCGGCACCGCATCGATCGGTCTTGGCGAGCTGGCCGATCGCTTCGGCGAAGCGGCGGGCATCGCTCGGTTGACCTTGACGACGGGCAATCTGGCTTCGGCCAGCGTCCGTTCGAACAGCCGGTGATAGGCGCCGGTGGCTTCGAAGACGACGCGCTCGACCTCGATTGCGCCGAGCCATTTGATCATGGCGCGGCAGCCCTTGGCGTCGTTGGCGAAGCGAGCGGTTTCAGCAGTTTCTGGCCGCGCTCATCGCCAAGCGCACCGCCTGTCTGCGCCGCCTTGGCGGCGATCGCGCCGGGAATGTGGCCTATGGACGGTTTCTGCATAATGCGGCGGTGACCCGCGAGGTCATGCTCGCAACGGCCGCGCGTCACACGGAGGAGACGGCGCGCGGGCGCCATGTGCTGGCGATCCAGGATACGACGGAGCTCAATTTTTCCGGACGCGCGGGGGGCAAGCGCGGTTTCGGCGTGGTCGGCAACGGCCGCGACATCGGGCTTTTCCTGCATCCGGTGATCGTCGTGGAGGCGGGCGACGGCGACCCGCGGCAAATCGGCCACGCCGGCGGCATCGTTGGACTGGCGGACGCCAACATCTATAGCCGCAACAAGGCGCCGCCCGGCGGGTGCAAGTCGCGGGAGCGGCAGCGCAAGGTTCCCCGTCCGATCGAAGCGAAGGAAAGCGGCCGCTGGATTCGGGGTCTGTGCGAAGCCAGCCGGCTGTTGAGCGAAGCGGCGATGGTGACTGTGGTCTCGGACTGCGAGGGCGACATCTACGAATTGTTCGCCGCGCCGCGCCCGGCGCATGTCCATTTGCTGGTGCGCGCCGAGCACGATCGCGTCTTGAGCGACGGGGGCAAGCTGTTTGCGGCGATGGCGGCGCTGCCTCACGTCGAAGGGCGGGAGATCGTCATTCTGGCCAAGGACGGCCGGCCGGCGCGTGAAGCGCGCACCCGGGTGAGCTGGCTTAAGAACGAGGCGCAGCCGCCGCGGGTCGGCTTCGACGTCGAGCGCCTGGAGCCCACGATCCAGCTCAATGCGGTCCGGGTCGAGGAGATCAATCCGCAGGCGGGCGTCAAGCCGATCGTGTGGCTTCTGTTGACGACGCATGCCGTCGAGACCCTTAAGGACGCCCTGCGGACTGTGGGTTGGTATCGGGCGCGCTGGACGATCGAGCACGTGTTTCGCGTGATGAAGAGCCAAGGTTTCGATCTGGAGGAGGGCCAGATCGAGACCCCCGAAGCGATGGCCAAGCTCGCGCTCGCCGTTCTGATCGCGGCGTTGCGCACGATGCAGTTGGTCAACGCGCGGTCGGGAACGACCAGGCAGAAGCTCGCCGACGCCGTGGACGAGGCCGCCGAGCCGCTGGTGGAAATCTTGACCCAAAAGCTCGAAGGCAAGACCGCCAAGCTCAAGAACGCGCACCCCAAGGGCGCGCTCGCGCGTCTGGCCTGGGTGGTGGGTCGCCTTGGCGGCTGGGATGGCTATATCGGACGCGGCTACAAGCCTCCCGGACCCGTCACAATGACCAGAGGCCTCGCCCGCTTCGACGCCATCCGCGAAGGATGGGAAATCCGCCAAAATGTGTGAATCCCTTAGGTCGCTGGCCGCGCCAGCCGCGACCAGCGGTCGCGACTACAGGGAGCTACACCGGCCGGCCCGCGTTCACCGAGCGCGGCTACAGAGGCCCGCAGCGGCCCAAATGATTGTGCGCCGCAGCAGACTGTGAAAGTGTCTTTGATCCGTCACCAACCCCCGCGTGCCATGTCGATCCGAGCCGCCATCCACCACCTCACGCACTACAAATACGACCGTCCGGTGTCCCTCGGCCCGCAGATCATCCGGCTCAGGCCCGCGCCCCACAGCCGCACCCGGGTCATCTCGCATTCGCTGAAGGTTTCGCCCGCCGAGCATTTCGTGAACCATCAGCAGGATCCGTATGGCAACTGGCTCGCGCGCTACGTCTTCCCGGAACTCGTCAACGAACTGAAGATCGAAGTCGACGTCGTCGCCGACATGACGGTCTACAATCCGTTCGATTTCTTCGTCGAGGAGAGCGCCGAGACCTGGCCCTTCGAATATCCCGAGGACCTGCGGCCCGATCTCGTCATCTACCGCACGCCCGAACCCGCTGGACCTCGGCTCCAGGCCTTCTTGAGCGGGATCGATCGCACACCCATTCGCACGGTCGATTTCGTGGTCGACCTCAATCGCCGGCTTGCGGGCGAGATCGAATATCTCATCCGCATGGAGCCGGGCGTTCAGAGCCCGGAGGAGACATTCGAGCGCGGTTCGGGCTCGTGCCGTGATTCGAGCTGGCTTCTGGTGCAGATTTTCCGTCACCTCGGCTTGGCCGCGCGGTTCGTATCCGGCTATCTCATCCAGCTCAAGCCCGATCTCGTCGCGCTCGACGGGCCGCCCGGTACGGACCACGACTTCACCGATCTTCACGCCTGGGCCGAGGTCTATCTACCCGGCGCCGGCTGGATCGGGCTCGATCCGACCTCGGGCCTGTTGGCGGCGGAAAGCCACATTCCGCTGGCGGCGACCCCGCACTATCGCAACGCCGCGCCGATTTCGGGCTTGGCCAGTTTCGCCAATGTCGATTTCAATTTCGACATGCGGGTCGAGAGGGTCGCCGAACATCCGCGCATCACCAAGCCGTTTTCTGAAGCCGCCTGGAAGGCGCTCGACGCTCTCGGCGAAGAGGTCGACAAGAAGCTCGTCGCCGACGACGTCCGCTTGACCATGGGTGGCGAGCCGACCTTCGTCTCCATCGACGACTTTGAATTGGGCGAGTGGAACGCCGACGCGGTCGGCCCGACCAAGCGCGCGCTCGCCGACCGGCTGATCCGACGCCTGCGCGACCGTTTCGCGCCCGGCGGCTTCCTGCATTACGGCCAGGGCAAATGGTATCCCGGCGAATCCCTGCCGCGCTGGACATTTTCGCTCTACTGGCGGAGCGACTTGAAGCCGATCTGGCAAAACCCCAAGAGCATCGCGACGGAAGGAGAAGAGACCGGCGCGACCAATCAAGAGGCCCAGGCGCTCATCGGCGCGATCGCTTCCGAGCTTGGCGTCGCGCCCGACTATGTCGCGCCGGCCTACGAGGATCCGGCCGAGTGGCTGGTGAAAGAGGCCAACCTGCCGCCGAACGTCTCGCCGGAGAATTCCGAGCTCAAGGATCCCGAGGCGCGCCACCGCATCGCCCGCGTCTTTTCACGCGGATTGACCGAGCCTTCCGGCTATGTGCTTCCGGTCCAGCGCTGGCAGGCGAAGGCCGAAGGGGGACGCTGGCGAAGCGAAAAATGGAAAACCCGCCGCGGCGCCTTGCACCTCGTCCCCGGCGACAGCCCCGTCGGCTACCGCCTGCCGCTCGGCGCCCTGCCCTACCTTCCACCGTCCTCGTACCCCTATGTCGTCGAGGCCGACCCGACCGAGCCGCGCGGGCCTTTGCCGGATTTCCACGATGCGCGAGAGCGCGCGCAGCCGGTCGCCTCATTCGCCGCAGCGGAAGGGGCCGCGCAGGAGCGCGTCGAGCAGCGACTCGGGGACATCGACGGAGCGGTCCGCACTGCGGTGACGGTCGAGGCGCGCGACGGACGCCTCTGCGTCTTTCTGCCGCCGGTCGAGCGTCTCGAGGATTATCTCGAGCTGGTCGCAGCGGCCGAAGCCGCTGCGGAAAGAATCGGGCTCAAGGTGCAGATCGAAGGCTATCCGCCCCCCGTCGATCCGCGCCTCAATGTCATTCGCGTCGCGCCCGACCCGGGGGTGATCGAGGTCAATATCCACCCCGCATCGAGCTGGCGCGAATGTGTCGCAACGACCGAAGCGATCTACGAGGAGGCGCGGCTTGCGCGCCTCGGCGCCGACAAGTTCATGATCGACGGCAAGCATGCCGGAACCGGCGGGGGCAATCATGTCGTGGTCGGGGGGCAGACGCCGCTCGACAGCCCGTTCCTCAGGCGTCCGGACCTGCTCAAGAGCCTCATCATCTATTGGCTGCGGCGCCCGAGCTTGAGTTATTTCTTCTCCGGCCTGTTCATCGGGCCGACCAGCCAGGCGCCGCGCGTCGACGAAGCGCGCCACGACAGCCTTTACGAACTGGAGATCGCGCTTAGCCAAATCCCGAAGCTCGGCGACGGCGCCGCGCCGCGGCCGTGGCTGCTCGACCGGCTCATGCGCAACCTTCTCACCGACGTGACCGGCAACACCCATCGGGCGGAGATCTGCATCGACAAGCTTTATTCGCCTGACGGGCCGACCGGCCGCCTTGGCCTCGTCGAGTTCCGGAGCTTCGAGATGCCGCCGGACGCGCGCATGAGCCTCGCTCAGCAGCTCTTGATCCGGGCGATCCTCTCCCGGTTATGGCGAGATCCGCTGGATGGGCCGCTCCCGCGCTGGGGCGCGTCGCTGCACGACCGGTTCATGCTGCCGCATTACGTGTGGGAGGATTTCCTTGACGTCCTCGCCGACCTCAAGGCGCACGGGTTTCGCTTTCCGCTCCGACTGGTATGAAGCGCAGGCCGAGTTCCGCTTTCCGTTCTGCGGCGAGGTCGAATACGAGGGCGTTCAGCTCGAACTGCGCCAGGCGCTGGAGCCTTGGCATGTGCTGGGCGAAACGGGCGCGATAGGCGGAACGGCGCGCTACACCGACTCTTCGACCGAGCGGCTGCAGGTGAAGCTCACGACCTCCGATCCCGAGCGCTACGTCGTCGCCTGCAACGGCCGTCGCATTCCCCTCGTGAAGACCGCAACGAATGGCGTCGCGGTCGGGGCCGTGCGCTACAAGGCCTGGAAACCGGCGACGGCGATGCACCCGACGGTTCCCGTGCACGCGCCGTTGGTTCTGGACATTTTCGATTCGTGGAACGGGAGGGCGCTCGGCGGCTGCGTCTATCACGTCGCCCATCCCGGCGGGCGCAGCTACGACACCTTTCCGGTCAACGGCAATGAGGCGGAAGCGCGCCGCCTTGCGCGCTTCGAAGCGCGCGGCCACACGCCTGGCGCTTACGAGCCCCCGCCCGAGAGCGCCGCACCCGGAATTTCCGCTAACGCTCGATCTGAGACGGCCGGCGGGGGCGTAGATCTTTGGCGCCTCTTTTCGAACCCGCTTGGTCTCGTCAGGCTGCGACAGGGATGATGCGGCCAGAACAAGCGTCCACAACTTTGGCTACGGCCGGGTCGCCCCAACCGGCGAATCGCGCGCATCCTTCGCTCATCGGCAGGACCGACGCGATAACTGCGTCAGCCAAAGAGCGGCTCTCCGCGGTTTCCATCAGCCAGCCGCAGAGGAGTTGAGCGGCCATGCAGCCCGCCGCCGTCGCGATCCTGCCGCTTTCGACGAAGCTCTCTTTCACCGTGCTCACGCCTTCGAAGCGTTTGATCTTTTCGAAATGCGTGGGATAGGTTATGCAGCGACGGCCCTTCAGCAGTCCTTTGGCTGCAAGGATCATGGCCCCGCCGCACATCGAGCCAATCAATTGCCGCTCTTCATCCAGGTGAAGGTCGTCGAGAAATTCCTGATCTTGCAGGACGTCTTCTACTCCGATGCCGAGACGGAGCCAGGCGCACTCCCCCAACGCAAACCGCCCTAGCCGGAGATCTCCTCCAAAGCCAGATTGGTCGCGCGCGGGCCGAAAAAGCCGATCGTCGCCATGACGACGCCCATTGCCGCGGCGATGAAAACGAAGACGCCGAAGGCGCCGGCGCGCTCGAGAACGAAGGCGATGATGAAGGACGAGAAAATGACCGAGAGCCGGCTCCACGAATAGACGAAGCCGGCGGCGCGGGCGCGAATGCCGGTCGGGAATAGCTCCTGCTGGTAGGCGTGGAAGCTGAACGACATGATGTTGGCGGCGAGCGTCAGCATGACCCCCATGGCGATGATGACCGCCGAATCGCGCGTTTGCCCGAAAATGAGGCCGCAGATGAGAATGGCGCCCGCCGCGGCGACGATGATCCATTTGCGCTCGAGCCGGTCGCCGAGAAAGAATCCGAGGAGCGGCCCGATCGGGGCCGCAAGCGCGATCACGGTCGTGTAGCCGAGGCTCGTTGAGATGGTGATCCCCTGCTTGACGAGCAGCGAGGGGACCCAATTGTTGAAGCCGTAATATCCGATCGTCTGAAAGATATTGAAGACGCTCATCAGGATGACCCGGCCGCGAATTCCGGGGAGCCACAAGTCCCGAAAGCCGCTCGCCGGTGAAACCGGCTCCTCAGGTCCGGGGGGCGGCAACGGCCGGCCGTACTCAGCCTCGACCTTGGCCTCGATTGCGCGCAAGACCCGATCCGCCTCGGCGAGTTTCCCATGCTTGGCGAGCCAGCGTGGGCTTTCCGGCAGGCCCCGCCGCAAAAAGACGACGACCGGCGCCGCGACTGCGCCGATCAGCACCACCCAGCGCCAGCCCTCTATCCCCAACGGCGCGCGCGGCACCAGCATATAGGCAAGGAACGAAACGACCGGCACGGCTACGAAGCCGATCGCCTGGTTGATTGCGAAGGCGCGCCCGCGCAGGCCCTTGGGCGCAAGCTCGCTCAGATAGGCGCCGATCGTCACGATCTCGACGCCGAGGCCGATGCCTGAGATGAGGCGCCAGAAGTTGACGCCGGCGGCGTCGTGCTGGAGCGCCACCATGACATTGGCGGCCGAATACCAGAGCAGCGACCAGGTGAAGATCGCCCGGCGGCCGAAGCGGTCGGCAAGAAAGCCGCATAGAATGGTGCCGATGAAGAGGCCGGTGAAAAGGGCGGCGATGAAGCTCGCCACTCCGGTCGTCCCAAAGAGGCCCGCGGTCGTCGCGGTGAGCACCCCCGACTTGACGAGGCTCGGCGCGACATAAGCCGAAAACAGGAGATCGTAGAACTCGAAGAACATGCCGAAGCCGAGCAGCGCGACGATTGTCCAGATCGTGCGCGTCGCGGGGAGCCGGTCGATGCGGGCCGAAATCGTGCCCGCGCTTACCGCAGCCGCTCCGGTGTCGTTCATGTTTCCTCGCCTGCCGTCGCCCGCGCTTATGCCTCGCGCTTTCGAACCGCTCCTAAGACGCGCGCTTGCGGCTCGGTGTCAAATACGCTTCCAGCTTCCCCGCGCGGCGCCCGGGAAGCTTAAGCCTGGTTCAACGCAGCGCGATCGACGCTCAATGGACCGCCGCCCGCAAAGGCGAAGTAGAGGAATATGAAGCAGTAAATGACAGCCAGCTCCCCGCCATTGACGACCGGGTAAAACGACCGCGGCGCGTGCGCCATGAAATAGGCGAAGGCCATTTCGCCGGACAAGATGAGCGCGACGATCCTGGTATAGGCGCCAACCACGAATAACAAAGCGCCGATGGTCTCAAGAAACGCCGCGAGAATCATGAGGCCGCTGAGCGAGGGGACCGGGGAGGGCGCGGGAAAGTTGAACACTTTCGAAAGGCCGTGCTGCAGAAACAAAAGCCCAACGACAATGCGCAGGATGCTGAGGATATAGGGCCTCCACGTCTCCATCCTGGCGTAAAGCGTGTTCATTTGACCCGCCTCCCATCCTTTGAGCCAATTTCTCCGAACGCGCCTTTGAAACACGATCGGGTTTCCGGCGCAAATAACACTCCAGCGCGCGGATCGACATGGGAATTTCGTCTTGGCGCGTTAGCAATCCCGAATCACATTCGCTCGATCGATGATGTCGCCATCCGCCTTCGCATATTGCATGGCCGCTCCGACGTTCCTTCGGCGGCTCGCGGTCGCGCTTGCTTTCGTCGTCTTCGCGGGTTGGGCCGCAGCACAGGACGCGCCGCTCAAGGTCGCGGTCTATGACGCGCCGCCTTATGGCCATGTCGAGCCGGACGGATCAATCGACGGCGTCAGCGTGGATCTGTGGCGCCGCGCCGCGGAAAGTCTCGGGCGCGAGTATCATCTCGTTCCGGTCGCGCAGATGGAGGAGATCCTGAAGGGTCTCGAACGCAAGGATTATGACGCCGCGATCGGCGCAATCACGATCACGCCAGCCAGGCTCGCGCGGGTCGATTTCAGCTATCCGACGCATCGCTCGGGACCCGCGGTCGCGGTGCGGCAGGACACTGGACCCATGGCTGCGTTGGCCAGCTACGGCTCGGTTCTCGGCGAGCTCACGCCGCTCATCGCGCTCACCTTCGCGCTTCTTATCGTCATGGGCGTCGCGATGTGGCTGGCCGAGCGGACAATTCGGCCTCACGGCCACGAGTCGGTCGTCGATACTCTCCGAGACGGCATCTATTGGGCGGTCGTGACGATGACGACGGTCGGCTATGGCGACAAGACGCCGAAGACCACAGCGGGCCGGGTCATTGCGGTCGTTTGGATGCTGGCCAGCGTCGCGCTCGTCTCGATCCTGTCGACCTCGATCGTCTCGAGAATGACCGCCGACCGCGTGGTAGGCGGTCTCCGGCTGACAGAAGCCGACCTCGCCGGCAAGCGGCTCGCCGCGGTCGCTCATTCCTCCGGAGCCGAGTATCTCGACGAACGCCGCTTGCGCTACGCGCCGTTCGACGACCTCCCGGCCGCCTTGACCGCGCTCGAACGCAGGCAAGCCGACGCGGTCGTCAACAGCATCGGCGCGCTCCAGTATCTCGTCGCCACGCGCTTCAAGGACACGATCCGGCCGCCGCAGGGCGTTCTCGAGCCGGCTTACATGGCGATCGCGCTCCCGCCCGGCAGTCCGCTCAAGAAATCGCTTGACGAGGCCCTGGTCGGGATCACCGCAAGCCAGGAATGGCGGCGGATCGAGGACGGCTATTTCGGCTGGCAGCAATAGTCGTTTGCTGGCCTGCCTCAAGCCGCCGCGACGGCGAAGGGCGCGGCCGATTTCCCGCTCGGCGCCTCGAGGCATCGTGCGATCACCTGGGCGACAGCGCGCTCGGAGAGTTTCTCATCCCACCAGGCCAACGATCTGTGGTGCAGGTCCGTGAGACGCTGCGGGTCTGCCGACAGAGCTTTCACCTCAGCCTCCAACTTGTCCCAGTCGCCAATCTGTATCGCGGGGCAACCGACATAAAACCAGTGCGTCGGAAGGCGATCGCAGATGACGACGCAGCCCTGGCGCATCGCTTCAAAGAACCGATAGGTCTCGACCGACGATCCGCGCGGCGCCAACGCGATCTTCGTATCAGCCATGATTTCCGTATAGCGGTCGCCGGCGTCCGTCATCGTGCTTTCCGTGAACGACGCGGTCGTGCCGTAGAAGACGCTCTCCGGCGCCGAAGCGGCCAACTTTTCCAACGAATGGGCCATCCGCGAGCGAGCGATGACTTTGGGAGTCGCGACCAGCCTCTTGGGCGAGAACTTCGGATACTCCCTGTTTTCGATGCTGCCGAGAAATCCGACCAGATAACGGCGCGATTCGAAAGGCTTGCCTGGGAGATCCGTTTGCCGAGCGTAGCCCAGCGGGAGCACCATTTTTTTGTCGCGCTGTGCGAGCGAGAGGCCGCTTTGCCGCAGGTACGACAGGTAATGCCAGCTCCAGCGTCCCCAGTCCCTCATGCATTTCAGTACTGAGGCCGGCGACTGCCCGCTGAGCGAAGCGCCGCACCAGGGCTCAAACCCATAAGTCTTGAAGACGTAGCGAACCTTGTTCAGATAGGGCGGGAGCCAACACTCCTCATCGCTTCTGATGACTGCGACGACGGAGTCTCCGTAGGACGGCAGTTCATTCACACGGTCATGATTCGATATCAGGTAAAAGGTGAGTCCGCTCAGCGAGGAGCACTCCTCAAATTCCTTAAAAGTTCGCACCCAATAGTTGAAGAAGTAGCCGTCAGGCTTGTCCCGCCAGGCAAAGATGTCCAACTCGAACGGTTTGGCGTCCCACGGAGTGCAGGCGACATATTTCGACCGGCTTGCGCTCACGGTCTAAACCTGTGCCGGCACAAAACTCGAGGCGCGCAAGCGAGTTGAGCCGTCTTTCAGAAGGGCATTTTCGAAGTAGGAAATTGTTTTTATGAGGCCCTCCCGCAGTTGAGTTTTCGGCTCCCAGCCGAGGAGCAGCTTCGCCTCCGAAATGTCAGGGCGCCGCTGTCGCGGATCGTCCGACGGCAGCGGCTCAAAGCGAAGCTTGGACTTCGCGCCGGTCAGTTTGATAATGATCTCGGCGAGTTCGCGGATGGTAAACTCATTGGGGTTGCCGATGTTGACCGGACCCGTCACATTCGAGGGGGTTTCCATCATGCGCACGATCGCCTCGATAAGATCGTCCGCATAACAAAACGACCGTGTCTGCATCCCTTCTCCGTAGATGGTGATCTGCTGACCGCGTAAAGCCTGGACGATAAAATTGGAGACGACGCGTCCATCATTGGCTTGCATGCGGGGGCCATAAGTATTGAAGATCCGAACGACTTTTATTGGTAAATTATGTTGCCTCCGATAGTCGAAGAATAGAGTCTCAGCGCACCGTTTTCCCTCGTCGTAGCATGATCTTCGGCCGATCGGATTGACGTTGCCCCAGTAGTCTTCCGTCTGCGGATGGACCACGGGGTCTCCGTATATTTCAGAGGTCGATGCTTGAAGAATCTTAGCTTTGACACGTTTGGCCAGCCCGAGCATATTTATCGCGCCGATTACACTCGTTTTTGTCGTCTGCACGGGATCGACTTGATAGTGTATTGGAGAGGCGGGGCAGGCCAGATTAAAGATTTCGTCAACCTCGACATAAAGCGGAGAAGTCACATCGTGGCGCATAAGCTCCATGTTCTTATTATCAAGCAAATGAAGAACATTATTTCGCGTACTGGAGAAGAAATTGTCTACACATAACACTTGATGCCCGTAATTTAGGAGGCGTTCACAGAGATGCGACCCCAGAAATCCGGCTCCTCCGGTCACAAGAATGCGCTTCGACATCGAACTCCCCGTCCGTCGCCCAGCCCGTTCCTGACTTCAAATGAGTTTCCCCAAATTTGCGACAATTGTCCAATTAAATGCAGATAAACAAAACGTGGTCGTTGAAGATGCTTAAGTTCAGAGGATTCATGAGAGCGCACGGCGCATTTGACCGGCCTGCATGATCTCGCTCGCCTACCGGCGGTATGGGGTCGCTTGTCACTCTCTGACCTGCCTCAAAGCCGCCGCGGCGGCGAAGGGGGCAAGAGCGATTGTCGGCGAGCGATAGCGCGCATAAGATCAGGAACGGGCTCAAGAACGGCGCGCCGCCGCCGCTCGCGGCCGAGGCCGCGGCCACGCCGAAGATCAGCACGGGGATCGTCAGCGGCAGCACCAGAATCGCCATGAGCAGGCCGCCGCGTCTCAGCGAGACGGTGAGCGCCGCTCCGATCGCTCCAAGCATCGTCAGCGCTGGCGTGCCGACGGCGAGAGTTGCGGCGGTCAGCGCAAGCGGCAAGGGCGCCATCGCCAGCATGAGCCCGAACAGCGGGCTCAAAACGACGAGCGGCAGCGCGCTTACCGTCCAGTGCGCAGCGCATTTGATGAGTACGACGACCTCGGTTGGCAGCGACCCGTTGATGAGAAGGTCGAGCGAGCCGTCGTCGTGATCGGCCTGGAACAGCCGGTCGAGCCCCAAGAGGGTGGCGAGCAAAGCGGCGATCCATAGGATTGCCGGCCCGAGCCGGGCGAGCAGATTGAGGTCGGGCCCGAGCGCGAATGGCATGATCGCGACCAGGATCAGGAAAAACACGATCCCGACGGACGCAGCCCCTCCGATGCGGCGCGCGATACGCCACTCGCGGACGAAGAGGGCTAGCGCGGGCGTCATGACCCTCATCCGGCGCCGTACCCGTTCGGATGACCGGCCGCTTTCGCACGCCCTATGGCCCACCTTCTCCCGGGGGGAGAAGGGAAGGCTTTCCCCTCTCACTGTGGGAGAGGGGTCGGGGGTGAGGGTAAGTGCGGTCGTCACGCGGCCGCACCCCCGCCGCGCCGAGACCGCAGCTCCTCGCGCGCCGTCGAGCCCGAGCGGCGCGTGGACGGCGGCGACGAGGATCCCGCCGCCTTTGAGATGCGCCTCCATAATGGCGGCAAGCGCCGCTTGAGCAGCGGCGTCGAGCGCGGTCGTCGGCTCGTCGAGCAGCCAAAGCGGACGCTTGGCGACCATGAGGCGAGCAAGCGCCACCCGCCGACGCTGCCCGGCGGAGAGCAGCCGCGCCGGAAAATCGATCACATGAGCCAAGCCAAGCGCCGCAAGCGAGGCGAGTTGCGCCGCGCGGGAGGAATCGCCGCCGAGCATGGCGGCAGCGAAGGCGAGGTTCTCGCCGGCGGTCAGCGCCGCCTTCACTCCGTCTGCGTGACCGAGATAATGCGCCTGCTCGCCGACCGTGCGTTCGGCGTCGCCGCCCTCCAGCGCAAAGCCGCCGGCTTCAATCGGCAGGAAGCCGGCAAGCGCTCTCAGCAAGCTCGTTTTCCCCGCCCCATTGGGCCCGGTTACAATAAGGGCCGCGCCTGCGGCCGCTTCGAACGAAAGTCCGGATATGACCCGACGGCCGCCGCGCTCGATCGTCAGGTCCCAGGCTCTGAGCCGCATCGCCTCTCCGTTTCGGGCGCGCTTCTAGAGCGGAAACCGGCTTGTTCCCGCCCTCCGTCCCAGCCCTCCCTAGCCCAAACAAGCTTAAAGAAACGCGAGCCCGCCATTCACCGCGACGGTCTGGCCGGTGATGAAGTCGTTGCCGATGACCATGATTGTCGCCTGCGCCACATCTTCCCCTCGCCCCATGCGGCCGACGGGTATGCGAGCCTCGACGCCGCCGGCTTTCAGAGGCGCGCCCATCTCGGTGTCGGTGGGCCCAGGCGCGATCGCATTCACGGTGATCCCGTCCTTGGCCGTCCGCGAGGCATAGCCGCGCGTTAAGCCCTCGAGCCCGGCCTTTGACGCGTTATAGACGACGCCGAGCAGACCCGGCCCTCTTGCCGCACCGGAGGAGATGTTGACGATCCGCCCCCAATGGCGCGCTATCATGGCTGGCAGGACCGCCTCGGTGCAGAGGAACGCCGATTTCAGATTGACGGCGATCCCACGGTCGAAATCCTCCTCGCGGACCCCGGTGACTGCGACGCCTGCGTTGTTCACCAATATGTCGACGGCCCCGAACTCCCTTGCGACGCGCGCCGCCATATCGGCGACCTGCGCGCCGATGGAGACGTCCGCACGAACCGTGATCGCGCGTCCGCCAGCGGAGCGGATTTGCGCGACGACGGCCTCGGCCGCCTCGGCGCGCGTCTGGAAATTGACCGCGACCGCCGCGCCACGCTCGGCGAGCGCCAAAGCAATCGCCCGTCCAATGCCCCGCGAAGCGCCTGTGACAAGCGCGACATGTCCCTGAAGATCAACCAAATTTTACCCCCGCTCGAGACGAGCCGCCGGCCTAAGACTTGCGCGAGACAACAGTTTGTGTAGCCCACGCAGCCCATTATATCTATAAGTCCTCTCATCCCCACGCCTCGTCCGGAGCGCCCTGAAATGGCCAGCCTCGACAGCTTCAAGTGCCGCAAAACGCTGACCGTCGGGGCGAAAACCTATGAGATTTACTCCCTGAAGGCGGCGGAGAAGAATGGGCTCTCCGGGGTCTCCCAGCTGCCCTTCTCGCTCAAGATCGTGCTCGAAAACCTGTTGCGCAACGAAGACGGGCGCACCGTCAAGAAGGAAGACATCGAGGCGGTCTCGGCCTGGATCGACAATCGCGGCAAGAAGGAGCACGAAATCGCCTTCCGGCCAGCGCGCGTGCTGATGCAGGACTTCACCGGCGTGCCGGCGGTGGTCGATTTGGCCGCGATGCGTGACGCGATGGTCGCGCTGAAAGGCGATCCCGATAAGATCAATCCGCTGGTTCCGGTCGACCTGGTCATCGACCATTCGGTCGTCGTCGACTATTTCGGCACCGGCAAGTCGCTCGCCCAGAACGTAGCGCGTGAATACGAACAGAACCAGGAGCGCTACCGGTTCCTGAAATGGGGGCAGCAGGGCTTCTCCAACTTTCGCGTCGTGCCGCCCGGCACCGGCATCTGCCATCAGGTCAATCTCGAATATCTGGCGCAGACCGTGTGGACGGCGAAGGAGAAGCGCAACGGCAAGACAGTCGAGGTCGCCTTCCCCGACACGCTGGTCGGCACCGACAGCCACACCACCATGGTCAATGGCCTCGCCGTTCTCGGCTGGGGAGTGGGCGGCATCGAGGCCGAGGCCGCCATGCTGGGCCAGCCCCTGTCGATGCTGTTGCCCGAAGTGGTCGGGTTCAAGCTCGAGGGCGAATTGCGAGAAGGGGTGACCGCGACCGACCTCGTGCTCACCGTGACGCAAATGCTGCGCAAGAAGGGCGTGGTCGGCAAGTTCGTCGAGTTCTACGGCGCGGGCCTCAATGCGATGACGGTCGCCGATCGCGCCACGATCGCCAATATGGCGCCGGAATATGGCGCGACCTGCGGCCTGTTCCCGATCGACGCCCAGACGCTCGCCTATCTCAAGATCACCGGCCGCAAACCCGCGCGGCTCGCTCTGGTCGAATCGTATGCGAAAGCTCAAGGCGCGCTGCGCACCCGCCTCACGCCCGATCCGCTCTATTCCGACACGCTCGCGCTCAACCTCGGCGAAGTCACAGCCTCGCTCGCCGGGCCGAAGCGGCCGCAGGACCGGGTGGTGCTGACCGAGGCCAAAACAGGCTTCGCCGCCGCCATGACAAACGAATTCCGGCAGGGCGATGCGATCGCCCAGCGGCACAAGGTCGAGGGCGCGAACTACGATCTCGGACACGGCGACGTCGTGATCGCCGCCATCACCTCCTGCACCAACACCTCCAATCCGAGCGTGATGATGGCGGCAGGGCTTGTGGCGCGCAACGCGGTCGCCAAGGGCCTGACGGTCAAGCCTTGGGTCAAGACCTCGCTCGCGCCGGGCAGCCAGGTTGTCCAGGACTATTTGAAGGAAGCCGATCTGCAGCGGCCGCTCGACAAGCTCGGCTTCAACATCGTCGGCTTCGGCTGCACCACCTGCATCGGCAATTCCGGCCCGCTCGCGCCCGAGATTTCGGCGACGATCGGCAAGCACAATCTAGTCGCGGCCGCAGTGCTTTCTGGCAACCGCAACTTCGAGGGCCGGGTGAACCCGGACGTGCGGGCGAACTACCTCGCATCCCCGCCGCTGGTCGTCGCCTACGCCTTGGCGGGGTCGATGCAGGTGGACCTCACTCGCGATCCGCTTGGCGCCGACAAGCAGGGCAAGCCGGTCTATCTCGCCGATATTTGGCCCAAGACGGAAGAGGTTCAGAGTTACGTCGAGGCGACCATCTCCTCGAAAATGTTCAAGACCAAATATGCGAGCGTGTTCGATGGCGACGCCAACTGGCGCAAGGTGAAGGCGCCTTCCGGCCAGACCTATGCCTGGGACATCGGCTCGACCTATGTGCAGGAGCCGCCCTATTTCGAGGGGCTGACCAAGACGCCGGTCCCGGTCGCCGACATCGAGAACGCGCGCATTCTCGCGCTCTTCCTCGATTCGATCACCACCGACCACATTTCGCCCGCGGGCTCGATCAAGGCCGCAAGCCCCGCCGGGCAATATCTGATCGAGCATCAGGTGCGCCCGGTCGACTTCAACCAGTACGGCACGAGGCGCGGCAACCACGAAGTGATGATGCGCGGCACGTTCGCCAACATCCGGATCAAGAACCAGATGGTGAAGGACGACGCCGGCGTCGTGATCGAAGGCGGCTTCACCGTCATGCAGCCGTCAGGCGAGCGTCTGCCGATCTATGACGCCGCGATGCGCTATGAGGCGGAGAAGGTTCCCCTCATCGTGTTCGCGGGACGCGAATATGGCACCGGCTCGTCGCGCGACTGGGCGGCCAAGGGCACCAAACTCCTCGGCGTGCGCGCGGTGATCGCGCAGAGCTTCGAGCGCATCCACCGTTCGAACCTCGTCGGCATGGGGGTGCTGCCGCTCGTGTTCGAGGAGGGAACGAGCTGGCAGAGTCTGGGCTTGAAGGGCGACGAGACAGTGACCATCCACGGGCTGAGCGAGAGCCTCAGGCCGCGCCAGACGCTGCATGCTGAGATCGTGAGCGCCGACGGCGCGCGGAGAAGCGTGCCGCTCACCTGCCGGATCGATACGCTGGACGAACTCGAATATTTCCGCAACGGCGGGATTCTGCCCTACGTGCTGCGCCAACTCGCGGCGTAGGGCCCCTTACGCCCAGATGGCGTCGTTCCCTCCGTATCAGCGGTAGGCGCGGGCCTGGGTCCGTCTGTGCGTTTGGGTTTTCTTCGCCCAGGCCATTTGGCTGAGAAAATCCTCGTAACGAGGCGTTGGATTCTCTTGGATTTCCTTGGATTCTCTCGTCCGAATCTAGATTTATCAATGGGTTACGCGGCATAAGCGGAGCCAGAGTTTTTCTCGTCGCTTTTCTCCCCTGGACGTTGAGAGACGCCGGAGCGGGAGCCCGCGGTCTTGGGCCATGCGAAGGACAGGATTGTTCATTGGGCAAGCTTATCCTAGTTTCTGATTTTCTGCAAAGAATTGTCGTCCGAGCCGCCGCCTTTCGGCCGCCCAGCGCTGAGGTTCAACACCACAGTTTCGTTGTGTCGAGCCAGACCGAGCGGCCCCCTTTCTTGCGAACCTCTTCCATCATGTGCTGCGCGCCGCCCGGTCCGTCGCCGCCTTCGCCGTTCCAGAGACAGACGAAGTCTACCTTGTCCGCGCCGAAACGCGTGGCCGCGTCCAGCATCCAGCGATTGTTACGCTCGTAAGCCTCCTCGCCCTCTCGCGTCGGACCAAGCTCGAGCGGCGCCACATGCAGCGCCGACCGCCCCTTGACGGCGAAAAAACGCGCGCGCCAATCGCTGTCGGCGAAGTTGACCGATTTCTCGAGGAAAGTCGGCTCTTCGAAGGGGATGTAGATGTCGAGGAGAACAGATCGCGCGAGCGCGGCTTCGGCGAACAAAAGATCCCCACCGCACGCGCCGCCGCAGATGCAAAGATCGTCAGGCCCTATGTGGAGGTCGGCCAAAGCGCTCGTGATCGCCATAGCGGCGATCGGCTCCTTGTCCGGCGGAAAGCGGGGTTTCGCGCGGCCGGGGGCGTCAATCATATGGCCGCTGAACAGAGCGACTTTTCTTGGCGGCCGTGGGCTCATCTCGGGCATGCGGTCGCCCCGCTGAGGTTAGACCAGCGCCTTGGCGAGGTCGAAGGCTCGAGGCAGATGTTCCGGTTTGACCTGCTTCGCCGCGGCCCGCTGCCCCAAATCCGCAAGATCCGACAGGTTCGACGGGTCGTCCATCTTGCGGATCTGGTCGAGTTTGTCGCTGGCAAGATCGACGCCGAGCTGGTCTCTCAGCCAATCGTGCTCCAGCAGCACGTTGTAGTGGACGTAGGTCGCAAGTTGCGGACCCTTTTCACTGTCGAGCCTCATATCTCCGACCGCGCGATCGACGATCCAGGGCGTGAGGCAGTTCGTCAACCACTGGAGGGTCGCGCGGTTCATGCGTTCGCAATCGTCCATAAGCGATTGCAACGAAGTAATAGCCTGCTGGGCGGCTGGCGCGCCAATGAGCTCCTTCGCCGTATGGGTCTGCTGATACCGGCCAGTCCCGATGGAGATGATCAGCAGCCGATCCTTGCCCGTTGGCCAGCGGAACCCGTAACCCTGCAGCGCGGCCAGCATCAGAAGCTGCAACGCCGGATCGTTGAACGGGGTGACGCCGCCATCAACGAAGGCTCCGTCGACCGCCGTCCCGTCGCGGCGGGAGATCCGGATTGCCTCTGGCGCGAAATAGGTCGGAGCCGCCGTGCTGGCGCGAACCACTTGCGTCAGGCGCAGTGCGCCGTCTTGCGCGGCGTATTTCCCGCGTCCGCCGTTGTTCAGGGGCCAGAGGCTGGCTGTGTCGAGCCGCTTCATCATGATCATGAGGCCGGTGCGGATCTTGGCGCTATCGAGCGTCGTATCGGCGCCAAGCTGTTTGTCGAGTTCGGCCTGAAGCGGCTCAGACGGGAACTTGGGCGCAAGGACCCCTTTCAGGGCATATTTCGACCACCACTCGGTCTGGAATACGCTAGCGCCGATGGTCTTGTAGAGGTCCTGCAGCGCCCGGACCGTCATGCCGCAAGCGAGCCCCGCGGCGATGATCGATCCCGTCGACGTGCCGCCGATGAGGTCGAAATAGTCGCAGAGCAGCGTCTCGTCGCCGAACCGCTCTTTGATCCTGGATTCGATGGCCTGGAGGAACTGGAGAGCGAGAACTCCCCGGACGCCGCCGCCGTCGAGCGCCAGAATGCGTTTTGGCCCGGCATTGGGATCGAGATGTTGCTCTTTGGTGAGCGGCAACCGCGCCCTCCAGCACAACCATTTTTTTGCGTTCGCGGCGCTAAAAATTGCGTTTAAAAAAGCAGACCCAGTCTGTGGCGCGGGCTGATCAGCGTCAAGTCCGAACGCGGATCGCGAGGCAACGGCTCAAGCCTGGATAGCGTCGAGCTCGGGCGAGAGGACGACGCTTTCCTGCTCATTGGGGTCGGTGCGCGAGACGATGGCGGTTGCCGGCTCGGTCTCGCTTCTGTTGTAGGGCAAGTGCGGCATATTGGCAGGAATATAGACGAAGTCGCCGGCGCGCGTGACCATATGGTTCTCAAGCCTCTCCCCGTAATACATCCCCACCTCGCCGCTCAGCACGTACAGCGCGGTTTCATGCGCCTCGTGCTTGTGGGCTTTGGCCCTGGCGCCTGGCGGGACGGTGAGGAGCTGCATGTGGATGGCCGACGCGCCGACAGTCTCGGCGGAAATCGCTGCGGCGTAACTGAAGCCTTGCTTGCCGACGAACGGCTCGCCCGCGCGCAGGCAAACGCATGTGGCGGAACGCTCGGTCGTGGCGCTATCCGACATGACGGCCTCTCGAGCAGAACGCCAGGATGCTCCAGGTGATCATCAGGCCGGCGAGCCTGCATCGCCACGGAGCACGCAAGCTGACGCCACCCGCGAGCTGCAAGCCCGATATTTCGTCCTGCGCTACTTCACCAGCCTAGGACCCGCCGCGCGGGAATATTCGTTCTCCTGCACGACGCCGAGCCTTCGCGCGACCTCGGTATAGGCCTCGATCATGCCGCCGAGGTCCTTGCGGAAGCGGTCCTTGTCCATCTTGTCGTTGGTCTTGACGTCCCAGAGCCGGCACGAGTCCGGGCTGATCTCGTCGGCGAGCACGATCCGCATAGTCTCGCCCTCCCACAATCGGCCGGTTTCGATCTTGAAATCGACCAGCCGGATGCCGACGCCGAGGAACAGCCCGGACAGGAAGTCGTTGACGCGAATCGCCAACGCCATGATGTCGTCGATTTCCTGCGGCGCGGCCCAGCCGAACGCCGTGATGTGCTCTTCCGAAACCATCGGGTCGTTGAGCTGATCATTCTTGTAATAAAACTCGATGATCGACCGCGGCAGTTGCGTGCCTTCCTCAAGGCCGAGGCGGGTGGAGAGCGATCCGGCCGCGACGTTGCGCACCACGACCTCGAGCGGAATGATCTCGACCTCGCGAATCAATTGCTCGCGCATGTTGATTCGGCGAATAAAATGAGTTGGGACGCCGATGTCGTTCAGCTTCTGAAAGACGAATTCCGAGATTCGATTGTTGAGAACGCCCTTGCCTTCGATCACCTCATGCTTCTTGGCGTTGAACGCGGTCGCGTCATCCTTGAAATACTGAATCAAGGTGCCGGGCTCAGGGCCCTCGTAGAGGACCTTGGCTTTGCCTTCGTAAATGCGTCGGCGGCGGTTCATGCGGTGCGACCGTGGCTTGAGGAAATCCATTCTTTTGGCCTTTTCTGACGGCTATCCCGGTAAAGCCGCAATGGCAGGCTTGGGATATGGGGATTCGGACCGCGAAACCCAAGCATCGGACTCGTCCGGACCCGGGGAGCCTGTCCCCTTCCGGCAATCTAGCTGATTGCCGGCGCTCGCACAAACTTTCTGCATCGCAGGACCGGTCAGACAAAGGTCGCAGCGAGCTTCGCGGTCGATCGCGCCCTGGAATCGGAGCGAAACAGCGGTAGAATTGCGTTATTCCGGACTGTCGGCCCACGGCTGCGGCCATTCAGGAAGCCATGCCCCGGAAAAGAGAAGGGCCGCTCCCTTTTGGGAACGACCCTTCCATTGTCGCGCCACGCAAAGCTCGCCGGCGCCCTAGAGTTTTTGCCTAGCGAGCGCTCGCTATGCGCGAAATTCCTTCGCGGGGGCAATAACCCAGGCCTCTTCGATCACGCGGGGCGTAAGACAATGAGACACTGGATCACCTCCTTTCGGCTGGTTGACGACGCTGGCATGTTACGGTGATTCGAAAAATTTTAAAGCAGGATTTTTTTCGCGGGGTTAAGAATTCTTCAGGGTTTTGCGAGAACGCGCCTCAAGCGGCGCCGGCGACCGCTTCGCAGACGTCGCTGACCAGAGCGTCGACCAGCGCCTGGTCGTCCGCCTCCCCCATGACCCTGATCACCGGCTCCGTGCCCGATGGGCGGACCAGGAGCCGGCCGCGGTCGCCGAGCCGGGCGGTTGCTTCGGCGATTGCTTTGGTCACCGCCGGATTCTCGAGCGGCCGGCCGCCCTTGAAGCGGACATTGCGCAGAACCTGCGGCACGGGTTCGAACCGGCGGCAGACCTCGCTCGCCGGCTTGCCCGCCTTGTGCAGCACCGCCAGCACCTGCATCGCCGCCACCAGACCGTCGCCGGTGGTCGAATAGTCGGACAGAATGATGTGGCCCGACTGCTCGCCACCGACGTTAAAGCCTTTCTCGCGCATGCGCTCGATCACATAGCGATCACCGACCGCGGTGCGCTCGAGCGAAAGCCCCAGGCTCATGAGATGGCGCTCGAGCCCCAGGTTCGACATCACCGTGGCGACGACGCCTGGCTTGGACAAACGGCCCTCGTCGCGCCAGCTCTCGGCGATGACCGCCATCACCTGATCGCCATCGATCAGGTGGCCCTTCTCGTCGATCAGGATCATCCGGTCGGCGTCGCCATCGAGCGCGATGCCGACATCCGCCCGCATCTCGCGCACCTTGCGCGCCAAAGCCTCGGGCGCGGTCGAGCCGACCTCGAAATTGATGTTGAGCCCATTTGGCTCGACGCCGATCTTGATCACCTCGGCGCCAAGCTCCCACAACGCTTCGGGCGCGACCTTGTAAGCCGCGCCATTGGCGCAATCGACGACGACGCGCAGGCCCTCGAGCGACACTTCGCGGGAGAGCGTCCGCTTGGCGTATTCGATGTAGCGGGCGTCGACGTCGTCGATGCGCTTGGCGCGGCCGAGGTCGGGGGAGTTGGCGAGCTTCGGCGCGACGTCGCCGTCCATCAAAGCTTCGATGCGCGCCTCAACCTCGTCGGACAATTTATAGCCGTCCGGTCCGAACAGCTTGATGCCGTTGTCCTCATAAGGATTGTGGGAAGCGGAGATCATCACGCCCTGGTCGCAGCGCATCGAGCGCGTCAACATCGCCACTGCGGGCGTCGGCACCGGGCCGAGCAGCAGCACGTCGGCGCCGACCGAAGTGAAGCCCGCGACCAAGGCATATTCGATCATGTAGCTCGAAAGCCGCGTATCCTTGCCGATCACCACCCGATGACGATGGTCGCCTCGGTGAAAGGCAAGGCCGGCCGCCTGGCCGACTTTCAGCGCCATATCCGCGGTGATCTGGCTGTTGGCCCGGCCTCGAATGCCGTCGGTGCCAAAATATCTACGCGCCATGTAACAGGTCCCCGGGGCGAATCATCGACGCCGTTCGAAACGCTGCGTCATGCTCATAGCGCATATGAGCGGACAAAAGTTTCACAATTCATTGCTAGACGTTAACGCTACCACGCGGCGTTGCCCACCCCGCGCCGGGCGCCTAAAGTGCTTTAGCCGCTCGCAAATTCCAGCCGCCGATTGGGAGAACGCCGATGATCCGGACCGTCGCCACCAAGCCGTTCACCGACCAAAGGCCAGGCACCTCGGGTCTGCGCAAGCAGGTCACGGTCTTCCAGGAGCCGCACTATCTCGAAAACTTCATCCAGTCGATTTTCAATTCGCTCGAGGGATTTCAGGGCAAGGCGCTCGTCCTTGGCGGCGATGGGCGGTTCTTCAACCGCGAGGCGATCCAGGTCGTAATCAAGATCGCCGCGGCGAACGGCTTCGGCCGCGTCGTCGTCGGCAAGGGCGGCATTCTCTCCACTCCCGCTGTCTCGGCGTTGATTCGCGCATCGCATGCCTATGGCGGGATCATCCTGTCGGCGAGCCACAATCCCGGCGGCCCGCATGGGGACTTCGGCGTCAAGTACAATATCAGCGCCGGCGGACCTGCCCCGGAGACCGTCACGGAGACGATCTTCTCCCATTCCAAGACCATCTCGTCTTATAAAATCTCCGACGCTCCTGACGTGGACATCGACCGCCTCGGGACAACCAAGGTCGAGGCGACCGAGATCGAGATCATCGATCCGGTCACCCAATATCTGTCGCTGATGAAGACGCTGTTCGACTTCGACGCGATTCGCGCGCTGTTCGCCTCGGGCTTCCGCATGCGCTACGACGCCCTGCATGCGGTGACCGGCCCTTACGCGCATGCGATCTTCGAGGGTGAACTGAAGGCGGGCGCGGGCACGGTGGTCGATGGGACGCCGCTGCCCGATTTCGGCGGCCATCACCCCGATCCCAACCCGACCTACGCCAAGCCCCTGTACGACTTCATGATGGCGCCGGGCGCGCCCGACTTCGGCGCGGCCTCGGACGGCGACGGCGACCGCAACATGATCCTGGGGCGTGGAGTCTATGTGACGCCGTCGGATTCGCTAGCGATCCTCACCGCCAACGCCCATTGCGCCCCTGGCTACGCCAAGGACGCTCGCCGGCGTCGCGCGCTCGATGCCGACCAGCGCCGCCGCCGACCGCGTCGCCGCCAAGCTCGGCATCAAGTCCTACGAGACTCCAACGGGATGGAAGTTCTTCGGCAACCTGCTCGATGCGGGCCTGGCGACGCTATGCGGCGAGGAAAGCTTCGGCACCGGCTCGAACCATATTCGCGAGAAAGACGGCGTGTGGGCGGTCTTGTTCTGGCTCAACATCCTGGCCTCGCGCCGGATATCGGTCGCCGATCTCGTCAGCGAGCACTGGCGGACCTACGGCCGCAACTACTACACCCGCCACGATTACGAGGCGATCGATCTCACCGCCGCTCACGGCCTCATGGACGCCTTGCGCGACGCGACGACGACCCTGCCCGGCAAGACATTCGGCTCCCATAAGGTCGAGGCGGCGGACGATTTCGCCTATCATGATCCGGTCGACGGCTCGGACACGCCGGATCAGGGCATCCGGGTCATGTTCGAAGGCGGCTCGCGCATCGTCTACCGGCTCTCGGGCACGGGGACCGTAGGCGCCACGCTGCGGGTCTATATCGAGCATTACGAGGAGCCGACGGGCAAGCTCGATCAGGACACGCAGACCGCGCTCGCCCCTCTCATCGGCCTGTCGCGCGAACTGGCGGGAATTGAGAAGCGGACAGGACGGAAGGCGCCGACGGTGATCACGTGAAGGCCGGGAGCGGATCATTAGCGAGTCGCAATCGAGCCTTTTCAATGGCTTGCGATGCAGTTTGCGAGTCACCTACGCGCCGGCGTCGAGGCGATGATTAAGCCTCACATGCATGCGCAAGTGTGTGTCGTGGCTGTTGTTGATCCTGGCGATCTTTACACCGGTCGCTGTCGTTGCCGGCGTAGTATCGTTGTATCTAAGAATGTCGGCAATTAATAAAGGCGTGGTGACTCCTCAAGTGTTGACAGGATAAATCTATGCAATTGACGCGCGAATGTTTGCTAGTCCTAAAATAATTGTCTAAGTTACCCATAATTACTATATGTCATACCTAGCATCATCTGGTATATTCTTTGGCTGGTTGGTAGGCATAGTGCGCGTCGCCATTGCCGCGCAGACCCGGGGCCTCGGGAGACGAGTCGAGTCGTAACCGACGATTTCTCTTCCGACCTGTTCTCAGGCAAGCTCGCTTAAGGGCCGGCGCCGTCCCTTAAGCATTGCGAGCCTATGCTCGAGGGTCGCGCGCCGTGACGCTCGCGGGGTGGTTCGTTCCCCCGAATGCGCCGCATTGCCGCCCCGTTCGCACTGGCATAAGAGAGGCCGCGCAATGGTCAATCTCGCCAATCCGACGACCTTCGTCGAGCTGACGCGCCGGGTTCTGCCCTGGCTCGCCGCGGCGACGGTCATTCTGTTTGTCGCAGGTCTATGGCTCTCTTTCGCCGCGCCGCCCGACTACCAGCAGGGCGAGACGGTCAAGATCATGTATCTGCACGTGCCGGCGGCCTGGATGGCGACTTTCGTCTATGCCGTCATGACAGCGGCCGCGCTCGGCACGCTCGTCTGGCGCCATCCGCTTGCCGACGCGGCGCAGAAGGCCGCCGCGCCGCTCGGCGCGGGTTTCACCTTCATCTGCCTCGTCACCGGGTCGCTGTGGGGCAAGCCGATGTGGGGCACCTATTGGGTGTGGGACGCCCGCCTCACTTCGGTGCTCATTCTGTTCATTCTCTATCTCGGCCTCATCGCGCTCTGGCGCGCGATCGACGATCCGGGCCGCGCGGCCAAGGCGGCCGCGATCCTGACCTTGGTCGGCGCGGTCGATCTGCCGATCATCAAATTCTCCGTCGACTGGTGGAACACCTTGCACCAGCCGGCCTCGGTGTTTCGGCTCGACGGGCCGACGATCGCGCCCGAACTGCTCGTGCCCCTGATCGTGATGTCGCTCGCCTTCACCTGCCTCTTCCTCACGCTGCATCTGATGGCGATCCGCAACGAAGTCCTGCGCCGGCGCATCGCGCGGGTGACCATGCTCGCGGCGGTCGAGGGCGACCGGCTCGCGCCGGGACTGGCCGCAGGAGGCGCGCGATGAGCGATCCCCACATCGGTTTCATTGTCGCGGCTTATGCGGTCGCGGCGGCGACGATCGGCGCCATGATCGGCTGGGTGGTGCTGGACTTCCGCGGCTTGAGCGCCGAGCTCGCGAGGGCCACGCGGGCGCTCGACGGGGCGCGCGCCAGCGCGAGGGACGCCGGGCGCCCATGAGCGTCGAGGCCGAAGCCGCCGCTGCGCGCCCCCGGCGATGGCTCGTCTACTTGCCGCTTGTCGTCTTCATGGCGCTTGCGTGGCTCTTGTTTGAGCGGCTGGGCGCCGGCGACCCAGCCAGCATTCCCTCAGTCCTGATCGGGCAGACTGCGCCGCCGCTCAATTTGCCCGGCCTCGATGGCGCGGCTGGCCTGACCGACGCCGACTTGCGCGCGGGCCATGTCAGCGTGGTCAACGTGTTCGGCTCCTGGTGCGAGCCGTGCCATTTCGAGCATCAATATCTGATGGCGCTCGCCGGCGATCCCGACCTTAAGGCCAAGGGCGTCGCCATCTATGGCGTCGCGCAAAAGGACTCGGATGAGAACGTGCGCCGCTTCCTTGGCGCCAAAGGCGACCCCTACGCCAAGGTCGGCCTCGACCAGGACAACCGCGCCGGCATCGATTGGGGCGTGTACGGCGTACCCGAGACGTTCGTCGTCAAGGGCGACGGAAAGCTGGCCTTCAAGCTCGTCGGGCCGATCACCGCCGAGACGCTGAGAGCGAGATCAAGCCGCAGATCCTCAAGGCGATGGATTAGGCCGAGCGCACTTGTCTAACTGTGCCCTAGCGCAAGACGCCATCGGCACGGTCGGAACAGCCCCGATCCTCGCTACCAGAGTTGCCTCACGGTCAGTCGCACGGTTTGCGAATAGGGCTCGCTCGCGGGTTTGGCGACGACGCGCTCGTAGTTCAGCCCCATATCGGCGCCGCGCCAGAGACGCAGCCCCATTCCCGCTCCGAGCCGAAGCGTGTTCGCCATGTTATCCTGGTCGATCCCGTCGATGCTCGTCTCTCCGCCGAGGTTGTAATAGGCGTCCGCCGAAAACCATAGGGCGTCGGTGATATTGCGACTCAAGTGTTCCTCGAGCCGCAGGAGCGGCCTCTGTGTGAGCGTCTGCGCCCCGTTCACGAGATAGTTGCCGTTGTCGGTGAAGATGCGCCCGGAGACATAGGTCTCGATCCAGCTCCAGCCCTGATCGGGCGTGTAGCTGAAATTGACCGTTGGCGAGATCATCCAGCGGTTCGCGCTCGGGTTGATCGGAGAGCTTGGCTGGTAGAATCCAAGCGGAGTCGTCACCAGAAGATGGAAGCTCGAAAAGGTTTGCGGGACGAAGGATTGGAACTGCTCGCGGGTCAGCGCCGGTCCGCCAAAAATGTTCATCTGCCAAAGGAAGCCGACATCGGAAACGCCATTCGTGCTGGCGCGGAATGGCCCGGCGCTCGTGTCTATGAGGGCATAAGGCAGAACGAGCGAGAAACCTCCGGTGCGGCCCCAATAGTCCATGATGCGGGTGAGAACGACTGACTGGGCGAGCACGTTGGCGCGAACGCCGGGAACCGTGTCCGTGCCGTCCTCCGGCGTGACGGAGGTCGTGTAGCCCGCGTTATAGTTGAGAAGCCAGGTGTCGACCGGCGCGTTGAGATAGTCGCGCGCCGAGCCGGCGTGGGCGGTCTCAGCCGCCCATAGGACTGCGGCGACGCCTGCGCTGACGAGCGTCCTCAACCGCTTCTCAGGACGCATGCTTCCCGCCTGCATCAAGCTTCCCGCAATCGCGCCCTCGCTCCCCGCGGATGCGGGGTTCTACGGCCGCTACGCCGACCGCGAGAAACCGATGTCGTCGTCGATAACCGCGCCCGGCCCAACCGGAACCCTTCCAGGATTCGGCTGGTGGAGATTGTGGAAGACGATCTTGTCGCGCGCGACTTTTCGGAGGAAGTCCGCGAACACGTCGATCGTCATTTGCTCGCCGGGGCAGCGTCGATAGCCGAAGCCGAACGGCGCGAATCCGGCATAGTCGCAGACCGGAGCCGGTTTCCCGTCGGTTACCGCGAACACTGTGCCGAACCCGCTATTGGTGATGCCGGTCTTGCGTCCGTCGCTGACCGGCAGCGTCGTGATGTCGAACGGGCAACGCGGCAGACCGATCTGCTTGCATTTCGCCTCGTCGACGTCGGCGCTGGTCGGCACGCCGAGATAGCGTTCCGGCTCGAACCGCTCGGGCTCGTTCCAGAGCCGCGGGTCGAAGCTCGTGTCGGTGTGGGGCGTGTTCATATACGCGTGCCGCTCGTAAGGCACGCCGAACTGCGCGAAGGGCGAGCCGCCGTAGAAGGACGAAGCCCGCGTGTCGGTGATCGCCGAGATGCTGCCGCCGTTCGGCGAGATCACGCGGAAGAGCTCCATCACCAGAAGCTCAAGGGGCGTGTAAGGTTTTCCGTTCGCGTTGTCGAAGTCGCCGCTCATCGTTTTCTCGAAGGCTGCGCGCACCGCCTGGTCGCCGCCGTTTTCATTGAGGCGCGTCATGATGCCGAAGATGGAATTGCCCCACTGGCTGAACGCCACGAAATTGTGGAAGCATTCGAAGACGACGTCCTTCTTGTCGAAATATTTCCCGTCGCCCGCGTTCTTGAGCCAGTAATAGGCGATGGTCTTGTCGGCATCGGCGATCCGGCTCATTCGCGATGTCGTCGAGCCTTTCGTCGATCCACTTCGTCAGGAACGGCCGCAGCGCCCGCACGGTCATGTAGTTTTCGTAGACGATCTCGTGCAGCGGATTGCGGTAGGCGAGCACCGTATTGAACGCCTCGCCGATCGCGCGGACCTGGGGCGGCACGGCGTCGCCCTTCACGCCGAGATGCAGGTCCCAGTAGACGTCCCAATAATAGTCGAGGTAATGGCGCATGAAGGGTTTGTCGGCATGCTTCTGATCAAGAAGCTTGTCGAGAAAGTCGACGACCTTGGCCTGATACTTCGGACCATAAAGGTCGGGGCTTACGCCGGTGAAATAGATGCGCTTGCGCAGGTTGTCGGGGCCGCGATTCTCGAGCCCCTCGAGAAAGACCGTCACGCCATCCGCAGGGGTGGGCCTCCAGTCTTCGTAAAGCATCCCCCAAAAGTCCCAGGGGATCGCGTCCTGTTTGGTGAGAGGCAGGTCGATCATCGGCAGGATCGGGCGCTCGCCGGCGAAGATGCTGCCGAGAAAGAACGGGACGACGGCGTTCTCGACATATTCGCGATCGAAGTGACTGGGAATCGTGGCGCGGAACTTAGCCAGAGCGCCGGACAGGTCAGGCGCCTCCGGCGCGGCGGAGGCCTGGTTGGCGAGTGTGCCCGCCGCCACGGCGGCGGCGCCGAAAAGCAGCGTTCGCCGTTGCAGGGAAAGTCCAGCAACATCGTCTGCGAGCGATTTCGCGGGCTGTGGGTCGGCGGGTTTGGTCTCGACAAGCTTTTGCTGCTCGGCCATGGCGTTCAACTCCCTAAGCGCGGACAATTAAAATCAGAGGTGCGTTTGAATGAGATCTCGCTTGCCAGAGCCAGAGTCGCTTTGCTCATGCCGGGCTGCGAATTGAAAGGCAACTGAACCGTAATGTCGTCGGTGAACGCCGTCAACCGGCGGCGGGAATCCGATCCATTCGACGCGTTGCGATCGAAGTCGACTTAGGCGCGAGCCTGCTCGCGTCTGCGTCGGTTCGGCCTCCCGCAGCGGACCCGCGGGATCGGAGAAAGAGACCGACCCATTTCCACCGACAACAGCAGAGGCAGGCGCGTTCTTAACCGTTCGTAAACCATTCCGACGCAAACGTGGTTAACGAAACGCCAACGGACTGGTGCGATGAACGCGCATGTAGGCCACGCTCAAACGCTAAAGTTTCGAGCTCAATCGCTTCTGGCCTATGTGCTCGAGCCCGTTCAGCCGCTCGCCGAATGGTTTACCGCGCTCGACGCCTGGCTCGCCCGCTCGCCGACCTTCTTCATCGCGAGGCCCGTCATTCTCGACATGGCGGCGCTCGACATCTCGCTCAAGGAGTACCGCGATCTCCTAAGCGGCCTCGCCCGGCGCCACATCCGGGTCATGGGCGCGGAAAACGTCGACCGGGGCCTGGTTGGACCGCACCTGCCTCCAGTCGTTTCCGGTGGGCGGCCAATCGATCCGCCGACGCTGCGCGAGGATGCGCCGACAGAGCGAGAGGAAGAGGCGCCGGTCGTTGCGCAAACCGCGCCTGAGAGGACCGAGTCCCTGATCGTGGACGGCAATGTGCGCTCGGGCCAGACGATCATGCATCCCCAGGGCGATGTGACGATCATCGGCCGCGTCGCCTCGGGAGCGGAGATCGTCGCGGGCGGGTCCGTTCACATCTATGGAGCGCTGCAGGGCCGGGTAATCGCCGGGATCTCGGGCTCGCGCTCCGCGCGCATCTTCTGCAGCGAATCAAGGGCCGAACTGCTTTGCATCGGCGGCGCCTATGTCACGGCGGAAAACACCGCCTCCGGCATGGAAGGCCGCGCGCTCGAGGCGCGGCTCGAAGGTGACGAACTCAAACTCCGAATCTTGAGCTAGGGGCTTCTGAAGGGGAATAACGCGCATGAGCAAGGTGATCGTCGTTACATCAGGAAAGGGCGGTGTGGGCAAAACCACCTCGACGGCGTCGCTTGGCGTCGCGCTCGCACAAGGCGGAAAGCGCGTCTGCGTCGTCGATTTCGACGTGGGCCTGCGCAACCTCGATCTGGTCATGGGCGCGGAGCGGCGGGTCGTCTTCGATTTCATCAATGTGGCGCAGGGCGACGCCAAGCTCGCGCAGGCGCTGATCCGGGACAAGCGCATCGAGACGCTGCACCTGCTCGCGGCCTCTCAGACGCGCGACAAGGACGCGCTGACCACGGAGGGCGTCGAGCGGGTCATCGGCGAATTGCGCGAGACGTTCGACTATGTGCTCTGCGACAGCCCGGCGGGCATCGAGCGCGGCGCGCTTCTGGCGATGCGGCACGCAGACCAGGCGATCGTGGTCGCCAATCCGGAAGTCTCGTCGGTGCGCGACTCCGACCGCATCATCGGTCTCCTCGATTCCAAGACGTTGCGGGCCGAGCGCGGCGAGCAGATGGACAAGCACTTGCTGCTCACGCGCTTCGATCCTGTCCGCTCGAATTCGGGCGAGATGCTCAGCATCGACGACGTGCTCGAAATCCTCTCAATCCCGCTGCTCGGCGTCATCCCGGAGAGCAAGGAGGTCCTGCGCGCCTCGAACATCGGCGCGCCCGTGACGATCAACGCCGCCGGCGGCCCGGCTGGGCAAGCCTATCTCGAAGCGGCCCGGCGTCTTGGCGGCGAGACGACGGCCCCAGTTGCGATCCCGGATGAGAAGAAGACCTTTTTCACGCGCCTGTTCGGCCGGAGGGCAGCATGAATCTGTTTCGCTTTCTGAAACCCCGCGGCACTGCGCCGGTCGCGCGCGAGCGGCTGCAAATCCTGCTTGCGCATGAGCGTGTCGCGCTCGGGCCCCGCGATCTCGTCACCATCCTGCGCGACGAATTGCTCGCCACCATCGCGCGCCACATCGAATTCGATCCGGAGAAGCTGTCGGTGAAGATGGAGCGCTCGGACGCGGTCTCGACGCTCGAGATCGATGTCGAGATTCCGTGCGAGAAGTTCGTCCCTCGGACGCAGGCCTCCGCCGCCTGACCACCATCGTCATTGCGAGCCACAGGGCGTCGAAGGACGCCCGTCCTTCCGGACGGGCTACCGCGAAGCAATCCAGAAGAACGAAAGGCGCCCCGCAACTCCTGGCCGTCCGAATCAAAGCGTGCGTCATGGTCCCGCGCCGATCTCCGAAAGGACGCTCACCGCCGACAGTTTTGTTGACCCCGGGGATCGTGTCGAGGAGATTGATCAGCTCGGAAAATCGGGCCTTGTTGGCCGATCCCTCCTCGTCCGAGCGCGCGACGCGAGCGTCGACTTCGCGATCGATGATCCTGATCGAAGCGTCGAGCGCGTCCCATTGCCCGAGATGGAGCCTGAGCGGAAAGCGGTGGTGCTCGGTCAATCGCCCATGCAACGCGTCATAGAGTTGCTTCGGCGCAGCCTTCACGCTGCAATGGGCGAGGGCGGCCAGTTTGCGCGGCTCGATGCATCCTTGAGAGACCAACCTCTTGCCGTCGGCGACAAAGCGCTACCGCAGAATTCCGGCCGAAAGCCGACCCCGTTTCATTCATCGCGGTCGGCCCAAGGCCGGCCCCGAACTCGCGATGACGACGACCGTCCAACCTAATCTCACCAGGGGTCAAGCCTCGACCTTCTCCTTATACGACCGCCAGCGTAAGGTCCCGTCGCCGGACTCGGACTCGGCCATCGCGGTCGCGACGATGCGCTCGTGATGCGGCGACTTGTGGCAGGCGGGATCGGTGTTGCGCGCGTCGCCGGTCAGGGCCAGCGCCTGGCAGCGGCATCCGCCCCAGTCGATCTCGCGCCGGTCGCACGAACGGCAGGGTTCGGGCATCCAGTCCGTGCCGCGGAAGGCTTTGAAGGCGGGGTTCGAGCGCCAGATCTCGTTCAACGAATGGTCGCGTACGTTCCAGAATTCGAGGCCCGGAATCGACTCGGCCGCGTGGCACGGCAGCGCCTTGCCTGTCGGCGACACATTGATCGCGACCCGCCCCCAGCCGCCGGCGCAGGGCTTCGGATAGCGCGCGTAATAGTCGGGGACCACCATGTCGATGACCAATTCGCCCTTGAGGCGAACGCGCGCCGCCTCGACGAGAGCAATCGATTCCTCGACCTACTTTCGTGGCGGCATCAGCGCGGCGCGATTGGCGAGCGCCCAGCCGTAATATTGCGTATGCGCCACTTCGAGCCGGCGGGCGCCAAGCTCGACCGCAAGATCGATGAATGCGCTCACCTGATGAAGATTGGCGCGGTGGATCACCGCATTGATCGTGAGCGGAAGGCCGGCCTTGATCACATAAGCAGCGAAGGCGCGCTTGCGCTCCCACGAGCCTTTGTAATGGCCAAGGCGGTCGTTGGTCTCTTTGTCGGCTCCCTGGAAGGAGAGCTGCGCATGATCGAGCCCGGCGTCGGCGAGTTCGCCCGTGAGCTTCTCGCTCACCCCGATGCCGGAAGTGATGAGGTTGGTGTAAAGCCCGCTTTGCGAAGCGTGGCGCGTGAGGTCGACGATGTCGCGCCGCGCTGTCGGCTCACCGCCGGAGAGATGCACGTGCAACGCGCCGAGCGCGGCGGCCTCGCTGAAGACGCGCTTCCAAGTCTCGCCGTCTAGCTCATTGCCAGGGCGCTCGAGGGCAACGGGGTTGGAGCAGTAGAGACAGCCAAGCGGGCAGCGATGGGTGAGCTCGACCAGAAGCCCGATCGGCGGAGCGGGTTGGGGGGAGCCATGGACGTTCATGTCTCGAGCACTCTCTTCGCCTTGAGGTCGGCGAGCATGGCGACGACGTCCTTCTCGATCACGGCCGGCGGCGCAGCGTAGCGGGCCGCCAGTTCGTCGATGATACCCGCCAGATCGCGCTCGCCGTCGCAGAGCCCAAGCACCGCGGCCGCCGTGTCGTCGACCTCGAAGATCCGTTCGGGCGCGAGCAGCGTCCATCGCCCGCGCGCCTCATCGCGCTTGAGCCTCACGCCGCGAGGGAGATGCGGTCGCGACTGAGCATCGATCGCCGTTGTGTCGTTCATCGCTTTCAATCCGGCCGGAACGCGCCGGGAGGGATCGCGCCGTCGACATAGGCGTGATGCAGCGCGTCGAGCTGCGCCCACAACACATCGGTCTTGAACGTCAAGGCCGCAAGGGCGCCCCGCTGCTCTTCGACCGTGCGGGCGTTGCGCTTGACGTAGTCGAGCGCAAACTGGGCGTCCTTCGGCGCCTGGTCGAGCCGGCGGCGGAAATAGGCGACCACCTTCTCGTCGATGAAGCTGTAATTGGCCAGCATCCCGGCGATGCGCCGCTTATGGATCGACGGGGCGAAGAGTTCCGTCAAGCTGGACGCCACCGCTTCGACCAGCGGCTTCTCGCGCACGAAATGCACATAGGCCTCGACCGCGAATTTGGTCGCGGGCAGCGCGCCCTCCTGCGAGACCACATAATCGCGATCGAGACCCAATCCGTCGGTGAGGATGAGCCAGCGCTCGATGCCGCCCTTGTCGTCGCCGTAACCATCATGATCCATGACGCGATGCAGCCACTCGCGGCGCAACTCGCGATCCTCGCAGCGCCCGATCAGCGACGCGTCCTTGCGCGGAATCGCCGCCTGGTACACGAAGCGATTGAGCGCCCAAGCCTGCACCTGCCCCTTGTTGAGCTTGCCGTCGTGCAAAAGCCCGTGGAACGGATGCAGGTCGTGATAGCGCTTTGGACCAATGGCCCGCAGCGCCGCCTCGAGCGCCTCGGGGCTCATCGGTTCCGACGGCGTGTGAATGTTCATGGGGTTACCTCCATTCCGTCGAAGGCGATCTCCCAGCCGGCCGCTTTCACCGTCGCCTCTTCCGGCGATCCTTCGATAAGAATTGGGTTCGAATTGTTGATGTGGATCAAGATGCGGCGCAGATGGGCGTGGCGCGAAAGCGCGTCCAGCGTTCCTCCTGGTCCCGACACGGGCATGTGGCCCATGCGCCTCCCCGTTTTTTCACCAAGGCCATTCGCGATCATTTCGTCGTCGGCGAACAGAGTGCCGTCGAAAAACAACACGTCCGCACTGGCGATGCGGGCGTCGAAATCCTCCGTAACACGGGCGCAAGCCGGCGCATAGACGAGTCTCTTGCCCGCCGCTTCCAACGCGACGCACACCGTTTCCTCGCCGATCTCTTCGGCGCCGACGTTTCCCTCCTCGAGCCAAAGCGGAACCTTGCCGGGGATCGCGAACAATTCAAGCTTGACGCCGGGCAGCGGCTCGAAGGATTCGCTTAAGGCGACGGCGTGGCGAGGAGCGACGGCGCGGTCGACCACGTCGAACATACGATTGGCGCCGATCGCATCCAAGGTCGCCTGCGTCGCATAGACGGCCAGCGGCTGCCGCTCGCGCAAAGCCAAAAGGCCAGCCGATGAATCGACCTCGGCGTTGGTCAGGACGACGGCGGCGATCGGCGAATGGCGCCCCGTGCCTCTTGGGTGCAAAGCCGGGGTCGCCAGGATCTGCTGACGCAGATCAATCGAGGCGTTGAGCAGGAGCCAGTTTTCTCCGTCAACGCTGACGGCGAGGCCGGCTTGCGTGCGCGGTTTGACCCGTGTGCCGCTCCAGGCGAGGCGGCAGACGCGACAGCCGCAGTTCCACTGCGGCACGCCGCCACCGGCGCCTGAGCCCAGGACGAGCGCCCTTAAGGTGAGACTAATGGGGGACATAGTTGAAGCTCGTCGCAATATGAGCCGAGCCGCCTGGCGGAGGCGGGAAATGAGCCCCCTGGACCAAGGAGCGCGCCGCGGCGTCGAGGTCGCTGTCGCCGGAGGATCGGGTGATCGCGAACGAGTTCACCGCGCCGGACGAGCCGATGGTGAACGAGACGCCGACGACGCCTCTCGCCCCTCTCGCGCGGGCCGCGGGCGGGTAGAAGAGACGGCTACGAATGGCTGAGCTCACCTCCCCTATATAGGCCGAACGCGACGCGGCGCTTGCCTCTGCGCTCGCAGGCGCGCTGGCCGAGGAAGCGCCGCGCGACGCTCGAGCGGGAGCCGACCGCGTCTCAGCCGGTCGGGCCGCAGCCGGCTTCGGCGTCGGTCTCGACTGCGGTCTCGTCGCTTCCACACGCGGAGGCGGTTTCGGCCGAGGAGCCTCGACCGGCTTCGGAGGGGGTGACGGCGGCGCAAGCTCGACGGGCGCGGGCGGCGGCGGAGGCTCTGGCGGGAGCGGCGGCGGCGGCTCCTCTACGGGCGGCGGAGGCGGCTGCTCGGCGACCGGGGGCGGAGGGGTTTCCGGCGGGGGAAGCGGAGGTTGCGCCTCCACGGGCGGAGGCGGAGGCTGCTCGACGACCGGTGGGGGCGCCGGGACCGGAGGCGGCGGTTCGGCAGGAGCCGGCGCGGCCTCCTGAGCCGGCGGAGGCGCGGATTGTTCGGGCGGCTTCGGCTGTTCGGCTGGCGGCGCGGGCGGGGCTTCCGCCGGCGGCGCCTCCTGCTGAATGTCGACGGTCACTTCTTCCGGCGGTTCGGGTGGCTTCGTCGGCTCCAGATAGACAATCGAGAGCGCGGCGGCGTGCAGCGCGATGACGATGGCGATGACGAGAGGGCGAAGCCACGCGGGCCTGACGGCCGGCGGCTCGAAAACCCGCCCGTCCAGGGTCGCCGCGGTCACGGCGCCGGCGCGTTGGGCGGCGCCGAGGGCGGCGCGGGCGGAGTTGGCGAGACGGAGCGGCGCGGGCCGGACACGATGGCGATCCGGGAGATCCCATTCGCCGCGAGCTCGTCCATCACCGACACGACGTCGCCGTAAGGCGCGTCGCGGTCGCCGCGCAACTGAACGACCCCATTCGAGTCGCCGAGCTTGGCCTTGACCGTCGCCGCAAGCTGGTCGGAGGATACGGGGTCTTTTCCGACCGACAGCGCGCCATCCTTGGCGACGATGACCACGACCGGCTCCTTGTTCTCGAGCGGCTGCGCGGTCTTGGCGCTCGGCAGGTTCACTTTGATGCCGGCGGCCAGCATCGGCGCGGTCACCATGAAGATGATCAAGAGAACCAGCATCACGTCGACGAGCGGCGTGACGTTGATGTCGGCGAGCGGCTGATAGAGGCCCTCGCCGATCTTGCGTGGGCGCATCGCCATCAGGGTGTCTCCGCGCGGCGCCGTGGCGCGTCTTCGCGCGCGACCTCGGCGGGACGGGCGAGCAGCGCCAAAGCGCGCTCTTCGACGAACGAGGCCATGTCCTGTCCGAGCCGCGCATAGGCCGCGCCGATGCGATTGTACCCGATCGATGCCGGAATCGCCGCCGCGAGGCCATAAGCCGTCGCGGCCAGCGATTCGGCAATGCCGGGCGCGACCGTCGCCAGCGAAGTGTCCTGCGCCTGGCCAATGGCCGCGAAGCTCGACATGATGCCCCAGACCGTGCCGAACAGGCCGACAAACGGGGCGACCGAGGAAATGACGGCGAGATTGGGCAAGCCGCCCTCGGCGCGCGTCAAGAGTTCCCGCGCGGCGCGCGCCATGCTTTCCGAAATGCGCGATCTCAGTTCGCCGACCGTCTCGCCCGGGATGCGGCGGCGAGCCTCCTCGTCGCCTGCGGCGGCGACGCCTGAGAGCGATTTGGCGAGCGGCCCGCCGGCGCGCGCCTCACGCACGGCGCGGCCAAGACGCACGACCGAAACCGCGCCCTCGATGATGAGCACCCAGCACCAGAGCGAGGCGAGGAACAGGACGGCCATCACAACCTTGCCGACAAGGCTTGCGCCCAGGAACAGGCCGATCGGCGAGAGGTTCAAACTCTGCATAACAACGCCTCGTTTCACTCCCCGCCCGCTCTATTGCGCGTCAGGCTATGGGTTTCAACCCCGCCTTGGCGAGCGGGGCGCGTCGCCCAAAAGGCGACCGATTGATTGAGCGCTCATAGCGTGATCCGCAGCCCCCCGTAGATGGCGAAGGGCCTCGCAGGCCCGAGGCTCGTTGGGTTGGTCAGGGAGGGCGCTGAGTTGGGCAGTTCAGTGATGTCGAACAGGCCGCCAGCGGTATAAAACCGCTGATCGAAAAGGTTCTGGACGAGGCCATAGATCTGCACTTGCTTGGCGACCTGGTAGGACGTGTGCAGGCCAAAGACCGCGTAGCCCGGGACTTGCGGAAGCGCGTTGTTCTCATTGCCGAAGGCGACCTGACCGGACGCCGCGACCATATCGGCGCCGACATGCCATTTGTCGGTCACGGCGTAGTCGACGCCCACCTTCACCGTGTTCTTCGGAATGCCGGCGATCGGCGTGCCATTGGTGATCGGGATGAAGCCGTTCGCGTCGGCCAACGGATTGAACGGCGACGATTCCTGAAAGGTCGTCAGATAAACGGCGTCGATATAGGTATAGTTGGCGTAGGCCGACCACTTGTCGCCGGTCCATTGGGCGCTGACCTCCGCGCCCTGGCGCAACGTGGTTCCGACATTCGCGTAATAGCCGAAGCCGCTGACAGCGCTCTGCTGCGGCAGGATGTCGTTGTTGAGCGTCGTGCGGAAGAGTCCAGCCGACCATTGCAGCTTGCCCCATTCAGGACCCAGACCCAATTGGCTTAGAGCGTTCTGCCCACGGAAGCCGACCTCAAAAGTCTGGCCGACCACCTGTTTCAGTTTCGGGTCCGAAACCAAAAAATTGTCGATGATGCAGGGGTTGTTGGGATCGGCGCAGCCAAGCTCGAGCGGCGTCGGCGTGCGATTGGTCATCGCATATCCCGCATAGAAATTGATGTCCGGCGTGAGCTTGTAAGTGAAACCGAGCGTCGGATTGACGTGGAAGAAGTTCGAGAAGCCGTTGAGAAGCGCACCGTTCTCGCCACTGAGATTGATCCCAGCGTAATTGAAACGTCCGCCGGCAGTAACCGTCAGGCGGTCGGTCACGCTATAGGTGTCGAGCGCGTAGAGGCCGGTATAAGTGTTGTTCGCGCGGGCCGCGACCGGGCTCAGGAAACTGTCAGGCTCATCGATGATGAAGGGGAAGCCGATCACCGGAAACGAGGTGTTGTTGGCGTTGAAGATCGTCCCCAACTGGCTGTTGCCGTTGAAACGCGTCCAGCCGTAGTCGAGCGACGCGCCGACGGTCAGTGTGTTGTCGTGGCCGGCAAGCTTGTCCGTGTCGACGGCCTGGGCGCTTGCGCCGAGCGAGCGCGACTGCGTCCAGCTTCGGTCGATTTCGCCGAGATCGGTGGTCCCGCCGTTTGATAGGTCGGGAATGACGTTGCCAAATGTGTCATGCACCGGATTTCCGTTCAGGCACGAGACCGGTGGGCAGGGCGCCACGTCGGTCGGGTTGCCGTCGACATGCGCCTGATTGAAGGCCCGGAAATAGGCGTTGCCCTGGAAGCTCAATGTAGGCGAGTAGGCATAAGCGCCCGTCCAGGAGACCATCGCCATCTTGTTGTAGGTCGTCTGCGGAACGGTGAAGACGCTGCCCCAATTGTTCTGCAGCAATTGGATAGGCGTGAAAGCGCTGGCGCCGAGCTGGCTGTCCCCCGCGGTCAGTTGCAGGTGCGACTCAAAGCCATTGGCCTTGTAGCCGACATCGCCATAGAAATTGGTAATCTGTGACGCTCCGTCGACCCGCCAACCGCCATCGTTGATCTGCGTCGCCGCCGCGTAGACCGACCAGTCGCCAACCTGCTTGCCGTACTGAAACTCCTCCTGCGCACGACCGAATGAGCCGCCGCGAAAGTCTGCTTGGTAGCCCTGCCAGGTGAAGCCGTTCTTCATTGTGACGGTGACCGCGCCGCCCAGGGCGTTGAGGCCGAAGATCGGGTTTCCGGCGACGATCGCGGTCCTGTCGATCGCGTTCTCAGGAATGAGCTCCCAATTGACCGTGTCGCCGAACGCCTCGTTGATGCGCACGCCGTTCTGATAGACGGCAAGGCCGATCGGCGTTCCGGTGACAGCGGTGGCGTCGAAGCCCCGGTAGCTCAGGTCAGGCTGGAAGTCGTTGCCCGACACGTTGCCGACGGTGACGCCTGGGGCCTGACGCGCCAGGGTGTCCGGGAGAGTCGTGTCGTTGAAGGTTTGAATGTCTTGCGAGCTCGTCTGCCACACCGCGAAGGGAGACTTCGCGACGTCGATCTCGCCCCCGCCAAGCGGCGTTGTCGCGACCACGTCGAAAGTGGGAAGTTCGATTGTTTGGGCTCGAGCGTCGACCGCCGTGAGGGCCAGAACGACGCCGGCCGTTGCAAAGCGTCGGACGACCTTGGTCGGCATCCCTTCCCTCCCCTTTTTGATCTTATTCTCTTAGCAATAACGAGTCGCGGGCGCGCGCCGCGCGAGAGTTTGAGACGCCGAGCATCTTCTGAGCCCACCCGCGACGAAGTCAGAATAGCTGCGTGCGGGCCCGCAAGTAATTTCAATGATTGGAAGATCGTCCACGCCGGCTTCCCGCATAAGTCGGGAAATATTCCTGCCCGCGGGCCGGTCGAGCCGTCGCGAAACGCGCTTCCAGCACAAATCCGCCAGCTTGAGGCGATTCGATGCTGACCGATCCACCCATGAGCCTGACCCGGTCGCGCATGCCTACAAGGCCCATGCCCGGCTCAGCCTCCCCTTGCAACCCCCGGCCATCGTCCGCCACGCGAATGATAAGCCCGGCGAGCGCCGGATCGCGCAGGCCTGGCGTCTCAACCGGCGTTTCGAACTTGAGCGACGCCTCGATCCGCGTCGCGCCGGCATGACGGAACGCGTTGGTCATGGCCTCTTGCACGAAGCGATAGGCCATCAGACTCGGTCGCTCGCTTAAGGCTTCGACGCGCGGGTCTACCTCGAGCGTCACCGCCATCTTGGGTTCGGCCCGGCGCCAATGGGCGACGAGCGCCTCCAGCGCCTCAATAAGGCCGAGCTCCTCGAGCGCGGCGGGCCTGAGATCGGCCAGAATCCGCCGGTTCTGGCCTTGCAGCTCTCCGACCTGGGCCTCGATCGCGCTCGCCGCAGCGCGCGCGGCGGGCTGGTCTCCGACTGTCTTCGCCAGCACCGCAGCGCTTGCGCGCAAAGCGAAAAGATGAGGGCCGAACTCGTCGTGCAGCTCATGCGCGATGAGCTGTCGCTCCTCGTCGTGAGCCTCGAAAACGCGCTCCATCAATGCGTCGTTGGCGCGATTCAGGCCCTCAAGCGTGTCCGCGAGAGAATTGATCTTGGCGTTGAGATTGCGGATCTCCGGAGGTCCGTCCCTTTCCGCGCGCGCGCTATAGTCGCCGGCTTCAAGTTTCGCCAGCGTCGCCCCCGCGACCCCCAGGGGCTTGACCGCGCGCCCGATCAGGAGGCTGGTCACCCCCATTGCTACAAGCGCCAGCAGTCCGCCCTCGAGCGCATTCTCTTGCGCTTCGTCCCAGACCTCGTCGATTTCATCCGCAGGATCGGCGACCAGAATGATTGACTCGGTCCCGCCGCCCTTCAGCGCAACAGGAATCACGGCTGTCTCGGCCGGCGCGCCGGCAAGGGCGCGAAACCACCGCGGCGCCTCGGACTCCTTGTTCGCCTCCCTGAGAATGGAGCCGGCAAGCGACGGATCGCCAATCCCCGCGCGCACGTGCCGCAAATGCTGGAGACTACCGACGAGGTTCTTGACCACCTCCGGCTCCGGCGCCTCAGTCGAAAGCGCAAGCGTCGTGGTGACGAAATCCTTGGTCACGCGCATCGCGCTTTGTGTTTCCGCGCGGGATCTGCCGCTCGCCTGCCAGACGTCATGGATCGCGTCGGCGACAAGCCAGAGAGCGAACAGCGACGCAAAGATGAGATTGAGCCGGTTGCGCAGGGAGATTGAACGCCACATCCGTCTGACGCCTTTTTTACGCTTCAACCGTTGATTTTGTGCAGGCCCATGTCAATGCTGGTGGAGAGATGGCGCCTCAACCGCATTTTCCCTGCGGCGCGGGCTGGTTCATCGGGCTTAAAGGTTCGACCGGGAGACTTCGGCTGGTGCGGGTTCTCATTGTCGACGACCATCCGATCATTGTCTCGGGATGCCGGTCGCTTCTCGAGGGTGAGCCGGACATCGAGGTCATCGAGGCGCAGGATGGGGCCGCTGGCTTCGCCGCCTTTTTCAGCGAGAGACCTGACGTCGGAGTTATCGACATCAATTTGCCGGGCTATTCGGGGCTCGAGCTTTTGCGCCGCATCCTCGAGCGTGAGCCGGAGGCCCGGCTCGTCATCTTCAGCATGAACGACGATCCAACCGTGGCCGCGCGCGCGATCGAGGCCGGGGCCAAGGGCTATATTGCGAAGAACGATGATCCGTCGCTGTTCGCCGATGCGATCAAGACGGTCGCGAACGGCGGCCGTTACCTTCACCCCGAGATGGCTCGGCGAATCGCGTTTCTGCGTGCTGATCCCGGCCCTGACGCGCTCTCGAATTTGAGCCCGCGCGAGCTCGAGATCCTTCGCCTTCTGGCCGCCGGGCGCACGATGGCGCAGATCGCCGATCTTTTGAACGTCTCCTACAAGACGATCGCCAACAACTGCACCCAACTCAAGCAGAAGCTGGGCGCACGCTCGGCGATGGACCTGATGCGCATCGCCATCGACGCGCGGAGCTAGGCCCAGGCCAAATCAGGGCACGCGGGAGAACACCTCTCCCACGTGCGGATCGATTCGCGATCGGCGCCCGATCAGCTTATGGGCTGAACGGGTGCTTGGCGGAATCGCGCTGAGCGACGACTTCCGCAGGCGTCGGCTTGCCGTTGACTGCCCGCTCGATCGATTCCTTGACCGCGCGATAGTTGAAGTCGTGGATCTTCTTGTCGTCGGCCGCGTCCCAATGGATGAAGACCCCGACGCAGATGAAGACGTCGTCGGCCTCGGCGGCGGGAATTGTGCCGTCGGCGACGCTGTCGGCAACCGCCTTGGCGACTGCGTGCTGCGCGGGACCGAACATCTGCACCGCCTGTTTCGCGCCTTTGATCGTCACTTTGTTGAACAAGACCGTGTGGGGCTTGACCGCCAGATTGGGCGCCAGAACCGCGAGTAGAGACGTGAAACCGTCCTTGTTGTTGGTTAGCGCATTGGCGAAGGCGCTTTCCGCCGCGCTGCCCCGCGGGCCAATGATGAGATCAATATGCGCGACTTCATTGCCGTCGCCGACCAGCGACTCGCCAACCATCAGCTTGTGAATTTTTGCCATGCCAATTCCTCCCTGAGATCAAGCCAAACCACATTCGTCCCCCGCCATCTAAGACCGGCGGACTGGCTATCCTTGTTGTCAGCACCCCGCCGAGGCGGGATCGGTTGGCCGGATAGTCGAGGGGCGCGAACCCCTTAGGCCCAACTCAAGCATCGTTAGCGCGTAAGGGCAAGATGGCGGAAGCGCATTTGTCGTCACGGACACGCGAGAGAGAGGACGCGAACAAGGTCGCCACAGTGAGATCCGCGCTCGTTCCGGGGTTGATCCCGCGCGATTTGAGCGCCGCATCCCAGTCAAGCAAGCTGTCGGCGATCTTCTCCGGATCGCGAGCCGCAGCGAACGCGTCGCGCCAGTCGGCGGCCTCGCGGCGGACAACCTCCGCTGTCGCTGCGTCGAACTTGCGCGCGATATGCGTGTCGGGCAGCGCGGCGAGAAACGTCAAATAGACGGCGAGCGTCGACCAGCGGGCGTCAATATGCCGCTGGCGGCCAGCCGCCAGCGCCGGCAAGCCGAGCGAGAAAATGTCCTCATAAGCCGTGACATATTGCCGCGCGATGCGGTCCCGCCCCGCCGCCTCCGCCATGGCCTCGCGCAGCGTCACGGTGGGGGGAGCGTTGACATCGTGCCGAGGCGCGCGTCCGAGGCCGCCGGGTTAGCGGCGGCTATGGCGGAGAAGACGTCCGCGGCGTCGGACAAATCAAGGCCGTTGAGCACTCGCGCCAGCGCCGGGCGCAAAGGCGTCTCCTCGGTCTCCGCGGCAGCGGCAAGCGGGGCGCATAGGAGTATGATGCCAAGATTGGTGTTCTGACCGACCGCCTTCAGCGTCGCGTCGACGGCGGCGCGGACGCGAGTTCCCACTCGAGCTCCCCTTGACGCGATTGGTCGCCGCGCTCGCCTCGGCGCTTCGAACAAAGTCCTCCACCTCCATGCGGTGGCCTGGCGCGAACCGATGCACGTTGCCTGGCTTCGGCGCCTCGAGCTCCGCAAGGCACGCCTCAATATAGGCCGCCGCCACGAGGTCCTCGGGGCCGCTCATGGAGCGCGCCGTTGCGCGGGCTGGCGGACCAACTCATGGACGAGCGCGGATGCGATCGCCTCGGCGATATTGCGTTTGCTCACCTTTTGCAGGCCGCTCCAGGCTGGCATGCTGTTGACCTCAAGCACGGTCGGCGCGCCATGAGCCGTGACCAGCACGTCGACGCCGGCGATTTCGGCGCCGACGGCTTCCGCTGCGGCAATCGCCAGACGCTCCATCTTGGGATCAGGCGCAACGGCCAAGGGCTCGCCGCCTTGCTTGACGTTGGTGATCCATGTCGCGGCCCGGCGCATCATCGCGGCGATCACACGGCCACGCAGGACGAACAGCCGATAATCCGCAAAGTCCCGAGTTGCGTTCGATTGAAACTGCTGCAGGTAATAAACCCCCGCCATCTCTTCGGGATTGGGCAAGTCCTCCGGCAGTCGAATCAGGCGCAAGCCCTTTCCTTGCGCGCCGAACAGGGGCTTAAGCACGAGCGGGCCGCGCGGCGCCTCACGTTCGATGAGCGCGCGCGCATCGTCTGCGGATTCCGTCGTCCAAGTCGGCGGCGTCGGCACGCCGGCTTCAGCGAGCAAAAAGCTTGTCATCGACTTGTCGACACAGCGTTCGATGGCGCGCGCGTCGTTCCAGACCGTCACTCCAAGCTTCGTCAGCGCGTGCAATACGCCGAGGCGCTTCGTGACCGCCTCGAACGAGCCTGCCGACAGCGTGCGCACGTGCACGGCGTCGGGCAGTTGCGACCCCAGCACCGGCAACGACAATCCGCTTGGGCTACTCGTGTCGAACCCACAATCGGCGAGATCGATGCGCTCGACGCGTGCGCCGGCCGCCATAAACGCAGCTTCCATTTGGCGCGCATGCCAATCGCGCTGATCGCTGACAAGAAGGACGGTAGGCCCATCAGCCAGCCGCCCCGCCATTTCAAGCGAACGAGGCATCAAGCAATGTATGATGCACCGCTCCGGCGTGAAAGCTCTCGCCGCTTTCGACCGCCGTTACGATGACCTCAGCCGGGCTGAACAGCATGGGATCGATGGCGTAGAAATCGCCGTTGAAGCGCTTGAAAATCTCAGCGAACGGAGCGCCGAAATCGCGCGAGGCGCGACTGGGAAGCGCCTCCGCGAGATGCTTCGCGTCCGCGGCCGGCCCGGTGACATAGAGCTGCGCGCGTCCGCCGTAGATGATCGCGTCGTTGGTGCGGCCCATCGCAGAGACAAAGTCCGGGTGCGGGGGGCTCAAGGGCGCGGCGCCCATGCCGTCGATGATGCGCTCGAGCGGAAACTTCAGCTCGTGAGCCTTGTGCAACGCCACTTCCAGCACCCGCGCGACCACTTGCGCGCCCCCAGCTAGGCTCTGCGTCGGCGCATAAATGACTGTCAAAGCCGAAGGCGCCACTCCGCAATCGCTCGTCACTTTCTCCACAATTTCGGGCGGCGGCGGTCGCCCGCCTTCGATGACGAGAGTCGCGACATCGGCTTCGTCCCGATAGCCGATGTCTTTGAACAAAGCCTCCTTTTGCGCCAGCGCCCGAGCCGGGCCGGAGCCGAGAGCGAAAAATGCGTCTTTGCCGGACCCGTGCGCCAGGCTCCAACCCGCGTATTGACTCGCGAGGCACGCGATCACCGGCTGCGAGGAACTGACGGCAATTGTCCACGGCCAGCGCGGCGTTGCGTTGTCGGTCGTAAGCCGCACCGTCCCGAGTCCGCCCATGCAGATCTCCGCGATGCGCAGTCCGGCTTCGACGCCGCCGCGCTCACTTGCGCCCGAGTCGATCAACGTTTCGCCGAGCGGCCCGCGGGTAACGCCGAGGTTCAATATCATCGCGTCGCCTCGCAGCGCAGCCGCCAGCGAGGCGGCGCGTCGATTGACGCTTATGGTCTTGGCGGCGCTCAATGTCCCTCCTCCTGAACGAGAGCGACGATTTTTCGCGCCCGCTCGCCGGCGCAGGCGCGCGCCAAATCGACGGTCGCGCCAACGCCAAGCGTTGTGCACAAGGGATCGCCGGCGGCAACGAGCGTTCCCGGCGCCGATCGATCGACCGCCCAATCCGGCCAATTCCCTTGGCCACGCACGACAATGTCGTGAGGGGCGTAAACGATTTCGGCCGCTCTGAATGTCATGCTGCGAGAAGCCGGCGTGAGGTATCCTTCGCATGCGGCGATGTGACGCGCAAACAACGGAGCCTCGTTCGATTCGAACACGTCTAGCGTCGCCCCCGGCCGGGGATTGATCTCCAGGAGCCAGGCCGCATCATCCGAGACCAGAAAATCAGCGCTATTAAGACCAATGAGATCGAATTCGGAAGCGATCAGGGCAATCGCGCGCGCAATTTCTCGCTCATGCGACGGCTCAATGTCGATGGGTCCGGCCGCGCCGCCGTATCGAAACGGCGACGCCCGCGTTGGCGCGGCCCATTGCACGCTGAGACCGATAATTTCCGCTTGTTTCTCACTCGCGAGGAACAAAGCCGAGATGTTCCTTCCCGCGACGCGCCGTTGAAAATAAGAATCGGGCCGAGAGCGGCTCAGACCTTCTGCGGCGGCGATATGGTCGCCTCCCGCGCCCCCGCGTCTTTTCATGAGCCAGAGTTCGGGTTCGTCCGGCGCCGAAAGCTGGACCTGCGGATGGCGAACGCCATTCGCCTCGCAAACCCGCGCCAGCACAACTGGATCCTTGGCGCGCCGCAGGGTCTCCTCCTCGGCGCCAAATATACGGATCTTATGCGCGATCGCGGCGATTGTTTCCGGCTGATGCTCGAAACCCGCGCCATAGACCAGCCCAATCGGATCATGGGCGCTCATCAGCGCTTCAACTGCTCGCATGACCTTGTCGGGCGTCAACCCGTTCGCTAACCCGCCCTCGAGCCTCACCGAGCTCAAGCTCATCGCTCTCATGTCGTCATCGCCAAAGACATCAATCGAGAGGGGAGCGAACCCGGCATGGCTGGCGCAGGATGCAAGCGCGCGCGCCGAATAGGCTGCGACGATGATCGCCGGACGGTCGGTCATCACACGCGGCGCTTCAGCTGTTCGAGAACTTGGCGACAAGGGCTAGGCATTTCCTTGGGCTGCGCTATTGTTTGTCGCTGAGCTGCGAAAAGATCGCGATGCGATTGAACCCGCTGGTTCGGGATTTGTCCAGTCGCGTCGCAAATCCCCGACAGCGTTTGCAGTTGCCGCCATCGGCTGAAGGGAGCGAACGAACGGAGCCTATGTCGCTGAGAGATCCCATCGCCGCCAAAGCCCCAGCATCGATCGATGGCGCGCCTGCGTCGGTCAACGACGCGGCCGCGGCGGCGGCTCGCCTCATGGCGCGAAGCCATCAACCGCTCATCGCGGGATTGGGCGCGGACATCGAAGGGGCGAGAGCAGCGATCGCGCTCGCCGAACGGGTCGGCGGCGTCATCGAGCATATGCATTCGGCGGCGCTGTTGCGCGATCTCGACCCAATGCGTGAAACTGGCGTCATGCTGACCACGCCGGGCGAGGCACGCGTGCGCGCCGACGTCCTCCTGCTTATGGGCGACGGCCTGACGGAAACCTGGCCCGCCCTGAACGAGCGACTGCTGCGCCCGCCGGCGAGGAGCGAGGGCGTGGACGTCAAGCGGCGCATCATTTGGCTGGCGCCGGCTATAGGCGCACGAATCCGCGGGTTCGAGGGCGATATCGAGATCTGGGGAGCGGGGCTCGGCGCAACGCTCGCGTTCAATCTTGCGGCGCTGCGCGCGCGTGTCACAAACCACCGCATCGAGAATCGCGAAAGCGCGCGATCCGCGTTGTCGTTGTCCGTTCTCGACGCGCTCGCCGCCACCCTGAAAGGCGCGCGCTTCGGCGTCGCGGTTTGGACGGCGGAGAGCCTCGGCGCGCTTGAGATCGAGATGCTCAACGGGCTTGTGCGCGACTTGAACGAAACCACGAGATTCTCGACCTTGCCGCTTGCGGCGCGGGACAATGGCGCGGGTGTGCTTGCCGCTTGCGGGTGGGCAACCGGCTTCCCGATGCGAACCGGGTTCGGCGCCGGCGCGCCGATTCATGATCCGTGGCGGTTCGAGGCCGAGCGACTTGTCGCGTCGGGCGAAACCGATTGCGTGTTGTGGATCTCCGCTTTTGGAGCGGCCCCGCCTGCCTGGCTGAACGCGGCGAACGTCATCGCTTTGTGCGAGCCAACAACCGAATTCGCCGAAGAGCCGAACGTGCGGATCACAGTCGGTCGTCCGGGCGTCGATCATGACGCGGTTATGCACTCATCCGACATCGGGACCCTGGTCGCCGAGACCGCCTCAGCACGCGCCGCCACGCCGAGCATCGCCGAGGCTCTCGAGCGCATCTCCGCCGGCCTTCAACAGGCTCAAACTGCTTCATGCTGACCCATATCAGAAACGCGCATATCGTCGATCCCGCCAACGGGCGCGATGAAATAGGCGATCTCTGGATCCGCGACGATACAATCGTCGCGCCGCCTGAGCGCGCCCAAGCGGACGAAACGGTCGACGCGAGCGGGCTGATTGCGATGGCCGGCGGCATCGACATCCATTCGCATATCGCAGGCGCGAACGTGAACACCGCCCGCCTGATGCTTCCCGAGCAGCATCGCGCGCACGCGCGACGCCCCGCCGTGACGCCGCTCTCCCAGGTCGGCTGGACGACGTTCGAGACGGGCCGGCTCTATGCCGAGATGGGCTTCACGACCGTGGTCGAGCCGGCTGTCGCGCCGCACAACGCCCTGCACGCGCATCTCGAACTCGCCGACACGCCGATCATCGACAAAGCGATTCTGCACTCTTCTCGGCAACGACGATTTCGTGCTCGGCCTCATGCGGTCAGGAGAGAGCGCAAGCGCGATCCGCGATCACGTCGCTTGGACATTGCAAACGACGCGCGCGCTCGGGATCAAGGTCGTCAACGCGGGCGGGGTCGCGGCCTTCAAGGACAACATCCGCAGCTTTTCGTTGGACGATGTGGTCCCCTATTACGGCGTTACGAGTTGCGCGATCGTCAAGGCGCTGCAAAAGGGGGTGCATGAAGCAGGCGTGCCCCATCCTTTGCATGTCCACTGCAACAACCTTGGCCTGCCTGGAAACTTCGAAACCGCGCTCGCGACGATCGCCGCCGCTGAGGACTTGCCGCTGCATTTGGCGCATCTTCAGTTCTACGCTTATGGCAAAGAGGGCCCGCAGGGCTTTTCCTCCGCCGCGCCTCAACTCGCCGAAGCGGTCAATGCCGCCAAGACAGTCACAGTTGACGTCGGTCAGGTGATGTTCGGGCAGACGGTGACGATCTCGTCCGACGTCCTGCGGCAGTTCTCCGCTCGCGGTCAGGCGCGGCCGAAGAAATACGCGATCGCCGACGGGGATGCGAACGGCTTTGGCGTCGTGCCTTACGAATATCGCGCCGGCAGCTTCTTTAACGCGGTGCAATTCGCGGTCGGATTGGAGCTGTTCCTGCTCATCAATGACCCCTGGCGCGTGTTCTTCACCACTGACCACCCGAACGGCGCGCCGTTCACCACCTACCCCGACATCTTCGCGCTGCTGATGAGCAGGGACGTGCGGGCCGAGTGGGCGTCTCGCCTGCCGAAGGAGGCGTTGGCGGTGACGACGCTCCCGTCGCTGACGCGCGAATATACGTTGAGCGAAATCGCGACGATGACGCGAGCGGCGCCAGCCAAGCTTCTCGGCCTATCGGATCGCGGACATCTCGGCCAAGGCGGGCGCGCCGACATCGCACTCTATCGCCCCGGCAAGGACATCGCCCAAATGTTTCGCGCCGCGACGCGCGTCTACAAGGACGGCGAGCTCGTCGTGCGCGACGGCGAGGTGACGCAGGTTCGATTTGGCCGCGCGCTGCACGTGACGCCGACGGTCGAGGCCTCGATGCGGCGCCGCATGACAGACTACTACGACGAGCGCTACGGTCTGCCGTCCGATTTCATGCGCGTTCCCGAAGGCGCAATCGGGCGGCCGCATCCGTTCGAGGCGGTCGCATGCCGGAGCTGACAGCCAACGGAATCGCCATCGACGATACGTTCGCGGAAGCGTTCGACATGCGGGCGACCGCCATCGTCATCACAGCGCCGACCGAGCGCTGGGCCGCGCAGGCGGCTGAGACGATGACGGGTTTCGCCACTTCGGTGATCGGCTGCGGCTGCGAGGCCGGCGCCGAGAGCGTCCGGTCGCCGGAACAGACGCCGGACGGGCGCCCCGGCGTACGCGTGCTCATATTCGCCGTCTCGACCGCGGAACTGCAGAAACAACTGCAAAACCGCGTGGGACAATGCGTCCTCACCAGCCCCGGTTCGGCCTGTTATGCAGGATTGGACTCAGGCGACGACAAGCTCAAGCTCGGCGACGCGATTCGCTTCTTCGGCGACGGCTGGCAGATCGCCAAGCGGCTCGGCGCCCGGCGATACTGGCGCGTGCCGGTGATGGACGGCGAATTCGTCTGCGAGTTGACCACCTATCTCACCAAGAAAGCGGTCGGCGGCGGCAATCTCATCGTCATGGGGGAGACCCCGGCGAAGACGCTTCACGCGACTGAGGCCGCGGTGGAGGCGATGCGCAAGGTCGCCGACGTCATCATGCCCTTTCCGGGCGGCATCGCGCGCTCGGGATCGAAGGTGGGCTCGAAATACAAGGGCGCGAGCGCATCGACCAACGACAGCTACTGCCCGACTTTGAAGGGCGCAGTCGACAGCGCTCTTTCTCCCGAGATCGGGTCGGTGCTCGAAATCGTCATCGACGGCCTCACCAGCGAGGCGGTGGCCAAGGCGATGCGGGTGGGACTGGCCGCGATCGTCGAAATGGGCGCCGAGCGGGGCGCGACGCGCGTCGGCGCCGGCAATTACGGCGGCAAGCTCGGCCGCCACCACTACCATCTCAAGGATCTGTTGCCTTGAGCTCGCTCACCTTCTCGCTGCGCGCGCCGCCGGCTCAGCGCCTCGATCTGTCGCCGTTGACTCCCCAAAACCTTGCCGGAAAATCGGCCGCCGAGCTCGCGAGCATCGAACTGCAAACCACCCGCGTTCGCGTCACGGCGGGAGACGTCTTCCGAATCCGCGAAGGCGATCCTGCTGCGATTGTCTTCGAAGGCGGCAGCGACCGTTTCGATCGCGTCGGCATGGGGCTAGCAGCGGGCTCAATCCGCGTCGAAGGGGATGTCGGGGTGGAAGCAGGCCGGCTGATGTCAGGCGGACAATTGACGGTGCAGGGCGCCGCCGGCCCGTTCACAGGTTCCGGAATGAAAGGCGGGACGCTCACAGTCGAGGGGCACGCGGGCGAGCGCCTCGGCGGCCCGTTGAGCGGCGAGACGGTCGGCATGAGCGGCGGCGTCTTGCACGTGCGCGGCGACGCGGGGGAACGCGCGGGCGACCGGCTGAGGCGCGGATTCATCCTGATCGAAGGCCGCGCCGGCGCCTACGCCGGCAGCCGGATGATCGCGGGCACGTTGGCGATCGGCGGCGAAGCAGGCGACCTGCCGGGCTATCTGATGGGCCGCGGCACGATCCTGCTCGGGCGAGGTGCGACGCTTTTCTCGCCGACCTTCGGCGATTGCGGCGAACATGACCTCGTCGCGGCGCGGCTTTTGGCCGACTATATCGCTCAAGCCAGCGCCACGCTGGGGGACCTGTTCCGTCGGCCGCTGCGCCGCCTCGCAGGCGATCTCGCCGCGCTCGGCAAAGGCGAGATTTTGCTCCCGCGCGCTTAAAAGGGCACAAGTACGTCGGCTTGCGCTTGGCGCCGCGAGCGCTATCCTCGGCTAACCGGGGACGACCTTGGAAGGAAATTGGCATGACCGCCGTGGTCCTATCGCCGGAACCCGGGCGCACATGGTCCGCGACAGATCGCGCGCCCCTCTTGCGCTGGCTCATCTTTACCGGCGCGACCGTTTTCGCCGCGATCCTGCTGTGGCGCTATGGCCTCCTTCGCTTGATGGTCGTCTCGGACCGCACCTATCTCTCATCGGTAATTGCGCTCATCTACGTGGGGGCGTCGCTCCATTGCCTTTGGCGAACGATCGTCGTTTCGCGCGAAGGCGACGCTGGACAGCGGGTGGCGGCCCACATCGAGACGGGAGGCGCTGACGTCGCCGCGCTCGACCCTTCGGCCGCGCTTCTTCACGGCCTCATTGCCGACCACATCCGCGATCTTGCCCTGAAGGCGCGCACGCAAGGGCGTGGGCGGCTCGATCAGACGCTGCTGCTCCGCTCGCTCGCTGATCGCCTGCGCGGCTCCAACGGCTTCGGCTCCTTCGCCAGCGACACGGTCATAAAGCTTGGCCTCCTCGGCACCATCATCGGCTTCATCATCATGCTCGCGCCCATCGCCGGGCTCGACGCGAGCGACAAGTCGATGATGAAATCCTCGATGGGGCTGATGAGCGAGGGCATGGCGGTGGCGATGTACACGACGCTCGCCGGCCTCGTTGGCTCGATCCTGTTGAGGATCCAGTACTACATGCTCGACAACGCGACCGCGAAGGTGTTCTCGCGCGCGGTTACGCTCACCGAGACGCGGGTCGTCCCCGCCTTGGAGCGCTCCCACGATCTGGCCATGCGCGCATGATCGACGAGTTCGGCCTTTACCCGCGCGAAGAGCCGTTCGATCCATTCAGTGTGATGCTGTTCAAGGCGCTGCAGGTGGTCTCGTTTCTCTTTTTCCTCGCGCTGTTGGCGATCTCGCCCGAGGCCAAGGACGGCAAGATCGACACGAAGGCCGAATTCATCATCACCATGGATTGGCCGGACAATCATCCTGACGATCTTGATCTCTTCGTGCAGGATCCGGCGGGCGACATCGCATGGTATCGTCATCGCGAGGCGGGCTTCATGGTGCTCGACCGCGACGATCGTGGCGGGGGCAACGACTTCATCGTGGTCAACGGCAAGAAGATCTCGTCGCCCATTCGCGAGGAGATCGTCACGATCCGCGGCATAGTCGCCGGCGAGTACACCGTCAACGTCAGCCACTTCGTGGCCACCACCCATGCGCCGGTGCCGGCGAAAGTGAAGGTGCAGAAGCTCAATCCGACTGCGCAGGTGATATTTGACGACACCGTGTTTGTCGATCACACCGGCGACGAGAAGACGGCCGTGCGCTTCACGCTTGACGCCGACGGCAAGGTCACCGACGTCAACAGGCGGCCGAAGTCGCTGATGGAAACCTTTCGCAACGTGCACCGCAACGGTGGTGATATTGACCCGAAAACCGGCTACGTGAAGCAGCTGTGAGCAACCTTGCCGACGTCATCATCTGGCTGTCGATCGCTTATGCCTTGCTGGGCGTCCTTCTGCTCGTCATCTGCATCTTCGCCAGGATTCCCTGGCCGGTAAAGGCCGCCGCCATCGTGCTCACGAGCGCGTTTTACGTGGTCAGTTTTTTTGCGACGCGCGGCCTGCTCGGATGGTCATCGACCGATCCTCTACCGCCGAAATTCAAGCTTTTGGCCGCCCGGATCGTTGAGCCGCATTCGCTCGAGGGCGATCCCGGCGCCATCCATTTGTGGGTCGAGGCGCTCGACGACGACAATTTCCCGAGCGGCGTGCCTCGCGCCTATCGCCTGCCCTATGACGCCCATCTGGCCGAGAGGACAGAAGCCGCGGTCCGGGCTAGCGCCAACGGCGTGCCTCAGGGCGGTCGTACGGCCGACTTCGGCAACGGCCAAGGCGGAAACGCGCAAGCGACTGCGCGCGAGGCCACGCCGTCGACGATCATCACCACAGGCGGCGGAGATCCATCGTCCGGCGGTCCGATCGACCCGCAGTTGGATCAACAACAGGACCAGGCGATCAATTTTACGCCGCTCGCCCCGCCACGGATGCCTCCCAAGGACGCGCAGTAGCAGCGCAATTGAGGTGGCGCGGCGCGCAGCCAACCTTGGTCAGATCTTCTCGTCGGAACCGGGGTAAGCGCATCGCCATCGCACAACGCGCTTCCCTGGATGATCGTCCGACCACTGGGCGATATAGGGCGGCGCCTGCGTCATGCACTGCATCAGTGACTCCTGCGCGACGAACTGCAGCCGCTGTTCGTCGCACTGGCTCGGCGCATTGAGCGCGCACACCGTCAGAATCAGCTCGATCATCGCCCACCTGTCTTCAAGCGGAGCCGCGCCATCCCCCCCATCAGGCAACTGTGGCATTTTGAACGGGGCGCGGCAACATTGCGATTGGACATGGCTTCGCGAGACTGACGCAGCGGACAGGGCGCAACGTCCAGCGCGCGCCTCACGCAATTTGTCGTGTTCGGCGCTTGGCAAAAGGCCGGAAGTTTCGCAATGTTCCTATGATTGGCGAGCCGCAAACGGCGAGTGGAGTGCGGAAGAGAGGCGCGCGTTGAAACGCGTACAGGTCACGACGACGGCGCGACTGCATCTGGGTTTTCTTGATCTCGCGGGCGATCTTGGCCGCCGCTTCGGGTCGATTGGCCTCGCCATCGACGCGTTCGAGACCCGCGTTGAGCTTCGCGAAGCGCCGAGCTTTGAAGTTTCGGGCGAGGAGCGCGAGCGGGGCGCGCGTATTGCGCGCCGCGTCGCTGAGGGCCTTGGCCTCGATACCGACAGGAAGCTCACGATCTCGAACGCCATTCCCGCACACGCAGGACTAGGCTCCGGCACTCAGTTGGCGCTGGCCATCGCGACCGCGTTTCGCTTACTTGGGCGACTGCCGGCCGACGCTCGCGCGGACGCGCGGCTGCTCGATCGGGGTGCGCGTTCGGGGGTGGGTGTCGCGTTGTTCGAGCGCGGGGGCCTGGCCGTCGACGCAGGCAGGGGACCGGAAACCGAGATCCCGCCCGTGGTGGCGTGGGTGAGCTTTCCCAAGGATTGGCGCGTTCTCCTACTGTTGGACCCGCGCATTGAGGGCGCCCATGGCGAGGCCGAAAAACGGGCGTTTGCCGGATTGCCGCGTTTCCCTGCGGGCGCGGCGAGTGAAATCTGCCGACGCACGCTCATGCAGATTCTGCCCGGCGCGGCCGAAGCGGACCTCAAGGCTTTCGGCGATGGCGTCTCCAGGATTTAGGAAATTCTCGGGGACCATTTCGGTCCGGTTCAGGGCGGCGGCCGCTTCATCAGCATGCCCGTGAGCCAGGCCGCCGCGAAGTTGAAGGTCCTCGGGGCGCATGGGATCGGCCAGAGTTCCTGGGGACCGACCGGTTTCGCCTTTGCATCCGACCCCGACCATGCGCAATTCCTTGCTCGGCGCGCCTGCGCCGAAGGCGAACTCAAGGTGCAGATCAGAATCTGCAGCGCGCGGGATCACGGGGCCGAGATCCGCGAGGAAGAAGACGTATCAGTCCGATGAATGCTCGGGAGGAACAATGGCCAAGAACATCCTGCACATGATCACGCCGCTCGCGCACATGAGCCCCTTCGACGTCAATATGGCGCTCGACGCCGGCTACGACGCGACGGCGTCCTACACCAATGTCTCGCTCGACGAGGTCGAGGGCCTCGTTCAGGACGCCATGTTCTCGCGCTCGCCGCGCGACGCGACGCGGACAGGCGTGTTCATTGGCGGCAAAGACGCGCTCGTCGCCCTCGACATGCTCGACGCTGCGGGCAAGGCGCTGTTCAAGCCGTTCGAGATTTCGCTGTTCGCCGACCCAGCTGGCTCCTTCACCACCGCAGCCGCGATGATCGCCGTCGTCGAAAAGGCACTTAAGGAAAAGAAGGACCGCGCGCTGCGCGGCGTCGCCATGTCCGTCTTTGGAGCGACCGGCGTCGTGGGAACCGCGTCGGCGGTCATCGCCGCGCTCGAGGGCGCGTCCCTCACCTTGGCCGCGCGAGACACATCGGACCGCACAGCTCGCCACGCCGCTGAGGTCAATCGCAGGTTCGGCGTCAACCTCGCCGTCGCCGACGGCTCAACGAGCGAGACGAAGGCCGCGATCCTCGCGGCGACGGAAGTCGTTCTGTGCGCGGCGAAAGCTGGCGTGCGCGTGATCGACGCGACGGAGATCGCAAGCGCTCAGAAATTGCTGATCGCGGCTGACGTCAACGCAGTGCCGCCGTCCGGCATCGAGGGGGTGGACGCGCAGGCCAACGGAACTCCGCTCGGCGAGCACGGAGCGCTGGGGATCGGCGCCCTTGCGATCGGCAACGTCAAGTATCGAACCGAGTCGGGGCTGTTCAAGCAGATGACAGAGGCCAAGGCGCCCCTGCGTCTTGATTTCCGTCAGGCGTTCGATCTGGCGCGCACGCTCGCCTGAGGTGCAATTGTCGCCGCGCTTGGGTCAAGCGCGGCGGGCGCCGCGGGTTGCTTAAGCGCCTCGATCGACCGCGCCGATGGGACGCACGTCAGCTGAGCCTGCGGCGCGCTCGCGGCGGATTTCGACTCCGACTGCGCCATCGATCACGTCGAGCTTGCGAATATTGACGCGAACGCTGCGCACCCGCGCAGGCTGCAGCAGGACCGCAGCGACCTCTTCGGCGAGCGTCTCGACGAAATCGACATGGCCGCGGCCGACCACGAGGCGGATCGCGTCGAGAATGACGTCGTAGGAGAAAATCGAACGCATGTCGTCCGGTTGAGCGCCGGCGCGCCGCACCAGAGCTTCGACATCGAAGACGACGCGCTGACGGATGGAGCGCTCGAAATCATAGGCGCCGATCGCGGCGGAAACGACGAAGTCATGCACAAACACGCGGTCGAGTTCCCCTTCTTGGTCCCGTCCGCCGATGAGGCCGCGCGCCAGCAGCCGCCAATCGATTTTCGGCGAAGCGTCCGGGTCCACTCTCTCGCGTGGGATGAGATCGCGGATGAGAACGACGGCGGCCGGGTCGATCGCGCCTCGCCGGTCGTGGGCATGACAAAGCGCGCCCCGGAATCCAAGAACATCCGGGCGCACGAGCAACAGTCGTGGAACGTCGGGCGCTTCGAGCGATCCAGCGAGGCCGCTCATTAGCTTGAGCGTGCGGCACTGCGAGCAGAATTGGTTGAGCTGAACGACCTCGAGATGCGCAAGAAGACGGCCGCGAGTCTTATCGCGCGTGTCGAGCATTGCGCCCTTGAAGCCCAGCTCCTTGAGTTTAGCGAGGAGAGCAAAATCAGGCTGTTCGTCGGCGAACATCATGCCGACGAGGGCGACGTCGCGCGCGAGCCTCATCAAGGAATCGCCTAGCCCGTCGAGCGTTGCTGCGTCCACGGAGAGCTTGAGGGTGTCGACGCCGATGGCGGCCAACGCGCGCGCGGCCGGCAGCAATGCGTCTTGGTCGTAGGGCGGATCACCGAGCGCCGCGCTCGTTTCGCATCGTCCCGCGACAGCCGCGACCGCCTGGCGCGCAATATCGAGCGGGACAGCTCCGAGCGCACCGCGCCGGGCGTCCTTCAGATCAATGACGTCGGCGCCAAATTGCACGCCAACGCCAGCCTCGGCCGCGTCGGCGACACTGGCGAGCATGCGCGTCATCGCGTGTCGTCCTGTTCTCTGCGAGATCCTATCATTACGCGCGCTTGCCGACGCTGAGCGGCGACGCGGGCGACGCAATCGTGAACCTCGGCGGCTTGATTGGCCGCAGGCCCAATCTTATCATTACGCTCGAGAGGAAACGCAAATGCATCTTGCTGCGGCTCGCGCAGTTCTCGCGATTGCGACCGTGGTCTTGCTCACGCCGCCGGCGCTCGCTCAATTCAAAAGAAAGACCGATCCGAACTGGCCTTGCCAGCAGATCAAGACGCCCACTTTTTCGCTTGCCTCGGTCTGGGCCGGGCCTCAGCTCGATCTCGACTCGCAGGACTGGCGCAATGAAAGCGACGTTGCGGACTTGAAGGCGCAAATGGCGCAGCGCCGCGTTCCCATCGCTGATGTGGAGTCAGCGATCACGGACTTCAAAGCGAAGGCCGGCGCGGATGCGAACGCCAAGCTCCTGCGCGCCTTCGCCGCGGCGTTTGCGGATTTGTCGCAACAACGCTCCCAGATCATCGACGGCCTGGACCGGATTGGCCGCAGGCAGAAGGCTTTGGCCGATCGCATCCGGGCGGAGAACGAGGCCGTGGAAAACGCTTCAGACCAGAACCGTGACGGCCAAACGCCGCCGGGCGCGGACAGTCAAGAGCGCCTGCTATGGGACCTTCGCATCTTCAACGACCGGCGTCAGACTGTCGCTTATGTCTGCGAGACGCCGACGCTGATTGAGCAGCGCATCGGAGAGATCGCGCGCGCCGTGCAAAAGGCCCTATAGCGCTTGGCGCGCTCCGACCGGGAAGTCCGCTCGGCCATCGCCATTCCCGCGCCTCCGGCTAGACCCGTCAAGGCAAGATCGGCTTATCGTTCTCGTCAAGCAGCGGGACTCCATAAGAGCGCAAGATCGCTTGAATTTCGTCTTGGTTCTCGGAGATCAGCTTGTTGAGGTCGCGCTTCCAATTTTGATCGGAATGGCGCACCCCCATGACGATCCGATAGACCATGCGGGTGTCGCTCTGGTCCTTCACAAGCGGGACCACCGCAGTCGGCGTCTTCGCCTTCGTCGCGTAATAGCCGGCGATCGGACCCCAGAGCAACGCAACGTCGATGTCGCCACGCTCCAGGTCGTCCATCATTTCGTGCGTCGGCGAATCGAAGCGCGTGTCGACGACGAGGGCGTAAGATTTGATGTGGCCAAGCAGTCCATTCTCGGCCAGCACGGTGGCCGGCGGGGTGCCCGCGACGATTCCGATCTTCACCGTCTTCAGACGTGGATCGCTCAGGGAATCCAGGCCCTTCAGGGGACCGTCCTTATGATATGCGGCGACGTAGCTCGTCCGATAATAGGGGTTGGTGGGCTGAACCATGTCGTCGCCTTGCGCGATTCCTAGAACGACGTCGCAACGGTGTGCGTTCAGCGTGTTGCGGATGAAGCCAGTCGCATCGGGATAGAACGTGTAGGCGACCGACTTGCCGAGCTTGTGAGCCAACAATTCGGCGATCTTGTTTTCGAAGCCTTCGCCAGCTTCGTTGGAGAATGGAAGGTTGCGGGGGTCGGCGCAGGCTCGGAAGACGTGCGGGTCGATGAGCTCGATCCCGCCCTCCGCGTCTTGCGCGCCCGCCGCGCCGGGGAGAACGACCCCAACCAGCGCTAGGCATGTCAGCCGAAGCGCGAAAAGACCACCCTTTGCGGCCAGACGCCATCGACCGGACGGCGTTGAATCCTTAGTCATCAATCCGGACCCATGCATTTGTCCTCGGCAGCGGCGAAGGCCGGGGACTTGGGAGCATGTTTGTCGGGTCGTCCGCGCCCGACCACTCCCGTGGAGCGGGCGCGCAGATAAACATAAATGTCATTCAGGTAGCACATCACATTCTTGTTGTCCGCGAAAGCCGGCATCACAAGGTCATTGCCGTTCTGGAGATCCTTTCGCCCGCTAACGACGGTTCCGAAAAACTCGGCGTAGTTCATCGTCTTGAGCGAGTCCGCGAGTGCCGGCGCATAGCTCGATCCCGCGCCATCGGGGCCGTGGCAGACGATACATGCGGCGTTATAGCGACGGAATCCTGAGAAGGTGTTCCAGTCGACGGTTCCGTCCGGCTCGATCTTGTAGGTCGGATCGCCGTTCTTATCGTGCCACAGGCCTTGTTCGTCCTGAGTAACCGCGGTTGGATTTCCCGGCGGATCGGCCCGGGCGGCGAGCGACGGAACCAAGGCGAGGGCCAACCCGAAACCGAGCGCAAGTTTTAAAGCCGTCACGTCTGTTTCTCACGCGAACTTATAGCAAACAAAAAGGGTCCGGCGCGTGCTTTGCGCGCATGCGCCGGACCCCGCTATCCCCTTAGAGTCGGGTCAGTCCTCAATCGCTCGGAAGCGCAAAGACGGTGAGCGTGCCGCCGAGCGCGGTGTAGTTCGACAGCGCCGCGTAACCGCCGACCGCGCCCAGACCCTCGGTCGGCTTGGTCAGACCGGCGGCAAGGCCGATGCCCGCCCAACCGCCGACGCCGGACAGGATCGCCACATATTGGCGACCGCCGTGCTCGTAGGTCATGACGTTGCCGATGATGCCCGACGGAGTCTTGAACTTGTAGAGTTCTTTGCCCGTCTTGGCGTCAACCGCCTTCAGATAGCCTTCCAGCGTCCCGTAGAAGACAACGCCGCCTGCGGTTGCGAGAGCGCCTGACCAGACCGAGAACTGCTCGGGATCCGACCAGACGATCTTGCCGGTCTTGCCGTCCCAGGCGATGAAGTTGCCCATGTTGCTATCGCCCGCAGGCGGATACATCGACAACGTCGCACCGACATAGGGCTGACCCGCAGTATAGCTCACCTTGAACGGCTCGTAGTCCATGCAGACATGGTTGGTCGGCACGTAGAAGAGTTCGGTCTCGGGCGAATAGGCCGCGGGCTGCTCATCCTTGGAGCCCAACGCCGCCGGGCAGATGCCCTTGGAGTTGACATCCTCGCCATTGGCTTCCGTGGACATCGCCTTCACCCGAATCGGGCGCCCGTAATCCGGCGAGGACTTGTCCATATTGATGCCGGTCGCCCAGTTGACCTTCGGGTCGAACTTGTTGGCGACCAGCAATTCGCCGGTGACGCGATCGAGCGTGTAGCCGAACCCGTTGCGGTCGAAATGCGTCAAGAGCTTGCGGTCCTTGCCGTCGACCTTCTGGTCGGTGAGGATCATCTCGTTGACGCCGTCATAATCCCACTCGTCGTGAGGCGTCATCTGATAGACCCACTTTGCCATGCCGGTGTCGGCGTCGCGAGCCCAGATGGTCATCGACCACTTGTTGTCGCCGGGCCGCTGCTTCGGATTCCAGGTCGAGGGATTGCCGGAACCGTAGTAGATCAGGTTGAGGTCCGGATCGTAGGAGTACCAGCCCCACGTGTCGCCGCCGCCGATCTTCCATTGATCGCCTTCCCAGGTCTTGAGGGAAGAATCCTTGCCGATCGGCTTGCCTAGCGCCGTCGTCTTCTCGGGGTCGACGAGGAGGTCCGAATCCGGCCCTTCCGAATAGGCGCGCCAAGCGAGCTTGCCGTCCTTGATGTTATAGGCGCTGAGCCAGCCGCGAACGCCGAACTCGCCGCCCGACACGCCGACGTAAACCTTATCCTTGAACACGTGCGGAGCGTCGGTGCCGGTCTGGCCCTTCGAAGGGTCGCCGTCTTTCACCGACCAGACGACCGCGCCGGTCTTCGCGTCGAGCGCCACAAGCGTGGTGTCCGCCTGATGGAGGAAGATCTTGCCGTCGGCGTAGGACAAGCCGCGGTTGACCGTATCGCAGCACATCACAGGGATGACATTGGGATCCTGCTTGGGCTCATATTTCCAGAGGATCTTGCCGTCATTGTTGAGGTCGAGCGCAAAGACTGTGTTCGGGAACGGCGCGTGAAGATACATCACGTCGCCGATGACGAGCGGCGCGCCTTCATGTCCGCGCAAAACGCCGGTCGAGAAGGTCCAAGCGGGCGCGAGCTTGTGGACATTCTCGGTATTGATCTGTTTGAGTTCCGAATAGCGCGTGTTGGCGAAGTTGCCGGCAGGCATCACCCACTGGTTCGGGTCCGCCGCCATTTTCGCCAGTTCGTCATTCGCGACGGCGTAGCCGGCCGTAAACAGGGCCGCGGCGCCAAAGCAGCTTGCAAGCAAAAGTTTGCGCATTTGTTTCCTCCCGGTTGGACATCTCACGAAGCGCACCGCAAACCCGACACGGGTCACAGTGGCTTTACAGCGGCAGTCTCATTTGGGACGGCTTCGGCAGCGTGTCACAACAAAGCGAAACGAGCGGATGCTCGCGGGCATTCGCCTTGCCTCCGATTAAGCGCGCCAGGGCTCCCGTTCCCCGACGCTCGTGCAACCAAAACCAACCGGACGATATGCCGATCGACTCTCAAGCGCAAGTAGGAAACTTGGTGAATGTCACTGCAGCGTCATGGGTGCTATCCAACCGGATTGCGCTTCACCGCTGCGTTCAACTTCGCTGGCTAGTCAAAAACAGCGCACCTCACCCTCCGCCTGAGCGCGCCGCAATCGGGTCAGGGCGTCGCGCGCGACCGCAACGCCCCGGAACATGCCGCCGATCTGTCCGGGTTCTTGGTTCATCGACGCGACCGTAGAGGCGGCCACATAGGCGTCGTAGGGAAGCAGCGAAGCGATGACGTCGATCGAGCAGGAGCATTGCTCGAGCGCCTCGCGCGTATCGCCATTGGTCTTCATGCAGGCGAAAACATAGTCGGCGCGAGCGGAGGTCGGATAGTCGTTGGCGGCGGCGGATCCCGCGGCGACTTCCGCAGCGCTCGCGAGATGAGCGCAAGCAAACATCAACAACGCCACGGTGGCAAAGCGCATCATCGGCTCTCTCAGCGCCCCCTTGCTTGACCTACACCGACTCCGATCTCGACGGAAGCGCTTGCCTCATTTGCGCCAAGCAAGGCGACTGCGACCGCAGGCGCGCAATGCGAAGCTTCCACGGGGGCCGAGATGAGCGAAGAAAATCCAAGGCAAGGCCGCCCGAGGCGCCGCGCGGCTTCCGCCGCGACGCCTGTCCCCACACCCGCAGCAATCACCGGCGCTGCGGGCGCCACATCGTTGCTGGACAGACGGAGCAACGCGGCGTCGGTGATTTGTCGCACCTGCGACTCCGCGAACCAGGCCGCGAGTTGAGCCCATTCCGAATCGGCGCCTTCGTCAGCCTCGCGCCCGATCATCCGCGCAAGGCGCGCCCGCGAAGCCTCGACAGTCTTCTCGCGACCGTCGGCGGCCGCCATTTTGTCCGCGCCGTCGGGCAAATCGCCCAGAATGCGATGAACGTCGGCGCTAGAGGCGAAATACTCGTTCATCAGCGGAGTCCAAGCGCCGCGAAACGGCGCCCGGGAGGCTAACGACATGACGAAACTGCGTGTCATTCCTGTATAGATGAGTTCGCCCGAAGCAAGCCGCTCCCCGTCGCTGTAGCCGACGGCCGCGACCTCGCCCGCGACGATCGGAATGATGTCGGTTGTCGTCGAGCCGATGTCGATGAACAGTGCGTCTCGAAGCTTGAGAGCGACCACCGCGGCGCTTGCGTGCCAATTGGCCGAAGCGATGTCGGCGGCGTGGGCGCTGGCCTCGCCAAGGTCGACGAACCCCGCCCGGCCGGCGTAAAGGCTTAGCGCCGCAGGGGCGAGATGATTGGCGGCGATTGCAGCCAGACCGGCGACCCCCTCCCGGCGCGAGGGAAAGGCGTCGCAGAGTTCGCCGGTCATGGTGATCACATGGCGGTCGGCGCGGCCGAGCTCAGCGCAAAGCGCGTCGAACGCAGCGTCCAAACTGTCGAGCCCCAGCCAAAGCGGCGTCGCCGCCTGGACCACCGCTTCGACGCGCCCGTGCTTCACGCGAGCCGCCTTCAGATGCGCCCCGCCGATGTCCCAACCGATAACGACGCTCACCGTTCCCCCCAAATGTCCGAAGCGACGTTCAATCCTACCAAATGTCGAGGCGGGCAAGTCTCTCCTCGACAGGATCGAGGCTCGAACTCCTAAAGTAGCGCCGCGCGCCCCGTGATTGATGCGAGGGATTCTGGTCAAGCTTATAGAGCAGGTCGGCGCCCGCTCCTCGCGCTCACGCCTCGCCATCGTGAAGTTGGGCGGCAGCCACGCAACCGGGCCGCATCTCAAGGATTGGCTGACCGCGATCGCGGCCGAGGCAGGCTCGATTGTGATTGTGCCGGGCGGCGGCCCCTTTGCCGACGCAGTGCGAACGGCCCAAGCCTCGATTGGCTTTGACGATCCCGCGGCGCATATTATGGCGCTGATGGCGATGGCGCAGTTCGGCTTAGCGCTTGAGAGCCTCAATCCAGCCTTGCGGCTGGCCGCGTCGCGTTCGGCGCTTCTGCGTGCGCTCAGGTGTGGCAAGGTTCCCATCTGGTCGCCGGAACCGATGGCGCGGGCGGCCGGGTTGCCGGAAAGCTGGGACCTCACTTCCGACAGCCTCTCTGCGTGGCTGGCGGGCGCGCTCGGCGCGAGCCGTTTGGTGCTGGTCAAGCATGGCCATTTCGAAGCCACGACAGTCAGCGCTCAAAACCTCGCCGCACGCGGCGTCGTGGATCCGCTATTCCCGCGCTATCTGAAGGAGAGCGGCGCTCGGGCTTGGCTCGCTGGGCCGACCGACAGTGGCCGGCTCGCCGACGGGTTGCGGGGAGCAATATTTCCTGAAATCGTAGCGGCGACCTAAAACCGACCGCCGGCAGTCAAATGACCAAACGCCAAACGCCGCGCTGGGGATGGGCGCTCACCGGATCCGGCCATTTCCTGAAGGAAACGCTGGCCCTAATCCATGAGCTCGAACATGTAGACCTCTTTCTCAGCAAGGCGGGAGCCGAAGTCCTGCGCATGTACAAGCAGGAGCTCGACTTGCCGCGCTCCGTGCGCCTTTATCGCGACACGTCCGCGAGCTCCGTCACCGTCGGACAATTCTACTACGGCATTTACCATACGCTGATCGTCGCTCCCGCGACTTCGAACGCGGTCGCCAAATTCGTCTACGGGATTTCCGACGACTTCATCACCAACGTCTTCGCTCAGGCGGGAAAATGCCGCGTCCCGACCATTGTCTTCGCCTGCGACACGGCGCCCGAGCTCGAGACGGAAGCGCCGAAGGGAATGGTGAAGGTCTATCCGCGGCCGATCGATCTGGAGAACCGCGAGCGTCTGGGAGGCTTCGCCGGCGTGACGACGGTCGACTCGATCGCCGAGCTTCACGAGACGATTGCGCAGCGACGAAGCAAAGTCGCGGCATGAAGGAACGGATCCTGTTTCTGACCGGCCGACTGGCTGAGAAGCGCCTTGAGAAGGTCCTGCAGGATCTGGAGCCAACGGCGTTCGACTGGTCGATCTTCAACGTGGGCGTCAAGGTTGCGGCGCTGATGACCGAGCCCATCCTCATCCGCAGGCTGCCGCGCCCGCTTGAAGCCGATCGCGTCGTCGTCCCCGGCCGCTGCCGCGCGGACCTCACGCGGTTGGCTCAGGAATTTGGCGTTCCGTTCGAGCGGGGACCCGATGAATTGAGAGACCTGCCGGCGTTTCTCGGGAAGGCCGGAGCGGCTCTCGATTTGTCCCGCCATGCACTGCGCATCTTTGCCGAGATTGTCGAGGCTTCGCAGATGAGCCTCGAGGCGATCATCGCTCGCGCGGCGCTCTTGCGCGCCGAAGGCGCCGACGTCATCGATCTCGGGTGCTTGCCAGACACGCCCTTCCCCCATCTCGAAGATGCGGTGCGAGAATTGAAGGCGAGGGGATTGGCGGTCAGCGTCGATTCAGCCGATCCGGACGAGTTGCGACGGGGCGGCCGCGCTGGCGCGGACTATCTCCTAAGCTTGACTGAGCGCAATCTCGCCATCGCCGAGGAGAGCGGCGCGCGGCCGGTGTTGATCCCGGCCCGGCACGGCGATCTCGCCTCGCTTTATCGCGCCGCCGAGGAAGCCGAAAAGCGTGGTCTCAAGGCCATCCTCGATCCCGTCATCGATCCGATCCACTTCGGCTTCGCCGAGTCGCTCTCGCGCTACCGCGACGCGCGAGCGCGTCTGCCGGACGCGGAAATGCTGATGGGCACCGGCAACCTGACCGAACTTACCGACGCCGACTCCGTCGGCGTCACGGCCTTGCTGCTCGGGATCTGCTCGGAACTCGCCATCGGTAACGTGCTCACCGTCCATGTCGGCCCGCGCACGCGCCGCACGATCCAGGAGCATGACGCAGCGCGGCGCATCATGTACGCGGCGCTCGCAGACCACAGCTTGCCCAGAGGCTATGGACGGGCCCTCATGCAAGTCCACGACCTCGCGCCGTTCCCCTATACCGGTCCGGAGATCGCGGAGGCCGCCGCGCTTGTGAAGGACAAGAGCTACCGCATCGAGGCGGCCGAGGACGGAATTCACGTCTACAACAGCGCCGGCCATTTTGTCGCTCAGGACGCGTTTGCGCTGTTCGACAAACTCGGGGTCGAAAAGGACGGCGCACACGCCTTCTATCTCGGGGCCGAATTGACGAAGGCCGAAATCGCTTTTCAGCTTGGCAAACGTTATGCTCAGGACGAGCCGCTCAATTGGGGTTGCGCAACCGATCGGCGCGCCGAGGACAGGACGCGCTTAAGCGAAGCAGGCCACACGCTTCGCGCGCGAACGGCGGACGGATAACTCAATGCCGTTGATTCGCGAGGCGATCGTGACCACGGTCAATGCGCAAGGCCAGCCCCATATCGCGCCTTTAGGACTGATCGCCGAAGGCGAGGGATGGATTTTGGCGCCGTTTCATCCGTCGACGACGCTCGACAATCTGCGCCAGGCGCCGTTCGCCGTCGCCAACTTCACCGACGACGTGCGCATCTTTGCGGGATGTCTCACCGGACACCGCGACTGGCCGCTGACCCGCGCCGAGGTCGTCGCCGCGCCGCGTCTCAAGGCGACATTGTCGCATCTCGAACTCGTCGTCGTCGAGGTGCGGGAACATGAGCTGAGACCTCGCTTCGTTTGCCGTGTCGCGCATCACGCCTCGCACGCGCCCTTCCAGGGGTTCAACCGCGCGCAGGCGGCCGTCATCGAAGGCGCGGTCATGGTAAGCCGCTTGCATCTTCTGCCCCGCGCCGACGTCGAGGCGGAGCTTGCCCGCCTCGACATCACCGTCAGCAAAACGGCAGGACCGGCAGAGGCGGAAGCGTGGACTTGGCTCAAGGACAAGGCCGCGCAGGTCTTCGCCGCTAGCGCGACGCATTGAGAAAGGTGGTGAATGGGCGAGCTAAAAATCCCGAGTTCCGCGAACATTGACTTGGTAAAATCAGAATTTCATATTATAAAGTTTTCTCTTGCCCGGAGAACGACCCGGCGATTTCTCGAGGAGAAGGATGGCATTTCAACAAATGTTCGAGAGTCGCGTAGCCGGTCCGGCGCTTGAAGATGCGGTCGAAGCGGGCGCTCAGTTGCGCGGCGCGTTTGGAGCTTGGGCGAGTTTGTAGTCTTTCAGCTGGCGATAGAACCACCAGACCATCCGCTTGGCGACCTCGATGGCGTTGCGCTGCCGATCGTTGGCGGGAACGAGCTTGTGGATGAGCCGCTCGGCGTAAACCCAGCACAGGGCGTGGACGCCGACGCGGAACTGGCCGGCGTCGTCCTAAGACGATGACGGCTTGGGCGAGCAGGCCCTCGGCTTCGATGGCGCCCCACAACGCCGCTTCGCTGGCCAGGCGCACCGGATCGGGCGTGACCCGCAATTCCGTCAGGCCGCGCGCGTTCTCCGCCCGAGGCCGGGTCGCCTCGCCAATCAAGGCGCGAACCAGGCCGATCAGTTCGGCTGGCGTCATGCGTTCAAGCGGACCCCCCCGATTCGGTGGACATCCAAAGCTTGAATCATACTTTTTGGCGCTTGGGATTCCCCCTCCGCCCGGAAATTTGCCCCGATTACTTTTTTTTCCGTGTAACCCATTGAAAGTCCAGATTCCGAGAAATTAATAAAAGCCCGTGAAAGGAAATTTCCTTTCATTTCCTTTCACGGGCTTTCATATATTTGAAGCGGATTCCCGCTTCGGGGTTGTATTCGCCCCGCCGGGCCGCGCCTCACGGGATGGTCACCACCAGCCGTCCGCGGGTCTCGCCCTTGAGGATGCGGGCCCCGGCGTCGAACACCTCGGCCAGGGGAATGGTCCGGGTCATCGAGGCGAGCTTCAAGCGGTCGAGGTCGAGCGCCAGGCGCCGCCAGGCTTCGAGCCGGCGGTCGGTCGGGCAGTGGACGCTGTCGATGCCCAGGAGCGAGACACCACGCAGGATGAACGGCGCGACCGTGGTCGCTAAGTCCATGCCGCCGGCGAGCCCACAAGACGCGACCGCGCCGCCGTAGCGCGTTTGCGCCAGCACGTTGGCGAGCGTGGTCGAGCCGACGCTGTCGATCGCCGCGGCCCATTGCTCCTTGCCGAGCGGCCTGCCGGGGCTGCTCAGCGTCGCGCGGTCGATGATCTCGTCCGCGCCGAGCGCCTTGAGATATCCGGCCTCGCTTGCGCGCCCGGTGGAGGCGATCACCCGCCAGCCTTTGTCGGAGAAGAGCGAGATCGCCATCGAGCCGACGCCGCCCGCCGCCCCGGTCACCAGCGCCGCGCCAGCGGACGGCGTCAGGTCATGCCGCTCGATCGCCATCAGCGCCAGCATCGCGGTGAAGCCGGCTGTGCCGATCGCCATGGCCTCGGCCCGGGTGAGGCCGGTCGGCAGCTTGACCAGCCAGTCGCCGTTCACGCGCGCTCTTTCGGCATAGCCGCCGAAATGGGTCTCGCTCAGTCCGTAGCCGGTCAGCACCACCTCGTCGCCCGGCGCAAAGTCCGAGCGGCGGGAACTCTCCACGATTCCGGCGAGGTCGACGCCGAGCACCATGGGAAACCGACGAATGACCGGTGACTTGCCGCTGAGCGCCAGCCCGTCCTTGTAGTTGACGGTCGAATGGGTGACGCGGATCGTGACGTCGCCGTCCATTAGCTCGGACTCGTCCATCTCGACGAGATTGACGACCTGCCCGGCGTCGGTCTTGTCGGCTCGAACGGCGCGAAAACTCATGGTCTATGCCCCTTGAGTTGGTCCACGAAGAAGCGAAGTCTATGAGCGGGATTCCGGGCGGGTCAAACGGTTTGCCTGGGGACGGTTGAGGAGGGAAGGTCGCCAATGGCCGGAAAAGAAAAGCCGCCGCTCATCGAAAAGGAAAAGCCGCCGCGCGTCCTCACGGCGCTCCGGGGCGCCGACGGATTGACGCGCTGTCCGTGGCCTGGCGTCGATCCGCTCTATCTCGCCTATCATGACGAGGAATGGGGCGTGCCCGAATACGACGATCGCGCGATGTTCGAGAAACTGGCGCTCGACGGCTTCCAGGCCGGACTCTCCTGGATCACCATCCTGCGCAAACGCCCCGCTTTCCGCCAGGCGTTCGACGGCTTCGACCCGGAAAAGATCGTGCGCTGGAGCGACAAGAAAATGGACGCGCTGATGCAGGACGCCGGCATCGTCCGCAACCGGGCCAAGATCGAGGCGACGGTGGCGCTCGCCCGCATCGTGCTCGACTTCGCGGACAAAGGCGGCTTCGCGCGTCATTTGTGGAGTTTTGTCGACGGACGCCCGATCGACAATGCGCGAATGAGCTTCAAGGACGTGCCGGCCGAGAGCGACGTTTCCCGCGCCATCGCCAAGGATTTGCGTGCGCGGGGCGGCAATTTTGTCGGGCCGACGATCATCTACGCCTTCATGCAGGCGACCGGCATGGTCAACGATCATCTGGTCGACTGCTGCCGTCACGAGGCCTGCCGGACGCTGGCGCGCGAGCTCAAGTCATGAGTGATCGCGCTCCGCGGCGCGCTTGGCAGCGGATGTTGTCCGGACGGCGGCTCGATCTCATCGATCCCTCGCCGCTCGACGTCGAGATTGCCGACATCGCGCACGGCCTTGCGCGGGTGGCTCGCTGGAACGGTCAGACGAGGGGACCTGAGATCTTTTCCGTCGCGCAACATTCCCTGTTGGTGGAGGCGTTGTTCGCAGCCGCGGAGGTCTCGCCCCCCGCCCAGGCTCGGCTGGCGGCGCTGCTGCATGACGCGCCGGAATATGTGATCGGCGACATGATCTCGCCTTTCAAGGCGGCGATCGGCGGCGATTACAAGCTGATCGAGGAGCGGCTCAAGCGCGCGGTCCTCGTCCGCTTCGGCCTGCCCGCTGAATCGCCGGATGATCTCGACCGCCGCATCAAGATCGCCGACCGCGCTTCGGCCTATCTCGAAGCGACCGCGCTTGCCGGCTTCTCGATTGCGGAAGCGCGCAAACTGTTTGGCGAGCCTGACCCCAAGATCCGTGATTTCGCCGCCTTCCTCGAGCCGATGCGGCCTCCCGACGTCGAAACCCAGTTTCTCACCCGTTTCGCCGAACTCGACGCCGAGGTCGCCAGATCCCTATAAGCCGCCGCCAAGAGAGCCGTTCTATGCCCCGCCTTCACGTCTGCTCGCTCGCCCTGATAACCGAAACCGTCGCGAAGACCGGCGCGCGCTCGCTTGTCACTCTTCTGAGCCCTGGCGCGGAAGTCGAGCGGCCGATCGCGATCCACCCGGCGCGCCATCTTCATCTCGCCGTCTCCGATATTGTCGAGGCGACGGCCGGCCATGTTCTGCCCGACGCCTCGCATCTGGATGAGCTCATAGGATTTGTCCATGCCTGGGACCGCGCCGAGCCGATGCTCATTCATTGTTTCGCCGGGGTCAGCCGTTCGACCGCCGCCGCCTACATCGCCGCATGCGCCCTTGCGCCCAAGCGCGACGAGTTCGCCGTCGCGCGCTCGCTGCGCGCGGCGTCGCCCACCGCTTCGCCGAACACGCTGCTCGTGGCGCTCGCCGACAGCGCTCTCGGACGGCGGGGACGCATGAGCGACGCGATCGCCGAAATTGGGCGGGGCCGGGACTGTTTCGAGGGAGAGCCGTTCGCGCTGGAGCTGAACTGAGGCGGTCGGTTGCTTCAATCCTTGACGGCCTTCGCCATCGCTTCCTGCTCGGACTGCGTCGGAGAGCCGTAGAAGGCGGGGTCATTGTCCTTGCCGCCCAGCGCGCCATAGGCACGTTCACCGCTGCCGTCGAACAGCACGACGAACTTGTGCTCCCCGCAATTCGTTGGCTCACAGACGAAAGAGATTTGGTAGGGCTTGCCGTCGATCATAAGGCTCGTCATCTGCCCGGCGACGCCGTCGAAGTTCCGATTGAATCGTATAAGCCAGTCGGGTGTCGGCTGCACAAGCTTCATTAACTTCTCCCACGAGGCGTGGTACCGCGTTTTGCCGTGCAACGCGTCGAACAGGAACGCCATGTCCGCTTCCGCCGCGTTCGCCGCGCCAGCGAGAACCAGGAGAGCGAGAGAAAGCCTTAGTCGCATCTTGGGAATGAGCCCGTTGCTGCTGGAAGATAGATCAAGACCTTTTAGGGCGTCGTGGCTGCGCCGGTCTAGCGTCGCGTATGTCACGCCGCCTAGAACGCCTTGAATGTGATCATGGTGCGGGTGTCGACGATTCCTGGGATCACTTGCACTTTGTGACCGACGAAATGGCCGATATCGACATTCGATTCGACATAAAACTTGGCCAGAATGTCGAAGTCGCCGGCGATGGAGTAGATTTCCGAGGCGATTTCCGCTTCCGCCAGCGCGCTCGCGACCTCGTAGGTCCGGCCGAGGGCGCATTTGATTTGCACGAAAAACGTCTGCATCCGGTCACGGCCCTTGTTTGCCGCTCTCTTCTGCAACAACTTCCACGTCGCGGTCCATCCCCGTCTGAACCTGGAACGTCGACTGGTAGACCTTGGACTCGTGCCGCGCGATGACGACATACTCGCCCTCGGCCAACACCAGGGAGGGGAAGGCCCCCACCAGCTCCCGGATGACGTCGCCCCCGGGGGTTAGCACCGTGAAAGTGGTGTTGGCGAGCGCCTCGGCCCCCTGCTTGTTGACAAGCTTGAGCGTGAGCGTCGCGCAGCGATGGCGAATGGTGACGTCGATTCGCTTGCCCGAGACAACCTTGATGTCGGCATTGACCACCGAATTGGAGGGGATCGCCGCAGGCGGGGCGGGCGCCGCCGATTTCCCGGAATTGCCTGCGGGACTCACCCCGGAACTAGCGGCGACCGTGTCGAGATAGGTTGAAACGATATGGTAGGAGCCTTCCGGCAGTCCGACGATATCGCCGGCCTTGGCCTTGGCGTAGACGAGCTTGCCGAGCGGATTGCGGTTTTGCGGCACGTAGATCGCAAGCGACAGCTTGGACGGGTCGATCGGCGCGTCTGCGAGGGTGCCTTCAATCCGAAGCGCTCCCGCCGACAAAGTGAGCCGTTCGGATCGGACTTCCGCGCCGAGCGTCACGCGTTTGGCCGCGCTGGCCAGCCCGAAAGCGACATGAACGACATAGTCGCCGGGCGGTATGGTCAGGATCGGCTGGGCCAGACCGGATTCAACGATCAGGGGATGCGAGCCGTCCGGATCGGCCTGCGCGCCGAATACGCGCCAGCGCAGGCCGCCCGTAAGCGGAGCCGCGCCGCCGCTGAGGACCGCCGAAAGGTTGAGCGTCGCCTGGGCGGATTCGCTCGTCGGCGCTTGAGCGCTGGCAGGCGCGAGCAGCGCCATCAGCGCGACCAAAGCCGCCAGAACTCGCCAAGTCGCTGCCAATCTGCCTCGCGGCGCCGAAAATCGACGTCAATGGTTTCGTTCAAACCGGCTGGTGGCCTGACATTGAGGCAGATCGAAGGCGGTTTACACCTGCCGGGTTTTCGGCCAAGGACCAGCCTTTCGCTCAAACGGAGCGCCGATGAACGACACGATCGAGATCCTCACGCGCCGCCGGTCGGTTCCCCCGCCGCTGATGACGGGGCCCGCGCCAAGCCCTGACGAACTCGCCACGATCCTGACGGTCGCCTCGCGCGTGCCGGACCACGGCAAGCTCGCGCCCTGGCGGTTCGTTGTCTTTGCCGGAGCGGCGCGCGACCGCGCAAGCGGGCTTGCGCTCGACATTCGCCTCGCCGACAAGCCGGACCTCGATGAAGCCGCTCGCGCAGAGGAGTCGCGCCGTTTCGCCCGCGCGCCGCTGGTTGTCGCGGTCGTCTCGCGCGCCGCTCCGCACGCCAAGATCCCTGAGTGGGAGCAGGTCCTGTCCGCGGGCGCGGTGTGCATGAACATGATCGTCGCCGCCCGCGCGCTCGGATTCTCGGCCACCTGGCTCACCGAATGGATGGCCTATGACAGCCGCTTTCGCGCCGCGATCGGTCTCGCCGAACATGAGCGCGTCGCCGGCTTCATTCACCTCGGCCGCGCGACTGCGGCGATCGAGGATCGCCCTCGCCCCCCGCTCGCAGAAATTGTCACTAACTTTCCGGAGTGAGGCCTGACGCCGATGTTCTATGCGACGGCGGAGCGCGACCGGACGAAACTGCCGCACGATCCCTTCAAGGCGATTGTCGCGCCGCGCCCGATCGGATGGATCTCGACGCGCGCGCTCGACGGGCGCATCAATCTCGCCCCTTACAGTTTCTTCAACGGCTTTTCGAGCGCGCCGCCGATCGTCGGCTTCTCCAGCGAAGGCTGGAAGGACTCGGCGTCCTTCGCCAAGGAGAGCGGCGAGTTCGTCGCCAATCTGGCGACGCACGACCTGCGTGATCCGATGAATAAAACCTCGGCCCCGTTCCCGCGCGGCGACAATGAATTCGCCCGCGCCCGATTGACCATGGCCGAGTGCCGTCTGGTCGCTGCCCCGCGGGTCGCCGAAAGCCCGGCCGCTTTGGAATGCAAGGTGGTCGAGGTCGTCGAGATCAAGTCGCTGAGCGGCGTGCTGACGGGAGCGGTGCTGACGCTCGGCGAGGTCGTGGGCTTTCACATCGATGAGCGGTTTCTTCTCGATGGCCGCTTCGACACCGCCCGCGCCCACCCGCTCGCCCGCTGCGGCTACCAGGATTACGCGACGGTCGAGGACGTGTTCGCGATGGCGCGGCCGACGGGTGGCGGCGACGTCTGAGCGCCTTGCAGGGCGCGAGGAAAGCGAGTCCTTTCGCGACCGTCGCCATCCGATGGTTGCGATGACGAGAGAAAATGAAAAGCGGGACATTGAGCCCAAGATGGGTTGTGGTTACACTTGGCTATATTCTGGGCCGGTTTGTAGGGTGCGGAGATGTCAGCGACGACCATCACTCGCGATTACAGTCTTGTCGGTCCGGAGGCCGACAAGGCCGTCGCCGCCGGACTCGCCTCGGCGAAATGGTACGCGCCGCCGATCACCCGCGCCGAGCTTAAGGAGCTGATGCGCCGCGAGGACGGGCCAGCGATCCGCGATACGCTCATCTGGTTTGCGGCCTTCATCATATCGGGCGGCCTCGGCTACTATTTCTGGGGCAGCTGGGCTGCGGTTCCGTTCTTTATCATTTACGGCGTGCTCTACGGGTCTTCGACCGACAGCCGCTGGCACGAGTGCGGCCATCGCACCGCCTTCAAGACGCAATGGATGAACGATGCGGTCTATCAGATCGCCTGCTTCATGATCATGCGCGAGCCGGAGATCTGGCGCTGGAGCCACACCCGCCACCACACGGATACGATCATCGTCGGCCGCGATCCCGAGATCATCACGCCGCGTCCGCCGGACGTTCTGTCTCTCGCGCTCAACATTTTCGCGCTCAAAAACACCTTCGCTTTCTTTCAAAAGGTCTTTCTGCACGCGACCGGCCGACTCACGGAGGAGGAGGCGACCTTCGTGCCTGAGACCGAGCGGTCGAAGGTTTATCGGACCGCGCGCATCTACCTTGCGATCTACGCCGCGGTGATCGCCGCGTGCGTCTACTTTCGTTCGATTCTGCCGGCGATGTATATCGGCCTGCCGACCTTGTATGGCGGATGGTTCGCGCTCTATTGCGGCATGACGCAGCACATCGGGCTTGCCGAGGACGTGCTCGACCATCGGCTGAACTCGCGCACGGTCTACATGAATCCGATCTTCCGGTTCCTCTATTGGAACATGAATTACCACGTCGAGCACCACATCTTCCCAACCGTCCCCTATCACGCGCTGCCCAAGCTGCATGAGGCGATCAAGGCGGATTGCCCGGCGCCCTACCCGAGCTCCATCGCCGCCTATCGCGAGATCATTCCGACGCTCGTTCGTCAATTGAAGGATCCGACCTATTTCGTCCGGCGCGAGTTGCCGCCGAATGCGCAGCCTGAGGTGACTGCGGCCAGAGTCGCGAAGGTGGAACGGGCCGTCTGAGATGAGCGAGAGCTGGATCGACACCGGGCCTATCGACCGGATTTTGCCCGAGGACGTCGCGCCGTTCGAGCACGAGGGCAAGCAATACGCGCTCTACCGCACGGCGGACGACCGCTATTTCGCCACCGATGGCCTGTGCACGCATGAAGCGGTCGAGCTCGCCGACGGTTTCGTTCAGGGCGCGATCATCGAATGCCCGATGCACAACGGCCGCTTCGACTTCACCACCGGCGAAGCCAAGGGCGCGCCCGCCTGCATCAACCTCGCGACCTATCCGGTGAAGGTCGAGGCTGGCCGGCTGCTTATCAAGCTCAACTGACGTCACGCGCGCATCCCTTGCGCGCCGTCCGCGGCCGCCCGCGAGGCGCGCGCCGGCCCTTGATCGGTCGACAGGCTTGGTTCACACGGGGCCGAGGAGGAACGCGATGAAACTCGATGGCGTTGCGGCGATCGTCACCGGCGGAGGCTCTGGACTCGGCCGCGCCACGGCGGAGGCCCTCGCCGCCAGGGGAGCGAAAGTCGCGGTCTTCGACCTCAATTCTAAGGCGGCGGAGGAGGCGGCCAAGGCGATTGGCGGCCTCGCGCTCGCGGGCGACGTCGCGGATGAAGCCTCCGCCGGCGCGGCGGTCGCCAAGGCTGCTGCGGCGCATGGGCCTGCGCGGGTGCTCGTCAACTGCGCCGGGATCGGCACGCCCAAGCGCGTGGTCGGCCGCGAAGGCCCCCAGCCGCTCGCCGACTTCGAGAAGGTGATCCGCGTCAACCTCATCGGAACCTTCAACATGATCCGCCTCGCGGCGGCGGAGATGGCCAAGCTCGAACCGATCGACGGCGAGCGCGGGGTCGTCATTTCAACCGCCTCGATCGCGGCCTTCGACGGCCAGATCGGGCAGGCCGCCTATTCCGCCTCCAAGGGCGGGGTGGTGGCGATGACCCTGCCGATCGCGCGCGAGCTCGCGCAATTCGGCGTCCGGGTCAACACGATCGCGCCCGGAATCTTCATGACGCCGATGCTGTTCGGCCTGCCGCAAGCCGGCGCAGGATTCGCTCGGCGCCTCGGTGCCGTTCCCCGCCCGCCTCGGCCACCCGGCCGAATATGCCGCGCTCGCCCTCCACATCATCGAGAACGGCTATATCAACGGCGAGACGATCCGCATCGACGGCGCGCTGCGCATGGCGCCGAAATAGCGGCGGTTCGCCGGCAATCACAACCGGAAGGCGATTGCCCTGCAAGGAAATGCAAGAAAATCCAAGGAAAATCCCTTGCATCTCTTTGGATTCCTTTGGCCGATTCTGGTCTTTTCAATGGGTTACGGCGAATCCAAATAAAAAAATCTGCTTGCGGCGTTGCTCGCGCTTCAGGTTGTATTGGAACGTCGCAGTCGCAGTCCCTGTCCGTCCTCTTTCGCCTCGGCCGCTCCGGAGTTGGCTCGTTCGGTCAGCGGAAAAATGAATAGCATGGATTCTGTTTTTCTGCAACAATACGCTGCAGAAATTCCTGGTGGCCATTCACGTATAGGCCCCGATAATTTCTTCGACAGGCCATCAACCGTGGAGCAACGCGCTCTCAAATGCATCGTGTCCAGATCTCGGCAAAGCCTTGTTGGGCGCCGCTTTCGCGCGCATGACAGGCTGATTGCGCGTCGCGCTTGACCGCGCTTGAACCTGGGCAGGGAGGGAACGATGGACGGAGCAAGAACTGGGCGCCTCGCGGGCAAGGTCGCGCTCATCACCGGCGCGGCGTCCGGCATCGGCCGGGCGACGGCGGCTCTGTTCCATGAGCAAGGCGCGAAGGTCGCCGCGACCGACCGCAACGAAGCCGGCCTCAAGACGCTTGGGGCCGACGCCGATCTCATTCTCGCGCAGGATGTCACCGACGAAGCGCGCTGGCGCGCGGTCGTCGATGCGGTTGTCGCCGCTTTTGGGCGCCTCGACATTCTGGTCAACAGCGCCGGCGTCGCCGTTCTCGGCAATATCGAGACGACGACGCTCGAGGACTGGCGCAGGGTCAATGCGATCAATGCCGAGGGCGTTTTTCTCGGCTGCCGCGAGGCGGTGCGCGCGATGAAGCAAAGCGGCGGCGGCTCGATCGTCAATCTCTCCTCGGTCGCCGGGATCATCGGCGACGGCTCGTCGCTCGCCTATTGCGCCAGCAAAGGCGCGGTCAGGCTCCTCACCAAATCCGCCGCGCTCCATTGCGCCCGCGCCGGGTACAACATTCGCGTGAATTCGGTGCATCCCTCGTTCGCCGAGACGCCGATGGTGCTTGAAGGCATCGCGCGGGCGAAGGACCCCGAGCGGATCCGCGCGGGCCTCATGCGCGCCGCGCCGATGGGCCGCATGGGCAAGGCCGAGGAGGTGGCCTTGACCATCCTCTTCCTTGCGAGCGATGAGTCCTCGTTCACCACCGGCGCGGAATTCATGGTCGACGGGGGATTGACGGCGCAGTAGTCGTGAAGCGGTCGGGCGTGAAGGAAACACCTCGGCCTGAGGCGCCCGCAAGGCGGGCGTCTCGATGTCTCAATCGCTCGCCCTCGGGCCGCGCGCTTGGCTAGGGCCGCGAGGGCGGCAAAGTCGCTTCGAGACGACGGCCGGCCCGCGCTTGCTCGCCGCGCGAGGCTGCTATAGCGTCGTTGGCGATGGTTCCCTTCGGGGATCAAAAGGGAACACGGTGCAGGCCGAAAGGTCCATGCCGTGGCTGCCCCCGCAACTGTAAGCGGTAAGACGACGCCACCTATGATCACTGGGGCGACCTGGGAAGATCGGCGTCCGTCGTTAACCCGCGAGCCAGGAGACCTGCCATCGCTCGTGCAGCCGATCTCGGGCGAGGCGAACCGATGGTCTGTATCTTTGGGGCGCACCCCCCGCGATCGCGCTGTTTTTCCTGACAGCATGCGAGGGTGTCATGCCTGGAATTGTCTCGACTGTACTCAATGAGGGCGGCAGCCCTAATCTGCGCGGTCGTCTAATCGCCATCTACGCCGTGCTGATCGGCGGCAACATACTCATCTGGCTCTGGGCGCTTGCGGTCTTGCATAGTCAGCCGCTCATGTTGGGGACGGCCTTCCTCGCCTATACGTTCGGCCTGAGACACGCGGTCGACGCTGACCATATCGCGGCGATCGACAACGTCACCCGCAAGCTCATGCAGCAGGGCCAGCGGCCGGTCGGCGTCGGCTTCTTCTTTTCGCTGGGCCATTCGGCGATCGTGGTCCTCATGTCGGTCGGCGTCGCCTTCGCCGCGGCGGCGCTGACCTTGCGCTTCGACTCGATGAAAGCAGTCGGCGGCGTCATTAGCACCAGCGTCTCGGCGCTGTTCCTGTTCGCCATCGCGATTTTCAACATCATCGTGCTCATGTCGATCTATCGCACCTTTCAGGCGGTGAAGCGTGGCAAACCGTTTGTCGAGGAGGATTTCGACATCCTGCTCAACAAGCGCGGATTCCTGTCACGGATCTTTCGTCCGTTGTTCAAGCTGGTCACCAAGAGCTGGCATATGTTCGCAATCGGGTTCCTGTTCGGCCTAGGGTTCGACACCGCGACCGAAGTCGCGCTGTTCGGCATATCCTCCGCGCAAGCCGCTCATGGCATGTCGTTCGCCACGATCATGGTGTTCCCGCTTCTGTTCACAGCGGGCATGACCTTGATTGACACCACCGACGGCGTGCTGATGCTTGGCGCTTACGGCTGGGCGTTCATGAAGCCGGTGCGCAAGCTCTACTACAACATGACGATCACCGCCGTTTCGGTCGTCGTGGCGCTGGTCGTCGGAGGCCTCGAAACGCTGAACCTCATCGGCGACCAGCTCGGGCTCACCGACGGCGGCGGCTTCTGGGGCGCGATCGGCGCGATCAATGACAATTTTGGCGTCCTCGGCTACATCATCATCGGCATATTTCTCGTGAGCTGGCTCGGCTCTGTCATTGTTTACAAACTTATGGGCTACGACGAACTGGAGACCCGCGCGGCCGAGCGGGTGTGATTTTTTGTAATGGCGGCCGCTCCCTTGTGGAGCGGCCACAGTCGAGCGTTCTTCGAGACGTCGCTTTGCGGCTCCCCAGGACGAAGGTCGAGGCGTGCCGCCGCATCTCAGAGAAAAATGGATCGATCCCGCGTCACCATTTCCGCCAGATGCTCGGCGACGGCGCGGATGCGCCCCAAACCTCGAGTGTCCTCGTGCGAATCGGCACCCCGTGCAGCGTCATGCGATTTTGACCGGCGTTCGGCGCGCGACGTGATCGTGCGGAACAGGGTTGTCGATCAGGTAGCGATGCCGCTCGTCGATCGCCTCCTTGCTGAGAAGCGCCTTCTCGACAGCGATCTTCTCAAGGGCTTCGAGCCAATATTCGTAATAGTGCGCGGCGCTGTCGTCGTTGACGGCGATCGGCTTGTCCTTGCCGTCACCCTCTTTCGCGAGCTCTTGAGAAAGGGTCTTCACCCATTCCGACCAGTCGAAATGGCCGTTCTCATGAAGCTTCACGACCATCGCGAAGGCGGAGGCCTCCCAAGGCTCCCGAAACACCGGCCCCTCGCTGTCGCGAGGCTGCCTTGCTTCCCTCGGCGGGCCTGGATCGTGCGCCATTGCGGGCCTCACTTTCCGTCAGCCGGCCGAAGGTAGTCCTCGAACATGTCGATGAGGACCTTGTCGCCGGGGAATTTGGCGTCGCCCCACAGTTCGCCCGCCTCGAACATCACGCTGTAAACGTGTTGCGGCTTCTCGCCTTTCAATTGAGCATTCGTGTCAGGAAAGACGAAGGCGCCATGATCGCGCATCACGGTTCCGCGTTTGCCGCGAACGTAGGTCGGGAGGCGCGTATGAGTCCGCGGATTGATGTTGATCGCCACGACCTTGTCGCCGGGCGCAAACCCAGGCTCGACATTGACGTTCACGCGGGCTGAGCCGCCGGTCCTGATCAGTCCATCAAGCGCGTCGGCCGGAAAGAGCGTCGGCATCAGTGCGTCCCCTTCGAAAGCGCCTCGAGTTCGGTCGTCGAGCTCCTTCTTAGTCAGCGACCCGTTTTCGACGCAGAGCGTCTCGAGCGCATGAAGCCAGTGCTCGTAATAGGTCGATTCAAGATACTCGGCTGGCCTCATCTGTTCGATCGCGGAGCGAAACTGGTCGACGTTGAAATGGCCGCCGGCGAAGGCAAGAATGAACATGCCGAACGTGCGCCGTTCCCAATCGGTTCTAAAAATTGGCTGTTCGGGGTCGATCTCGATGGGACCGTGCCCGTCGCGCCCGCCCAGATCATGAATGCCGTTCATGGGGGAGCCCCTTTCAGTTTGGCGTCTTGGGGAGACCCACGCCGATCATGCTATCGCGGGTGACGAGCTTGGCGAGTTCATCCTCGCTCAATCCCTCCGCGCCCGCCGGTCGCTCCGGGAGAACGAGGTAGCGAAGCTCCGCGTTGCTGTCCCAGACGCGCACCTCCACATTCTTGGGAAGCTCAACGCCGAACTCCTTCAACACGCCGCGCGGGTCGATAACCGCGCGTGACCGGTAAGGAGGCGCCTTGTACCAATTTGGAGGCAGTCCAAGCGTGGGCCATGGATAGCACGAGCACAATGTGCAAACGACCATGTTGTGGACTTCGGGAGTGTTCTCCACGACCACCATGTCTTCGCCCTGGATGCCGGAATAGCCAAGCTCCAGGATGGCTTTGGTTCCGTCGCCCAAAAGCCGCTTCTTGTATTCCGGATCGGCCCACGCCTTGGCGACGACCTGAGCCCCGTTGTGCGGCCCGATCTTGTTCTCGTAGGCGTCCACGAGCTTGTCGACAGCGACAGGGTCGAGGAGCTTCTTTTCGATGAGCAGCGACTCGATCGCCTTCACGCGGAGCGATATCTCCGAGGGCCTGTATTCGTCATGGTGCTCGTGATCGTGATCAGCGCTCATCCGAATCTCCCTGGCTATCTCAAGAAACTAGCGGCGACCCTTTACTGGCGCGGCGCCTGAAGCGCGGTCGCAACGTCTCCTCTTTCACCGGTCCTAGGCGCCAGCTCAATGAACCAAGATCCACCCGGACAACAGCCGCCGCGAAGGCGCACCCCACGCTACGCGACTTTATGGAACAGTTGCTTGCTCAGATCTGCCAATCCGTTTGGCGGCGAGCGCCATCTGACTTTCGGCCGCAGCGACCGATCTCTGCGACGCGGCCGGACGAAGCTTCCGCCAACCGTTAGCAACGCTCATGCCAGCGTCGCGAGCTTCGATGGTTTTGTCAATCGAGCTACTCCGGATTCTGATTGCCCAATAGCGGCTGAAGCAGTATCGGGTCTGTGAGGCGGCGCGCGTGACGGCGTCGCCCGCCCGTCGTTCATAAGAAGATCCCCCGGTCCCGCGTGACCGCCCGCGCCAGATGCTCGGTGACGGCGCGGATGCGCCCCAAACCTCGCGTGTCCTCGTGGGTGACCAGCCAATAGGCGCGGGTCGCGCGGCGCTCGGGCAGGACGCGTTTCAGGTCCTTGAAGCGACGCGCGATGAAGTCATGCACGACGCCCAAGCCGACGCCCGCCCGCACCGCCTCGAGCTGGGTGACCGCGTTCGCGCTTTCGAAACTGGTCGGCGCGCCGCCATAGAGTTCGCGCACATAGTCGAGCGCGGAGGAGAACGCGTGCTCCTCGACATAGCCGATCAGCCGATGGCTCTTCAGCGCCTCGACGTCAGCCGGCGCGCCGTTGCGCTTGAGATAAGACGCGCTGGCGTAGATCCCGAGCGAATAGTCGGTCAGCCTGCGGGCGACGAATCGGCCCGCCTCCGGCTTGTCGAGGCCGATCACCACGTCGACCTCGCGGCGGGCGAGGGGGGTGAGTAGCGGCAGCGGCATGAGTTGCAGGCGCACGCCCGGATGGCGTTCGGCGAAGTCGCGCAGCGCGCCTACGAGGTAATAGGTCGAAAACCCGTCCGGCGCGCCGATGCGCACGTCACCCGTCAGTTCAAGATCGACGCCGGAGATTTCGCCCTGCGCGTGCAGGAACGCGCTCTCCATCTGCTCGGCGGCGCTGATGAAGCGCTCGCCCGCGCCGGTGAGTTTCGCGCCTGTCGTGCGCCGGTCGAACAATTTGGCGCCGACGGTCGCTTCGAGCGCCGCGATGCGGCGGCTGACCGTCGCATGGTCGAGCTTGAGCCGTTTGCCGGCCGCGACGAATTGCCCGCCGCGCGCGACTGCGAGGAAAACGCGGACGTTGTCCCAATCCATCGGACTCGGCGCTCAGCTTGCGAGGGGGGCCCGCGTCACGGCGCGACGCCTCGGCAAGCCCAGGCGGCGCTGGCAAAGGAGCGCGCGCCGTCCGGCCGCCCGGCCTCGTAGGCGTCGCGCACCGCCGCTTCGACGCGCGCGAGTTCGTTCGCCTCGAGGCTCCCGACATATTTGCCCAGCGGACCTTCGCCCGCAGCGACCGGCGCCCAATAGTCGTCGAAATCCGCATAGGTCATCCGGATCATCAGCTGGCTCTCGACGACCTGGAGAAGGCCTTGGTCCTCGAAAGCCCGCTTCATCTCGCCGGGCTGCATCATCGGCTGGAAGGCGTAACGATTCCTCAGGGCTCGTCCGCCTTCGCTCAAGGCGGCGACCGTGTCGACCATCATGCGCATGGACGGCAATCCGCCAAGATGATCCCAAACTGCAGCGGCGACCACGCCGCCCGCCCGCACGACCCGCCGCATTTCCGCGATCGCCTTATGGGTGTCGGGGACAAAATGAAGGACCAGCAAAGCAAGGGCGGCGTCGAACCCGCCGTCCTCGAAGGGAAGGGCGCAAGCGTCGGCCTGACGGATCGTGATCCTTGGATCGCGGCTACGCTCCGTCGCCGCCGAGACGAAGAGCGGCGAAAAATCGATCGCGACGATCTCGCGGATGGAGGGCGATTGCGCCAGCGCAAAGGTCAGGCTTCCCGTCCCGCAGCCGACGTCGAGGATTTTCCGCGCCTCAGCGACGCCGGCGAATTGGATGAACTCTGGAGCCAGCGCCTTGCTCCAGCGACCCATCAGCCGCTCATAGGCGCTTGCGTCGCGAACATTGAAGCTCGATGCCATCGTATCGCCCTTTATCCGGCCAAAACGGTCGCCGCTTCGCCGCTTCCGCGCGGCCCTGGGACGCGCGTCGTTCGACGCGCGAGGTTGTGTTCTTAGCACATTCTTGCACAGCCGATGCGCGATCTCTCGAATTGCTGTGCGCAAAATCGTGGCGCATAAAGCTGCCACGACAGCGACATCAGGGAGCGGAGCGATGATCGAATACGGGCATTTCATCGGCGGCAAGCAGGTCGCCGGCAAATCGGGCCGAACGGCGGACGTCTTCCAGCCGATGGACGGCACGGTGCGCGCGCATGTTGCGCTCGCCTCCAAGGCTGACGTTCGCGCGGCGGTGGAGAACGCCAAGGCCGCGCAGCCGGCCTGGGCCGCCGTCAATCCGCAGCGCCGCGCCCGCGTATTGATGAAGTTCCTCGACCTCATCGCCAAGAACAACGACGAGATGGCCGAGACGCTGGCGCGCGAGCACGGCAAGACGATCGCCGACGCCAGGGGCGACATTCAGCGCGGCGTCGAAGTGGTCGAGTTCGCGCTCGGCGTCCCGCATCTGATGAAAGGCGAATATACCGACGGCGCCGGCCCCGGCATCGACCTCTATTCGATGCGCCAGCCGCTCGGCGTGGTCGCCGGGATCACGCCGTTCAATTTTCCGGCGATGATCCCGCTCTGGAAGCTCGCGCCGGCGATCGCCTGCGGCAACGCCTTCATCCTGAAACCCTCCGAGCGCGACCCCGGCGTGCCGATGCGGCTCGGCGAATTGTTCGTCGAGGCGGGCGGCCCTCCCGGCATCCTCAATGTCGTCAACGGCGACAAGGAGGCGGTCGACGCCATTCTTGACGATCCCGACATCCAGGCGATCGGCTTCGTCGGCTCGACCCCGATCGCCGAGTACATCTATGCGCGCGGATGCGCCGCGGGAAAGCGCGTGCAGTGCTTCGGCGGCGCCAAGAACCATATGGTTGTGATGCCGGACGCGGACATGGACCAGACGGTCGACGCTCTGATCGGCGCCGGCTACGGCTCGGCGGGCGAGCGCTGCATGGCGATCTCGGTCGCGGTTCCAGTCGGGCAGAAGACCGCCGACGATCTCATGCGCCGCCTCATTCCGCGCGTGGAATCCCTGAAGATCGGGCCATCGACCGATTCCGGCGCCGATTACGGGCCGCTGGTGACCAAGGCGGCGCTCGAGAAGGTGCGCGGCTATGTCGATCTCGGCGTGAAGGAGGGCGCGAAGCTCGTGGTCGACGGCCGCGACTTCAAGATGCAGGGCTATGAGAACGGCTTCTACATGGGCGGCTGCCTGTTCGACAACGTGACCAAGGACATGCGCATCTACAAGGAGGAGATCTTCGGCCCCGTCCTGTCGGTCGTCCGGGCGCACGACTATGGTGAGGCGCTGGGGCTGTGCAACGACCATGAATACGGCAACGGCGTCGCCATCTTCACCCGCGACGGCGACGCCGCGCGCGACTTCGCAAGCAAGGTCAAGGTCGGCATGATCGGCGTCAACGTGCCGATCCCGGTCCCGGTCGCCTACTATACGTTCGGCGGCTGGAAGCGCTCGGGCTTCGGCGACTTGAACCAGCATGGGCCGGATTCGATCCGCTTCTACACCCGCACCAAGACGGTGACCGCCCGCTGGCCGTCGGGCATCAAGGACGGAGCGCAGTTCTCGATCCCGACCATGAACTGAGGGGCTTGGACGAGGAGAGGCGACACTTCGCCTCTCGCCGGGTCTTGAGGGAAGGCGCGGCCCGGCTCGATCCGCCGGGATTTGAGGTTGCGGTCGAGGCGATGTTCCCGCAGGCCTGATCGGTCCTCGCGATCACGCGCCGAGGTCAAAACTTGAACAGCACCCAACCCGGCGCGGCGTTGCCGAACTGATCCGTGATTCGTTCTCGGCCCCGCATCCCACTGAAGGTCCCCTCGATCGGCGTTGGCTGGTTGAACGTGCCATAGACATAGCCGTTGCCGACCGAGCCCACGGGAACCTGCGTGCCGGCGGTCAGCCACGACGGACGAGCATGCACGGTGATCTGCCTGCCCTCCGGAGCCGGGCGCTTCGCGCGTTTCTTGAGCGCCGTCTGCCGGGGCTTCGCCCTCTGGGGCGGCGCGCCAAGAGGCCCCGTCGTTTGCACAGCGCCCTCCGTCTGCGCATTTGCGGCCGGAATCGCCCCCGCGACCCCGGCGGCGAGCGCGGCGGCGGCAAGAAGCCGGACGAACCGAACCATATCACTTCCCTTCGCTCGACCCAGTCGGCTCATATAAGGCGGCGCACTGAAACCAAAAGAGCGAGGTCTCGTTGGGGGTTCGAGGTCGCCCTTATCGATCGGCGCCGTGTTTGCCTCGTCCACTTCGGAAAATCAATGGCGGCCGCGGAATCGGGGGCGACGGGCGCCTCCGAGCTGGGGCCGGAACCCGCTTTTGGCCATGAATATTTGGGCAGATGGCTTGAAAACCGGTCACCTTGCGGCGAGCGGGTTCAGCTTGGTCGGGTCACCGGTTCAGGGCAGGCGCAGGTTGATTCCGGTGCTCTATAGGGCGCGAACGGACGCCGACAGCGCAAGCGAAGGGCGCGAGTTGATGGAGTGGGGCTTCCGTTCGTCTCGTTGGCGATATTCCGCCTGGTCGGAGAGGGTCCGACCGCGGCATCCCGCCGCAGCGCGGCCGCGCGCTGCGGCGAGCTCCATACGTCTTATCGTCGCGTCCCCGCGAGGTTAATGAACAGGGTCCAACACGACTACGGGGATTTCGCGTTCGGTCTTGAGCGCATAGTCGGCATAGGGCGGCCAGAATTCGAGCGCCTTCTTCCAAAGGCGCGCCCGTTCCTCGCCCGTCGCTGTCCTGGCCCGCGCCTTCAGCTTCTTGGTCCCGACTTGCACCTCGACATCCGGGTTGGCGAGGAGATTGCGGTACCACCCGGGGTGTTCAGGCGCGCCGCCCTTTGAAGCGACCACAAAGTAGCTGCCGCCGTCCGTTCCGTAAAACAGCGGGAATATGAACTTGTTGCCGGACTTGCGGCCTATGGTGGTCAAGAGCAGCGCCGGCGCCGTGATTTTGCCTCGGCCTGGCACGTCTACCGTGTAGGTCGCGCCCTCGGTTCCCCCGCTCTCCAAATAGCGGTTGGCGTGCTGGACCTGCCAGTCCGGCATGTTCGCAGCGAGTTTTGCTTCAGTCATCGTGTTCTCCTTCAATGCTGGAGGAACTATAGCGCCGGATGCCGGGTCGGCCAATGCGGCTCAGGGCGGCGAGCGAAAAAGCCCAAGACCGTCGTCGGAGACGTTTGTCTTCAAAAGACCCGAGTTCGTCTCGTTGTCATGTCAGGCCGCCACGTCTAGGGTGACGATCACCCGCGAAACTGCGTTCCGGCGGAACGCGACGCGAGAAGCGCAACGCGATCAGGAGTCAGTCATGGCGGCGATACCCGCGGAATATCTGGATTTACTGCAGCAGAAAAAAGCGTTTGCGAACCTGGCGACCATAATGCCGGATGGAACGCCGCAGGTGACACCCGTATGGTTCGACTACACGAACGGAAAGATCCGGATCAATTCAGCGAAAGGCCGCGTGAAGGTGCGCAATATGCGCGAAGGCTCGCCTGTGGCGCTTTCGATTCTCGATCCTGACAATCCCTACCGCTATATCCAGATCCGCGGCCGGGTCGAGCACGTGACCGAACAAGGTGCATACGGCGCATATCGATTCCCTCGCCAAGAAATACCTCGGACAGGACAAATATCCCTGAGCTCAACCTGACGAAGTCAGGGTCATTTCGAAATCGAGCCCGATAAGGTGCAGGTCATGAGCTGACCTCTCTTTCACAAGAGGTCGGCGACTGCGCTGCGGTAGCGCTCGAGCGCGGCCAGATGGGCCGGCAACGAGCGCGAGGCGATGCGCCGGTGGTGGTTCCGCTCAAAGGTGGTGTTGAGCGTGACGTGAGTGACGCCCGCGCTCTTCCAGAACCCGACTTCCTCGCGCCAGCTTGCCTCGGTCCCGGCGCCCATGGAGACCCAGACGTCAAGGCCGATGCTGGCGGGATCGCGGCCGGCCTCTTCGGCATAGGCGCGCAGCTTGGCGAAGTCCGCTTGCGCCGCGACGCCCGGAGGGTGGGCGTTCATGATCCATCCGTCGCCCCATTTCGCGATGCGCTTAAGCGTCAGATCATGATGTCCCCCGAACCAGATCGGGATGCGGCGCGAAATCGGAAGCGGGTTGATGCCCGCGTCATCGATGTGATGCCACTCGCCATCGAATTTCACATGGCGCTCGGCCCACAAAGCTTGCATGACTTGGACCTGCTCCTCCGACCGCCGCCCTCGATTGTGAAACTCCTCGTTGAGGCCAACGAACTCGACCTCGTTCCAGCCGATCCCGACACCGAGCCGAAACCGGCCTCCGCTCAGCACGTCGAGGCAGGCGGCCTGCTTGGCGACCAGCACGGTTTGCCTCTGGGGCAGGATGAGCACTTGTGTCGAGAAGCCAATTCTCGCCGTGCAGCTACTCAGAAACCCGAACAGGACGAACGGATCGTGGAAGAGATCCGCCGAAGTGCTTCGCGAGCCCCAGTCAGGCCGGCTCGCGGCGTTGACTCCGAGAACGTGATCGGGCGCGGAGAGATAATCGTAGCCGGCCGCCTCCGCCGCCTGCGCGAACAACCGAACCGTGGCGGGATCGCCGCCGATGTCGGACAAAGGCAATGTGACGCCGAGTTTCATTCCATGCTCCCAACACATGGGTCCCATGATCGTTCATCGCGGTCCCATGCGAGGACGAACCGTCGCCGAACGTGTCTGTCTGCGGTATTGTATCCCGCTCGGGCTGTAAGGCCCGGCGACCCGGAGAAGGACCCGTGCTCAAGCTAGGATACAAGGCGTCGGCGGAGCAATTCGGACCGACGGAATTGCTCCAGTTCTCCCGCCTCGCGGAAGAGACGGGATTCGACTCGGTCTTCATCAGCGATCATTTCCAGCCATGGAAGCATCACGGCGGCCATGCCCCCTTCTCGCTTGCCTGGCTTGGCGCCCTTGGCGCGGTGACGTCGCGCATCACCATGGGCACGAGCGTAATGACGCCGACCTTTCGCTATCACCCCTCCGTCCTGGCGCAAGCCTTCGGCACGCTCGGCGTCATGTTTCCCAATCGGATCGTGCTTGGCGTGGGCACCGGAGAATCGCTGAACGAGGTTCCGTCGACCGGCATGGAATGGCCCGAGTTCAAGGAACGATTCGCGCGTCTGCGGGAGGCCATCGCTCTGATGCGTCAGCTCTGGACCGAGGAGCGCGTGACCTTCGAGGGGCAATATTATCGCACCAAGGACGCGACCATCTATGATCGGCCCGCGACGCCGGTTCCGATCTATGTCGCCGCGGCGGGCGCGTTGATCGCGAAATATGCCGGCCGGATGGGCGACGGCTTGATCTGCACCAGCGGCAAGGCGCGCGAGCTCTACACCGAAACGATCTTGCCGAAGGTTGCGGAGGGGCGAAGCGAGGCAGGCTCGCGAGCGCCCGACTATGTTCGGATGATCGAGGTCAAGGTCTCGTTCGACACGGATCTGAAACGCGCGATGGAGGACACGCGCCATTGGGCGGTGCTCGCCTTGACGCCCGAGGAAAAGGTTTCCGTCCACAGTCCGGAAGAGATGGAGCGCCTTGCCGACGGGCTTACCGCCGAACGCGCCGCCAGCCGCTGGATCGTCTCGACCGATCCCGACGAGCATGTCGAACGCATAAGGTATTACGTCGATCTCGGCTTCGACCATCTGGTCTTTCATGCGCCGGGCCCCGATCAGGAGCGGTTCATCCGGCTCTACGCGGAGCATGTTCTGCCTCGCCTCCGTCGTCGCTTCGGCAGGCCGGACGAAGCGCGCAGGAGCGCATGACCTCTCTCGAGGTCATTGGCCTTGCAGGGCCTGCCCTTGATCAGGCCCGGCGATGATCTGGTCGAACTCGTTGCGTCAGCCTTCAGGCGGGAGGGCGTCGCGCCGCGGACTGGCGACGTGCTTGTCGTCGCGCAGAAAATCGTCTCCAAGGCCGAGGGTCGCGTCGTCGACCTCGCGATGGTCGAACCCTCCGCCAAGGCTCGCACGCTCGCGGCGGAGGTCGACAAGGATCCGCGGCTGGTGGAGGTGATCTTATCGGAATCGGTTCGCGTCGTGCGGGCGCGCCGCGGCGTGCTGATCGTCGAGCACAGGCTTGGCTTCATCATGGCGAACGCCGGGGTCGACCAATCGAACGTGGCGCCAGCCGACGGCTCGCCTCGCGCGCTCCTGTTGCCGAAGGACCCGGACCGCAGCGCGGAGGCGCTGCGACGCGGTTTGGCGAAGTCGATCGGGATTGATCTCGCGGTGGTGATAAACGACAGCTTCGGACGTCCGTGGCGTCAGGGAACTGTTGGCGTCGCGATCGGCGTCGCCGGCCTGCCCGCCTTGATCGACCTGCGCGGGCGGCCCGACCTGTTTGGCCGAACGCTGGAGGCGAGCGTCGTCGGTTTCGCCGATGAGATCGCCGCCGCCGCCTCGCTTCTGATGGGCCAGGCGGACGAGGCGACGCCGGCGGTCCTGATCCGGGGCTTAAACTGGTCCGCTCCGGAATCGACGGCGGCCAGCCTCCTTCGTCCCGCAAATGAGGATCTGTTTCGATGAGCCGGGATCTCGTGGTTGCGCTGTCGGGCGGCATCGGCGGCGCCAAGCTTGCGCTCGGCCTTAGCCGAGTCGTTAAGCCTGAGGATCTGCTTGTCGTCGCCAATGTCGGCGATGATTTCGAGCATCTCGGCCTGCATATCTCGCCGGACGCCGACACGCTGATGTACACGCTGGCCGGCCTCGACAACACGAAGCTCGGATGGGGCCGGCGGGACGAGACCTGGTCGTTCATGGAGACGCTTTCCTCGCTCGGCGGCGAGGATTGGTTCCGTCTCGGCGATCGCGATCTCGCGGTTCATGTCGAGCGCACGCGTCGGCTGCAAGGCAGGGCGAGACTCTCTCCGCCATCACCGCGGATTTTTGCCGCCGCCTCGGCGTCGGTCCCCGCGTGCTTCCGGCGACGGATGATCGCTTGCGCACCCGATTGCGGACGGATGAGGGATGGCTCGACTTCCAGGATTACTTCGTGCGCCTTCAATGCCGCCCGCAAGTGCGCGAGCTTGCCTTCGACGGCGCAGAGGATGCGCGCCCTCACCCGGACTTACTGGCGGCGTTCGCGCGACGAACGGCTGCGCGCTGTGGTCATCTGCCCGTCGAACCCCTTCATCAGCATCGAGCCGATCCTGGCCGTGGCGGGAATGCGTCAGGCTCTCTCCGCCTGCGCGGCGCCCGTCATCGCAGTTTCTCCCATCATTGGCGGACGCGCGATCAAGGGGCCGACAGCCAAGATGATGGCGGAACTGGACATGATTCCAAGCGCCGCTGCGGTCGCCAAGCGATACGGCGATCTGCTCGACGGTTATGTCATGGACGCCGGTGACGCAGAGGAGGCGAAGCACGTCACGCCGAGAGTGACGCTCGCGCCCACGCTCATGACCAATCTCGCGGAGAAAGAGCGATTGGCTCGCGTCGTGCTCGAGGCGGCGGACGCGCTTGTCTCTCAGAAGCGCAGGCGGGACCTCGTCGCGTGACCGGAATCTGGGCGGTCGTGCCGGTCAAGGAATTCGAGGGCGCGAAGCAACGGCTGTCGCCCTATCTCAGCCCCGATGAACGTCGTGCGCTCGCGAGGATCATGCTCGAGGATGTGCTCGACGCCGTGAGCGGGGTTCAGCAGCTCGCCGGCGTGCTCGTCGTCACGGTCGATCCCTTCGCGGCGTCGCTCGCCGAGCGCTATGGCGCGCGCATCGTCGCGGAGGGCGCGCGGGAAGGCCACACCGGCGCCGTCACGGCCGCCGCGCGCCTGCTTGTCCGTGAGGGTAGGGCGGGGATGATGACGATGCCGGGCGATATTCCCCGACTGTCTTCCGCCGAGATCGCCGCGACGCTCGTCGCGCACCGGCCCGCGCCCGCCTTCACCATCGCGCCCGCGCATGACGATCTCGGGTCGAACACGATCGTCTGTTCGCCGCCGGACGCTGTTCCATTGCGCTTCGGCGAAAACAGCTTCTATCCGCACCTCGACGCCGCGCGGGAGCGCGGGATCGAACCGCTCATCGTCCGCCATCCTGGGATCGGGATGGATATCGACAATCCCGTCGATCTCGTCACGTTCCTGAAAATGGCGCCGCCGGCTCCGACTCGGACGCTCGCCTTCCTGAAAGAGTCGGGCGTCGCCGCCCGTCTTGTGGCGGAGGGTCAGGACCTTCGCTAGAGCGCCGGCCTGTCATTGGACGAGGGCGCCGGTGGCTTGGTCTATTAACATAGATGAATTGTATTCATCTCTCGTCAGCGCAAGCCAACTCTCGCGATTTTCGAGGGCGGAACTAAACGGGGATCCAACCCGCTGAAATCATTAGGGCGCGCCGGTAAAAATGCCGCTAGAGCCCGCATTGGGCCGGCTGGCTTCAGACGCCTATTCCGCCGCGATGAGTTTGCGCGGCGGCGTCAGGACGACAGGAGCCAGAGCGGCGGCGTTCAACGACGCGGTCCGCCGCTCCTCGGGGACCGGGCCGTACAGCGTGGTCCGCTGTTCCGGAGTTCGTCCAAGCGACCGGATGAGGTCCTCCATCGCCTCGGGCGGAAACTCCTGTCCGTGCTCCGTGCCCGCGGCGCGAGAGATGCTCTCGTTCATCAGAGTGCCGCCGAGGTCATTGGCGCCGGCGTTGAGACACGCCGCCGCGCCTTGAGGCCCCATCTTGACCCACGACGTCTGGATGTTGGTGATGTGAGGGTTGAGCGCGAGCCGCGCTGCCGCGTGCATCAGCACGGCTTCGCGGAAGGTCGGTCCGCGCCGCGCCGCGCCCTTGAGATACATCGGCGCTTCCATATGCACGAACGGCAGCGGCACGAATTCGGTGAAGCCGCCGGTCTCCGCCTGCAGATCGCGCACGGCCAGGAGATGCCGCGCCCAGGACAGCGGATGCTCGACATGGCCGTACATGATCGTCGATGTCGTGCGCAGTCCGAGGCCATGCGCGGTCCTTGCGACATCGAGCCACTGCGCCGTGTTCACCTTGTCCGGGCAGATGATGGCGCGCACCTCGTCGTCAAGGATCTCGGCGGCCGTGCCGGGCAAGGTGCTGAGGCCCGCGGCCTTGAGCTTCGCCAGAAATGACCCGATCGGCATGCCGAGCGTCGCCGCGCCCTGGGTGACCTCCAAGGGCGAGAAGGCGTGGATGTGCATATCCGGGATCGCGGCCTTGATGGCGCGGCAAACGCCGAGATAGGTCTCGCCTGTGTAATCGGGATGGATGCCGCCCTGGAGGCAGACCTCGGTCGCGCCTCGCTCCCAGGCTTCGCTGGCGCGGCGGACGATTTCGTCGAGGGCGAGATCGTAGGGCGCGCCCCGCAGCGCCTCATGCGTCTTGCCCTTGGAGAAGGCGCAGAACGTGCAGCGATAGGAGCAGATGTTGGTGTAGTTGATGTTGCGATTGACGACGTAGCGGATCGACATCGCCGCTCGTCTCGCGGCGAAGCTCGTCGGCTGCCGAGACGACGCGCTGGGTGTCGGCGTCGCGCGCCGCGAACAGCCGCACGATCTCCGGCTCGTCGAGGCGAGCGCCGCTTTGAGCGCGCTCGATAATGCGCTCGATCGCCGGGTCGACTGAACGCGCGTGGATAGCGGGCGTGCGCGGGACGACCTTCGTGCCCGGCGCCCAATTGTCGTCGCGCGCGAAGCCTTCGGCGTCGCTCAGACGGCGCGCTTGCGTGGCGATTTCCGGCGCGGTCCAGACGCCAAGATCGCGCATATAGGAGGGATAGATCGGCAGGCGATGGACCAGGAGCTTGCCGGCCTCGGCGGTGCGCTCGGCGAGCTCCGTGATCGCCGGCCACGGCGCCTCCGGATTGACGTGGTCCGGCGTGACGGGAGAGATCCCGCCCCAATCATTGATCCCCGCCGCAATCAGTCGCGGATAGACGCCGGGCGAAAGGTTCGGGGGCGCCTGGATGATTCATCTTAGGGCCCAGGATCAGGCGCGCCGCGGCGATTGTCCAAAGGAGGTCTTCCAGATCGGGCTCCGCCGCTCCCGCGCGTTTCGTGCCGGGCTTGGCGCGGAAGTTCTGAACGATGACCTCCTGAATGTGCCCGAACTCGCGGTTGAGATCGCGGATGGCGATGAGCGCCTCGAGGCGCTCGGCCCGCGTCTCGCCGATGCCGATGAGAATGCCGGTCGTGAACGGCACATGGAGTTCGCCCGCCAGCCGCAGCGTCTCGAGACGGACCTCGGGCCGCTTATCGGGCGAGCCGAAATGAACGCCGCCCGGCTCGCAGAGCCGCTCGCTGAGCGACTCGAGCATGATGCCCTGACTAGCGGTGACATTCCGCAAGCCGGCGATCTCGGACCGGCTCATGATTCCGGGATTGGCGTGCGGCAGCAATCCGGTCTCGCGCAACACCAGCGCGCACATCGCCTGAAGATAATCGATGGTGGTTTCGTGCCCGAGCGCGTCGAGCGCCTCGCGCGCGGCGCGGTAGCGAAGCTCGGGCTTGTCGCCCAGCGTGAACAGCGCCTCGGTGCAGCCCGCGGCCGCGCCCGCGCGAGCGATCGCAAGCACTTCGTCCGCGGAAAGATAGGCGGACTGCCTCGCGCGCGGGCGTTCGGCGAAGGTGCAATAGTGGCAGACGTCCCGGCAGAGGTGGGTGAGCGGAATGAACACCTTGCGCGAATACGAGATGTGGCGCCCATGCCCCTCGTCGCGCAGACGGCCCGCGGCGTCGACCAGTTCCGCGAGCGGCGCCTGCTCCAGCCAGAGAGAAAGCGCCTCGTCGCTCGCTTCACCCATCCCAATCACCTTATGAGGCTGTTCGACACGGATCCGCGTCACGTCGGAGGCGGACGGCGAATGATGTTCTATCTCTATGATGTTGCATCTCGACGATAGATGCAATCCAGTGAGGAACACGATGCCGCGAGTCCAAGCGGCGGATTCGAGGAGTTCGAGATGAAGCGATTGGGAAGGCTTGGCGTTTGGTATCCCATTGACCGTTTGGACGGCGCCGGGCTTAGACGTCTCTTGGGCAAGGTCGAGGCGCTTGGCTTCTCGACCTTCTGGTACCCGGAAGCGCTCGGATATGAATCGTTCTCGATCGCCAGTTTCATGCTGGCGAACACGAGCCGGCTCATCATCGGCAGCTCCATCGCGAATATCTACGCTCGGGACGCTTTCACGGCGAGACGGGGCTTGCGCACCTTGTCCAGCCTCTATGACGACCGCTTTATCCTCGGCCTGGGCGTAAGTCACGCGCCCATGGTCGAGAAATTGCGGGGTCACGTCTATGACAAGCCCGTGCCGACCATGCGCCGCTATCTCGAGGGCGTTTATGAAGATCCGTCAAACGCGGGCGATTGGCCGCTCATGATCGCCGCGCTCGGGCCCTTGATGCTGAAGCTCGCCGCGGAGCGCACGGCGGGCGCGCTGCCGTATAACGTGACGCCCGAACATACGCGCGAAGCGAGAGCGGCGCTGGGGCCCGACAAGCTCTTGGCGGTTGAGCAGAAGGTTTGCCTCGAGACAGACGCCGCCACGGCGCGCGGTCTCGCGCGGCATGAGCTGCATCGCTATATGGCCATGACCAACTACCGCAACAACTGGCTGCGCATCGGCTTCACGGAAGCCGATCTTGCCGATGGCGGTTCCGACAGGTTCCTCGATGCGATGGTGCTTTGGGGCGACGCGGAGACGATTGCGCGGGGCTTAAGGGCGCATTTCGACGCCGGCGCAAATCATGTCTGCATTCAGCCGGTCCACGCGGAAGGCGATATGGAAGCGCGGGATCGAACGCTAACGGCGCTCGCGAGCGTCTGACACAATCGAGGCTGTCGGCCCATCATGGGCGGCCGCTTTGGAACCGTATCAGATCGTCGGCCGCCAGACTTCCGGCACGAAGCGATAAGCCGATCCGTTCGCGACGACATGGCCAAAGGTCGGGAAGTCGAGATGGACGCCAGCGACGCGCAATTTCTCTCCCGCAGCGAATTTGAGCACCTTTTTCCGCGCCTCCGCTGCGGCGGCCGGATCAATATCGTAGGCGACGCTCGTATCGGGGAAGGCGAACTGCATGCCCGGAAAGTGGACGATGTCGCCCCAGATGAGAAGCGCCTCGCCGTTGGACTCGACGAGCCACGCCGTGTGGCCGGGAGTGTGGCCAGGCGTCGGGAAGGCGCGGACGCCGGGAGCGACTTCGTCAGTCTTGACCGTACGGACGCGATCGCCATAGGCGCCGAGCGCAGCGCGAGCCAGGTGAAAATCGCCCTGGCCTTCCGGAGTCGCGCGCGCCATCGCCCCGTCGTCTGTCCAGAAGGCAAGCTCGTTCTCATGCAGGAGGAGCTCCGCCTTCGGGAATATGGCCTTGCCGGACGGGTCGGTGAGCCCCGCCTCGTGATCCGGATGCATGTGCGTCATCACGATCGTGTCGACGTCGGAAGGCGCGACATTGATCGCCTTCAGGTTCTCAGCAGCTCGACCGACGTGCTCGTTCTTCCCGGCGAAGCCCGAGTCCACAAGCACGGTCCTGTCGCCCGTGCGGATCACGAAGCAGTTGATGGTGAGCCACGGCGGAGCGAGGCGGAACTCGCCGCGATGGGCGCTCTCGCAGGCCGCTCGATCCGTCGTGACGAGATCGTCGAACGAGGCCTGAAAGACGCCGTCATTGATCGCGCTCACGACGATGTCCCCGATGGCGATATGCGAGACGCCGCTCGGTTGAGTGGTCGGCTTCAATTGGACATCCCTCCTCTTCCTCCGTCAGGCGCTATCATTGTCGGCTCATCGACGGTCGGAAGTTGTTTCCTGCGCTCGGCCGTACGACTCCCGCGCCTTGCAGATCGCGCGCCCCGTCAGCGCAGGGAGAAGCCGCGATCACGCAGAAAGTCTCTCAGCACCTCTCGTCCCGTCAGCGCCGCCTCGTCCCGCACGCGTAAGGCCGATTGCTCCGTCCAGTCGGTCACCCGCATTTTCTGCTCGGCCTGGAATTCGCGAATTCGCTGATCGTAAGCAGCAAGCAGCGCGGGGTCGGGCGGCGAGTAACGCTCCCTATGCAGGATCACATTCTGGGGAAGACGCGGCTTCACATCGGTCCCAATGCCCGGATCGGGAATCCCGATCGTCATGCCGAAAACGACGAGAGCCTCATCGGGGAGCCCAAGCTCGTCGGCGACGCCGGCCGGGTTGTTGCGCATCGCGCCGATATAGCAGCCGCCGAGGCCGAGCGATTCCGCCGCGAGTATCGTGTTCTGGGCCGCGAATGAAGCGTCGCCGATGGCGAAGATGAAGGCTTCGATATAGTTGAGCGCGATTCCCGGATGGCCGCGCTCATCGCTGATCGAGCGCAGGCGCGCGAGGTCTGCGATGAACACGAGCAGAAGCGGCGCCTCGACAATATGCCGCTGATCGGCGGCGAACTTGGCCAGCCGCGCCTTGCGGGCCGGATCTTCGACCGCGATGACGCTCCATGCCTGAAGGTTGGACGTCGTAGCCGCCGACTGTGCGGCGGCGATGAGGAGTTCGAGGGTTCCAGGCGGCAGCGGCTCGTCTCGATAGGTGCGAACCGAACGATGCGACATGATTGTATCGAGCGCGTCGTTCCAGGGAACGGAGCCGAAGCGATTGGCGAATTCCTCGTCCCGATAACGCGCCCACAACCGGTCCCGCCCGGGAGTGGCCTCATGCCTTGCGATGTCTGCCGTAAGACCGTCAGCCATTGTGCGTCGCTCCAATGCCATAGCGCGAAAAATTCAAATGACGCCCTCCGCCTCAAATCCGCGAATGTCGGCGATCGAATGGCCGAGCAATTCGCCCAGCACATATTCGTTGTCTTCCGCATAGCATGCCGCGCCGCGATTGATGAGACCGCCGATATGCGCGGGCGTACGGCTGAGTTTGAAGGGCGCTTCAGCCACCGGCCACCGGCCGATCTTGGTTCCGTCAACTTCGGTGAGCCACTCGAGCGACTTGAGTTGGGGGTCGCGGTCGCAGCGATCCTCGGCTGTCTGGCAAACGCCGGCCGGAACGCCCGCCGCCTGCAGCCGCTCCATGCACTCGTAGGCGTCGAGGTTCTGCGTCCACGCCGTAACGAGGGCGTCGAGTTCGTCCTGGTTCTCAACCCTGGCCTCGAGATTGGCGAAGCGGGCGTCCGTGCCCCACCCCTTGGCGCCGGCAACGCGAAGGAGCGCATTCCATTGCTCGTCATCGAAACAGGAGATGGCGATCCAGCGGTCAACGCCCTTGCAGCGGTAAGCCCCATGCGGCGCGGCGCGGCCATGCGGCGAGCGATTGCCGGTTCTCTGCCATTCGCGCCCGTTCACCGCCCATTCGAGAATGGGTTGAGCGCAGAGAAAGATGCCCGCTTCGCATTGCGAGGCGTCGATGCGCTGGCCCTTGCCGGTCACCGAGCGGTAATAGAGGGCGCTGAGCAGCGCCTGCGCGAAGCCATAAGCGCCCATCCAATCGAGGAAGGAATAGCCCCACCCGGCCGGCATCGCTGGCTCCGGCAGGCCCGACATGTGATTGGTGCCGGAGAACGAGGCGGCGATCGGGCCGACAGTCCGCAAACGTCCATAGGACCCATATCCGCCCATGCCCGACTGCTGCACATAGATGATGTCCGGGCGGATTTTGCGCTGAACGTCATAGCCCAGGCCCAGACGGTCTAGCACGCCGGGCGAGAAACCCTCCGCGACAATGTCGGAAATCGCGACGAGACGCCGCGCGATCTCGAGGCCCTTCGGGTGCCGGATGTTAAGCGAAATGCCCCGCTTGCCGGAATTCTTGTTGTTGTACTGGCCGCCCATATCCGAGTCGGTGACGCCGGGAAGGGGCGTCGCGGCCGACTTGCGCGCCTCCCGCCCGCCCACAGGCGCCATTGCGGCGAGGCGCGTGTCCGGATTCTCCTTCCACTCGACCTTGATGCTTTCCACGCCCAGAGCCGCGGCGAAGCGCGTGCCGCCGGCTGAGGCCAGAAACCAGGAAAAGTCGAGGATGCGCACATTCTGCAGCGGAAATGGACGGCCGTGGGCCGACAGAGCCGCCGGAGCCGCGAACGGCTTGGAGACGGCAGGCTCCGCGCCGCTCGCTTTTTTCGTCCGCTTCAGCACTTCGCCCGTGTCTTCCCCGATGAGCGGCGCGCGACGGCCAGATTGCCATCGGGTCTCGGAGCTCAACCACTTGCTGGTCGGATAGGGGAACGAACGGCCCGCCTCGGGATGAAAGATCTCGGTGATCGCCCCACGCTTCAGCCAATGCTCGTCGGCGACGCTCTCGTGCGGCTTTCGGAGCGGCGCCCAAAGGAGGCCTGCGGCCTGCGCCTCGCTCCAGGGCATTTTGTCGTAAGTAAAGGCGCGGATGAACCGTTGGATCACTTCGAGCGTGTGCGACGATTGTTCGTCCGCCGCCGCGGTCCCCGGAATGAAGCGCGCGCCGAGGTCGCCGCTGTCTTTGGGGACGGTAAGATCCGCCGCCATCCCATAACGATCGAGGAAGGGCGTGAGATTGGCGCGGTCTCGCGCGCCGACGCCCCAGGTCATGAACCAGCGGCCATCCTTCGTGTGGCTTATGCTTGGGACGCGCGTCACCGTCTCGGACGCATGGCGGCATGTCAGGCGATAGAGCGGCGCTCGACGCATGACCCACGACATGAGGTCGAGTTCGGTGTTCTTGGCGACGGCTTCATGGATCGCACAAGAGACGTCCTGTCCCAGCCCGGACGACAGACGCTCGATGAGCGCCGCGAGGACGCCGATCAGAAGCTGCTCGCCCGCTATGTGATAGGCGTGCCAGATCTGCGGGGCCATCGGCGGGAGGTCGTACTCATTCGCCGGATCTGGATCATAGCCGCAGTTCATCATCACGCCGCCGAGCGCGAGATGCACGAGGTCCGATCCTTTAAATTGGCTCCAAGGGCCGTCATCGCCAAACGGCGTCATCCGCGCGACGATGAGAGAGGGAAAGCGTTCGGCCAGCGTATGGGCGTCAAGTCCAAGCTGCTGATTGAGCGCGCCGTTGCTCGAATCCACGAGAATGTCCGCTCCCGCCATGAGGCGGAGCAGCGCCGCCTTCCCGTGGTCTGAACTCGAGATCGAGGACGACTGAGCGCTTGCCGCGGTTGTAGGCCCAAAAATAGAGCGATCGCTCCTTGTCGACCGTGTCGCCCTCGAATGGCGCGATCGAGCGCGTAATGGCACCGCCGGGCGGCTCAATCTTGATGACCTCCGCCCCAAGCCCGGCAAGCAGCAATCCGCAATATTCGGCGGTCTCGTCGGCATATTCGATGACGGTCAGGCCGGACAGCATGCCCGGCGCGTCAGACGGAGCAAATCCATCCGTCCCTGTCTTGGGCTTGGTCGTCTGAGCGGTTTCCTCGGTCATGATGGTCTTGCGTTGCGGTCCAAACGGGTCTGCGGTCTTGATAGGAGAGGCTTCGAGAGATTAAGAGAATGCATTGTATGCGATCATAGCCACTGAAGGCGCAAGGCTGTCAACCTTAAGTCTCGTTGGCTTCGCGGACATTCGGAATGTGATGGGAGGAACGCTGGTGCAGAAGGAATTCGTCATCCAGAATTTCAAGCGGTTTCGGCCTTACCTTGTGGCGAATGCGCCGCTTGAGCGCCTCCACACGGGCTTCATGTGGGCCGAGGGACCGGTCTATTTCGCGGACATGGGCCTGCTCCTGTTCAGCGACGTGCCGGGCGAAAAGATTTTCCGCTATGTCGACGGGCAAGCGCCCACCGTCTTCCGGCAGCCTTCCGGCAACGCGAACGGCAACACCCGCGACCGCCAAGGACGGCTTCTGACTTGCGAGAGCGGAAACCGCCGGGTCACGCGCACAGAGCACGACGGAAGGATCACCGTGCTCGCCGAACGTTACGAAGGCAAGCGCCTCAATTCACCGAATGACATCGTTGTGAGCTCGGACGACGCGATCTGGTTTACCGATCCCGATTACGGAATCCTCAGCGACTATACGGGAAACAAGGCGCCGAGCGAGATCGGGCGGCGATGCGTTTTTCGCATCGACCCAAAGAGCGGCAATCTCGTGATTGCAACTGACGAGCTTGGCAAACCGAACGGCCTTGCCTTCTCGCCCGATGAAAAGATCCTCTATGTCGCCGACTCAAGCGTGAGCCACGATCAGCAGGGCGCGCATGAGATCGTGGCGTTCGATGTCTCCGCCGAGGGGAAGCTCAAGTCGCGCAGGACATTCGCGGTGATCAACCCGGGCGTGCCCGATGGTTTTCGGGTCGACGTCGACGGCAACATCTGGACAAGCGCGGCGGACGGCGTCCACTGCATCACGCCGGACGGCGAACTGATCGGCAAGATCCTCGTGCCCGAGACCGTCACCAATCTCGCGTTCGGCGGTCCGAAGCGGAACCGGCTGTTCATCACCGCAGCGGCGTCGCTCTACTCGGTCTATGTCGGCGTGCGCGGCTTATGAAGATCCCGGGCTGAAGATGCGGGCGTGTAAGCTAGCTTGACCGATTTAACATAAAATGCATCATTCCAGGCGGGAGGAGCGATGCCGGAGTTCAACAATCTGCGCAACCGGGTGGCCGTCGTCGGGGTCGGAACGACCGCGTATGGCAGCTTTCCCGAGACGGATGAGTACGGGCTGGCCGCGGAAGCGTTCCGCAACGCGCTCGACGATTGCAAGCTCGACAAAAGCAAGATCGATGGGCTGCTCACCTGCCGGATTCCGAGCTACAGCCGGGTCGGGGAAACCTTAGGCCTCGACCCTCGCTGGACGATAACTCTGCCTGGGCACGGCCGAATGTCCGGGGTTGGCCTCATCGAGGCGTCAATCGCCCTTGCCACAGGGCAGGCGAACACTGTCGCGCTGCTTTACGCCAATATTGGCCGATCGCGCCGCGTCTTCTACGGCGGCGATGAATCGCCCGGATATTGGGACCCCTGGGGATTCACCTCTCCCGGCGCGGCGCATGCGCTGATGTTCCGGCGTCACATGGAGCTTTACGGAACAACAACAAGGCAGCTCGCCGAGGTCTCCGTCGCGTTCCGCGAGCACGCAAGGCTCAATCCCGGGGCCGTTATGAAGGCCCCAATGACCATCGATGACCACGAGGCGTCGCGCTTCATCGTGGCGCCGCTGCGTCTCCTCGATTATTGCCTCATCAACGACGGCGCGGTTTGCCTTATCCTGACGACCAAGGAACGCGCCGCCGATCTGGCGAAGCCGCCCGTGCTCGTCAGCGGTTTCGGCGGACGCGAAGCCTATCGCACAGCTTCAATTGAAAACTTCCAGTTCGATTTTTGGCGCGAACAGGTCTCAGCGTCGGCGAACGATGCCTTCGCGATGGCCGATGTGGACCGCACGGATGTCGACGCCCTGATGTGCTACGACAATTTCAGCCCCACGGTTCTCTTCAGTCTCGAGGGTCTTGGCTTTTGCGCGCGCGGTGAAGGCGGATCTTTCGTCGAAGGGGGCGCGCTCAAGCTCGGCGGGCGGCTTCCAACCAACACCGACGGCGGCCACCTCTCCAACTCCTACATGCAGGGTTGGGCGCTCAATGTTGAAGCGGTCCGCCAGCTCAGGGGCGAATGCGGCGAGCGCCAGGTGGCGGATTGCGAAATTGTCACCTACGCGCAAGCGACCCCTTGCACGCGCGTCATCGTCTACACGCGCGGTTGAGGGCGACCATGGACGGGAATGAAGCATCGCAGCGACAAGACGCCTACCGGAAACCGCTGCCCCGCATCACGCCTCTTAACAAGCCGTTCTGGGACTACGCTCTGAAGTCCGTCTTCGCGCTTCAGGTTTGCGCCCGATGCGGCGACGCGCATCTGCCGCCCTCGCCGGTTTGCCCAAAGTGCTTGAGCGAAGACCAGACCTGGAAGCCCGCCTCCGGCCGCGGAACGCTGGAATCCTGGGCGGATTTCCATCGGGCTTACTGGGACGGCTTCAAGGACGAGCTTCCCTATCGGACCTGCCTCGTCAAGCTCGACGAGGGTCCGCTCATCATCAGCAATCTCGTCGGCGACGACGCGAAGACGAAAATTGGCGCGCGGCTCAGCGTGACGTTTGAACGCGTGACGGAAGAGATCGCCATTCCCAAATTCGCCCTCGAGTAGCGTTTGAGCGGCGTTGGTCAAACAGAGGAGAAGAGCGCCCCGCTCTTTGTTTTCATGTTCAACATTTCGCGAGAGATCGACCTCGTTCGGAGGCCGCAACCCTTTCCTGACTCGGCGCTCCCGCTTCGTCCGCGGCGTCGCCTAAGAACGCCCACCGATTACAACGTCAAATCGGCGACGCGCGCCTTGGAAATCATCGAGCTCTTTGCCATCCATCGACAACCACTCACAGTGACGGAGATCTCGAGCGCCTTGTCGATTCCGCAATCAAGCTCCTCGGTGCTCCTGCATTCGCTAAGCAGCGCCGGCTTCATCACACGCGACCGAAAGACCCGCAAATACACTCCCAGCATCCGCTCAGTGTTCCTCGGAAATTGGATTCACGACGCTTTATTCCCTGGCGGCAGCCTGCTCGCCGCGCTTGACGCGCTCAGTCACGCCGCGCAGGCGACCGTCAGACTCGGGGTGCGAAACAGCGTCTACGTTCGCTATGTCCATGTGTCCTGGCCCAAAGAAAATTGCGACAAGAGAGGATTGAGCCCTGGCCTCGCGACGCCGATTTGCCAGGACGCGCTCGGTCGGGCGCTTTTAATGAACGAGAGCGATCGCGACGTGTGCGGCATAGTGCGGCGCGCCAACGCCGAGGCGGATGGCGCGGGGGTCGTCAAAGTCGAGACATTCATGGAAGAGCTGCGCGCCCAGCGGGGCGCCGGCTTCGTCGAGTGCGCCGACCTTGGAAGCGAGCGCGAGCGAGTGCTTGCAGTGCAGGTCCGCCCCCTCGTGGGAGAGCCGCTCGCGATTGGGCTTGGCCTCGACTCTTCGCGGCTTCCCGGCGAACGTGATCGGCTTCTGCAATTGCTCGTTGGCATGGCCAAAAAGATGGAAGGCGACGGCTTGCGCGCCTCGATTGACCAATGCGGCCTCGCTGACGCCTAGCCTGTTTGCGCCCGGTCGTTAAGGCTGCAACGAGCGATTCGCCATCCGTCGGAGTCCCCGCTCGGACGCTGTCCGGATCCAACCTGCTGCGGAACATAACAAGATCACGAATATGATTTTTCTGCCGACAGCGACGAGTGGTCGCTCGGCGTTCCTGGCCGATTTGACGCGTTGAACGCGCTGCAGAGCAAGCCATGGCCGTCCCTGCCTCCAGCGATTGACCCGCTGGTTTTGCGACGCCGATAGAATTCGCCGCAGGTTCGACTATGATGTGCAAGCTTTGCTGATCACCTGGACTTGGCAGAAATGACCGACCTTGAGTCCCTTGAAAGGCTGCCCCGCTCGGGCGGCGCGGCGCGTATCGGCGAAGACAGCGGCGCCTGGGAGCTGAGGTCGAAAGCAACGGTCGAGCGCCAGATCGCCGAAGTTCTCCGCGAGAAAATCATCGGGGGCGTTATCGCTCGAGGGCAGAAGCTGAAACAGGCGGAAATCGCTCGATTGCTTGGCGTTTCAATCACGCCGGTGCGGGAAGCTTTGCGACTTTTGGAGGCTCAGGGCTATGTCGCCGTCAAGGCTCACCGCGGCGCCGTCGTTGCGCCATTCATGGTTGAGGGAGCCGAGGAACTTTATGAGTTGCGCCAAGTTCTCGAGAGCCGGCTCACACGGGAAGCAGCGCGGCGAATGACCCCAGGCGATCTCAACGCTTTAAAGGCGCTGAACCACGATTTCCTCGCTGCGGTCAAAACGCACACGCGCCCTTCCTTGCAGGAAAGGAATTTTCGTTTCCACTTCAGGTTCTATGAGCTGGCGGGGCAACCCCAAACCATCGATTTCGTCCGAATGCTGTGGGCCAAATACCCTCTAGAGATGCTGACCAAGATGCCCGGAAGACAGACGCGCGTTTTTGAGGAGCATGTCGCTGTGCTTGATGCGCTTGAACGACGCGATCCCGAAGGCGCAGTCGAGGCCATGCAAGCCCATCTCAAGACCGGCTGGGACGAATTCTGCGCCAACTATCGAGCGACGAGCGCGCCCTGAAGGTCGCATGTGAGGAGCTGGGAGACCAGCGACAAACTGGCGGGCGGTTTGTTTTGCGGCCGCGTCGCGAGGTTATGACTTGATCGCATAGAGGACCTTTCCTCAGCGGTTCATCGCCGCTCGCGATGGGGCCATTCCAAACGACTAATTGCAGGGGAGAAGCGGCCTCTATAATTTTTTCTTGAGAAAAGTCTTGGGACTGCGACGCTCTCTTCGAGGGACGTTTCGGTCGTTGACCCGTGGAGTTTCGTCGATCCGGCGGAGCTTCCGAGAAGCGATCGGAGTTCCAGGGATACAGGGAGGAGAGAAAAATGAACGTCTGGAAACATGGAGCGGCGCAGACCTTTCGTATTTGCGCATTCGGAGCGGCTGCGGCCTTTATCGGGCTCGCCGGCATGACCGCGAGCCAAGCGGCGGACCCTTCCAAGGAAGAGCAAGCCAAAACGCTCGCAGCCGTCCCGCCCGACGCGCAGAAATATTACGGCGGCTATTGGTACGCGGGCAATGTTGTTCCGAACCCGTTTGCCGATTGGAAGCCGCATGCGCCGCCCTGGCAGATTTGCCACAACGATTCCTACCTCGGCAATTCATGGCGCGCCAATCTCGTCGCGGAACTCAAAGCCCTGACGAAGCAGCTCGCCGATCAGGGGCTCGCGAAGCCTGACCTGATCGTCACGAACTCGAACGGCGACATCAATCTCGAGCTGTCGCAGCTCAAGGCGGAGGTCGCGCAAGGGTGCGACATCATCATGAGCTACCCGGGCTCCGCGACCGGCCTCTGCTCCGGCATCAAGGACGCCTATGACAAGGGCGTCCTGTTCGTGGCGATCGATTCGCCAGTCACATGCCCCGAAGGGCTCAATGTGGCGACCAATCCATATTACCGCGGCCAGTTCGGGGGCGACTGGATCGCCAAGAAGCTCGACGGCAAGGGCAACGTGATCGTGATGAACGGCCAGCCGGGCACCGCGAATACGGTCGCGCAAGAAACCGGTCTTCGACATGCGGTCGCTTCCGATCCCGGCATCAAGGTGGTCGGGAGCCTCTTTGGCATGTGGACCGGCTCCGTCGCTAAGTCCGAGGTGCTGAAGTTCCTGGCCACTCATCCCGAACCGGTCGCCGCGGTCTTCTCGACCGGCAACATGGGCGTCGGCGTGGGCCAGGCCTTCGAACAATCCGGCCGGCCCATTCCGATCATCACCGAGGTGACGAACCTCTGCAGCTTCCTGGCGTACTGGAAGGAGAAGAACCTGACCGCGTACACCTTCGTCCAGGACGGCGGGCCGATGGCCTACGCAGCTTTTATCCCGGCCCTGCACATGATGGCCGGGCAGAAACCGAAGGTGAGCACGATCTTCATGCCGCTGCCGATCATCACGGCCGACAATTTCAAGGATTACTACGAGCCTTCGATGACGGTGCAGAGCACCTGCTTCGCCAATGGCAAGGATCTGCACCTCGTGCCGGATGAATATTTCGATCAGTTCTTCACCGGCGGCAAGCCGCGGGCGCAGGTGAAGATCGTCGCTACGGACTAAGTTTCAACAATCGGCGGGCGCGCAGATCGAGCGCGCTCGCTACTGTCGTCAGTGGGCCGGCTAATTCCGTTCCCGGTCTTTTTGAGTGAGTGGCGGCGACGCCACGGTCTGGGCCGGACATGCCGATGCGGGCAGCGCTGCAGACGATCCAGCGAGGGGCGGGGTTCGCCGTGCCCCTCGCTTTGGCGATCGCCCTCTTTTTCGTCATCAACGTCCTCATTCCCGGATACGCCAATCTGAACAGCGTGCTGTCGTTGCTGCTGCTGTCGAGCCTTCTCGGCATCGCCGCGGTGGGCCAGACCCTGACCATTGTCATTGGCGGCTTCGATCTCTCAATCCCCGCAGTCATCGGCCTCTGCAATGTTCTTTTCTCGCTGCTCTATGGCGCGGGCTGGCCCGCCGCCGCCGCGATCATTTTCATCCTTGCGCTCGCGACGCTGATCGGTCTCGCCAACGGGTTCGCGTGCCGCTATCTGCAGCTCAATCCACTCGTCGTCACGCTGGCTTCGGGCTCCATCATATTTGGCGCGATATGGGCAGGCACGCACGGGGAGGTCGCGGGCCTGGTGCCCGACTGGCTCGTCACCATGGTCTCGGTCATCGGCAAGACCGGACCCATTCCTTTGCCCGGCGCCGTCGTCCTATGGATCGTCATTGCCGCCGCAATTCTCTTCCTGGAACAACGGACAACTCTCGGCCGCTGGATTTTCGCCGCCGGCGCCAATCCTCGCGCCGCCGAGCTCGCCCGGGTCCCGATGCTCTTCGTGTGGATGAGCGTTTACGGGCTCAGCGCATTTCTAGCGGGCGTGACGGGCATTCTGCTCGCCGGATTCAGCGGCGCAGCCGATCCAACAGTCGGCGCCGCCTATCTGTTTACAACGGTCGCAGCCGTCGTTGTCGGCGGGACGCCGCTCACCGGAGGGCGCGGAGGCTATGGCCGCACTGTCGCCGGCAGCCTCGTCGTCACCGAGCTTAGCACGCTCTTGGTCGGTCTTGGGCTTGACCAGGCCGCCCAGCAGATATTCCTTGGCTTCCTGATTGTCGGTCTTGTCGCCCTCTACGGGCGGGAGCCGCACGTGAGCATGCGCATATGACCTTGCAGGCCGCGAAGGATTTGCGCCAGGGAGACGCAACAGCGGGCGTCTCCCGCGCAACCGCTGCTCGAGGCCACCGACATTCGCCGGACCTTTGGCGAAACGATCGCGCTCGATTCCTGCTCCCTTTCCGTGCGTCCAGGCGAGATTCACGCCATCGTTGGAGAAAACGGCTCCGGCAAAAGCACCCTCATCAAAGTCCTGAGCGGCATTGTCTCGGCGGAGTCGGGCGCTCTCAAATGGAATGGCGCGCCGTTCCAGCTCCGATCGCCGCGAGCCGCGCAAGAGGCCGGCATCGCCACCGTGTTTCAGGAGACGCTGGTGCTGCCCGAAATGTCGGTGCGCGATAATATCATGCTCGGCCTTGACGGCGTAGTCGTCCGAAAAGCCAGTCTTGCGCGAGAGCATGATCTCGCGCGTGAGGCGCTCGCCTCCATCGGCATTCGCGGTCTCGACATCGAGAAGCTCGCCGGCGCCCTGTCGCTCGCCAACCGTCAGCTCGTGGGCGTCGCTCGCGCTCTCCTGCGCCCCTGGCGGCTCCTCATCCTTGATGAATCGACGTCCGCAATCGACATCGAGGATCGCGATCGCCTGTTCGACGCGCTGAGAAGTTTCCGCGCCAACGGCCGGTCTGTTCTCTTCGTTTCTCACCGCATGGACGAGATCGACAGCATCGCGGACCGCGCGACCGTGCTTCGCTCCGGGCGCAGCGTCGCGACGCTTGAACGAGGCTCCTTCTCAAGCGAGACGCTCCTCGATTTGATGTCGACGCGGGAGCGCGCCCGCGCCGAGCGGCGATCGAGGTCGGCGCCAGCGCGCGGCGCTCGGGCGCCCCGCTCGTTGGCGCGCGGGGCTTGACGGTGCTTGCGGGAAGGCCAGCATTGGACTTCGATCTCCATGCCGGCGAGATCGTCGGCGTCGGCGGACTCGAGGGCCACGGGCAGGTTGCGTTTCTCGAATGCATCGCGGGCGCGCGCCGCCCTGCCTCAGGCGCGGTCGTCGCAGGCGAAGCGGCCATTCGTTCCCAGCGCGACGCCGCGCGCGCGGGGCTTGCCTTCCTTCCGCGCGACCGCAAGACCGAAGGCATTTTCGCGCCCCTCTCCATCCTCGACAATGTGACCGTCTCGGCGCTCCCGGATCTCGCCCGCTGGGGCGTCCTGAGATGGAGCGCGCGCAATCGGGCTGCCGCCGACGTCTGCCGTCAGATGAAGGTCAAGATGGCCGGCCTCGGATCGCCGATCGCCTCGCTCAGCGGAGGCAATCAGCAGAAGGCCTTGCTCGGCCGCCTCATCGCGACAAAGCCGCGCGTCCTCATCCTCAATGATCCGATGCGCGGGGTCGATCTGGGCGCAAAATCGGAGCTCTACGACGTCCTCGTGAACCTTGCCGCGAGCGGCGTGTCGATCCTGCTTTTGTCGACGGAGCTCGTCGAACTGTGCCTTCTCTGCGATCGAGTCGTCGTCTTTCATGACCACGCTGTCAGCGCCATCGTCGGGCGCGACGCGCTCGACGAGCGGACTCTTATCGACGCGATGTTCGCGCATAAGAAAGGCTCGGCTGAACCAGTGGAGACTGTGCGATGAGCTGGATCATGAAGCGCAGCTACGCGTGGCCGATTCTGGCGGCGCTCGTCGTGTTCACCATTCTCAACGCCGCAGCAAGCCGGGCCTTCACCGATCCCGGCAATTGGAACGGCATGCTGATCAGCGCAACCCCGTTCATCATCACCGCGATGGCGCAGACGGCGCCGGTCATGTCGGGCGACGGCGGCGTCGACTTATCCGTTGGACCGCTCGCGGGCTTGGTCAATGCGCTCGTCACCGCCGTGCTCGTACCCCACGGCTTTGCCGATCCTCTCAGCATCATCGGCGCGTCCCTTATGGTCGGGGTCCTTTCCGGCCTCCTCAACGGCTTCATGATCGCGGTCGTCCGTGTGCAGCCGATCATCGCGACGCTCGGCACTTATCTGGCGTATCAGGGAATAACGCTCGAAATGCTGCCCATGGCGGGCGGGCAGGCGCCGCAATGGCTCGTCGCGCTCGCTAACGGCCATGGCGCTGTGTCCGGCGCGTTCGTCCTCATCATCGCGCTTGGGATCGCCTGGCTCGCGTTCGAGCGGACCGCCTTTCGGCGCAATCTGCTCGCGGTCGGCGGCGACGCGCGGGCAGCTTATGCGTCGGGCGTGAATGTCGTCGCGGTACGCATCATCGCCTATGTCATCAGCGGCGTGCTCGCCGCCGTCGCTGGCCTTGTTTTCACCGCGGCGCTTGGATCAGGCGACCCGCGCGTCGGCGTGCCTTATACTTTGACCTCGATCGCCGCGGTGGCGCTGGGAGGCGTTGCGCTGAGCGGCGGTCGCGGCGGAATGCTTGGGTCGGCGGCGGCCGGCGCCCTGCTCTTTCTCATTCAGACGCTGTTCACCCTGGCCCAGGTCTCGATCTTCTATATTCAGATCATGTATGGCGTGATTCTGTTTCTCGCGCTCACGCTGAACGCGGCCGGCGAACGCGCGCGGCGCGCGCGGATGGGGGCGCAATCGGCATGAGCGGGGCGCGCGCCGGCGACCCGGCGCGGTGTTCAGAGAAGGAAAAGAAACTCAGCGGATGTCGTCGGCGAACTTCTGCGGGTCCCAGACCCGTCCGCGATGCTCGGGTTGCGGATCGCAGCGGAAGTTTCGCTCCTCGATGTACCACTTGCCGTTCACTTTGCGGAACTTGTCGTAGTAGATTCCAGTCTCGAAGATCTTCGGCACGGGGTAGACGCCGCAGGTGAAGCCGATGATGAAGGAGCGCATCGTCGCGGTCTCGCCATCGCCTTCGAGAATCTGCACCCCGTTGTTCCAATGACGAAGCTGACCCTCGGCGAAGTCGCACACGGACTTGCAGAAGGCGGCCAGCTCCTTCCGGCCCACATATCTCTTCGCCATCTTCGAGTGCGAACCTGCGCCGGTATGCAGGAACGCCCCGTCCTCGGTGAAGCAATTAGCGTAGGCTTCCGGATCGCCGAGATCGATCGCGAAATCGTAGCGCGCAATCACTTCGCGGATTTCCTCGCGATCTTCTAAGGTGAGCGGCATTGTCGGGTGTCTTCCTTGTTCATGAGCGAAAAAATCGCGCTGGCTACTTGGCCATGATCGTGGCGAGCAATTGGCCCAGATATTTCTTGAACGCCTCGGGGTGTTCCGACATGGGGAAGTGGCCCATGCCATCCATGCGGGTGTAGGTCGCCCCCTTGATGGCGTCGGCAAGCGCGCGCGAGCGCTCGGGCGTCGCTGACCAGTCGTAGTCGCCGCTGATCACGTGCACTTGCGTCTTCGACGTGTCGATCTTCGAGGCGGTGTGGGTGAGGTCGTGTTCGCCGAGGTAGTAGTCGAGGTCGCCGCGGAACACCTGCGGCCCGCCCTGGCTATAGACCCAGGCCGTTTCACGGCGGAACTGCTCGGGGCTGTGCGGCGACATCTGCCCCAGCATGAGCCCGGCCTTCGTCTCGTTCGAGGCGCGCGGATGCGACAAATACTCGAGGAAGGGCTCTGGATCGTGAGTCGCGAGGCCCCCTTCGACCGCAATCACGGCGCGAAACAATCCCGGCTTGGCGAGCGCGAGGTCTGGCGCGAGGTGGCCGCCCATCGAGCAGCCGACATAGATCGCTTTCTCGAGTCCCAGCGCCTTGGTCATCGCCTCGATGAAATCGATGGCGAAGCTCTGCGACAGCGAATAGCGCTCCCGCCACCAGGGCTTGCTCAGCGGCGGCAGCGACCTGCCGTGATAGGGCAGGTCGTGCGCGATGAAGCGGAACTCAGACGTCAGTTTCTCGTCCTCGAGGACGTGGCGCCACTGCCGCCCGTCGGTGCCGGCCGTGTGCTGCATGAGAACCGGCGTACCTTTGCCTGCCTCCTCGAAATAGACGCGATATTCGACGCCTTGCACCGTGACGTGGACGTACCGGCCGGTGATCGGACTGAACTTGGCTGCCACGGTGCTCACTCCTTCTCGACAGTCGCCAGCGACCGCAGGATCTCTCCGGAGCGGCGGATCGCGTAATAGTAGGGCCAGAGATAGTCGGGGTCGCCGCCGAGGCGGAAGCCGTGATGGGCGCTCGCGGGATAGAACTCGTGATACCAAGGCTCGGGCAACGGCTGAAGGAAATGCGCCCAGTCGTCGGCGGGCGCCGTGATGACAACGTCGCCTAAGCCCGAGGTCGTCGGCGCATGCGCGTCAACCGCGTTTACCTCGCCGTCCTTGATCTTGATCAGGTAGACGTCGTCGCCGATGTCGAATCGAAGGCTGCCGCTCCAATAGCGCGCAAACACCCGGAACTCCGGATCGTCTCGTAGCGCGGACTTGAGCTTGTCGCGCGATAGTTTCACCTTCAAGGCCGAACCTCCCTTGTGGTCCCCGCGAGCGCTCCTGCGCGGACGGAGAGATATGACGCTCAGAACACCGATCCCTGTCGCGCCACCCCGATGCGGCGCCGTCTTGAATGGCGGGCAGCGAGGTCGGCTTGCAACGGACGAGTGTCGACACAATCGATCTCTGCCGGCGCCACGCCGCGCTCAACACAATTTCTCGCCCGACCGAACCGATTCAAGTAGGACGGCGCATCTCTCACACGGAAATCACATACGTGAATTTGGACGACGGCGAACGCAGCGAATTTCAACAGCACGCGCAATCAGGTCGATTTGACGCGCGACGTTCGCAAAGACGTGTGGGCCGAGCCATTCCAGGGCGAACCGATCACATACGTAATATTTGGAACGCGCCTCATGGGCGCATTGAAGCGCTAAAGAGGGTGAGTCAGTTTCTTCTATTCGCCGCCAGTCCTTGGCGGCAGGAATTTCCGATCGCAGTGGTCTCAGGGAGGAGAACGCGATGAGCCTTTTTCAATCAATGGGACTTCCCAATTCGCTAACCCGACGGCGATTTTTGGCGACGGGCGCCGCCGCTGGCGTCGCTGCGCTTGGGCCAAAGAGCGCGCGCTCGGCGCCGAGTCTGTCCGGCGTTACACTCAACCTCATGGTCATCCAGCCGCATGTCGTTGGCGGTCGCATGGTTGGCGAAGCGTTCGAGAAGGCGACCGGAGCCAAGGTCAACGTCATCGCCGTGCCAAACGACCAGATCCTCGAGAAGGTGACGCTCGACGTGCAGTCCGGCGCCAACGTCTATGACGTGGTCGACTATTGGTACGGCCTTCTTGGCGCCTTCGCACATGATGACATGATCGTCGACGTCACCGGCCGCATCGCCAAGGAGATCGACGGCAGCGCATTTCTGCCGAGCCTCTACGATCCCTATACCCTCTTCAACGGAAAGCGCTGGGGCCTGCCCTATGACGGCAACTCGCACGTGCTCTTCTACAATACCGAGATCTTCGGGCGTCACGGCCTCAAGGCGCCGCAGACCTGGGACGAATATCTGACGGTGGCCAAGACGATCACGGAAGCTGAGAAAGGCAAAGGCGTTTTTGGCGCGGCGATCCTCGGCCGCAAGGAGCCGTTCCAGATCGGCTGCGGCTACGCCAATCGCCTCTGCGGCTTCGGCGGCGAGTTCCTCGACAACAACGGCAAGCCTCAGCTCGACAGCGACCTCAGCATCGCGGCGGCGCAGGCGCTGCTCGACGTCGCGCCCTACGCCTTCCCGACCCCGCTCGAGACCGGTTACGAGCAGGGGCTGCCGGCGTTCCTCTCCGGCAAAGCCGCGATGATGGAGTTCTGGACTGACCTTGGCGTCAACGCTCAGGACCCGAAAGTGTCGCAGGTCGTCGACAAGTGGGACGTCACCCAAATTCCCGTCGGCGGCGGCAACACGAAGCACCGGGCTTCGCTCGATGCGGGCTTCGGCCTTGCGATTTCGGCCGGCTCGAAGAATCAGGACGCCGCCTGGGAGCTGGTCAAGTTTGGCTGCAGCCCGCAAATGAATCTCGCCCAGATGATCACTCCCGGCACCGGCATCGACCCGGTCTATGAATCGACGCTCCAGAGCGAGGAATACAAGAAGGTTGCGCCGAAAGTGCAGGCTGCAGCGCAGCAGTCCTTGAATGGCGCGCTAGTCTGGCCGAACGGCGCCCAGGCGGCCAAGATGCTGCAGGGCCTCGCCGATCAGCTGGCGCTCATTCTCGACAAATCCAAGACGCCTGAGAAGGCGATGAAGGACACGCAAGCGATGTGGGTCGAGCTGCTTGGCGGGTGAGGCGGGCGCCGAAGACGCTATTCGCGATCCGCCGAGGGCTTTGATCAGCGGGTCGCGAGCCGTCGTCTGGCTTCTTGTGGCGCCGTTGGTGGTGGGGCTGGCGATTTTCGCCATCTACCCGTTCATTGACATCCTGGCGCTCTCGTTCTCCAGGAGCAGCCTGGGACGGCCATTCCAGAAGTGGCCGATCGTTACGAATTACCTGGCGCTCGCGCGGGACGACACGTTTCGCGTGACGCTTATCAGAACGGCCATCTTCGCCATCCCCGTGCCGCTTATCGAGATGGCGCTCGGGTTTTCGATTGCGCTCCTCCTGCATACGCATCTGCGCCGCGCCGGGTGGATCCGCGGAATCATCCTTCTGCCTCTTATGACGCCGCCGATGATGGTCGCGAGCGCCTGGAAGCTCATTCTCGCCCCCTCGGGGGGCCTGCTCGACGGCGTCCTTCTGAGAGCCGGCGTGATCGATCAGCCGATCTCGTTCCTAGGGACGACGCCATGGGCTTTCCTCTCGATCGCGGTCGCCGACATCTGGCAATGGACGCCGTTCGTCGCGATCCTGTCCTATGCGGCGCTGCAGGGGCTGTCGGAGGATGTCGTCGAGGCTGCGCGCGTCGACGGGGCGTCGCCGTTCAAGATCCTCCTCTACATCATGCTGCCGATGCTCGCGCCGACGCTGCTCGCGATCCTGCTCTTGCGCGTCGTCATCGCGTTCAAGCTGTTCGACCTCGTCTATGGGCTGACTTTCGGCGGCCCCGGCTTCGACACGACCGTCGCCGCCTTCCAGGTCTGGCGAACCGCGCTAACGCAATTCGACATTGGCCTCGGCGCAGCGCAAACGATCGTCTTCGCCATCCTCGTGAGCCTCGTGACGCTGCCGCTCACCTGGCTCCATCGCGTGAGCGAGGCGCGCGCGGGATGAGGGCGGGAGCCGAGCCGGCGACGAGGCGGAACGGCCGGCTCGCCGCCTATTGCGGCGCGGCGCTCGTCCTCGCGTTCTTCCTCCTGCCGATCGCGTTTCTCGTCTCGGTGTCGTTCAAGTCGCCCGATCAGGCTTTGTCGGGACATTTCCTGCCCGGACGGCCGACGCTCGACAATTGGCGGGAAACCTTTCGGATCATCCCGCTCGGCCGGTATCTCGTAAACTCGCTGACCGTCGCCGTGTTCAGCGGCCTTCTGACTGTGCTTCTCGCCTTCCCGGCGACCTACGCGATGGTCCGGCTCAAGATTGGCGGGCGCTTCCTGCCGGCTTTCACGCTCGCGACCTATGTCGCTCCGCCGGTCGTCGCGCTGATCCCGCTGTTCATGCTTCTACGGCGCGTCGGCCTTCTCAACACATTGACCGGCCTCGTCGTCGTCAACGGCCTCGCTAACCTGCCGGTCGCCTTCTGGCTCCTTTCGGGGTTCATTCGTAGGCTGCCGATCGAGATCGACGAGGCGGCGTGGCTCGATGGCGCCGGGCACCTGACCGTTGTCTGGCGCATCATCGCGCCGATGATGGCGCCCGGCCTCGCCGCGACCGCGCTCATCTGCGGCATTCTCGCCTTTGACGAATTCCTGCTGGCTTCGTCGTTCAGCAACGATCCCTCGACCCGCACGCTGCCGGTGGCGATTGCGCTCTTTCAGGGCGAGCGGCTGGTCAATTTCGGCCAGATGGCGGTCGCCTCCATCACCGGGATCGTTCCCGTCTATCTGATCGCGCTGTTCGCTCAGCGATGGCTCGTCGGCGGCCTGACCGCAGGCGGCGTCAAGTAGGGTCGGTGGCGGTGAACGGACGTCGCCTGTGGCGAGATCGACATCAACCGGGTTTTGTCAGAGCCGCCGCGGGCCTACCATGCCGCCTCCCACAAGAGAGCGCGTGAGCCGGCGGTAGGAGGAAGCGCGGGTGCTTCAGTTTTTACTCAGCGGCGTGGCGATAGGCGCGATCTACGGTCTCTTAGGCCTGGCGCTCGCCCTTTCCTTCTACGTCACCCGCGTCATCAATTTCGCGCAGGGGCAAATGTTGACGGTGGCGATCGTCGTGGCGGCGTCGCTGTCGGCAGCCGGATATAGTCCCTGGATCGGTGTTGCGCTCGGCCCCATCGTGGCCGCCGCGATCGGCGTCGTGTCCTACTTCGTCGCGGTGAGGCCGATATTGAAGGCCGACCGTTTCAGTTTCGGCTGGATGGTGAGCACTTTGGGTTTCGGGTTAGCTCTCGAGAATGCGATTGCCTATGTCGTCGGCCCTCGTTCTCGCGCCTTCCCGCCTCTCCTCAACGATATCGGCGTCCATATTGGCGGAGCGCTTCTGACCGCGCAGCAGATTTTGGCGATCGCTGTCGCAGCCGTCCTCGTGCTTGTGCTCGAGCTTGTGCGGCGACGGACTCTATTCGGCAAAGTCGGGATGGCGACTGCCGCCAACTCCGAAATGGCCGAATGCATCGGCGCGAACACGATGATGGTCGCAGCCGTCACCTTCGCGATCTCGGGGCTTCTGGCTGGGATTGCCGGCGTTCTGATTGCCCCCCGCACCTTCGCCAACCCTTACCTGGGCGGCACATTCAACACCTTCGGCTTTGTTTCGATGATGATCGGCGGAGCCGAGAATCCGGCGTTTGCGATGGCGGGCGGCGTTCTGCTGGGCATTCTGTCCGAGGGCGCCGACACGTATATCAATTCCCAGGCGTCGGACTGGTTTCCGTTCGTCATCCTCGTGTTGGTTCTGCTCGTAAGCCCAAGGGGGATATTCGGCGTCCGAGCCGCCCCATTTGCGCAGCTTCCGTTCCTCATCAAGCAGATCCCGCTCTCTCTCAAGGGGACGGGCGAGCGGATCGCGGCCAGGAGCCTTCCGAGGCCGATCCCTGTTGGGCGGAGGGATGAGCCATCGCCGCTTTCGGCGCATTCCCTTTCTAACCGATGGGCGCGACCCGCGGTCATCGCGGCGATCATGATCGCCTACCTCGTCGCGACATACTTCATCGCTTGGGCGGACTTGCAGGTCCAGGGCCTCATTCTCGTGGCGGCGATCTACGGCATTCTCGCCATATGCCTGGACGCAACAGCTGGGATCCTTGGCCTCTATTCGCTGGGCGTCGGGGGCTTCTTCGCCATAGGCGCCTATCTCACGACGATCTTGTCGACGATCTATGGCGTGAACCTGTTCCTCATCATTCCCATCGTTGTCATCACCACCGGATTGCTCGGAGTCATTCTAGGGGCCGCGTCGCTTCGGGTGAGCGGACTGCATTTCGCCATCACGACATTCATTTTCACTCTGGTCATCACGGTGCTGGCGACCGACCTTCAGATCACCAACGGAATGCAGGGGCTGCTTGGGCCTAATTTTCCCGATCTGCCGGGTTTTCTTGCGCCGCTCGGACCGCCGATCGCCTGGTGCGTGATGCTGACGCTCATGGTCGTGACGTTTGTGGTCTGGAGCGTTCGGCGTTCGCTTCTCTATCCGGTGCTCCTCGCGATCAGGGATGCTGAACCTTTCGCCGAGGCTGCCGGGGCTCGCCCCGGGCCCATGAAGATCATCATGTTCGCGCTCGCTTCGGCGACGATCGGCTTCGCAGGCTGGTTGTTCTGCTTTCTTGGCGTCGTGTCGCCGAGCCAGTTCAGTTGGTCGATCTCGCTCAATGTGCTGGTCATGATTCTCATCGGAGGAATCAATACGACCCCCGGCCCGATTATCGGGGCTGCGTTCGTCAGCATGTTTCCCGTGCTGGTTCACATCAACCCGTGGCTGCAGCAAGTTCTGTACGGGGTCTTGTCGATATTGGTGGTGACGATTGTTCCGGAAGGCGCTGTTGGCGTCGCGAAGCGGGCATGGGCGCGTCTGAAGCCGGCTTTGCCCGGGGCCGTGAAGCCGCCGGCGCCTCAAGCGGCTTCCCCTGCCGGCGAGGCCGAGGGCGCGGTCGAGCGCGACTCGCTTGTTGGGCTGTTCCCCGGGCCGGCGAGCGCGGCCCCGGCGGCCATGGCCCGGTCAGCGGCGATCGTCGAATGTCGCGACATCACGTTCCGATATGGAACCGGGCCGACCGTTCTGAGCCATGTGAGCGTTGAAGTTGCGGCCGGGCGCATTCACGGGCTGATCGGTCCGAATGGCTCGGGAAAAAGCACGCTCGCCAACATCATCGCGGGGCGACTGCGCCCGATATCAGGCTCGATCCTGATCAAGGAACAAAGGGTTGACGGATTTGGGCCAGCGGATCGCGCGCGGCTCGGCTTAAGGCGCAGCTTTCAGGCGGCGCAGCTGATCAAGGAACTGACCACCCGCCAGAACGTGCTGGTCGGCGCCTACGGCTTGGCGGCGAACGTCGGCCTGCGCTCGGTCGTATGGCCGCTTCTCAAGTCTGCGCGCCGCGACATGGACCGCGTGTCGGACCGGGCCCTGCGCGCCCTGCGCGCGGTCGGCGCCGGAAGCTGGACGGACCGGCGCATTCGCGACGTGCCGCACGGGATCGAGCAACTGACGCAATTGGCGAGCGTCTGCGTCGCGAGCCCCGACATCGTCATTCTGGATGAACCGGCGACAGGACTGACCCATCGCGAGGTCGAGCATCTGGCGTGGATTTTGCGCGAACTCAAAGGCCGCGGCCTGACGATGATCGTCATCGAACATCAGACGCGCTTTTTGTTTCCGTTGTGCGACCTTGTCACCGTCTTGAACGCCGGCGAGGTCGTGCTGACCGGCACCGCCGACGAAGTGCGCTCAGATCCGGTCGTCAGGAAGGTGTACCTCGGAGAATAAGCGGACAGCAGATCGCCGCAATTCGCGGAGCCGCTGACTGCGCAGTCGCAAAATAGTGGCGAGATCATGAAGCTCCTTTGGGGCAAGCCGTCGACCTCGCCTCGAACCGAGATCCAAACGATGTTAGGCTTGAACCACGCACGAAAAAATGTGCGCAAAGGGAGGCGCGTGATGAACGTCGGTCGATGTCGCTGGGGTGTTCTTTCGGTCTTGGCGGCTTGCTTGGCAGGCCCAGTCATCGCGGCGCCGAGCGGCGATCCGATCCTGATCGGAGTCATGGGCGGAACGACCGGGGCTTACGGAAATATTGGGACGCAGGCCCAGCAGGGCGCTCTGCTCGCGCAAGACAAGCTGATGGCGCAAGGCGGGATACTCGGGCGTCCTGTCGTCGTCGAGGCGGTCAATGACAATGGCGACGGCACGCTTGCCGGTCAGCTCTTTCAGAAATTCGTCAGCAAGGGCGCTGTGGCGATTGTCGGCTCGCCAGACAATGGGCCGGTCACTGCACAACTTGCCGATAGATATCACATTCTTGATATTGGCTTGGTGGATGGCGGTGGTTTGACTGTCTATCCGAATGGCCCCGACAAGCCGCCGCACGCTTGGGTGTTTCAATCCGGCGCCAACTCTTTCGCCTGGGGCGCGGCGCTGGGCGAGTATGCGCTCAAGCACTGCCCAAAAGGCCTTGCGATTTTGCATGACACGACGTCCTGGGGCATGGGCGGATTTGCGGCGTTCAAGCTTGCCTATGAAAAGGCCGGCAAGAAACTCGCTCTCGATCGTCCAATCACCGAGAACTGGACGACAGGAGCCACCGCTCAGTTGGCGCCGGACCTGGAGGCTGTGAAAAATTCCGGAGCCGATTGCGTCGAAGTCTGGCTTTCGCCGCCCGACCAGGCGGCCTTCGCCCAAATGCTGAAGACTTCCGGAGAGCATCTCATGGTGCTCGGCGAGTCCGACACCTGCTCCGACAACACGTTCTCAAACTTGGCCGGGCCTGCCGCCGACGGCGTCGTCTGCGCTTTCATAACGGCTGAGCTTCATCCCAACGACCTGTATAAGGAATTCGCGGACGCCTATCGGAAAAAGTACAACGAAGACCCGACCCAATCGGCCGAGGTGAGCTATCAGGCCGTCATGACGCTCGCTCACGTCATTGAACAGACGAAGTCGACCGACCATGCCGTCCTGCGCGACGCGTATGAAAAACTGTCGGGCGTTCCGGGCATCGATGGCCCGGTGATTTTCTCGCCGACCCGACATGCCTCGTTCACCGAGCAAGAGCTGACGCTGGTCAAATATGACGCCGCCAGTAAGAAATGGGTCGAAATTCACGAATAGCCGGTCAAGAGCCGTGAGGCCGTATGGTCTCATGGCTCTCCCTTGGGGCGCGTCGGGGTAGGCGCGACCCTGAGGCCGCCTCGACACGCCCAATTCACCAAACCACCTGGATCAGCGGGCCACGCTCATGAGTCATTTGGACGTTCGCGACCCGAAATTGTCGCGCATCGTCAGCGACGAGCCAATGGCGAAGCGTGCGAGCGGATTTCGTTTCACCGAGGGCCCGGTTTGGCGAGCAAAAGACGGCGTCCTCATCTTCAGCGACATTCCAGGCGACCGTCTGTACCGCTTCGATCCGCGCTCTAACGCGGTCGATATTTTCCGCGCGCCGAGCAACAAGACCAATGGCAATTGCCTCGACCGAGAGGGCCGGCTCGTCAGCTGCGAACATGGGACGAGCCGCCTCGTCCGGCAGGAGCCGGATGGCCGCATGACAACGCTGGCCAGCCACTATGGCGGCCTCGAGCTCAACAGCCCGAACGACGTGATCGTGGATTCGTCCGGGCGCCTGTATTTCACCGACCCGCCCTATGGCCGCTACGGCGGAGAGGGCGTGTTGCTTGGCGTGGGAATCCCGCGCGCGATACAGCAGCCTGTTCGGGGCGTCTATCGTGTTGATCCGCGGGACGGCTCGATCATTCGACTTGTCGACGACTTCGAAGAGCCAAACGGCTTGTGTCTCGCCGAGAATGGCGCGGTTCTCTTCGTCAACGACACAGCGAAGGGGCACATCCGCCGGTTCGAGGTCGAGAATGGGGGCGTATCGGGAGGGGAAGTCTGGGCCATCCTCGAGGGCGACGAGCCCGGCGTGGCGGACGGCATGAAGGTCGACGCCGAGGGCAATCTGTTCTGCACCGGCCCCGGCGGGCTGCATGTCTTCGCGCTGAACGGTCAGATCCTCGGCGTGATCCGCGTTCCGGAAGTGGCCGCCAATTTCAACTGGGGCGACCCCGACAGGAAGACGCTCTACATCTGCGCGACCTCGTCGGTGTATAGCTGCCGAACGATCGTTCCCGGGCGGGCCGGTGCATGAGCCAGGGACGGGCGGAGCCGCTCGTTCGCCTGATGCGGGATTCGGTTGCTGAGATCGCTCGACATTCCCGAGGAGCAGCGAATGCGTCCGGTTGAGGGCCGGGACACGCCAGGAGAAGCCCTGCCGTGTCCATGGAGCGTCCGAGGCGCAGCGGCCACGGGATCTTCAGAGCCGCGATTGATTGCAAAAACCGGAATGGTATGTTGCTCTTATTAGTGTTGGCAAATCAAGCCATGTTTGGCGTGAGCGAGGCGTGGACGGAGAAGCCGGCAGGCTGTTTGAGATGCCGGATCCACAACCTGCGAGCGGCGGCCTTGCAGCGATTTTTCCAATTTTTCCGCGCCGTAACCCATTGAAAAGTCTTGATTAGGAAAAATAAACGCTAGTAAACGCTTTACTTTTATAGTTATGCGCGTTTATGCGCTTCTTATTTGCATTTATTTGCGTTTGCTTCGCCACCCTTCCCGCGCTGGTTGCATTGGAGGTTCGACCCTCAGGGCTCGCGGCGCCACCAGAGTCTCGACGCCGAATAGCGGCGTCCTGTCCGGACGGCCCAGCTTGGCCGAATAGGCGATCCACTGTTCCGGCGCATAATACAAAGGCACGATATAGAACCCGGAGATGAGCAGCCGGTCGAGTGCGCGCACCGCAGCCACGAAATCCTCATTCGTGTTGGCCGCCAGGATCGCGGCGATCATCGCGTCGACTGCAGGCGAGCGGACCCCCGCGATGTTATAGGCGCCCTCAGCGTCGGCGGCAGCCGAGCTCCATCGGCCGCGCTGCTCGTTGCCCGGCGAGGGCGAGGCGATCCAGGAGCCCTCCATCATGTCGAAGTCGAAGCGGGTGCGCCGCCGCTGGAACTGCACTTCGTCGACGAGCCGGACATTGGCGGCGACGCCAATGCGGGCGAGATTGCGCGCATAAGCGAGCGCGAGGCGCTCCTCATCACGGTTCCTCACCAAAATCTCGAAGGCGAGCTGCGCGCCATGCGCATCAACGAGCCGCCCGTCGCGCAGCGAATAGCCGGCGGCGGCAAGCTCGCCGAGCGCGTTTTTGGCGATCGCGCGGTCGCGGCCCGAACCGTCCGAAACGGGAGCGCGCCATGTACCTTCCATCACGTCGTCGCGCACCGCGCCGGGATAAGGCTTAAGCAGGGCCCGCTCGCGCTCCGAGGCCGGCCGGCCGATCGAGGACAGCTCGCTGTCGTCGAAGAACCCTTCCGACCGCTTGTAGGCGCCATCATAGAGATTGGCGTTGATCCACTCGAAGTCGAACATGGACGCCAGCGCCTCACGCACATGCGGGTCGGCGAAAACGGGGCGGCGGGTGTTGAAGGCGAAGCCGGACACGCCTTTCGGCAGGCCGCTCGAGATGGCCGCTCTTATGACGCGCCCGTCCTTGGCGGCGGGAAAATTGTATTCGTTGCGCCATCGGTTCGGATTGTCCTCGACCCGATAGTCGATGAGCCCGGCCTTGAAAGCCTCGAACATCGCCGTCGCGTCGCGGTAGTAATCGATGCGAATCCGGTCGAAATTGTAGAGGCCGCGCGAGATTGGCAGGTCCTTCGCCCAATAATTAGGGTCGCGCTCCAGCACCAGGCTCTGCCCGGGCTTGACCTCCGCGACGCGATAGGGGCCTGAGCCAACCGGAATCTGCAGCGTCTGGTCCTCGAAATGCTCGGCGTCGGTATGGGCGCGCGGCAGGACCGGCATGATCGCGAGCGTCAGCGGCAGCTCGCGGTCGTTGGCGCCGGAGAGGTCATAAGCCACGGTCCGGTCATCCGGGGCGGCGATGCTTTTGACCAGCGAAAAGGCGGCGCGCTGCTGGGGGCGCCCCTTGGCCTTGAGCAGGTTGAAGGTGAACACGACATCGGCCGAGGTGATCGGCGTTCCGTCCGAGAATTTGGCCGCCGGGTCGAGATGAAAGACGACATGATCGCGCGCGGGATTGGTCTCGATGCTCTTGGCGATGAGGCCGTAGAGGGTGAACGGCTCGTCGGCCGAACGCGTCATCAGCGACTGATAGACGTTGCCGATGAGGCCCTGGGCGGTCGACAGGGCCTTGACGTTATAAGGGTTCAGGCTGTCGAAGGCGCCGAGATAAGCGAGATTGAGCGCCCCGCCCTTGGGCGCTTGCGGGTTCACGTAGGGCAGATGGTCGAAGTCGGGCGGCAAGGCCGGCTCACCGTGCATCGCAATCGCGCCCGCCGGAGGACCGACGCCGCCGGCGATCGCGGACGGGCCCATGAGCGCGATTGCAAGCGCAGCGCCGAGGAGGGAGCGAATCGTCCGGCCGATCATGGGTAACCGTTCTAGCATCGGCAGTCGGCGGATTCCCAACGGAGGTCGCGTCTTTGGCGCAGCGGGGCCCGATTGGCCGCCATTTTTGCGGCGAGCGCGTAGTTGAAAGGCGAAATTGCTATTGGAATGTCGCCTCGAATGTGAAAAGAGGGCGCAACCCGCAAGCGCGCTCACAGCCTTGCGTCATGAGGTCGCTCGGAGGCTCGCCGACGCCAATTCATGGGCGCCCATTGGCGTTGTTTTGGCGCAGGGCAAGCGCAACACGATTCCGCTTAACAGTTCGAAAGGACGATTGATGAGATTTCAAGTGATGCGCTTGGGCGCAGCAGCCCTCGCAATGAGCGTCGCGCTTGCTGGCGGCGCCTCTGCGCAGCAGGCGCAGCCGGCTCCCGCAGCGCCAGGTCAGGCGCCGCAGCAGGGCCAGCCGCAGCCGCCGCCGCCCTCGAAGGTCGACCTGGTGTCGCCCGAGCCGCAATGGGCCAAATTCTGCGCCAAGCAGCCTACCAACGGCAAAGAGGCTTGCGCCACGATGCGCGACTTCTCCACCTCGGCCGATCAGCCGCCCATGATCAGCATTAACCTCTTCGACGTGGCCGGCGAAGAGCGGCGCAAGCTGCGCTTTCTGATCCTGCCGATCGGCATGCTGTTGAAGCCCGGGTTCCGGGTGGTCATCGACAAGAACGAGCCGATTGAGGGCAAGTACGATATGTGCTTCCAGAACGCCTGCTCGGCGGAGATCGACATCGGTGCGAGGACGCTCGAGGCTTTGAAAAAAGGGCAGAACATGGCCGTTATTATGCGCGTGCCGGGCGGCGACGTCTCGGGGCGCGAACTGACATTCAACATTCCCCTCAAGGATTTGGGTCCGGCGTTCGACGGCAAGCCGACGGACCCCAAGGTTCTGGAACAGCAGCGCCAGGCGTTGCAGCAGCAGCTGCAAAAGAAGGCGGAAGAGCAGCGCAAGATGCTTGAGCAGCAGCAGGGGGTTGCGGCTCCGGCGGCGCCGGCAGCGCCGGCTCCTGCTCCGGCCGCTCCGGCGAAGTAACCCTGGCCGTTCAGGCCTCTCGCGACCGTGGGAGGCCTGCGCGGAGGATAGGCGAGCGCAACCGCGCGCTTGAGTCTTGCTCGAAAGCCTGCGTCGAGGATGCGGCGGCGTCAGCTCAGGCGCGACCGGCCGCGGGCGTAATACTTGCCGTCCTCCGTCCGTTCGAAGGTCTCGCTCACCTGCGGATGCCGGATCGGCTCTCCGGATTCGTCCGACACCAGATTCTGCTCAGAGACATAGGCGACGTACTGGCTGTCCTCGTTCTCGGCGTAGAGGTGATAGAAGGGCTGTTCCTTGGCGGGACGCACCTCAGCGGGTATCGAACGCCACCATTCCTCGGTATTGGCGAAAACCGGATCGACATCGAAGATCACCCCACGGAATGGGTAGAACCGGTGTTTGACGATCTGTCCAATCCCGAATTTCGCGTTGCGACTTTCCATAGCCTCCGATCTCCCTTCCCCACGGTCGTTCCGTTATAGCGCATTGCGCCAAAACAGGAACCGGGCGTCGACCCAATCTCCTGACTTGCCCACAGATCGGCGATCTGAAACTGTGGCTTCTCCACGGGAAGCAATATTTGGGCCGTATGGCCGTAAGGCGCGGGCGGAGTTGTCAAAACTGATAGAGCGCCGCATAATCGGCGTCCTTCGCCGCCACAGCCTGAGCGAGATCGACGATGACCCGCGCCTGCTTCCAGGTCGCATCGTCCTGCATCTTGCCGTCGATCATGACGGCGCCCGATCCGTCAGGCATGGCCGCCAAGATCTTCCGCGCGAAAGCGACTTCGGCCGGATCGGGCGAGAACACCTTTTTTGCGATCGCGATCTGGCTCGGATGCAGGGTCCAGGCGCCTGCGCAGCCCAAGAGAAAGGCGTTGCGGAATTGCGCCTCGCAGGCGGCGGCATCGGAAAAATCGCCGAACGGTCCGTAGAACGGCTTGATCCCGTTCGCCGCGCAGGCGTCCACCATGCGCGCGATTGTGTAGTGCCAAGGGTCTTGTTGAAAGCTCAAGCGGCCGGCGGCGCCTTCGGTCGCGTCGGCAAGCACGCGATAGTCCGGATGGCCGCCGCCGACCCGTGTTGTCTTCATTGCGCGCGAGGCCGCGAGGTCCGCCGGGCCGAGGCTCATGCCCTGCATGCGGGGCGAAGCGGCGGCGATCGACTCGACATTGTTGACGCCCTGGGCCGTCTCCAAGATCGCGTGCACGAGAATGGGGCGCTTGAGACCGTTGCGCGCCTCGAGCAGCGCAAGGTACTGGTCGAGGAAATGAATGTCCCAGTCGCCTTCGACCTTGGGGACCATCACCACGTCGAGCTTGTCGCCAATCTCGCCGACGAGCCGCGTCATGTCGTCAATGAACCAGGGCGAATTGAGCGCATTGACGCGGGCCCAAAGTCCGGTCGAGCCGAAGTCGATCGCCTTCCCCATCGCAATCAAGCCGTCCCGAGCCGCCTCTTTGGCGTCGATTGGAATCGCGTCCTCGAGATTGCCGAGGACAACGTCGACCTGGCCCACGAGCTCGGCCGCCTTCGCGCGGACCTTTTCATTGTGCGGCGGTATGAAATGAATCATGCGCTCGAGCCGCGAGGGAAGCTCAAGCAACGGGGGCGGGGCCCCGATCGCCAGCGGATCGAAATACCGTCGGGGGGCTTTCATGAGTGGGCGGGTCTTCTCCTACACAGTCTCGTCCAACGCATAGGGCGGTTTCGTTTAGGCCGCAATTCGCTCCTCGAGCGGCGCGCCCCAGGCTCTGCACGGGAGGCCGCCTCGGCGCAATCGCGCTCGCCTGGACCCCGCCGGCCGTCAACGTTACTTCCCGAATGGCGGAGGCCGTGACACGCGCCGTTGCTTGCTCCAAGGTCCCCCGGACGTCGGCGGCCTAGGCGGACCCTCAAGGAGATCCCCGGCGGACGCTTCACCCATTCTCGGGCCCGAAAATCCTTGGGGTTTCAAGGCTTTTCACGAGTCGAAACCGCGCGTGAGAGGCGGATCGGCCATTGGCGGCGGCGCTCATGGAGCGCGCGCCCGAGCTCTGGTTGGAACCCCCGAAGGGCCGAAAAAGCCGCAGGACCGCTCAGAAAAACTTTAGCATTCCGGCAAATCGTTGGGGACCCGTTAAAATTACATAAACCTGCTGGTTGTTTGATGCTCGCAGTGTTCACTCGAGGCGCACGGTCTTACGTGGACCCGCGCGCTTCGACAACAGTGGGGGCCTCCCCGTGTCGACATTCGGTTTGGATCGCCTGTTAGGTAACCGGCGTGGCAATGTCTCCATGATGTACGCGCTCGTCGCGCCGATCCTTGTGTTCGGCGGCGGGGCGGCGGTCGACTATGGCCGGGCCGCGCAAATTCACACGAAACTGAACGCCGCGGCCGACGCCGCCGCGCTCGCCGCGCTGACGCCGGCGATGCTGCAGCAAAGCACGGACGTCGCCAAGACCGCCGCCGAGAACATGTTCAAGGGCCTGACCGAAAATATCCCGGGCCTGACCGCCAACGCGATGCAGGTGACGGTCAGTGTCACCGCCGGCGCCACCACGCTCACGCGTAACGTCTCGGTCAGCTATTCGAGCTCGGTCGACACCATCTTCGCTCAAGTGCTCCACACACCCACATTGCCGGTTTCGGGCGTCTCGGAGGCGAGCGCCCAAGCGCCGCCCAATATCGACTTCTACGTCCTGCTCGACAATTCGCCCTCGATGGCGCTGCCCTCGACACAGGCCGGCATCACCCAGATGCAGAACCTGACGACGAAGCAAATCAGCGGAGGCTGCGCCTTCGCCTGTCACCAGGCCAGCACGAACACGAACTCCGACACGGAAGGCAACCCCTGCACCGACGGGACGACGCCGACCCTTAACGCTCCTCCGCCGTCGGCGACGGCAGGCAGCAATTATTGTGCAACGACGCATGGCACGCAGATCGACAACTATGCGCTTGCGCGCAAGAACAGCATCACGCTCCGTCTGGACGAGCTGAACGGCGGCGTTTCGACGTTGCTCCAGACCGCATCGACGACTTCGCAATCGACGCTGTTCGCGACCCCGCCGAAGTATCGTTTTTCGCTCTATTCGATGGACAGCCTGTGGCAGATAGGCCTCAACCAGCTCATGGCCCTGACCTCCAACTATACCTCCGGCTGGACCAGCGCCTCGGCAAATTTCGGCGTGATGGAAATGTATTCGAACAACAACGATTGCGCCAACTCGGCGTGCTCGTCGAGCACGAGCGCCCCGGGCGGCGATGTCGCCACCAACTACGACGATTCGCTCGGCAAGCTCAGCCAGACGAGCTACATCCCCAATCCAGGCAACGGCACCAACCAGCCCGGGGATACCCCACAGGAAGTGCTGTTCATCGTCACCGACGGCGTCGAGGACGAGAAGAGCGGCAGCCGCACTGCAGCAGGCGATCAACGATCTCGGCAGCGCGCCCGGCGGCAATTCCTCGAGCACGAACTGGTGCACAGCGATCAAGAATCGAGGGATCAAGATCGCGATCCTCTACACCGATTATCTGGCGGTGCCGGCCAACAGCTGGTATGAGAGCTGGATCGCACCCATCCAGTCCGACATTGGCCCGGCCCTCCAAGCGTGCGCCACGCCCGGCCTGTTCTATGACGCGGGATTGGATTCCTCGAATCTCGGCGCGGATCTGGTCAAGCTGTTCAACGCGGCGTCGCAGTCCGGCTACCTGACCCAATAGGGTCCGCTCGACCAAATTCTCTCGTCCAAATCCAAGCAGAAATGCTTGGATTTGACGGCTCGAGATGAGCGGCGGGCGTGCGTGCACAAGTTTACGCTGACCAATGATTTCAGTGACTTAAGTGCGCTCTCGCGCAACTTTTCAACTTTTTTCGTCATCGAACACTTCTGTAACCGCCACCCCAAACGAATGTGTGAGCGCAAGCGGCGGAGCTGTTGGCGCGATGTCCGGCGGCGCCGCCGGCCGAGCGAGCCGAGCCGGGCCGACATGGACGCCGTGGTAGAGGCTCAGCTCCCGCACCACTTTCACGAACGGCGCAATCGCCTTCAGGTCTCCCTCCTCCAGCGAAACATCGGCGCAGCGCAGCGCCTTGGTCAGCCGCGCGACCTGGAGGCGGGCGTAGTCCTCAGGCGCATCGAGCCGCCGTGTCGCCAAGGCCTGACCGACAGCGCGCCGGACCGCGGACGGACTCTTCTTCATGTGGCTTGCGATCTGCTCGATGCTGTAGCCCGACACGAGCAGGTCGAAATAGGCCTCGCGCCGCTTGATCAATCCCTCGCGGAGGTTTTTGCCCGCGGCGCGCTTGCGCGCTCTTTTGGAGACCGGCTTCACTTCGTCGGACATGAGCGCTCGCGTTCTGCGAATTTAGACCAATCATACCTTTAATTCTGATTTTCAGCAATTGATTGTTTCGAGTGGCCACTCTGAGAATGGGGCGGCCAGATTTTCCGGTAGCGCCACTTGCCAGCCGCGCCCATATGGTGGCTATGGCCGACCCCGACCGTGACGTGACATTCGAAGCCATCGAGATGAAGGATGGAAGCGGATGGTGTGTGCGCTTGACGCGCCCCGCTATGTTGCCGCAGCAGATCGGCGATTTCAAAACCGAAACAGAAGCGCGGGAGTGGATCGGCGCCGAGTTAGCAAAATGGCTAGAGAGATACGGGGTCGGTAAGCCCAGCTAGGACTCCCCGGACGCGCACGCGACGCTACCACTGGGCGAGGCGCACCGTCCGATATCGCTGCAGGCCAGATTGAAGGAGGCGATCGGAGGGCGCCTCAGTGCGGACGCGCCGCCTCTGCTGAAACGCCGCCCTTGGGGTCACTGCACGGTGATCGGACTCGCGACGCGCGGGATCATGATGATCGAGTTGTGCAGGGTCATCGAGCCGACTGAGAACCAGATTCCGGTCGGCTGGAACGGATACTGCACCTCGCCGAGAACGACGTAATTGGTAGGGACGGTATTGGCGGGGATACTGCCGCAAGCGGGATTGTCATTGGCGCCCGAGCCGGAAAAGGCGGAGGCGACGGAAGGATCGATCGACAATTGCGTGCCGGCCGTGCGAGCAGTGCCATTGGCGTTGGCCCAGCTGCCGCAGACCGTTCCGGTCGCGGTCCCGTTCGAGGTGGTGACCAGCAATTGCGACACGACAACCTGAACGGCGCTGGCGTCGTAGGGGTAGAGGATTAGGTTCGGATAGGCGAGAATCTGGTTGAGCTCGGCTGCGGTGATGGTGGATTTGTTGTTGTTGTTGGCTTGGGCGAAAATATTGGCGACCGTGGTCGCGGCCAGCGTCACTCTGCGCTGCACCCCATAGGCCTGGCCGCCATAGACGACCAGGCTCATCAACATGAGGGCGACAGGCAGGATTAGCGCCATCTCGACGGCCGCCAGGCCTTTGGCGTCGGCGAGGAAGGCGCGCGCGCGACGATGAAACAGGCGCGGCATGCGGATTGTCCTGGTCATCCTGGGGGAGCCGTAGGCTCGATGCGGAACACCTGGGTCGAGGTCATCAGCATTTTCCCGTTGCCCATGTTCGCGAAATTGAGGCCAAGCGGGCCGCCATGGACCGGCCAGGGATACATCACCACCAGCAGCATGTCGGTGCCCGGGACGGCGGCGTTGGAGCCGACGTCGACCGTCGGCGCGCCGACGACATTTCCTTGCGAGTCGAATGTCGGCAGCAGAGTGCATGAGATTTGTCGTGCCGGCCGGCAGAGGCTCGAGTTCGATAACCACCTCACCGCAGGTGAAGAGGGCGGTCAGCTGATTGCAGAGCTCGGTCTGGAACTGGGCCGCGGTCAGGGAGCCGGTCTGATTGGTGAGAACGATCCTCGCCGCTTCCTCCGCCGAGGATTCGAAGAACGCCTTGACCAGAAAGATTGACCCCGCCTGCAGAGTGGCGAGCACGACGCCGATGAGAATGGGAGAGACGAGAGCGAATTCGACCGCTGGCGAACCAGCCTCGTCGCTCGCCAGTCTTCGCCCTAGGCGGCGCACTCCAGCGAAGAATTTGCCCACGGACCGCATCGTCGCCGCAACCTTGTTTTGACGGCGAATGCTGCGCGCCAAGGCCTTACTTCGGTCTTATCCCCGATGCGAAATTTTGATGAAGATGCGAGCCAAAGAGCGCTCGAAATCGGAAGGAACGCGGCCTTCCGTTATTAACGTTGCTTGATTGTTAGAGATGATGATGAAGGCGCGCGCCGCGATTAACGACAAGCGAGAGACAGGCTTTCAAGCGCCCCTTTCAATGCGGCGAAAATCCTCAATCCAAACCCGGATCGCCGTCGCCGATACGAACCGACGTGACGCCCCCGATCTCGCTCAACCGCGCCGCAAGCTTAGGCACGGATTTCGCGCCACGAACCTCGATCATGAGCGTGACGATCCCCTGTCTCGGCGGATCGCCCAACGGCGCTTCCTCGGTTTCCATGGGATGATCCTCCCAGCCGGTTCCGCGATCCTTCCCAGCCTTGGCCGCCCGATTGATCGTTCCCATGCGTTGACGCCCGCTCCACTCTGCACGCGGCTCACCGAAAACTCCTGGACCGGTGCAGGCGGCGAGGATTTCGCGCAAGGCGCCGCGGCGCTCTTCATAGGAGATGTGCAGCGACGTTGGAGCCCAGCGCGACTTCGGCAAATGCCGCTCGATGGCCGGGAACACGAAGACCAGACGAAATGGCCGAACGTCACCGCCACGGCGAGAATGGGCAGGCCCGCGCCGGCGGCCATGCCGACGGCGGCGGTGAGCCAGACTATCGAGGCCGTCGTCAGTCCACGAACAATATCCTTCCGCACAAAAATGACGCCGCCGCCGATGAACCCGATGCCCGATACGATCTGAGCGGCGATGCGCGAAGGATCGACGACGACTCGACCTGTCTCGAGGATGTTCGTGAAACCATATTTGGAGACAAGCATGATCAGAGCGGACGAGAATCCGACGAGCGTATAGGTCCTCAGGCCCGCGCTCTTCTGGCGTATCTCGCGCTCAAGCCCGATCAGCGCGGACAAGAACGAAGGCGAGAGCAAGCTCGCTGAGCTGCATCCAGCTCTGCCCGATCGGTTCTGCGAACAGCATCTGACTCAGCATCGGGCGTCCTCCGCCGCGCTCAAGATCGAGGCAGCTTACGGCGTCGATTTGCTCTGGGCCAAGCGCGACGCGTTTGGTGAAAGCCGCGACAAGCAGCTTGAGTTCCGAGTCCTTGATCGGGGCCAAGGCTGTCCGATTGTGGCGGCCGCCTGAAATGGGACGTCGAGACTCCAAATTCCTTGCCCCATCGCTCAAGTCGTCGCGTCAAGACTTCCAGAAGCGAGGCGATATCTTCGAAAGTTATACAACGCTAAATCATTGCAGCTCCCGTCAAGCCTGAGTACTTTCCTCTTCCGCGGGCAGACGCGTCAGGGAGGCGCGGAATGACCATTCCTCACGACCCTTGGCTCGTGGTTCTTTCCATCGCAATCGCCATCCAGGGCAGCTTCGTCGGCCTGTCGCTGGCGCGTGGAATCGACTCGGCCCAGGGCTTCCGCCGGCGGCTCGCCATCGCCGGGTCGGCGATAACGCTCGCGACCGGCGTGTGGTCGATGCACTTCGTCGGGATGCTCGCCGCCAACTTCCCGAGCGCGGTCGATTATCTTGTGCTGCCGACCCTGATCTCCTTTCTCATTTGCGTCATTGTGGTCGGAGTTGGCATTTACGCTGCGCATATGTCCGGGCCTCCGGCGTTTCGGATCGGCACGGGCGCCTTGGCGATGGGCCTCGGCGTCAGCCTCATGCATTATGTCGGCATGTCGGCGGTGCATTTGGCCGGGCCGACCTCCTATGCGCCTGGCTTTGTCGTCGCTTCGATCGCGGTCGCGATCGCGGCCAGCGCTTTTGCTTTGTGGACGATCGACAGCCGGCCGACCCGTCCGCGATCTGTTCCTAGGCGCGATCGCGCTCGGCCTCGCGATTTCCGGCATGCACTATACGGCGATGGCCGGGATGCGCCTTGACCCGCTGTGTTACGACGTCTCGCGTTTTGTCGGCGCCGAATCGGCCTTGTCGCGCAACACGCTTGCGCTCCTCGCCACGATCGTCGCGTTCGGCGTCTCCGGCGCCTTTCTGCTCTCCCTCGTGCCCGACACGGGCGCCCCCGAAGTCGACGCCGGCGCCCGGGTGGAAGCTGAGCCGGCCTTAGCGCTCGCCTCGATAAGCGCGCACGGTCCGGAGCCGGCGCCGTTCCAACAGTCGCTGTCCGGCGAGCCGCAGCCGGTCGCGCCCGCCGCCGGACGCGCCGCTTGGATCCCAGTGGAGAAGGATGGGCGCACGCGAGACATCGCCGTGAGCGACATCTACGCCATTCGCGCCAACGCCCACTACACCTATGTCCACGACGGCGAGAAGGAATATTTCTGCAATCTTTCGATCAGCGCGCTTGAAGCGCGGCTCGATCCGAAGGCGTTTTTGCGGGTTCACCGCAGCTACATCGTCTCGGTCGATCGCATCGCGCGGATCAGGCGGTCGGGCGAAGCCGGCGTCGCCGAACTCGGATTGCCCGTGCGCTGCAGCATCCCCATCGCGCGCGCCCATTACCGTCAGGTCAAGCTCAGGGTCGGCGCAGTCGCTGGCTGAACCAGGCCAAAGCGCCCTCAAATGCGTCATAGGGGCTGACGCATTTCGTGCGCGCGAGCCGTCTCTGGCGCCTTTTCCGGTCCCTCGGTTCATCCGCCGTTGATCGTCCAGCCCACGAGGCCGATCCTGCCCCTTAGTTACACGCACGAATCGCGCACGAGCCGGAAGCACGTCCGCGCGATTCCATTGGGAGGATGTCGTGATCCCAGGATCCTTCGAGTACTATCGGCCGGCCGATCTTTCGGAAGCGATTGCGCTCCTCGGCCAGTTCGATTCCGACGCGCGCCTCATCGCCGGCGGCCACAGCTTGATCCCGATGATGAAACTGCGCCTCGCCGTCCCAAGCCATCTCATCGACCTCCGCGGAATCGAGGAACTGAAGGGGGTTCGTCTGGAGGGAGACGAACTCGTCATCGGCGCGATGACCACCCAGCATGAGGTCATCGGCAGCGAATTGCTGGCGCGGCATGCGCCGATCCTCCGCGAGACGGCCGAAGTGATTGCCGATCCGCAGGTGCGTTATGTCGGCACAATCGGCGGCAATGTCGCCAATGGCGATCCCGGAAACGACATGCCGGCGCTGATGATGGCGCTGGGCGCTGCTTACGTGCTGCGGGGCGCGAGCGGCGAGCGGCGCATCGCGGCGCGCGACTATTATATCTCGACTTACGAAACGGCCGCCGAGCCCGGCGAGGTGCTGGCCGCCATCCGCGTTCCTGTGCCCCCTCCAGGGCACGGCTGGGCGTATGAGAAGCTTAAGCGCAAGGTCGGCGACTACGCGACCGCAGCCGCCGCGGTGATCCTGACCGTCTCTGAGGGCAAAATCGCGACCTGCGCGATCGGCCTCACCAATGTCGCCGGGACGGCGCTCTTCGCCAGCGACGCGGCGGCGTCCGTCATCGGGACCGCGCTCGACAAGCCGACCCTCGCACGAGCCGCGGAAGCGGCGACGGCGATCGCTGAGCCCGCCGCCGACGGACGCGGCTCGGCTGAATATCGCGCCAAGATGGCGGGCGTCATGACCGCGCGGGCGCTGACCCGCGCCTTCGCGCGCGCAAGATCCTGAAAGGGCTCTACATGTCTCTCACCGACGTCAGCATGACGATCAACGGCAAAGCGATGTCAGCGGCCGTTGAGCCGCGCACGCTGCTCATCCACTATTTGCGCGAGAACCTCGGCCTGACGGGAGCGCATATCGGCTGCGACACCTCCCATTGCGGCGCCTGCACGGTCGACGTCGATGGCAGGAGCGTCAAATCCTGCACGATGTTCGCCGTGCAGGCCGCGGGCGCGAACGTCCTCACCATCGAGGGCATGGCCGGCGCCGACGGCAAGCTCAGCGCGCTCCAGGAAGGGTTCCGGGAGATGCATGGGCTCCAGTGCGGCTATTGCACGCCGGGCATGATCGTACGCGCCCATCGGCTGTTGCAGGAGAACCCGAACCCGACCGAGAGCGAAATCCGCATCGGCATTTCGGGCAACCTCTGCCGCTGCACCGGATACCAGAACATCGTGCGAGCCATCCAATACGCCGCCGCTAAGATGGCCGGACTCGAATTCAAGGAAGCCGCAGAATGAACGACGCCCCCGCACCCACCTCGCTCGAGCGCGCCGAAAAACTCCAGGGCATGGGCTGCAAGCGCAAGCGCGTCGAGGACGTGCGCTTCACCCAGGGACGCGGCAATTATATCGACGACATCAAGCTGCCCGGAATGCTGCACGGCGACTTCCATCGCTCGAGCCACGCCCACGCGCGCATCGTCAAGATCGACACGTCCAAGGCCAAGGCCCTGCCCGGCGTGATCGCGGTTCTGACCGCCGAGGACCTGAAGGGCGTCAATCTAGCCTGGATGCCGACGCTCGCCGGCGACGTGCAGATGGTGCTCGCCGACGGCAAGGTTCTGTTCCAGAACCAGGAGATTGCGTTCGTCATCGCCACCGACCGCTATATCGCCGCCGACGCCGCGGACCTGGTCGAGGTCGAGTATGAAGCGCTTGCCGTCGTCGTCGACCCGTTCAAGGCGATGAACCCGGACGCGCCGATCCTGCGCGAGGACATCAAAGACAAAAAAGACGGCGCCCACGGGCCGCGCAACCATCCCAACCACATCTTCAACTGGCAGGTCGGCGACAAGGAGCTGACCGACGCCGCCTTCGTGAAGGCCGAGGTCGAGACCAAGGACCTGCTCAGCTATCAGCGCGTCCACCCTTGCCCGCTCGAGACCTGCCAGTGCGTGGTCAGCTTCAACAAGATCACCGGCGACCTCACGATCTACGGCACCTTCCAGGCGCCCCATGTCATCCGCACCGTCGTCGCGCTCATCGCCTCGTTGCCCGAACAGAAGATTCACGTCATTTCGCCCGACATCGGCGGCGGCTTCGGCAACAAGGTCGGCGCCTATCCGGGATACATCTGCGCCGCGGTCGCCTCGATCGTGACCGGGCTTCCGGTCAAATGGGTCGAGGACCGGATCGAGAACCTGTCCACCACCTCGTTCGCCCGCGACTACCACATGACGACCGAGATCGCGGCGACGCGCGAGGGCCGGGTGACGGCCTTGCGCGTGCATATCCTCGCCGACCACGGCGCGTTCGACGCCTGCGCCGATCCGTCGAAATGGCCGGCGGGCTTCGCCAATATCGTCACCGGCTCCTACGACTTCCCGGTCGCGCATCTTTCGGTTGACGGCGTCTACACCAACAAGGCGCCCGGCGGCGTCGCCTATCGCTGCTCGTTCCGCGTCACCGAGGTCGCCTACGCGATCGAACGGGCGATGGACATTATGGCGCAGAAGCTGGGGCTCGATCCGGTCGACTTCCGCATCAAGAATTTCATCAAGCGCGAGCAGTTTCCCTACCATTCGGCGCTCGGATGGGAATACGATTCGGGCGACTATCACACCGCCATGCAGAAGGCGCTCGACGCGACCGACTATCGCAAGCTGCGCGAGGAGCAGAAGGCCAAACAAGAGGCGTTCAAGCGCGGCGAGACGCGCGAGCTCATGGGGATCGGGGTCTCCTTCTTCACCGAGATCGTCGGCGCGGGCCCGTCGAAGAATTGCGACATCCTCGGCATTGCGATGTTCGATTCCTGCGAGATCCGCATCCATCCGACCGGCAAGGGCATCGCGCGCATGGGCACGAAGAGCCAGGGCCAGGGCCACGAAACGACCTGGGCGCAGATCATCGCGACCGAGATCGGCATTCCCGCCGACGACATCATGGTCGAGGAAGGCAACACCGACACCGCGCCTTATGGCCTCGGCACATATGGCTCGCGCTCAACTCCGGTGGCCGGAGCGGCGATCGCGATGGCCGCGCGCAAGGTCAAGGCCAAAGCGCAAATGATCGCGGCCTACATGCTCGAAGTGCACGAGGACGACCTCGAATGGGACGTCGACCGATTCCGCGTCAAAGGCAATCCGGAAGCATTCAGGACGATGACCCAAATCGCCTGGGCGGCCTACAACAAGATTCCCCCCGGCATGGAGCCTGGCCTCGAGGCGGTGAGCTATTACGACCCGCCGAACATGACCTATCCGTTCGGCGCCTATATCTGCGTGATGGACATCGACGTCGACACCGGCGTCCATAAGGTGAGGCGCTTCTACGCGCTCGACGATTGCGGCACGCGCATCAATCCGATGATCATCGAGGGTCAGGTGCATGGCGGCTGCACCGAGGGTTACGCGATCGCGATGGGTCAGGAGATCGTCTACGACGAGGACGGCAACGTCAAAGGCGCGTCGTTCATGGACTATTTCCTGCCGACCGCGGTCGAGACCCCGCATTGGGAGACCGACTACACGGTCACGCCGTCGCCGCATCACCCGATCGGCGCCAAAGGCGTCGGCGAGAGCCCGAACGTCGGCAGCGTGCCCTGCTTCGCCAATGCGGTGAACGACGCGTTCAAGTTTGCCGGCTCGACCCACATTCCCATGCCCCATGACGCCTATCGCATCTGGCAGGCGGCGGAAGATTTGGGCCTGCACGCGTGACAAGGATTGGCGCCATCGCGAGCCGGCTATCGTCCCTTCTCCCCGCCCACGCGGGGAGAAGGTTAGGTTGAGGGGCGAGTTCATGTTGTCGCCAAGCGGCCGATCGCCATGCCCCTCACCCGGCCTCTTCCCGCAGGGCGGGGAGAGGGGTAAGGTCACATGCCTAGCGAGCGCATCCCGCGCGAAGCAATCGCGGCGCGGCTCGCAGAAGTCGGCTACGTCGCCGACCGCGAGCTAGCGACCGCTCTATGGATGATGGACTACCTCAAGCGCCCGCTGCTGATCGAGGGCGAAGCGGGCGTCGGCAAGACCGAAGTCGCGAAGGCGCTTGCGGCCGTTCACGGGTGCGAACTGATCCGCATGCAATGCTACGAGGGGCTCGACGCGAGCTCGGCGCTCTATGAATGGAACTATCAGCGCCAGCTGCTCGCGATCAAGGCGCGCGAGGGTTCAGGCGCTAGCGCCTCGGAGATTGAAGCGCAGATCTTTTCGGAAGACTATCTGCTCGAGCGGCCGCTGCTCAGAGCCATCCGGCGAGAGACGTCGCCTGTGCTGCTGGTCGACGAGGTCGACCGCGCCGATGAGGAATTCGAGGCGTTCCTGCTCGAGCTCCTGTCCGACTTCCAGGTGACGATCCCCGAATTCGGCGCCATCACGGCCAAGTCGATCCCGCGCGTCGTGCTGACCTCCAACGCCACGCGCGAACTGTCTGATGCGCTGCGCCGCCGCTGCCTCTATCATTATCTCGATTTTCCCGACGTCGATCGCGAAGCGGCGATTCTGCTCAACCGCCAGCCCAATCTCGATGCGAATTTCGCCTTGCAGATCGCGCGCATGGTCGGAATGTTGCGCAAGGAAGACCTGAAGAAGGTTCCTGGCGTCGCCGAAACGCTCGATTGGGCGGCGACCCTCGCCGGACTTGAGGTCACGGATCTGCGTGAGGAGCCGGAAATTGTCCACGCGACGCTGATCGCGCTTCTGAAGACCCGCGAAGACCGCGCCTCGATCAGCCGAGAGACGACGAGCCGGCTCGTCGGCCAAGTGGCATGAGGAGCGTCGCGTGATGGGCGCTGAGCGCTTTGCTGTCGAGGGACGCGGACCCGGTCCGGCGATGCGCAAGCGCCTCGCCGGGTTCGTCGTCACCTTGCGCGACGCAGGCTTTGTTATCGGCCAGGCGGAAGCACAGGACGCGGCGCGACTCATCATGAGCCCGATGGCCGAGCGGCCTGACCGCTTGCGCGTTGCAATGCGAACCCTCTTCGTTTCACGCCGGACGGAGATTGCCCGGTTCGACGAGCTGTTCGACGCCTTCTGGCGCGGGCGAGGGGTCAAGCGCGCGGTCAAGATCGACGCCGAAGCGGTCGCCGCCCGCTCGCCCCGGCGATTCCAACATGGGCCCAACGCGGACGAGCGACGGCAGGAGCCGACCCTCATCGGCGGTGGCGCCGTTCCCGAAGGCGCTTCCGCCGATGGCGGCGGGCGACATGGAGGCGCGTCGGCGCAGGAGGCAATGTCCAAGAAGGACGTCGCGGCGTTCGTCGGCGATAGGGAGCGCGCCCAAGTCGCGGAGCTCGCCGAGCGTTTCGCGCGGGTCATGCGGACGCGGCTCACCCGTCGCGAGCGCGCGCGCCGGCGCGGCCGAAGGCTCGACTTGCGCGCGACGATCCGGCTCAGCGTCGCCCATGGCGGCGAGCCGCTCGACCTCAAATTCCGACGGCGCAAGATCAAGCCGCTCAGACTCGTCGCGCTTCTAGACGCGTCCGGCTCGATGGAATCCTATGTCGCGTTCTTCACCCGCTTCCTTCACGCTGTGACTCAGGTCTTTCGCGAGTCCGAGGCTTTCCTGTTTCATACGCGTCTCGCCCATGTTTCCTCGGCGCTTAAAGAGCGGGATCCGGCGCGCGCGCTCGACCGGCTCGCCTTGATGGCGGCCGGCGTCGGCGGCGGCACGAAAATCGGCGAGTGTCTGGCGGCGTTCAATCGCATCCATGCGAGGCGCGTCATCCATTCCCGCACCTGCGTGATGATCCTGTCGGACGGCTACGACACCGGACCGCCGGAATTGCTTGCCTCCGCGATGCGCGACTTGAGGCGGCGCTGCAAGCGCATCGTTTGGCTGAACCCTCTGACAGGCCGAGGCGGTTTTGAGCCCAGCGCGCGCGGCATGCAGGCGGCGCTCCCGTACCTCGATTTGTTCGCGCCGGCGCATAGTCTCGAGAGCCTCGCGGCGCTCGAACCCTATCTCGCGAGGATATAATGGGCGTGCTCGAGCAGGCCGCTCTGCGTCAGGCCAAAGGGCAAACGTTCGCGCTCGCCACGGTCGTCCGCACGGTCTCCGTGACCGCCGCAAAGGCTGGCGCCAAAGCCTTGATCGGGCAGGACGGTTCAATCGAGGAAGGCTGGATCGGCGGCGGCTGCGCGCGCGCGGCGGTCATCAAGGCGGCGCGCCAATCCATGGCCGACGGCCAATCGCGCCTCGTCTCGATCGCACCCAAAGACGCGCTCGCCGAACTTGGCGCGGCGGCCGGCGAGGAGCGAGGCGGCGTCTTCTACGCCAAGAATTCCTGCCCGAGCCAGGGCACGATGGATATTTTTGTCGAGCCGGTTTTGCCGAGCCTGCGGCTCTTGATTCTCGGCGCTTCGCCGGTCGCGGTGGCGCTCGCGAGACTAGCCCCCTCGATGGGCTTCGCAGTGACGGTTGCGGCGGCGCCCGAGGAACATCAGCGTTTCGACATTGGCGCTTCGCGCGTCGAAAGCTTTCCGCCTCCGAACGAGGCCGGCGACCACGCCTTTGTCGTCATCTCGACGCAGGGGGCAGGCGACCGCGTCGCGCTGAAAAGCGCGGCGGGCATGAACGCGCGCTACCGCGCCTTTGTCGGCTCGCGCCGAAAGGCCGAGACGCTCAGAAGCGAACTCGCAAAGGAAGGCGTATCCGAAGAGGCGCTGGCCGCGATCAAGGCGCCGGCGGGCCTCGACATCTCCGCGATCTCCGCCGATGAGATCGCGCTTTCCATTCTCGCGGAGATGGTCGCCGCGCGGCGCAGACCTGAGCGCCCGTCGATGGAGGACGCGATCGACTAGCGCCGCGAGCGTTTAGGGATTGGGCTTCTGTTCCTGCGGCAATGGCTTGACCGGCGAACCGGGGAAGATCTTCTGCAGATTGCCGACGATCACGCGATCGCCCTCGCTTAGGCCCTTGGTCACGCTGACGAGGTCGCCGTCCATCGGTCCAAGCGTAAGGAGCCGCCGTTCGGCCTTGTCGCCAGCGCCGACGACATAGACGAACTTGCCCATCTGGCTCGAGCCGAGCGCCGTCTGCGGCGCCATGAACGCGTCGGGCTCGTCCCTGATGTGGAGCCGCACCCGCACGTATTGGCCGGGCAGAAGGGTGAAGCCGGGATTGGCGATGGTGACGCGCGCCGAGATCGTGCCCGTCGCCTTGTCGACCACGTTGTCGAGGAAGGTCAATTCACCCTTGTGGACGGAGTCGGATGTGTCCGGGAGCGAAATTTCAGCATCGATTGGGCCCGCCGCCCGCGCCTTCGTGATCTCCACCAGATCCGATTCGCTCGGGTTGAACGTCACATAAATCGGATCAAGCTGAACCAGCGTGTTGAGCGGTCCGCTCGCCGGCCCGACCAGCGCGCCTCTCGCCGCCTGGTTGCGCCCCAGTCGGCCAGAGAATGGGGCGGTGATCTCGGCATAGCTGAGGTTGAGCTTTGCGGTCTCAATCGCGGCTCGATCCGCCACCAGCGCCGCTTCGGCCTGATGCATCGCGCTCGCCCTCTGATCGTAGGCGTCTTTGGTGACGAAGCCGCTTTTGACCAGTTCCTCGCCGCGACCAAAATTGGCCTTCGCATATTCGAGTGACGCTTCGTCGCGCTGGGCCTGCGCGGTGGCCAGATCGAATGCGGCGTGAAGGTCGCGCGGATCGATCTGATAAAGGAGGTCGCCGGTCTTAACATCGGCGCCGTCAGGGGCGAGCTGGGACTCAATGTAACCCGACGCCCGCGCCTGCAGGGCGATGCTGCGGATCGATTCGATGCGTCCGGGATATTCGAGATAGATCGGCAGCGTCTTCTTGACGACGGACACGACCGGGACCGGCATCGCCATCATTGCGGGCGGAGCGGGGGTGGACTCCGTCGCGCCGCTGGCGCGTTCGCCGGCAATGCGGACGCCTGCGAACGCGACAACGGCGATTGTCGCGAGAGCGGCAAGGGAGAGTCTGAGGACGCGCATGGAAGAACTCCTGGGCGTTATTCGGCGGCTTCGGCGCGGGGCGCAAGATGGGCGCCAGCGCCGTGTGGCGCAACGGTCGCCGCTTCGCGTCCCTCGCGAACGCGCTCGATGAGCGCGTAGAACACCGGCACGAAAATCAACGTCAACGCAGTCGCCGCGACCATGCCGCCGAAGACGGCGGTGCCGAGCGACTGCCGGCTCGCCGCGCCCGCGCCGGTCGCGAACATGAGCGGCAGCACGCCAAAGATGAAGGCGAAGGCGGTCATCAGGATCGGACGCAGGCGCAGCCGCCCCGCCTCCATCGCGGCCTCGACGACGGATAGGCCTTCCTCACGACGGCGCTTGGCGAACTCAACGATAAGGATCGCGTTCTTCGCCGCGAGGCCAATCAGCATGACGAAGCCGATCTGCGAATAGACGTCGACCTGCATCTGGCGGACATAGATCGCGCCAAGCGCCCCGACCAGCGCCAGCGGCGCGGACGAAAGCACCATGAAGGGCATCGACCAGCTTTCGTATTGCGCCGCGAGGATCATGAACACAAAGAAGATCGCAAGCGCCAGGACCACCGTCGCGATCGAGCCCGCGCTCAACTCCTGAAAGGTCACACCGGTCCATTCGTAGCCGAAGTCGCGCGGCAACGCCGCGGCGGCGGCGCGCTGCATCGCGGCCACCGCCTGGCTCGAGCTGAAGCCTGGCGCGGGCGCTCCGTTGATCAGCGCCGAGGCGAAGTTGTTGTAATGGGGCACGGTCTCCGGCCCGACGATCGGCTTGAGCTTGCCGAGCGCATTCAACGGAATCATGCCTCCGGACCCGTTCCGGACGTAGAGCTTGCTGAGGTCGGACGGCGAGGCGCGCGATTTCGTGTCGGCCTGCACAGTGACGCGGAACGTGTGGCCGAACAAGTTGAAGTCGTTCACATAGAGCGAGCCAAGGTAGATTTGCAGCGTGTTGAAGACATCGGGCAGGCTCAAGCCCAAGAGCTTCGCCTTCGTCCGGTCGAGGTCGTAGAAGAGTTGCGGGGTCGAAGCGGAGAACGAGGTGAACAACGATTGCGGGTTGATTTCGGGCTGCTTCCGCGCCGCGGCGATCAGCGCCTGAGTCGCGTCACTGAGCTGCGCGGGCCCGCGCGCCGCCAGATCCTCGACCTCGAATTCGAAGCCGCCAGTCGTGCCCAAGCCATTGACGGAGGGCGGATCGAAGCTCAGGGCAAAAGCTTCCGGGATCGCAAGCAGCTTCGGGCGCACTGAGGCGACCAATGCGGAGGCGTTCTCTTCCGGCCCGCGCTCGCTCCACGGCTTCAGGATCGCGAATTCGACCGCCGAGTTGGACTGCGCCGCGTTGGTCAGAAAATTGAGGCCGCTGATGAAGCCGGCGATCTGAACGCCCGGCGTCGCCTGCAAAATGTCACGCACTTTCAGCGCAACGGCGTCGGTGCGCTCGAGCGAAGCCCCATCGGGCAATTGCACGATGACGAAGAAATAGCCCTGGTCCTCAACCGGCAAAAAAGTGGTCGGGATGGACCGCGACAGCATGTAGGCGCCGCCGACGAAAAGAAAAAAGACGGCGACCAGCGCCCAGCCGAAACGAATGAACTGCCTGACGCCGCGGGCATAAAAGTTCGCGAGCCAGTCAAAGCCGGCGTTGAACCAGCGGAACAGAACAAACTGTCCTTTCGGACCGTGACGCAGAAACGCGGCGCTCAAAGCAGGGCTGAGGGTCAGCGAGTTGAAGGCTGAGATCCCGACGGAGATCGCGACGGTCAGCGCAAACTGGTTATAGAGTCGCCCGGCGACGCCGGGAATGAAGGCCACGGGAATAAACACCGCCATCAGCACAGCGGTCGTGGCGATGATCGGCCCGGTCACTTCCGACATGGCCTTTTTCGCCGCCTGAAGGGGCGGCAAGCCGGCCTCGAGCTGGCGTTCGACATTCTCGACCACGACGATCGCGTCGTCGACGACAAGGCCGATCGCGAGCACCATGCCGAGCAGGCTCAGCATGTTGAGCGAGAAGCCGAAGATTTGCATCACCGCCAGCGTCGCGATGAGCGAAACGGGAATGGCGATCGTGGGAATGATCGTCGCGCGCCAGCTCTGCAAAAAGATATAGACGACGAGCACGACGAGAAGCAGCGCCTCGAACAACGTGATGACGACATCGTGCATCGCGGCCGACACGAAGCGCGTCGTGTCATAGTGCATCGCATAGGCGATTCCAGGCGGGAAGCGCTTCGAAAGCTCCTCCATCTTCGTCTTGACCTGCTTCTGCAGGTCGAGCGCGTTCGAGCCCGGCATCTGGAAGATCGCCATCACCACGGTCGGATCTTTGCCGAAAAAGGCGGACGACGAATATTGCAACGCGCCGAGCTCGACGCGCGCGACGTCCCTGAGCCGCACGACGGCGCCGCTCGATGGATCGGCGCGAACGATGATGTTGGAAAATTCCTCCGGATCGCTGAGCCGACCTTGCGCGTTGACCTGCAATTCAAACGCGGTCCCGGGAGGAGCGGGCGACTGGCCGATTTTGCCGGCGGCGACCTGAACGTTCTGCTCCGCGATCGCGTTCTGGACGTCGACCGCGGTCACGCCGAGATTGGCGAGCTTGTCCGGATCGAGCCAGACCCGCATCGAGTAGCGGCGCTCGCCGAACATCTGGACGTCGCCGACGCCTGGCACCCGCTTCAACTGGTCTAGGATTTGCAGATAGGCGTAATTCGACAGCGTCACCGCATCGACCGAACGGTCGGGCGAGACCAGATTAACGATGAGAACGAAGTTCGGATTCTGCTTCTTGATCGTCACTCCGCCCTGATTGACGATCGCGGGAAGCGAGGACGCCGCCTGCGACACCCGGTTCTGGACGTCGACCGCGGCGATGTTGAGCGGATAGCCGACCTTGAAGGTGACGGTGATTGTCGAGGAGCCGTCATTCGAGCTCGCCGAGGACATGTAGGTCATGCCCTCGACGCCATTGATCTGCTCTTCGAGCGGCGTCGTCACCGTGTCCGCGACAACCTGCGCGCTCGCGCCGGGATAGTTGGCGCTGACGACGACTTGCGGCGGCGTAATCTCCGGAAACTGAGAGACCGGCAGCAGGAAAAAGCAGATCGCGCCGGCGAGCACGAGGATCGCGGCGATCGCCGAGGCGAAGATCGGGCGTTGGATGAAGAAGCCGACCACTCGATCGCCTCGGCTTCAGCGGAGCAAGGTCAGCCGCAGAGGGACGCTCCGCATTCGCCGCGTGTCGCGCGCGGCGTGGGCCGCATCAGGAGGAGGGGTCCGCGAAAAAAGCCCCGCCGGCCGAGGTCTTGCCCGACCTGCACGGCGCCTCCGCGTCGCGAATTGACAAGCCGGCGGGCGGTCTTATCCAAGAGAGTTTTGAGCGCTTGGGGTTCCACGTGATCGGCGAGCATGACTTTCTGAATAAGCGAGTCCGCCAGAAGGTCGTCGATGGTCTCGGCGCTTCGATACGCCATGGCGGTGTTCCTTTCGACTGCATCCCGGCTGTCCCCGCGCGGCAGTTTGACTCTGCAAGCGCGGAATGGTACCGGTCGGTATCGCGTACTGATACCGATCGGTAACAGGTTCGTCAAGCACTATGAATAAAGAAAAATCGAGTTCGGATCCTGAGGCGCATGTCGCCAGGGCCGGGAAGCCCCGCGACCGCATCTTCGATTGCGCTCAGGACCTCTTCCACCGCCGCGGCATCCGCGGGGTCGGCGTTGAAGCGATCGCCGAGGCCGCGGGCACCAGCAAAATGGCGCTTTACCGTCACTTCGATTCGAAGGACGAACTCATCATCGAGTATCTCAACTACAAAGGGCGAAAGTCGGACGAAATCTGGGCCGAAATCGAGGCCGCAAATCCGGGGGACCCGGTTGGTCAGCTTTACGGATTCATGGACAAGGCCGCGGTCTACATCGCCGAGGACGAGCGCGGCTGCGATCTCGCCAACGCGGCAATCGAATTGACCCAGGAAGGCCACCCGGGTCTTCGGGTCATTGAGGAATTCAAGATGCGTCAGCGCGAGCGCCTGACGAATCTTTGTAAGGCCGCGGGCTCCTCGCAGCCGGAGCTCCTGGCTGACACGCTTTTCCTCCTCATCGAAGGCGCGCGGGTCAGCCGCCGCAGCGTGGGAACGAAAGGCCCAAGCGCCAATCTCCTACGCACCAGCCAGGGCGTCATCGCCTCCTTTGGCGTTCCGGTTCGCGACCTTCGCCAGGCTGTCCCGGAGCGTCAGTCGAACGCACAGTGACGGGCGTTAAAAAATCAGCCCCGGCGGCGCCTGCGAGGATCGCTTTCCTGCGCTTCCCGCCGTTCACAGGACCAAGCAGCCGTCGGCGTTCCGGTCCCGGCGATATCACCCTCCTCGAGCACGATCAGCCGGTCCATCGCCGCGATGGTCGAGAGGCGATGCGCGATGGCGATCACGATCTTGCCTTGCGCCCCTCCTTCCGTTTTGTCGCCGAAAACGCGTGGCGCTGGCGGGCGGCCTCATCGATCGCCCCCTTGCGGCGTTGGGGCAGGAAGGCGCTGGGCGCCTGAGGAAGACGGGTCACAGCGCCCGGCAAGCCCCGGACAAGACAAATGTCGTATGCGGGCGCTGAAGCGGCTAGACTTGCGGCCGCAGCGGCTTGTCCGCAGCTTGGTTTGATCAGAGAGCAGCCGTGATCCTGGAGGGCGCATCCATCTTCGCGCTTGTCGTCGCGGCCTTCGTGGTCATCACCGCTCTCATGGGCGTGCGCCAGGTGCCTCAGGGCTACAATTACACGGTCGAGCGCTTCGGCCGCTACTACAAAACCTTGACCCCGGGTCTTGGGCTTATCGTTCCCTACATCGATTCCATCGGCCGCAAGCTCAACGTCATGGAGCAGGTCATGGATGTCCCGAGTCAGGAGATCATCACGAAGGACAATGCGACCGTGACGGTGGACGGCGTCGCCTTCTATCAGGTGCTCGATGCACGACGCGCGGCCTACGAGATCTCCGATCTTCAGTCTGCGCTGCGCAACATCGTCATGACCAATGTGCGCACGGTCATGGGTTCGATGGACCTGGACCAATTGCTCTCGCATCGCGACGAGATCAACGCGCGCTTGCTCACGGTGATCGACGCCGCCTCGGAGCCGTGGGGCATCAAAGTCACGCGCGTCGAGATCAAGGACATCGTGCCCCCGAGGGACCTCGTGGACGCGATGGGCCGGCAAATGAAGGCCGAGCGCGAGAAGCGCGCGGTGATCCTTGAGGCCGAAGGCATGCGGCAGTCCGATATCACCCGGGCGGAAGGACGCAAAGCGGCGCTCGTGCTTGAAGCCGAAGGCCGGCGCGACGCCGCGTTCCGCGCCGCCGAGGCGGTCGAGCGAACCGCTGAGGCGGAAGCCACGGCGACGCGGGTCATCAGTGAGGCGACCGCCAACGGTGACGTGGTCGCGGTGAACTTCCTCATCGCGGAGAAATATATCGCCGCGCTCCACGCTCTTGCGCAATCGCCCAATCAGAAGCTCGTGATCGTCCCCATGGAGTTGAGCTCGCTTGCGGGCACGCTCGGCGGATTGAGCCAGATCGCGGCGAGCGCCATGGGCGCGGAGGCCGTCGCGGCCCCGCGGCCGCCTGCTCGGCCACGCCCGCCCGTACCGAATGCGACCGCGACGAACACGCCGCCTGTTTCCCCCTGGCAAGGCTCTGAGAGCCCGCCGCCAGGCGGCGCTTCTTCGTGAAGAGGGATCGCTCGGAGCCCGCGATGGAAGCCCTCTTGGAACCGGCCCATCTCGTTGCGCTGACGTGGCTCGTCGCGGGGCTCGTTCTCAGCGCGATCGAGACGCTCGCTCCCGGCGCATTCTTCATTTGGTTCGGCGCGGCGGCGGCGATCGTCGGCGCCTTGAACTATTTCCTGCCGATGGGCTTCGTCGCGCAGCTCATTCTGTTCGCCGTTCTCGTGGCGACGCTGGTTCTTGTCGGGCGACGCGTTTACGGATCGTTCGATAAAGGGCCGGGGCCGCTGCCGCAAAGCCGCGCGCACGCAATGGTCGGGGTCGACTTCTTCTTGGACGAAGCGATCGCGCGAGGCTACGGGCGCATCCGGGTCGGCGACAGTTCCTGGCGCGTCGCCGGATCGGACTGCCCGGCCGGCGCCAAGGTGAGAGTGGTCGCTGTCGAGGACGGATCGCTCTTGCGCGTTGAGCGGGTGGACTGACCCCGCGCGAGCCGGGGACTCGCGGTCAGCGATAGACCAGCACCGGAATGGTCGAGTGCGTCAGCACCTTTGTCGTTTCGCTGCCGAGCAGCAGGGCCGAAATCCCACGCCGCCCATGCGAGGCCATGACGATGAGATCGCAGCCGAGCGCGTGTGCGGCGTCGATGATGGCGCGATAGGGCTGGTCGTGAACCTCGCGGATCGTCTCGCACGGCACGCCTGCCGCCTGCGCAGCCATCTTCACCTGTTCCATCGCCTTCTCCGTCAGGAGGCGCGATTGCTCCTCGTAATCGCCCTCGTCGACGGGAATGAGGACAGTGTCCATGTTCGCGGCGTGGTAGGGCTCGGCGACCGTCAGCCCGGTCACCTTCGCTCCGGCTTCCTTAGCGAGCTGCACGCCATAAAGGACCGCCTTGCGCGACAGGTCCGAACCGTCGGTCGGAATCAGAATGTGCTTGAACATGGATCCTCCTCGGCTACCGGCCGCCACCCCATCCGCTCGCGCCGACCGAGCGCAGAACAACCAGAAGAATGATCGCGCCGATCGCCGCTTCGATGACCATCCCCGTCACGCCGCTCCATAAATGGAAGTTGAAGCGCGGCAGAAGCCAGTCGCCGATCAGCGCTCCGACGACGCCGACTGCGGCGTCGCCGACAAGTCCGAAACCATTGCCGCGCAGGACCTTGCCGATCAGCCAGCCAGCGACGGCGCCGACAGCCAGGATAACGATCATGCGCTCATTCGAAAAATGCACTGAGATCCCCTCCGCGGAACCTAACTCAATACACCTCGGTTAATGGATGGCTAAAGCCGCGGAGCGACGCGCAGTTGCGGCCGGGGCGGCGGGCGGCTAAAACTTGGCCTCCCGAGAGACATTCTTCACCGGGTTGCAAATTCCCTAACCTCCCAAGGAGCCTACCCATGGCCTTTACGCTGCCCGATCTGCCCTACCCGCATGACGCGCTGAAGCCGTACATGTCGGCGGAGACCCTCGAATTCCATCATGACAAGCATCATCTCGCTTACGTCAACAACGGCAACAATGCACTGAAGGGGACGGAGTGGGAGGGCAAGCCGCTTGAGGAGATCGTCAAGGGCTCGTTCGGCAAGAACCCCGCCGTCTTCAACAACGCCGGCCAGCACTATAACCACATCCATTTCTGGAAATGGATGAAGCCGAACGCGAGCAACAAGATTCCAGGCGAAGTCGAAAAGGCGCTGAAGGATTCGTTCGGCTCGATCGACAAGGCCAAGGAGGACTTCATCCAGGGGGGCGTCACCCAGTTCGGCTCCGGCTGGTCGTGGCTTGCAGTCAAGGACGGCAAGGTTCAGGTGATGAAGACGCCGAACGGGGAAAACCCGCTCGTGCATGGCGCGAAGCCGATCCTCGGCGTCGACGTGTGGGAACACTCCTACTACATCGACTATCGCAATCGCCGGCCCGACTATCTGAAGGCGTGGGTCGATCATCTCATCAATTGGGAATATGTCGCCGAGCTGTACGGGCAGAAATAAAGCATGAGCGACGCCTCCGGCTTCGAACCGGGGGCGTCCGCTTCAGTCCGTCAAGTTGAGCGTCTTCTGCTCGCAGACGTTGACGTCGGATGCATCCATCGACTGGCCATCACTGAAGGTTCCGTGCAAGTCGACCCGGCAGTTGAAGGGATGTGGCAATTGAGCCGGCGCGTGACTGCCGGACTTTAGCGGCCCGAGCACTTTCTTCCAGCTCACCGACCCGCTTTCAGCTGCCTGCAGCTGGACGAGATCGGCCTTGCGCGAGTTGGTCACCATCACCGTGACGGTGGCTTCGCCCGACGGCGTCTTCGGCCTGAGCTTCGTGGGAGGAGCCGCGTTCTGCGCCAGCGCCGGCGCGACGACGACACCGCATAAAGCCACGGCCAGGATCAGTTTCATCATTGATCGTCTCCCGCCGATTGCGCGCAAGTCTGTCCTTGTGAGGATCGCAATAAAACGACCTTGCGGCTCACCACCATCACATCTTGCGAGGAGAACCGACTGCCTGCGGTTCGCGCTCGGCCGTCCTGCGCTCCGCAGCGGCGCGCAGCATCGGCAGCACGTCCTCTATTCTCTCCGCCACCAGATAGCGCGCCTCGAAGCCCTCGCGAATAAAGCCTTCGATGCGCATGTGGGCGATGAGCGCCAGCAGCGGGCGCCAGAAGCCGCCGATGTCGGCGATCAGAATCGGCTTTATGTGGCGATTGAGCTGCGCCCAGGTCAGCTGCTCGACCAACTCCTCCAGCGTGCCGATCCCGCCCGGCAAGGCGATGAAGGCGTCCGCCCGATCGAACATCGCCTGCTTGCGCTCATGCATGCTGTCGACGACGAGCATTTCCTGCGCGGCGTTGAGCGGGTGCTCCTTGCGAACGAGGAAGGTCGGGATGATCCCGGTCACGTAGCCGCCGGCGTCGAGCGTCGCCCGGGCCAGGCGACCCATCAGCCCTTCGCCGCCGCCGCCGTAGACGAGGCCGACCCCATCGGCCGCGAGCGCCCGCCCAAGCTCTTCCGCGGCGTCGCCGAACCGCGCGTCGTCGCCGTTGCTCGATCCGCAATAGACGCAGACGTTTCGAATCGTGCTCATGGGCCCGATTTGCCGCCCGCGCTCAAGCGCCGTCAAGCCGCGCAGTCAATCCTCCTCAAGTCCGATCTCGCGCAATATCTCCGCCTGATGCTCGCCGAGTCTCGGCGAGCGGCGCTCAAGCACAAGCGGATTGTCGCTCATCAGGATGGGGCTCCGAAGGCCAGGCGTTCCCTGCGGCTCGATCCGCATGCCGCGCGCCTTGAATTGCGGATCGGCAAACAGGTCGGCGATGGTGTTGATCGGCCCTGCTGGAACAACCGCCTTTTCCAGCGCGGCCAGGAGATCGTCGCGTTTCCATAAGGCGGTTTTCTCGATGAGCGCGCGCTCCATCTCGACACGGTTCGTAACCCGGGCAGGATTGGTCGAAAAGCGCGGGTCCCGCGCCATTCCCTCGAGACCCAGCGCCGCGCAGAGCCGCGCGAACTGTCCGTCATTGCCGACGGCCACGATCAGCCAGCCGTCCGCAACCGGAAGCGTCTGGTAGGGCGCGAGATTGACATGCGCGTTGCCCATCCGTTTCGGCGAGCGGCCGGAGGCCAGATAGTTCATCGCCTGATTGGCGAGCATCGCGCTCATCGAGTCGAACAGAGCAAGGTCTATATATTGCCCACGGCCCGTGCGCTCGCGCGCGATCAAAGCCGCTTCGATGGCGACGACGCCGTAAAGGCCGGTGAACAGATCGCTGATCGCGACGCCCGCTTTCTGCGGCGACCCTTCCGGCTCGCCGGTGATGCTCATCATTCCCGACATGCCCTGAATGAGGAAGTCGTAGCCGGCGCGCTTCGCATAAGGGCCCGTCTGTCCGAAGCCCGTCACGGAGCAATAGATGAGCTGCGGATTGAGCGCCTCGAGGCTCTCGTAGTCGAGGCCAAATTTCTGCAAGCCGCCAACCTTGAAATTTTCGATGAGCGCATCGGATCGCGCCGCGAGCCGGCGCACGATCTCGCGTCCGCGCTCGGTTGTGAAATCGGCGACGATTGAGCGCTTGCCACGGTTGCACGAATGGAAATAGGCGGCCGACTTCTCGCCGTCCGTCTCGATGAAGGGCGGTCCCCAGGCGCGCGTCTCGTCGCCCTCCGGACTCTCGACCTTGATGACGTCAGCGCCAAGATCCGCGAGCGTCTGGCCGGTCGTCGGGCCGGCCAGCACGCGCGCAAGCTCGAGCACGCGCACGCCGGCAAGCGCTGCCGCGCTCAAAAGAACGCCTGCAGGCCGGTTTGCGCGCGGCCCAGAATCAGCGCGTGAACGTCGTGCGTGCCTTCGTAGGTGTTGACCGTCTCGAGGTTGGCGAGGTGGCGCATCACCTTGAACTCGATCTGGATGCCGTTGCCGCCGTGCATATCGCGCGCGGCGCGCGCGATATCGAGCGCGTCGCCGCAATTCGAGCGCTTGACGAGCGAGATCATCTCAGGAGCCGCGCGACCTTCGTCCATCAGCCGCCCGACCCTGAGCGACGCCTGCAGTCCCAGCGCGATCCGCGTCTGCATGTCGGCGAGCTTTTTCTGGAAGAGCTGCGTCTGAGCGAGCGGCCGGCCGAACTGCTCGCGGTCAAGCCCGTATTGGCGGGCGGCGAGCCAGCAATCCTCCGCCGCGCCCATAGCGCCCCAGGAAATGCCATAGCGCGCGCGGTTCAGGCAACCGAACGGCCCTTTCAAGCCAGCGACATTCGGCAGAAGCGCGCTCTCCGGCGCTTCCACATTGTCGAGCACGATCTCGCCGGTGACCGAGGCGCGCAGAGAAAGCTTGCCCTCGATCTTCGGCGCCGAGAGACCCTTCATGCCCTTTTCGAGGATGAAGCCGCGAATCTGATCGTTATGCGCGCGCGATCTCGCCCAAACGACGAAGACGTCGGCGATCGGCGCGTTGCTGATCCACATTTTCGAGCCGATGAGCCGGTAGCCGCCGTCGATCTTCTCGGCCCGCGTCGTCATGCCGCCGGGATCGGAGCCGGCGTTCGGTTCGGTGAGCCCGAAGCAGCCGATGAGTTCGCCCCGCGCAAGGCCAGGCAGGTATTTGCGACGCTGATCGGGGTCGCCATAGGCGTGGATCGGGTACATCACGAGCGAGCTTTGCACGCTCATCATCGAGCGGAAACCCGAGTCGACGCGCTCGACCTCGCGCGCAACGAGGCCGTAGGAGACATAGCCCGCGCCCGCGCAACCGAATTCCTGCGGCAGCGTCACCCCGAGCAGGCCCGCTTCGCCCATGAGCCGGAAGAGCTTCGGGTCCGTCTTTTCCTCGAGATAGGCCTGCTGGACGCGGGGCGCGAGCTCCTTCGAAGCGAAGTCCCGCGCCGTGTCGCGGATCATCCGCTCATCTTCGTTGAGCTGGCCCTCGATGAGGAGCGGATCGTCCCACTGAAAGGGGCCGAGATCCGGCCCGTGAAAGGAGCTCATCGCAACACCCTCGGGGCCCTCGCGCCCGCCTCTCGATCTATATTGGCCAATGCGCGAGGCGTCGAGGGTCTGAGCCGCGCCGCCCATGATTGCAACCTGAGCGCGAGCCGTCGTGGAAGCAAATGCAAATAACAGCCACCCAAACGCGCCTGAGCGTTAGTAAAATGGCTAGCGTTTATTTTTTTAATCTAGATTTTTAAATTGGTTACGGTCCAAGAAAATAGGAAAATTCCCCCTTTCTATCTCTGGTTGCATTTGTAACCATTCGAATTTGCACCGCCTCCGGCCGTGAAATGCCTTTCGACCCTTCTCTCCACTCCAAGCCGCTTCGGCGCGCCCGTCCGCGATCGAGTTCGTCATCGCCGATGATCCTAGTCTAGCGCGCCTTCTGATTTTGTTAAGGGAAGACTGCGTGGGTCGTGGATTCCCTTAGCCGCCACCGTCGTGGCCGGGTTTCTCTTGGCTTGTCCCAGCCATGACGATCGAGCGCCTCAGGCGCGTGGCAATAGAAACGTTCAAGGGCCAGCGCTATACTGGCCGGACTGGCGGACGACGTCGCCGCAGCGAATGATCCGCTCGGACGGGTTCTCCCCATCGGAGCGGCGGCTGATCCCGGTTCAGGGCGCTCCCGGAGAAGGGGACCAGCGGATTACTTGCTTGACGAAACCCGGCCGCAGAACCAGGTTCGCGCTCCTTCTTTCTCAGCTTCGGCCGACTTCGCCCGATTTTGCCAATGGTCGCGGTCACGGCGTAAATCGTCCATTTTCTGCCGCAGATCCTCGCGGTTTGCCTGAACTTCGGCGAGCCTTTGGCGCAGGCCCAGGATCTCCGCCTTCAATATCGGGACTTTCAGCGCCGCTTCGTCAGTTGCGTCATTTGCCGGTTTCATAGTTCCGCCGAGTCTTTCGGAAAGTTGCTCCCGGCGCTGCCCGATGGAAGCTGGCGTCGATCCGGGAGGAGCCGATCTTCGGAGTGGCCGACCATACATCAAACGAGCGCTCCTTTAGGCGCCAAGGTTAAGCACCGCCCATTCCTCGAGTTCCGATAGCGGGCGAAGGTGACGGCAGCGAGGCCGATGAGTGTCATCACCCAGGTCGAGGCTTCGGGCGTGGTCGGCGGTTCCGCGGCGAGGTCAAAAGAAAACGAAGAGCCTTCAAACCGGTAGAGGTTCCCCGGCAGCCAGGGCGCGTCCACCGGAGGGCCAGACAATAGAGACCATGAATAGGCGCCGTTGTCGTCCAAAGCGCGTTCCGACACGACGACCCAATCCATGAGCGAGCCGGAGCCGTCCGACTCCAGGCGCTCGGTCACGACCAGGCCGCCCACGCCCATCGGATGCCCGGTTGCGTCGGCGGTCTTCCTCGCCGAGACGTCCGCCGTGTTCGAGGTCAATAAGTCGCTTCGCCGGACGACGAACGTTCCAAAAGCGGGGCCGCAATTGACGAAGCATCCAGGCGACCAACTAGCGACAAGGGGCGACCGGGTCGACGGACGCTCGAGCCCATTGTTGGTCAAAAGCGAATCGGCAAAGCCGTAGGACGAAGCGCTGATCTCGCGCGCGCTTGCATCAGCCTCCGTCACACATGCGGCGAGAGCCGCCGCCGCGAAGACAAGCGTTATCGTCGATGGAAAGATCCTGCGGCGGGCGGCGCGGACATCCGCGCGGCCGAGATTGTCAAAGTTGTGGGCCACTTCGAATTGAAAACTACCACGAATTCGATAGAATGCAACTAAAAGTTGTCAATATTCATTACAGCGCGAGATGGTTGTGTTCGGCTTTGCGCCCAATTCCGGCGCTGGACGGCTTTCGTCGCCATAACGCAAACGCACTGTCGTCGCGAGCTGACCCCGATATTTCGGACCCTAGGAGCCACGCTCGGCTCGCCCCGCCCTCAGGCCGGAATCCTCACCGGCAGTTCGCTGATCCCATGGATGAAGGACGAGAACACCCGCTTCGGCGCGCCAACCACCTCGATCCTCGGCAGGCGATCCAGGATTTCCTCCCACAGGATCTTCAACTGCATTTCGGCCAGGTTCTTGCCGACGCAGCGGTGAATGCCGAAGCCGAACGACAGGTGCTGGCGCGGGCGCGCCCGGTCGATGATGAAGCGGTCGGGCTCTTCGATCGCTTCCTCGTCGCGGTTGCCCGAGATGTACCACATGGCGACTTTGTCACCCTTGCGGATCAGCCTGTCGCCGAATTCGACGTCTTCGAGCGCAGTGCGGCGCATGTAGATGATCGGCGTCTGGTAGCGGATGATCTCCGGCACCATCGATTCGACGAGTTCGGGTTTGGCGCGCAGCTTGGCGAACTCATCCGGATTCTGGCTGAGGAAGAATAGGCCGCCGCTCATCGAGTTGCGCGTCGTGTCGTTGCCGCCGACGATGAGCAGAATGACATTGCCGAGATATTCGCGCGCGCTCATGTTCCGCGTGGCTTCGCCATGCGCCAGCATGGAAATGAGATCGGGGCGCGGCTCGGAATTGACGCGCTCATTCCACAAATTCATGAAATAGCCGAGGCACTCGCGAAACACCGCCTCGCGCTCATCTTCGCTTTCGACGAGCCCTCCCGCGTAGGGAAGCGCGGTCGAGACGTCCGACCAGTAGGTGAGCTTGCGCCGGTCCGCGAAGGGAAAGTCGAACAGGGTCGCCAGCATCTGGCAGGTGAGCTCGACCGAAACCTTGTCGACCCAGTTGAAGGTTTCGCCGCGCGGCAGACCGTCGAGCGTGTCGCGGACGCGGGAGCGAACCAGGCCCTCGAAATTGGCGAGGTTCTCAGGCGAGACGATCGGCTGCACCACCTTGCGCTGCACGTCATGCTTCGGCGGGTCCATGGCGATGAACATCGGCAGTTCGATGTCGACGGGACGGTCGCGCAAGGTGATGCCGCCGAGCGTCGAGCTGGACGAGAACCTCCTATGGTCCACTTCGAGCGCGATAATGTCCTTATGCTTGGTCACTGACCAATAGGGCCCAAGAGGGCTCTCTTTGCAATATTGGACAGGCGCCTCGCTTCGCAGGCGACGGAAGTAAGGCTGCCACACGTCCTCTTGATATAAAGTGGGGTTGCTGACGTCCATTTCATCGAGCGGCGTCGACTCCGCGAGCGCCGCGTGATCTTTCGCCTCGGGCGCCTTCATGACCGATGCGATCGTCATTGCCGACCTCCCTTCATTGCGCGCCCCTATGAATAGCGGGGCGACCGGTTCGCATGCGCCCTTCGCCCGGCGTATTGGACGCGAGTCGAGCGGGTAACACGGACGAGCGAGACCGTCCAACAAAAGGCGGGCGGAATAAGGGCCTGATCTGGGGATGCCGCTGGGCCGCCGTTTGACTCCAGACCTAATGGATTTCCGGGTCCGGGGTCGGCGCGGCGCGCTCGAGAAAATCGAAGTCGCACCCTTCGTTCGCCTGGCTCACGTGTTCCGAGAACAGCCGCCCGTAGCCGCGGCCGTAGCGCGGCGGCGGCTTCCGCCACGCGGCGCGGCGCTTCTCGAGCTCCTCGTCGCTCACCTGCAGGCTCAGGCGCCGGCCGGGGATGTCGAGTTCGATGACATCGCCGTCGCGCACTAGCGCCAGCGGGCCGCCGACGAACGATTCCGGCGCGACATGCAGGACGCAGGCGCCGTAGCTGGTGCCGCTCATGCGCGCGTCTGAGACGCGAACCATGTCGCGCACGCCTTTGGCCAGCACCTTTTTCGGGATCGGCAATTGTCCCCATTCCGGCATGCCGGGCGCTCCGATCGGCCCGGCGTTCTTGAGCACCAGGACCGAATTCTCGTCCACGTCGAGGTCCGGATCGTCGATGCGGGCGGCCATGTCGTTATAATCTTCGAACACGACCGCCTTTCCCGCGTGCTTGTGCAGCCGAGACTCGGCGGCGGGCGGCTTGATGATGGCGCCGTCGGGGGCGAGGTTGCCGCGCAGCACGGCGAGGCTGTCGGACGAGACGAGCGGATTGTTCAAAGGCCGAATGACGTCTTCGTTGTAGATCGTGGCCGCATCGACATTCTCGCCGATCGTAGCCCCGTTCACCGTGCGCGCGCCCGTCTTCAGTCGGCCTCCGATCGCGAGTTGCTTGAGCACCGCGGGCAGGCCGCCGGCGTAGAAGAAATCCTCCATGAGATAAGCGCCGGAGGGGCGGATGTTGGCGAGCAGCGGCGTCTCCCGCGCTTGTCTGTCGAACGCCTCCATGTCGAGCTTAAGGCCCGCGCGCCGCGCAAGTGCGATCAGGTGCACGACGGCGTTGGTCGACCCGCCGATCGCGAGCACTGCGGCGACGGCGTTGTGGATCGAATCCGCCGTGATGAGGTCCGACGGCTTCAGATCGTCCCAGACCATGTCGACGATGCGTTTCCCCGTCCGCGTCGCCATCACCGCGTGGCGCGAGTCGGCGGCAGGGATTGAGGCCGCGCCCGGCAAGGTCATGCCGAGCGCCTCGGCGGCGCTGGTCATGGTCGAGGCGGTGCCCATGGTCATGCAATGCCCGGGAGAGCGGGCGATGCCGTGCTCGATCTCCTCCCAGTCGTTGTCGGTGATCGTCCCGGCGCGCAGTTCCGCCCAATATTTCCAGACGTCGCTGCCGGAGCCCAAGGCGTTGCCGCGCCACGAGCCGCGCAGCATGGGGCCTGCGGGCATGAAGATCGCCGGGAGATTCATCGAGATCGCGCCCATGAGCAGCGCGGGCGTCGTCTTGTCGCAGCCGCCCATCAGCACCGCGCCGTCGGCCGGATAGGAGCGCAAAGCCTCCTCCGCCTCCATCGCGAGGAAATTGCGGTACATCATCGTCGTCGGCTTCTGGAACGGCTCGCTGAGCGTCATCGCCGGCAATTCGACCGGGAAGCCGCCCGCTTCCCACACGCCGCGCTTCACCTCCTCGACCCGCTGCTTGAAATGGGTGTGGCAGGCGTTGATGTCGCTCCAGGTGTTGATGATCCCGATCACCGGCTTGCCGGCGTAATCGGAGCGGTCATAACCCATCTGCGCCGTGCGCGAGCGATGGCCGAAAGCGCGGAGGTCATTGACGCCATACCAGCGATGAGAGCGTAAATCTTCTGGGCGCTTGCGGGCCATGATCGAATTGTCCTTGCCTTAGGAGTGCTGGGAGCGATCTTACATCAAGCTTGGCAGATAAAGCGCAATTGCAGGAAACGCGATGAGGATGACGAGCCGCAGGATGTCGGTCGCGATGAACGGCAGTACGCCTTTGAAGATGGTGGCGAAGCTGATGTCCTTGACCGCCGTCTTGATAACGAAGACGTTCATGCCGACCGGCGGATGGATCAAGCCCAACTCGACCGTCATGACGATGATGATCCCAAACCAGATCGGATCGAAGCCGAGCGCCGTCACGACGGGAAAGACGATCGGCACGGTGAGGATAATCATCGCCATCGCGTCCATAAGACAGCCGAGCGCGAGATACATGAGCATGATGAGCGCGAGGACGCCGTAGCGGCCAACGCCGAGACCGGTCATGAACTCGGTCAGTTTTTGCGGGACCTCGGTCACGGTGAGGAAATAGCCGAACAGAAGCGCCCCGATGAGGACGGTGAACACGGCGGCTGCGGTGCGCGTCGCCTGCAGAAGCGCCGCGAGCACGCCGGCGGGCTTGAGCTTTCCTCGCGCGACCGAGATGAGGAACGCGCCGCACGCGCCGACTCCGCCCGCTTCGGTCGGTGTGAACAGGCCGCCGTAAAGCCCGCCGATCACGAACCCGAACAAAGCCAAGGCGGCCCAGACGTCGCGCAGCGAACGGAGCCGCTCGCTCCAGTTGCTGCGCGGGCCGGCCGGCAGAAAGCCAGGCTTGAGGAGGCCGATGGCGGCGATGGTCAGCATGTACATCGAGACGGCGAGCAGACCCGGAAGGATACCGGCGATGAACAATTTCCCGATGTCCTGCTGGGTGATGAGGCCGTAGACGGCGAGCACGGTCGAGGGCGGAAAGATCGCGCCGAGCGTGCCGCCCGCGGCGATCACGCCGGCGGCGAAGGATTGCGGATAATCGTATCGCCGCATCTCCGGATAGGCGACGGTCGCGAAGGTGGCGGCGGTCGCGACGGACGAACCGCTGATCGCGGCGAAGCCGGCGCAGGCGGCGATCGTCGCGAGGCCCAGTCCGCCCCGCCAGTGCCCGACGAAACTGTCGGCGGCGCGGAACAATTCGCGGCTCATGCCGGAAGCCGACACAAAGGCGCCCATGAGCAAGAACATCGGGATGACGCCGAAAGTGTAGTCGGTGACCGTCCGCATCGACGTCTGTCCGACCATCTTGAGCGCGGGCTCGAGGCCGACGATCGAGGCATAGCCGGTCACGCCGACAAGCCCCATCGCCATCCCGACGGGGACGCGTAGCAGAATCAGTGCGAACAAAGCGACGAAGCCAAGCGTGGCCGCCGCATCGGCGCTCATCGCCTCAGCCTCATTCGAGCGCCTTGGCGATCGGGTCGGGGTTGAGCTTCTCGGGGTGAAAAATGAGCCGATAGGTGCGCACGGCGATGAGGATCACGGCAGACACGTCGCCCGCCCAGGCGACAGCGAAGAACGGCCAGGTCGGCAGATGGAGATCGTAGGTCAGGACATGGTCTGCGCGCGTCGAGCGCACCTTGTCGAACAGCATGGCGGTCTGCACGGTGACGACGAACAGGAGGACCAGCGTGGCGAAGACGTCGATTGCGCGCTTTCCCTGCGGGCTGGCGGCCGCCCAGACAAGGTCGACGGTGATATGGCCGCCGCGATAGCTGGTCGCGGCGATGCCCCAGAAGATGAGAATGCCGAGCAGCAGGCGACCGAAATCGTAGGAGTCGGGAATGGACGTGTTGAAGAGGTAGCGGAGCAGGACGGAGACGAAAATGTCGACGGCCACAAGTCCGATGAACGCCGCTGCGGCGAGTTCGATGCCGTCGATGAACCGGTCCATTGCATTGGCCTTGCTGCCCGCGCCTCGGCCCTCCGCTGCGCTCATGGACCGGCGCCGTATTTGGCGATTGCAGCGTTGAGCTCCTTAAGCGCGGCGTCCGGATCGGCGCCCGCCTGCTTCACTGCTTGAGCCCAGCTTGCCTCGAGCGGCTTCGTCGTGGCGCGCCACGCCGCCAGCTGATCGGGCGTAAGCTTGTAGACGTCGTGCGTGGGATCGGCCCTCATCTTGTCGCGGCCAGCGGATTCGAAGTCGCCCCAGGGGCCGGCGATCTTCACCGCCCAGTCGGTCGTGCAGTGATCGTCCATGACCTTCTTCTGCGCCGGGCTCATGGACTCGTATTTGTCCTTGTTCATGGAGAAGGTGAACACGGTCGTATAGAGCGGCGCATCCATGTGGTGCTTCACAACCTTGTCGATGCCGAACAGATAGAGCGAGCCCCAGGGAAAGGTGATGGCGTCGGCGACGCCGCGCTCGAGGACTTCGCGCGCCTCCGGAGCCGAGGCTTGGACGTTCGTGCCGCCGAGCTTCGTCACAAGCTCGGCGATCGTGCTCTGCGCCGGGCGCACCTTCACGCCGCGCAGGTCCTGCGGCAGGACGATCTTCTTGCGCGAGTGCAGCGTCCCGGGATCGTGAATGAAGGCGAAGCAGAAATGCGTGTCCTTCATCTCCGTCGGGGCGTATTTGCGATACCACGAGTTCGAGCGCCGCCGTGCCCTTTCGCGCGTCGCCGAACATGAACGGCATTTGGCCTATCGCGATGATCGGGAAACGGCCCGGCTGATAGCCGGGGTTGACGTATGTGATGTCGGCGATGTCGTCGCGCGCCATGTCGTAATGGTCGAACGCCTTGCCGAGTTGCTCGGAGGGAAAGACCGTGATCTTGATCGTGCCGTTCGACGCTTTGGCGATATCCTCCGCCCATGCCTTGGCCGCGCTGGTCAGTGGGTGTGCTGGCGGGACCCAGAGCGAGAGCCTGAGGTCGATCTCTTTGTCTTGAGCGAAAGCGAGAACCGGGGCTCCTAACGCGAGGACGAAGATGAGCGCCACCGCTGCGAAAAATCTACGAGCCGCCGAAAGGCCTTCGCGGATCGAGCGGAGCCCGGTCAATCTCGGCATGTATCTCCTCCCTGGACGATCCGTCGTTAATGCGATCGTCGGATCATCTCGCAGGCGTGGGCGCGGATCGTCAAGCGCGCATAGCGCGATCCGGGGCCGGTTTCAGATCTTCCGGTTCTTCGCGTCCCAATTGCGCTCGAGATTGGCGATCAGCGCCGGACTGAAGTGACAATAGGCCTGCTCGCGCGCGTAAACTGAGGCGTAGCGCCGAAAGAGATCCAGCGGCTCCTGGCCAACCCGGAAGGCGCGACGATTGCCGATGGCGCTGATCGCGCCGCCGCTGGTGAGACCTTCGACGACGCGGTCGACCGCCGCGTCCATCTCGGCGGGTGGCACAATCTCGTCGCAGATGAGACGGCCCTCCGGACTGTCGCACATGAGTTTGCGCTCGTAGAGGATGGCTTGTCGGGCAATGCGATCGCCCACGAAGCGCGGCAGACGCAAATTCGAAAAGCCCGGGATGATTCCTTCCTTGCGCGCCGGCAAGGTCACGAAGGCGTCCGATGCGGCCAGAACATAGTCCATGCACAGAAGCGCCTGGCAATGGCCCCCGATGGCGAACGTGTCCAGCGCGGCGATCCAAAGCTTTTCGACCCCACGGCCGTTGACGTCGTCGGGGACGCTTTCCGGCTTGGCGACGCCGCGGATGAGCTTGTGCACATAGCCGAGGTCGCGGATCAGGAACCAGAGGTAAGGAATCTTACCACGATAGAGATGGGTGAGATTGATGCCCGCGCCGAAAATGCGCTTACCTCGGTATTTCTCGTTCTCCACCGCGACGCCGCGCATGACCGAGATCTCGGTCGTCGGATCGAGAGTCGCGACGTCGACGGCAAGCTCGGTCTCAGCAAGCGTCGTGTCATCCTCGGCGTTGAGAAAGCGCGGATTGATCATGTCGAGATGGACGGCCTTGCCCCGCCGGGTGAGGCGTGCGGCGCCGAGATCGAGCGAGCCGCGGGTGGCGAACTCTTCGGAAAGCGCGGCGATTTCTGGCCGCGGCAGCAGCATGGCATGGCAAAGATGCTGGCCGATGCGCGGGCGCGAAAGCACGTGCGCAAAGAACAGACCCTGGTCGATCTCGACGCCGTCCTTGTCGCGCTGCGGATGAGCCGCCTCGGCGCGGACTTCCTTCTGTGTCGGGACCAGCCCGGGAACGGACACCGCTGCGGAATAGACGAGGTCGTCGAGGCGCCGGAAGGTCGCCCCGTGTTCTGTCAAGCGATCGTAGACCGGTTCGACATGAGCGGCGAGGAACGATTCGCGAGAGGCGCGCGCGTCCGACAACAGCGCGTCCGCAGCCGCCTGTTCGGCTGCGCTCCGCCGCGGTTTTGGCGGCAGCCTGCGAAGGAGCGCTGTCGCGAGGCGCCAAAAGGCGCTGTAGTCCCGAACGTCGGCCTCAAACTCGCCCGTCGCGACCGGGAAGGACTCGGACCATTCGCGCACCTCTTGCTCGGGCAGACCGGCGGCGCGCATCGGGCCCAGGCCAGGTTCGGACGGCGGCATCATGCTTTGGGCCTCTTGTCGATGACGCGCTTCGCTTTGCCGAGCGACCGCTCGATCTGACCCGGCGCGAGCACGCTGACGTTCGCGGATATGCCAATATGCGCTTTCATCGCGTGCATGAGCCTGCCGGCGGCGTGATCGCGCGCCTCGCCCGAATCGGACGCCGTTCGAGCCTCGACTTGAACCTCGAGATCATCCATCCGGCCGTCCCGGGTCAGAATGAGCTGATAGTGCGGGGAGAGACCGGAGACGGCCAGGATCAGTTCCTCGATCTGGGTTGGAAACACATTGACTCCGCGCACGATCATCATGTCGTCCGTTCGGCCCGAGACCTTTTCCATCCGCCGCATCGAGCGCGCGGCGCCGGGCAAGAGGCGCGTGAGATCGCCGGTCCGGTAGCGGACGACCGGCATGGCTTCCTTGGTGAGCGAGGTGAAGACGATTTCGCCGAACGCGCCGTCGGGCAGGACGGCGCCGGTAACGGGATCGATGATCTCGGGATAGAAATGATCCTCCCAGATGTGGAGTCCATCCTTGGTCTCCACGCATTCGCCGGCGACGCCGGGTCCGATCACCTCGGAGAGGCCATAGCTGTCGAGCGCGTCCATGCCGAACGCGTCCTCGAGCTCGGCGCGCATGGCGTTGGTCCAGGGCTCTGCGCCGAAAGAGCCGAGCTTGAGCCCTGAGCGGCGCGGGTCGAGTCCCTGGGCGCGAAACTCATCGACGAGGCACAAGGCGTAGGACGGGGTCGAGAAGAGGATGTCGGGGGCAAAATCATTGATCAGCTGAACCTGCCTTGCCGTCATTCCGCCCGAGACAGGCACGAGCGTGCAGCCCAGCCGCTCGGCGCCATAGTGATAACCAAGCCCGCCGGTGAAGAGGCCGTAGCCATAGGCATTGTGCGCCATCATGCCTTTGCGCCCGCCGGCGGCGCGGATCGTCCGCGCCATGACCTCCCCCCACATCGCAAGATCGTTGAGGGTATAGCCGACCACGGTAGGCTTCCCCGTCGTGCCGGAGGACGCGTGAATCCGCGCGAGCTGTTCTTTAGGCACGGCGAAAAGACCGAAAGGATAATTGGCTCTCAGGTCTGACTTCACGGTGAATGGAAAACGCTTGAGATCCTGAAGCTCGCGGAAATCATCGGGATGAACGCCATGCTCATCGAACTTGGCGCGGATCGCCCGGACAGCGTCGTAAGAGCGACGCAGTGTCGCGGCGAGTTGGCGCGTCTGCAGGGAGATGATCTCGTCACGGGACGCTGTCTCGATCGGATCGAGCAATCTCTTGTCTGGCGCGTCGCCAAGCCTCATGCGGATGGCCTCACGTCAGCCCGAGCAGCAGCGCTGGCGCGACGCCTTGCCGATGCGCGCATATCTCCTCCCTGGCGCGCAAACTCGCTTTGCGCGGCCCCATCTCGCAGGCGCGGTCGTCGATCGTCAAGCGCGGGCGCGCAATGCCGCTCATCACGAACACGGGCTAATGGGCGAGAAAGTCTAGCAGCGTCGCATTGAAGGGCTGCGTCGCCTCGAGATGCCCGAGATGGCCGACGCCGTCGAAAACCTTGACCTTCGCGTTCGCCATCCGGGCCGCCAGCGCTTGGGCTAGAGCCGCGTTCTGCCCCATCTTGGAACGCAATTCTGGCGGCGCGTACGGGCGTCCCGGCGCATTGTGATCGTTGGCGCCCATGATGAACAGGGTCGGCCGGTCGATGAGCGGGATCTCGTGCGCGACCGGCTGGGTGTAGATCATCTGGTAGGACGCGACGAACGATTTCAGCCAGCGCGGATATTCGCCGCTCTCTTTGATTTGTTCGCGCAACTGGACGAAGGGCTCGATCGCGCTCGAAGGCAGGCTCAGCGCATAATTGGTCATCAGCCGTTTGCGATAGCCGTCCGCGCTCAGTTCCCGCTCGCGCTTGGCGAGCTCCTCGTCCGTCACCGGTGGGACATAGAAGCGATAGTCCTCAAGCCCGATCGGCGAATAAAGGACGAGGTGGTCGATGCGGGCTCCATAGGCGCGCGCCAGCCGGACAGCCAGCATGCCGCCCATCGAATGGCCGACCAGGTCGAAGCGGTCGACGTGAAGACTGTCGAGGAGCGCGATGGTGGCGCGCGCCATATCGTCGAAATTGTAGGCGAAAGTGGGTTTGGACGACTTGCCGAAGCCGATCTGGTCCGGGGCGATGACCCGATAACCGGCCTCCGTCAGCGCCCTGATGGTCGGCTCCCAATAGCTCGAGGGGAAATTCCGGCCGTGCAGCAGGACGACCGTCCGCCCGTTTGACGAACCGACCGGGGCTACGTCCATGTAGGCCATGCGCAAATCCTCAGCCCGAAGCGTGAGCGGCATGAAATGGACCGGATAGGGATAAGCAAATCCCTCAAGCGCAATGCCCATCGCCTCGGCCCGCGCCTGGGGCGCAGCGAACGCGGCGAACAGGACCGCCGCGAGGATCAGACAACGGGCGAGGGCGCGGCCGAGCGTCATGGGCGAACCTCCGAGAACAAGGGGGACGTCGTTTGCCTCATGATCGCCTACTCCCCGAATGACGACGACATCAAGGCGGTCGCGCGCCCATGGACGCGCGGCCAAGGACTTGTCCGGCCAGACGATCTGGGCGACCATTGGAAGAATTGTCCGTCAACACCCTGAAAGGCGAGGAGCGCTCAGATGATTCCCCGGACGCCCAAACCGCAGGAGCCGCCCCCGGCGCAATCCGACCCGCGGGATGAGGACGCTCGCCGGCTCACTCGTCGGGGTCTGTTCGGAGCGAGCGCCGGCGCGGCGGCTGCGGCGATCGTTTCCCGCCCGGCTCTGGCGCAAGAAGGCGACAACCTGCCGCCCTCGGTCCCGGAATGGCAGCTCCATCCCGGCGACGAGACGCTGAGCCACCCTTATGGGCGGCCGTCCAAGTTCGAAGCCGATGTCGTGCGCCGCTATCGCCAGGGCTTGCCCGAGCCGCCGACGCGGCTGTCGTCATTCAGCCTGACGCCGCTTCAAGACTTGCACGGAATCATCACCCCGAACGGGCTGCACTATGAGCGCCACCATGCCGGGATTCCGACGGTCGATCCGTCCGAGCACCGGCTGATCGTTCATGGATTGGTCGAGCGCCCGCTCATCTTCACCATGGAGGAACTCACGCGATTTCCATCCGTGTCGCGTGTCCACTTTCTCGAATGCTCCGGCAACACCCAGAACTGGGGCGCGCCAAAACCGGAGCTGACAGCCCAGGACACCCACGGACTGCTCAGCTGCTGCGAATGGACGGGCGTTCCGCTGGCGACCGTGCTGGCGGAAGCCGGCGTCAAGCCGCAAGCGAAATGGATGCTGGCCGAAGGCGCCGACGCGGCGGCGATGACCCGCAGCATTCCGATCGAAAAGGCGCTCGACGACGCGGTGCTCGCCTATGCGCAGAATGGCGAGAGCTTAAGGCCGGAGCAGGGGTATCCGCTTCGCCTGCTGCTGCCGGGATACGAGGGCAACACCAACGTCAAATGGCTCCGGCGCCTCAAGCTCGGGACCGAACCATTTCAAACACGCGAGGAAACCTCGAAGTACACAATGCTCATGCCGGACGGGATGGCGCGTCAGTTCAATTTCGTCATGGAGGCGAAGTCGGTCATCACCTTTCCGTCCGGCGGACATCGGCTGAGCTCTCCTGGCTTCTACGAGATCTCGGGCCTCGCCTGGTCGGGCGCGGGAAAGGTCGCGCGAGTTGAAGTGTCGACGGACGGCGGCGCCTCGTGGCGTGATGCGACGCTGCAAGAGCCGGTCATGTCGAAGTGCCTGACCCGGTTCCGCGCGCCCTGGCGCTGGGACGGCGGCCAGGCGACGCTGGCGAGCCGCGCCACAGATGAGAGCGGCTACGTGCAGCCGACCCGCGAGGCGCTCATCAAGGTGCGCGACAAGCGGTCCTACTATCACTACAACGCAATCCAGAACTGGAGCGTCGCGGCCGGCGGCGCGGTGACCAATGCCGGATAGAATTGGACGCATGGCCATCGCAATGGCCGCAATGGCTGTGTCCGGCGCCGTTTACGCCGCCGAGCGCTACGACTTTGGCCGTCCGGCGACGCCGGCGGAGATCGCGGGCTGGGACATCGACGTTTCCCCTGACGGCGCTGGGCTGCCGCCAGGACATGGCGACGTTCGGCAGGGTGAGGCGATCTTCGCCGCGAAATGCGCCGCCTGCCACGGCGCCCACGGCGAGGGAAAGCCGATGACCCGGTTGGTCGGCGGCGTCGGCACGCTCCGCGACAAGAAGCCGGAAAAAACCGTCGGCAGTTTCTGGCCCTACGCGACGACGCTGTTCGACTATGTGCGCCGCGCCATGCCTCTCAACGCGCCACAGTCGCTGACCCCCGACGAAGTCTATGCCGTTTCGGCTTATGTGCTGTTCCTCAACGGGATCGTTCCACAAGACGCGACGCTCGACGCGGACACGGTCGCCAAGATCAAGATGCCGAACCGCGACGGATTCGTGAGCGCCTATCCGCCGCCGGGCGTGGGCGCGGGCGCGAAGCCCTGACAGTCGCGCCAACTCACGCCCGCCCGGCGCGTTATAGGAGGAAACATGATCATCGATCTCAGGACCTACACAATGGTTCCTGGGCGGCTCGGCGCCTGGCTCAAGTTGTACGAGGCCGAGGGCATGCCCATCCACGTGCGGCATCTCGGTCAACCGATCGGCGTCTTCACCACCGATGTCGGCACAGTCAACCAGGTCGTATTCCTGTGGGGCTTTGAGAGTCAGGCGGACCGCGAGCGCCGGCGTGATGCGCTAGAGGCCGATCCCGACTGGGTCGCCTACCGCCAGAAGAGCGCGGACACCGGCAACGTGCAGCATCAGGAGTGCAAGATCATCAAGTCAACCAAATTCTCGCCGATGTGAGCTCGACGACCCCGGGGATCGAGACGTGATCGACTATCGCAAGCTTTTTGATATGGACGGCAAGACGGCGGTCGTCCTGGGCGCGGCGTCCGGCATCGGCAAGTCATCGGCCGAGGCGCTGGCCAACCTTGGCGCGCAAGTCCTATGCGCCGATCGCGACCGTGAGCGCGTCGAGGCGACTGTCGCTGGCATTCGCGCGGCGGGCGGTCGAGCCGAGGCGATGGCGACAGACGCTGCGCTGCCCGGCGACGTGTCGTCGCTGGCTGAGGCGGCGAAGGCTCAATTCCCGCGCATCGACATCGCCGTGACCACGCCGGGGTTGAATATCCGCAAGACGATTCTCGACTATGCCGAGGAGGACCTTGATCGCGTCCTCAACCTCAACATCAAGGGAACCGTCTATTTCTTCCAGGCGTTTGGACGCATCATGATGGAACAGGGTGGGGGCAGTCTGATCGCCTGTTCTTCGGTGCGCGCGGTCACGATCGAGCCGGGCCTCGCCGTCTACGGCGCCACCAAGGCGGCCATCGGCCTCCTGGTCAAGGGCTTTGCTTCGGAAGTCGGCCGCTTTGGCGTGCGCGTCAACGCGATTGCTCCAAGCATCGCCGAGACGGCGCTGACCGAGCCGTTTAAAGAGCGGCCTGACATCCACAAGCTCTACGCGGCGCATACCGTGTTCAATCGATGGAGCGGGGCCGACGAAGTCGCGTGCGCGGTCGCGTTTCTGGCGTCCGATGCGGCAAGCTACGTCAGCGGGAGCACGCTATTTGTCGACGGCGGCTGGACTGCGATTGACGGACCGCCCACGGGGCTGACGCAACTTACGCGGTGAGGTCGATTACGGCGACGCTCCGTTGGTTTCGGTGATCGGCGAACGGGCCTCGCTCCGGGCGCCAAATCTGGCGCGCGAAGCCCGCCACCGAATTCGAAGCTGCCGGCGCGCCTTGCCCTCGTCGCTGCGCAGTGTAGACTTGATGGAAAGAAGCAGTGCAGCGGCGTCATAAGCTCCGGCTCCAAGGGAGGACGAGATGTTCGACATCACCAGGCGGCGAATATTACAATCTGGCGGCGCAGCCGGATTGCTGTTCGTGCCGGGCGTCGCGCGCCCCGAAGCAGCCTGGAACGGGCCTCCGCCCGAATCCGGCGCCTCGATCCGCGTTTTGCGCTGGAAGCAATTCATCCAGGCGGAGTTCGACAGCTTCATCGTCAACACCAAGAAATTCACCGAGAAGACCGGCGTCAAAGTGCGTGTGGACGCGGAGAGCTGGGACGACATCCGACCGAAATCCGCGGTCGCCGCCAATGTCGGCGCCGGCCCTGACATCATCATGGGAACGCTCGACGATCCGTTCAAGTTCAAGGAAAAGCTGCTCGATCTCACCGATCTCGCCGAATATATCGGGGCCACGTCTGGCGGCTGGTATCCGGTCGCGCGTAAGTATGGGATGGACGGGAAACGCTGGATCGCGCTCCCCCAGGGCGCGAGCGGGGGCTGCTTGAATTATCGCATCAGCACGATGCGCGCCGCCGGCTTCGATGAGTTTCCTAAAGACACCGCCGGTTTTCTCAAGTTGTGCCAGGGCTTCAAGAAGGCCGGCAAACCGCCTGGCTTCGCCCTTGGCCACGCCACCGGCGACGCCAACGGTTGGACCCAATGGTGTTTGTGGGCCTTCGGCGGCAAGACAGTCGACGATAAGAACAATGTGGCCCTCGATTCACCCGAGACGGTCGCCGCCCTCGAATACGCCAAACAACTCTACGCAACTTATATCGACGGCGTGTTGTCCTGGCTCGATCCGAGCAACAACAAGGCGTTTCTCGCCGACCAGATTGGTCTGACGTTGAATGGCATATCGATCTATACGGTCGCGAAGAACTCACCCGATCCGGCTCTCAAGGCGATCGCCGCCGACATGGACCATGCCAACATGCCGATTGGCCCGGTCGGACGGCCGACCGAGCAGCAAAATATCCTCAACACCTATGCGTACACCTACACTAAATATCCGAACGCGGTCCGCGAATATCTGCGCTTCATGTGGGAGAAGCCGCAGGTCGACTATTGGGAGACCCAGTCGAACGGATACATGGCGCCGCCATTGCCGGCGTGGAACGACAATCCGGTCTGGACGGCCGATCCGAAGGTCACGCCTTTCCGGGACGTTTTGAAATACGCGCTCGATGACGGCTATTCGGGCGCCCTGGGAACCGCGTCAGCCGCAACCATGGGCGATTTCGTAGTGGTCGACATGTTCGCTGAGGCCTGCACCGGCGACAAGTCTCCGAAAGCGGCGGCGCACGACGCGGCGGAGCGTGTGAAGCGGTATTACAGCGCGTAGAGCGTGCTGCTTTCTGTTGGAATCCACTGGAGGCGCTTCCATCTAAGCGCAGCGCGCTTAAGCGCGCCGTGGCGACAAGGGGCGCGACAAGGATGAGACGGAGGTGAAGCATTCGCCGAATTGATTTCCCGCCGCCCGACGGCCGAGTTGGTTGCTGATGGTTTCACTGACGCCGGCTCAACGCACAGCGCGGCCTATCCCGGCGCGACGGCGATCCGCGTTTCGCCTGCTCGACGACCGGAATGTTCTCGGCCTCCTCATGATCGCGCCGGCGGTCGCGTTTCTGCTGGTGTTTCTCGCCTATCCGCTTGGCCTGGGTTTCTGGCTCGGCATGACGGACGCGACGATTGGTCAGGCGGGCCGCTTCGTCGGGTTCGCCAACTTCGTTTCCCTCGCCCACGACCAGATATTCTGGCTCGTGGTGTTCAACACTCTGCTGTACACAATTGTCGCGAGCGTGCTGAAATTCGCTCTCGGCCTCTACCTCGCGCTCTTGCTCAACCGCCGGATGCCGCTCAAGTCGCTCATCCGCGCCGTCGTGCTGTTGCCCTTCGTCACGCCGACCGTGCTGTCGGCGATCGCCTTCTGGTGGATCTACGATCCGCAGTTCTCCATCATCTCCTGGTCGCTCATCAAGCTCGGCCTCATCCACCAGTACATTGATTTTCTTGGGTCACCCTGGAACGCGCGCTGGTCGCTGATCGCCGCCAATGTCTGGCGCGGCATCCCGTTCGTGGCGATCACGCTGCTTGCGGGCTTGCAGACGATCTCGCCCTCGCTCTACGAGGCGGCGACGCTCGACGGCGCGGGCCCATGGCAGCGGTTCCGGTTCGTCACGCTGCCGATGCTGTCGCCGATCATCGCCGTCGTCATGACTTTCTCGGTGCTGCTTACGTTCACCGACTTCCAGCTCGTCTACGCGATCACCCGCGGCGGGCCGATCAACGCCACGCATTTGATGGCGACGCTCTCCTACGAGCGGGCCATCACTGGGGGCCGGCTCGGCGAGGGCGCAGCGATCGCCGACGCCATGGTGCCGTTCCTGCTTGGGGCCATTTTGTTCAGCTATTTCGGACTGCAGCGGCGACGCTGGCAGCAAGGCTCGCGAGACTGACCATGGCGGCGACCGGCGCATCCGAAGGCATGGACTATCTCGAGCGGCTGCCGCGCCGCCTGGTAACTCTCTACCTTCCGCTCGGCGTCTTCCTGTTCGTCTTGCTGTTTCCGTTCTACTGGATGACGACGACGACCTTTAAGCCCGACGACGAGCTGTACGACTACAAGCGCTTCAATCCCTTCTGGGTCCACAGCCCCACGCTCGATCATATCCATAAGCTGTTTTTCGAGACGAGCTATCCCTCATGGCTCATCAACACGATGATCATCTCGGTGGCGGCGACGACGATTTCCTTGGTCTGCAGCGTCTGCGCGGCCTATGCGATCGAACGCCTGCGGTTTTCCGGCGCGCGCTATGTCGGGCTCTTGATCTTTCTCGCCTATCTCGTGCCCCCGAGCATCCTGTTCATCCCGCTCGCGGCGATCATTTTCAAGCTTGGCCTGTTCGACAGCGACTGGGCGCTGATCCTGACCTATCCGACCTTCCTGATCCCGTTCTGCACCTGGTTGCTGATGGGCTATTTCCGCACGATTCCCTATGAGCTTGAGGAATGCGCGCTGATCGACGGCGCAACCCGGCTGCAGATCCTGTGGAAAATCACTCTGCCGCTGGCGGTTCCCGGCCTGATTTCGGCCGGCATTTTCGCCTTCACGCTGTCCTGGAACGAGTTCATCTACGCGCTGACCTTCATCTCGTCGTCGGAGAACAAGACGGTTCCGGTCGGCGCCATCACCGAACTGGTCGAAGGCGACGTCTATCACTGGGGTTCGCTGATGGCGGCGGCCCTGTTCGGTTCGCTGCCGGTGGTGATCATGTACTCGTTTTTCGTCGAGTATTACGTCTCGAGCCTGACCGGGGCGGTGAAAGAGTAGCGATCGAAAAGGGATCAACTCTCGATCCTCAAACGGCCGCTCGTTGATCGATCCCCTTCGAACTGGCCGCGCAAGCAATCGCTGAAGGCGTCCAAGCGAACCAATGGCCGCGCGGCCGATGTTTCGGCTTACATCGCCATTGCGTCCTTGGTGCACTTCTTGACGAAGGACGTCATGGCGGCGCCGTGCAGATTCTTGTCCTTGGCCTGCCCCTCGCAAGACGTCCTCTCGCATTTCGTCATGAAGCTGGTCTTGGCGGCGCCGGCGAGCTTCTTGTCTGTGGCCTGTGTCATGCAGGCGTCATCGGCGTAGGCGAGGGCCGGGGCTCCGGCGAGGCCTAGCGCGAGCGCAACCAGCGCGAGCGTCTTGATCATTGATATGTCTCCCAGAATCAGGCCGCCCCTTTGCGGCCATGAATTCAAGCATAACCACGCGGGCTCGCTGTGGCGAGGCCAGATCGGCGTCCGAGACGCAAATCTGGCTCGCGTCGTATCGACTTTGAAGGAAATGTTGCAAAAGGCTCGGCCTCAAGATCCATCGAATCGGAACGGAGTGATGCGGCGAGCGGCGAACTGGCTCTTGGTCTTGCTTGTCCTGGCGCTGCTGGCGCTCGGGGCGGCGGCGCGTTTCGCGCTCATTCATACGTCCGTTCCTCCTCTGGCCTTCGGCGCGGCCGGCGCGATTTTGGCCCTCATGCTCCTGCTCGCGAGGCTTCCCCTCGCCGCTCGCCGGCCGATCGTATTCTTCCTTACGCTGGCTTTCTTGGCGGCGCTGACCGGCGGGCTCGCCTATTTCCAGTTCTATATCAAGCCTGTGATGGTGAAGGGCTTCATCGCGGCCGCCTTCGCGCCGAAGCCGACGGCGGTGACGGCGGAAGCGGTGAAAGTGGAGAAATGGCCTCCCGAGCTGACGGCGATTGGAACGTTGCGCGCCTATCAGGGCGTCGCCATCGCGCCGCAGGCGGCCGGCGATGTGGCGGCGATCCATTTCAAGTCCGGGGATGACGTCGACGCAGGCGCGCTGCTCATCAATATCGACGATTCGGTCGAGCAGGCCGACCTCGCCAACGGTCTTGCGCAACTGAAGAACGCCGAAGTCACCCTTACGCGCCAAAAGACGCTTGTCGTGCAGGGCAATACTCCGCAATCGACCGTGGACACCGCGCTTGCGACCCGCAATTCGGCCGCCGCTACGGTTGAGCGGACGCGGGCGGTCATCGCTCAAAAGGTGATCAAGGCGCCCTTCGCCGGCAGGCTTGGCCTGCGTAATGTCGATCTCGGGCAATATGTCGCGGTGGGGACGAGCCTCGTGACCTTGCAGCAGCTCGACCCGATTTACGCCGACTTTCCCGTGCCCGAGGAGGATTTGCGCTCGCTCGCCGTCGGTCAGCTGGTCAAAATGACCGTCGACGCCATCCCTGGCCGCAGTTTCGAGGGCAAGATCGAGGCGATCGATGCGCGCGTCAGCGCTGAATCGCGCAACGTCATGGCCCGCGCGGTGTTTGCGAATCCGGATCGCAAGCTGCTGCCCGGCATGTTCGCCAATCTGACGGTCACAACGGGCGAGCCTGCTTCGTTGCTGACCGTGCCCCGCACCGCGATCGTTTACAGTCTTTACGGCGACAATGTCTTTGTCGTCAGGGCGGCCCCGCATGCGCGTGAGGAAGGCGGCGTGAGCGACAAGGGCGGCGTGAGCGGCCTCATCGTCGAGCGGCGTTTCGTCAAGGTCGGTCCGGCGCGCGGCGAGAGAATTGCGGTCGAGCAGGGCCTAAGGGCAGGCGAGCGCGTGGTGACTGCGGGCCAAATCAAGCTGCAGGCCTATATGCCGGTTACGATCGACGAAGCGGCCGCGCTTCCGACGCCTGCCGAAACGCCACGGCCGTGACGGATCGCCGATGAACGCTTTCACCGACCTCTTCATCCGCCGGCCGGTGCTGGCGAGCGTGGTCAGCCTGCTCATTCTGCTCGTCGGCGGAATGGCCGCCTTCCGGCTTCAGGTTCGGCAGTTCCCCGAGACCTCGAACACCACGATCACCATCACCACGACCTACCCCGGCGCCGCCGCCGACGTCATCAAGGGCTTCATCACGACCCCGATCGAGCAGGCGGTGGCCAGCGCCGAAGGGATCGACACGCTGGTCTCGACCTCGCAGCAGAACACTTCGACGATCACGCTCAATCTGCGTCTCGACGCCAACCCCGACCGGGCGATGGCGGACACCCTGTCGAAGGTCAATCAGGTGCGGGGCCTCCTGCCGCGCGACGCGAACGATCCGGTCGTGGTCAAGCAGACAGGGCAGGGCTTCGCGCTCATGTACCTGTCGTTCAACTCGGACGTGATGACCCCGTCCCAGATCACCGACTATTTGACCCGCGTCGTCCAGCCGCGTCTGCAGACCGTCGACGGGGTCGCCAACGCCCAGATTCTCGGCGGGCAGACCTTCGCCATGCGCATCTGGCTCGACCCGACCCGTATGGCGTCCCTGGGGGTGACCCCGAACGACGTGCGAGCGGCGCTTGCCGCCAACAACTTCACCACGGCCGCCGGCGAGGTCAAAGGCGACTACACTCAGATCAGCGTCAACGCGCTGACCTCCCTCGACAGCGCCAAGGCGTTCGGGCAGCTGGTGATCGCGAGCCACGGCGACGCGCTGGTGCGCCTCGGCGACGTTTCGAAAATCGAGCTCGGACCACAAAGCGTCGATTCCTCGTCGGTCTTCGACGGGCTCAAGGCGGTGTTCGTCGGCATCTATGGCACTCCCGAGGCCAATCCGCTGACCGTGATCGACGGCGTGCGCGCGATCATGCCGAGCATCCAGGAGCAATTGCCAACCGGCCTTCGAGCGACCATCGCCTACGATTCGACCACCTTCATCCGCGCCTCGATCTACGAGGTGGCCAAGACGCTCGCCGAGGCGGCGGCGATCGTGATCGTGGTGATCTTCCTCTTTCTGGGCAATCTGCGCTCGACGTTCATCCCGATCGTCACCATCCCGCTTTCGCTCATCGGCGTGATGATCGCGCTGATGGCGCTCGGCTATTCGATCAATCTCTTGACCCTGCTTGCGCTCGTGCTCGGCATCGGTCTCGTGGTCGACGACGCGATTGTGGTGGTGGAGAACATTCACCGCCATATCGAGGAGGGCATGGCGCCCTTCGACGCAGCGATTCAGGGCGCGCACGAGATCGCCCTGCCGATCATCGCCATGACCATTACCCTCGCCGCGGTTTATGCGCCGATCGGCTTTGTCTCCGGCGTGACTGGGGTTCTCTTTCGCGAATTCGCCTTCACCCTGGCGGGCGCCGTCATCGTATCCGGCTTCATCGCGCTGACGCTCTCGCCGATGATGTGCTCGAAGCTCCTCAGCCGGGAGAAGAGCGAAGGCTGGTTCGCACGGACGCTCGATCGCGCTTTCCTAAGCCTTCGCCGCGCCTACAAGCGTCGTCTCCACAGCTCGCTCAACTTCCGCGCCCTCACCCTCCTGATCCTGGTCGGGGTGCTCGCTCTGACCGCCGTCATGTACGTCACGACCCCGCGCGAGCTCGCTCCGGAAGAGGACCAGGGCATTCTGCTTTCGCTGATCAAGACGCCGCAGGTCGGCAACCTCGACTATACTGAACAAGCGACGAAGCGGCTGTACGACGGCGTGCGCGGGACGCCGGAGATTTCGCACGTTTTCACCATCAACGGCTCCGCCGGCGTCCGCAACGCCTTTGCCGGCTTTCTCCTCAAACCCTGGGACGAGAGGACCAGGACGCAGAAGCAGGTTCTCGCCGCGCTTAGCCCGAAATTCCTCGCTGTGCCCCAGGCGCAGGTGCAGGCGTTTTCGCCTCCCGCGTTGCCTGGCTCGACCGGCGGCGCGCCAATGCAATTCGTCATCCGCACGACCGGCGACTATGCGACCCTCGCCGATGTCGCGCTCAAGATGCAGCAGGCGGCGCGCGAAAGCGGCCTTTTCCTGTTCACTGACGTCGACCTCAAGTTCGACACGCCGCAACTCGAGTTCAAGGTCGACGCCGACAAGGCCAATCGCATCGGCGTCAACATGTCCGACGTCGGCACGGCGCTGGCGACGATGCTCGGCGGCAACTATGTCAATCTGTTCAGCCTCTACGGCCGCAGCTATCAGGTCATCCCCCAGGCGCCGCGCGAGTTCCGTTTCTCGCCCGATTGGCTGACCCGCTATCAGGTGCGCACCAGAAACGGAGAGCTTGTCCCGCTGTCAGCGGTGGCGACCGTCTCAGAAGAAGTGCAGCCCAATGCGCTGACCAGCTTCCAGCAGCTCAATTCGGCCACCCTGTCGGGCGTGCCATTTCCAGGGCGCACGCTCGGCGAAGCGCTTGATTTCCTGACCGCGAAATCGAAGGAGATCTTCCCGGAAGGCTACACCTATGATTTCCAGGGCGATTCCCGCCAATACGAGCAGGAGGGCAACGCGCTCGTCTATGTGTTCGTGTTCGCGCTCATCGTGATCTATCTCGTGCTCGCCGCGCAATATGAGAGCTTCCGCGACCCACTCATCATTCTCATCGCCCTGCCGACGGCTTTGTTCGGCGCTCTTCTGCCGCTCAACGTCGGCGGCGTCCTCGGCTTCGCCAGCATCAACATCTATTCGCAGATCGGTCTCGTCACGCTGATCGGCCTCATCTCCAAGCACGGGATTCTCATGGTGGATTTCGCCAACCGGCTGCAGGAGACCCATGGGCTTTCGCGGCGCGGCGCGATCGAGGAGGCGGCCGCGGTGCGGTTGAGGCCGATCCTGATGACAACCGCCGCGATGGTGGTCGGCATGGCGCCGCTCATCTTCGCTCACGGGGCGGGTGCGGTCTCGCGCTTCAACATCGGCGTCACCATCTTTTTCGGCATGGCGATCGGCACGCTGTTCACGCTGTTCGTCACCCCAGCGGTCTATACCTTCCTCGCGCGCGACCACGCGGCGGCGATGGCCAAAGAGAAGGCGCTCGGGCATCTCAAGGAGGAGGTTAACGCCTGACCGACGCCCTTGGATTGATGCGGGCTCAACGGGTACGGGCGGACCACAATTGCTTGCAGGAAATCAGAAATTGAGTTAAGCTTGCCTCATGAACAAGCCTGCGCTTTCGCATGACAAGACCGCCGTCGCCCGTCGCGGCGGCTACTCGATGGGGGGAAGGGCGTGCGAAATATTTTCTCACGTTCATTCCCCATAACCCATTGAAAAGGTTTGATCAGGACAAGAGAATCCAAGGAAATCCAAGAGAATCCAATAGCCATAATCGGGGGTTTTCGCACCGAAAAGGCGATGGGCCAAGAAAACCCAAACGTCGCTCGCTGCCCGGCCCGGCCACTTTCTAACAACTCTATACGGTATAACACAGGTGGCGGGATCAGGCCAATGGCGCCAGCGCGCCCGCAAGCCCGCCGATCAGCGCCTTCAGCGTCGCCGCGGTCGAGGCGTCGGCCTCGCCGTCGACGCGCTCCGGCCGGAAGTGGCGCTGGAACGCGGCCACAACCGTTCGGGTCTGGCGGTCGTAGACCCCGGTGATCTCCACCCCATAGCCATAGAGGGCCAGCATCGCCTGTAGCGCCCGCACCGGCGGGCCTTCCTCCTCATGGGCGAAGAGCGGCGAGCCGCTGATCGGCGCGGGCTTGGTCCAATGGCCGACGCCGTTGCGCCAGAGCGTCGCCCACGGAAACGCTTCTCCTGGATCGCGCTTGCGCGCCGGCGCGATATCGGAATGGGCGAGGACCCGCTCGGGCGCGATCGCCCAGCGCGCGCATAGATCGCGCGCGAGCGCGATCGTCGCCTCAATCTGCCCCTCAGGAAAAGGCGGCGAGCCGCCGTCATGGCCAGGATTGACGATCTCAATTCCGATCGAGGCCGAGTTCAGGTCACTTTCGCCCTTCCATGAGCCCCTGCCCGCGTGCCAGGCGCGCTCGCGCTCCGCGACCAATTGGTCGATCGAGCCGTCCTCCCAAACCAAATAATGCGCCGACACTTCTAGGGCGGGATTGGTCAGCGCCTTCAGCGCGGCCTCGCCCGTCGGCATGCCCGTATAATGCAGGATAAGGCAGTTGGGCCGGCTATAGCCGCGCCGCGCGCCATAGTTGGACGACGCCACAAACCGGGCGACGAGCGCGCTGTCCGGGGAAGGGCGCGCGGTCATGTCCCACGGCCGGAGCCGTGCGCGGGCGTTGAGGGAACCGCGCCATGGCTAAAACCATAGCCATGGCGCGTGAAGCGTCGATTGATCAGTACCAGGCGCGGCAGACGCGTTGGCCGTAGGCGTTCCAGCCCCACCGCGCACAGTGGTGGCGCGGCGCCGTCACGGCGTTGCCGATCAGCGCGCCCGTGCCCGCGCCGATAATGCCCCCGGCAATGGCGCCGCCCGCACTGCCGCCGGTGAGCGCCGAACCGATCAGCGCGCCCCCGCCGGCGCCGATCGCGCCGCCGGCCAACGTGCCTGTCTGCTGTTGGGGCGTGTAGCAGCCCGATACGGACAAGGCGCCGGCTAGCGCCAGCGCAAGAGTGAAAGTCCTTTTCATATTCCTCCCCTTCGGCTCAGTAGAAAGCGGTGCACACGCGGTTGCCGTTGTAGTCATAACCCCACTGGGCGCATCGGCCGCTCGGCTGCGGCGGGGCCGTCGCAGCGTTGCCGATTAAAGCGCCGGTGCCCGCGCCAAGCAAGCCCCCGGCGATCGCGCCGCCCGCGCTTCCGTGCGTGAGCGCCGACCCGATCAAGGCGCCGCCGCCGGCGCCGATCGCGCCCCCGGCCAGCGTGCCCGTCTGCTGTTGCGGCGTGTAGCAGCCGGAAACAGACAGCGCGCCGGCCAGCGCCAGCGCAAGAGTGATAGTCTTCTTCATGTTTCCCCTCTTTGCTCAATAGAAAGCGGTACAAACCCGGTTGCCGTTATAGTCATACGCCCACTGGGCGCATCGGCGGGGCGGCGGCCCGCCATAGTACCCCCCCGGCGGCGGGCCGCCGTAATAGCCCCCAGGAGGCGTCGCAGCCGAACCGATCAGCGCGCCAGTTCCAGCCCCGATTGCGGCGCCGGCTAGCGCGCCGCCGGCGCTGCCCCCCGACGCCGCCGAACCAATCAGCGCCCCGGTGCCCGCGCCCAACGCGCCGCCGAAGAGCGCGTTCTGCTGCTGCGGCGTTTCGCAGGCCGAGACGGAAAAGGCCACGGCGACCGCCGCCGAAAGAGCCAGCATTCTTTTCATGTGAAGCAATCTCCCGTCCGTCTCATCCCCGCGGGGCCCCCAAGACTCGTCTCGACGCCCTTAAGCCGAAAAACGAGGCGGCGGAAGCAGCGACCATCCGCTCAAGCGCCACAATCCCACAATTCGGTTGACGCTTCAATGAACAAGCCGGGTCCTTGGTTCCCCACCCACGGCTTGGAAAGTCTCGTTTATGCTTGACCGCCTTCGCCTCGGACCCATATGGGTCCTCAGCCAGTCGGCCGGACGGCCGCCGCCTAAAAAGCGGAGGAAAGTCCGGGCTCCATACGGATACGGCGCCGGATAACGTCCGGCGGGGGCGACCCCAGGGAAAGCGCCACAGAAAGCAAACCGCCTTAATCGCGGGTCGCGAGGCCACGCGAGACGGCAAGGGTGAAAGGGTGCGGTAAGAGCGCACCGCGCGGGCGGCAACGTCAGCGGCATGGCAAGCCCCGCCGGGAGCAAAACCGAATAGGAGCGACACGCGGCGCCACCTGGCGCCGCAAGGCCTTGTCCGTTGGCCCCGCCGCTCGGGTTGGTTGCTTGAGGCGCCCGGCGACGGGCGTCCCAGAGGAATGGCCGTCACGTCGGGGCGATGAGCCCCGGCCATACAGAACCCGGCTTACAGGCCGGCTGGCGTTTGCTTCGCTTCTCGTTCAAACTTGGTCAAAACGAATTCGTTTCTCCCCCATGACGCGGCCCTTGAAACCGGAAAGGCGATGATGCTGCGCGCTGACAAAGTCATTCCGGCGGGCAAATGGTCGGGCGCTCCGGCCGATACGGTCGTGCTCGACTTCGACGCCCGCTATCGCCGGCGTGTCGCTATGAGCGGGGTCGGCGGGCTCGAATTCCTGCTCGATCTTTCGGAAGCGACGATGCTGCGCGGCGGCGACGGATTGCGGCTCGAGGACGGGCGCGTGGTGGAGGTGGTCGCCGAGCCCGAACCGCTGGCGGAGATCCGCGCCGCCGATCCCCTGGCGCTCACCCGGGTCGCCTGGCATCTCGGCAACCGCCATCTGCCGACCGAAATGACGCCGAAGGCGCTGCGTATCCGCCGCGATCCCGTCATCGAGGCGATGGCCGAGGGTCTTGGGGCCCGCGTGATCGCGCTCGAAGCGCCGTTCAATCCCGAAGGCGGGGCCTATGTGAAGGCCGAGGGCGGGGCTGAGGAGTCCCACCATCACCACGATCATGGGGGGCGCCATGCCCACGATCACCACCACGACCATCACGATCACGATCACGATCATCACCACGACCACGATCATGGTCACGGTCGCCGAGGCTGACCGCGGCGCGGCGCTGCCGCTCCTGATCTGGCTCTCGCCGACGTTCCCGGTCGGCGCCTTCGCCTATTCGCATGGGCTGGAATGGGCGGTGGAGGCAGGCGACATCGTCGATGCGCCTTCGCTTAAGGATTGGCTCGTCGATCTTCTGGCGTTCGGGGCGCCGCGCGCGGACGCCGTCCTGTTCGCGGCCGCCTTCCGCGCCGTGCAGGCGGCCGATTGGCCGGAACTCATCGAGATCAACGCGCTCGCGGTCGCGCTGACCGCTTCGGCCGAACGTCGGCTGGAAACGACTGCGCAGGGAGCGGCGTTTGTCGCGGCCGCGCGGGCGGCGTGGGATTGCGAGGCTTTGCGGCGGGTCGAGGCGGCGCCCGAAGGGATCGTCGCCTATCCGGTCGCGGTCGCCGCGGCGGCGAGCGCGCATGCTCTGCCGCTTGACATGAGCCTCGCGGCGTTCATCCTCGCCCAAGTCGCCAATCTCGTCTCCGCCGCATTGCGTCTGGGTCCCATCGGGCAGACGGACGGCCAGAAGATTCTCGCCGCGCTCCTGCCGCGCATTGAGGATCTGGCGCACGAAGCTCGAACCGCCGGACTCGCTGGGCTCGGGGGTTGTGCGTTCCGCTCCGACATCGCCGCCATGCGTCACGAGACGCAATATTCGAGACTGTTCCGGTCATGAGCACAAGCCAGCAACCTCTTCGCGTCGGCATCGGCGGTCCGGTGGGCTCCGGCAAGACGGCGCTCATGGAGCAGCTTTGCAAGCGCCTGCGCGATGAGATCAGTATCGCCGCCATCACCAACGACATCTACACCAAGGAGGACGCGCGGATTCTGGTCGAGGCGGGCGCTCTTCCGCCTGAGCGGATCATGGGCGTCGAGACCGGCGGCTGTCCGCATACCGCGATCCGCGAGGACGCCTCGATCAATCTCGCGGCGGTTTCGGAGATGCGCAAGCGGTTCGCCAATCTCGATCTGATCCTCATCGAATTGGGCGGCGACAATCTTGCCGCGACCTTCTCGCCGGAGCTCGCCGATCTCACGATCTATGTCATTGACGTCTCGGGCGGCGAGAAAATCCCGCGCAAAGGCGGCCCGGGCGTGACTCGCTCGGACCTGCTCGTGATCAACAAGATCGACCTCGCCCCTTACGTAGGCGCCTCGCTCGAGGTGATGGCGACGGATGCGCTCATGATGCGCAAGGGCCGTCCGTTCGTGCTCGCAAACATGAAAAGAGGAGAGGGGCTCGGCGCAATTATCGCCTTCCTGCGCCTCCGGGGCGGGCTCGATCAAATAGACGTTAGTCAGGAATGGCAGTAGGGAACCTTGACGGGGCTCATGCGTTTACAATGTGAACGTGCATAGCCATGGTTTCAGTGGATTCAACTCGGCCCTATCGTCACGGCAACCTTCCGGCCGCGCTTTTGGCCGCGGCTCGCCAGATTCTCGATGAGGACGGGCTGCATGCGGTTGGACTGCGCGAGACCGCGCGGCGCGTCGGCGTGTCGGCGACGGCGGCTTACCGCCATTTCACCAACAAGGAAGATCTCCTCGCTTCCGTCGCAGCCGAAGGGTTCCAGGAGCTCGCCGCGGCGATGCAAGGCGCGACCCGGGGCACGACCCCTCTGACCCGGGCGGGCCTTGCCTATATCGAATTCGCCAACGAGAACCGTGGCCTCTTCCGCCTCATGTTTGGGCCCGTTCTCGCCGAGCGGACGAAATATCCAGCGCTTCACGCGGCAAGCGCCGGCGTCGAGGCTCTGCTCTTGCGTGGCGTCACCGACGTCGACCAGCGGCCGCTCAACGACAATCCTGCGGCGATGGCGGCGTGGGGCCTCGTGCACGGGCTCGCGCATTTGATTGTCGATGGCTTCTTTCCGCCGACGCGCGCACTCGCTCAGGCGGAGGAGATCCTGGCCAAGATCCGATTGCCGAAACCACCGGTTCCGGAGCCGGCCGGATAGCGATACGAACCCCATCCGGCGAATGACGGCGATCGAGCGCGACAAATCCCTTTTTAACGCGCAGCGATCGGTCCTTCAATTTGGATAAGCGTAAGCGCCCACGGTGTAGGGAGCTGTGCGCTTGACGCCGAGAATATCGACGGTCGCGCCGGCCGAGGTTCCCGCACCGATCGCCTGCGCGCCGGACTTGAGCAGGACATTGAAAGTCAGCGCCGCCGGGTTGAAGTTGACGAGTTCGGCCTTCGTCCCGCCGGAATCGAGGATATTGCCGTTCGCATAGGTTCCGGCCTTGGTAATATACTGTATGACGCCGTTGACATACCACGACATCTCCGGGCCCGTGCAGCACATGGCGACGTTGTGATCTAGCACAACGCCGCTATCGCGAGTGTCAACGTTGAGTTGGCTCGTAAGATTGTTCCGTACGGCCGTGTTGCTGCTTACCCGGCCTTCGGGCGTTTTGCCGCCGACGTTGATGGCGGCGATGCAACCGGGCGTAGAAACGAGGCCGTCCTCGACCACCGTATTGTCGGCAACCAGGCTGTTGTGGACGCTTTCGAAGGTAATTCCATGACAGGCGCTGGTGATCACGACGTTGTTCGTCACGGTGACATTCGTCCAGTCCGCGTCGAAAGCGTCGATTCCCTGCAGATAAGTCGGAAATCGAAGACTCGGGTCCGTCTGCCGGACGATCAGGTTGCTGTCGATCAGGACATTGGAAAAATAATTCACACTCGCGCCGGCCGCGAGGAAGCCTGCCTGGCCCTGCATTGCGTCGGCATGGTTGCCGTCGCCGAGGTTCAGGTTGTCGTGGACGGTGTTGTGCGTGATGGCGAGATTGCTTTCCGCATAGTCGATGCCGTCATCGCCAAAATGATCAATCTCGTTGTTCGAGAACAAGGTTTGGGGCGCCGCAATCGCCGCGCCATTTCTGACATTGGCGATGTGCGAACCGGTCACTGAAATGCATTTCGTAGCCGTCGTGCCCGGGGTGCTGCGGACGAAAAACGCGTTGCGCGCATTCGCCACCCATTGAGCCTGGCTCCATCCCGCAACGTTGTCCTGGGATGAGATGGTCATATTCTCAAGCACGATGTTCGATGTCGGAAAGGTCGGTGAAAAGTCATCGATGTCGACCAGCCAGTAGCCGCCGATAGCGACGCCCAGGAGACTTTGCACCTTGAGCCCATTGAACGCCCAATAATTGGTCCCTGCGATGAAAAGCGATGTCAGGACGGGCGTCTGCCCGGGCGCAGCCGCAATCGTGACAAAAGCGGAATTGGCAATCTCCGTATTCCAAACGTTGAGCCAGAGGTTGCCGTAGTTTCCGTTCATAAGCAGGATTTCGTCCCCGGGCGCGATTGGGCCTGTTTTCGGGCCCGGGGCTATAACCCACGGCTGCCCGGCGGCCACAGCGTGCGGATAGGCGGCCGTTGTCAGAAGGGGATAAGCGTAGCCAGTCTGGGTTTGAACGAGGGCCTCAAGGTTGTTCCAGGGACTGGCCTGAGACCCATTGCCTCCAGCGGCCTGTGTCTTTCCATGGACTGGATCAAAGTACCAAACATGCCTGAAGGTCGAGGGCGGAGTTGCGCATCCACTATAAACTGTGGCGGCACGTACAGGCGAAGCGAGGCAGAACAACAGAATCGCAAAGTAGCCGACATTCTTCATGGACAAGCCCCGGTGCTGAATTTTAAGAGCACGTACAACGCCCAAAGAATCGGTATCATGGCTTCATCTATGCTTTCAACGACAAATGTTATTTGTCTATACTATTATAGACGAGGACTATTACCGTCGCTGTTGCGTGAACGCCTATTCACGAAAAACGTGATCAAGGCGAGGATCGGCTGAGATGACCCGCGACTCCGGGACGCGATCGCGAGACCCTTCGGGGCTGAGCGTGACTGAACGCGCAATCCTCAACCGCGCGCCGCCGCCGATCTCGCCGATCGCCATGCCCCGGCTCGCAATCATGATCGCCCGAGCCTTCAATCCGGTTCCGCCTTGCGCTACGCTCCCGCTCATGAAACATGCCGGTCCCGTCATGGCGGGCCGGCGGGACGGGACGCCTCGGAGGAAGTATGGAAACGCGACGCATCAAGGCTCGGAACGGCGAGGGCCTCGCATTCTCGGTCGTCGGGCTAGGGACCGGGCCGCTCGGCGACTTCTACGAGCTGCTCGACGAAAAGACCGCGATCGCTACGGTGGAGCAGGCGCTTGCGAGCGGCGTCAGGGTGTTCGAACTCGTCGCCCCACTACGGCAACGGGCTCGCGGAAAGCCGGATGGGAGCGGGCTTACGGCGCGCGAAGCGCAACGAGATCCTGGTCTCGACCAAGATCGGCCGCATCATGGACCCCTTCACCAAGCCGCCCAAGCCGCGCAGCGACGTGGTGTCGCCCGGCTTCGCCGGCGGACACCCGCACGCGCCGCGCTTCGATTATTCCTATGACGGGGCGATGCGCTCGATCGAGCACTCGCTGCTGCGCCTGGGGCTCAGCCGGGTCGATATCGTCCTCATCCACGATTGCGACGTCTGGACGCATGGCAAAGAGGAGGCGCCCGTCCGCTTCAAGGAAGCGATGGAAGGCGCCTATCGCGCGCTCGACAAGCTGCGCAACGAGAAGGTCGTCAAGGCCATCGGCTTTGGCATCAACGAAGCCGACACCTGCGTCAAATTCGCGCGAGCTGGCGATTTCGATGTCGCGATGATGGCCGGGCGCTATACGCTGATCGACCAGACAGGCTTGGCCGAGTTTCTGCCGCTCGCGTTGGAGAAGAACATGGGCGTGATGCTGGCGGGCGTGTTCAATTCCGGAATTCTCGCAACCGGATCCGGGGCAGGCGCCAAATTCGACTACACGGCCGCTCCCGAGGGGGTGGTGAAAAAGGTGAAGGCGATCGAGGAGATCTGCGCGAAGCACAAGGTGACTTTGCGCCAGGCGGCGATCCAATTCGCCGCCGCCCACCCCGCCGTCGTCTCCATCGTGCTCGGCGCGGTGAAGCCTGAGGAAGTCAAGGCGAACGTCCATGACGCGACGGTCGAGATCCCGGCTGGCCTGTGGTCGGACCTCAAATCGGCCAAGCTTCTGGACGCAGCCGCGCCAACGAAGGGGTAGGGGGCGGGGCTTTTCGCGTGGGCCGCTGCAACCGGTCTTTGTTCGCTTCGTCAACTGGCGCATGACGAAAAAGGGGCCCGCGATCCGTCCACCGCTTCCGAAAGCCGGGGACAACGCCCGCCCCGCCTTGCTAAAGTCTTAAGGCAGGCCAATCTGGCTTCCCATGAAGTTCCCGCCCGAATTTCTCGACGAGATCAGGGCCCGCCTGCCGGTGTCCGAGGTGGCGGGAACACGTGTCAAATTGCGCAAGGAAGGGCGTGAGTGGCGGGGCCTTTCGCCCTTCACCGCGGAGAAGACGCCGTCGTTCTTCGTCAACGACCAGAAGGGCTTCTTCCACGACTTCTCGTCCGGCAAGCATGGCGACGCCTTCGCGTTCTTAATGGAGACCGAGGGCCTCACGTTCCCAGAAGCCGTCGAGCGGCTGGCCAACATGGCCGGCCTGCCAATGCCGCGTCCGAGCCAAGCCGACGCGGCCCAAGATAAAAAGCGCGCGAGCCTGATTGACGTTGCAGCGATGGCGGCTCGGCTGTTCGAAGCCAACCTTCAGCAGCCGATCGGCGCCAAGGCGCGCGGCTATCTTGCCGACCGCGGCCTCGGGCCCCCCGTCCAGCAGCGCTTTGGCCTCGGCTACGCCTCGAGCGAGCGATTTCACCTGCGCGATGCGCTCGCCGCCCTTGGCGTTGGCGTCGAGGCGATGATCGAAGCGGGCCTATTGGTCCACGGCGAAGACATCGCCGTTCCCTATGACCGGTTCCGCGACCGGGTGATGTTTCCGATCCACGATCGCTCAGGCCGCGTCATCGCCTTCGGCGGGCGGGCGATGGAAGCCGGCGCCAAGGCGAAATACTTGAATTCTCCCGAGACCGCGCTCTTCCACAAGGGCGCCCTGCTGTTCAACCATCATCGCGCCCGTAAAAGCGCGCATGACGCAAGCGCGATCATCGTGGTCGAGGGCTATATCGATGTGATCTCGGTGAGCGAGGCCGGCTTCCCCAATGTCGTCGCGCCGCTCGGCACCGCGCTCACGCCGGACCAATGCGCGCTCTTGTGGGCGATGGCGAGCGAGCCGATCCTGTGCTTCGACGGCGACGGCGCCGGACGACGCGCCGCCTTCCGCGCCATCGAGACGGCGCTGCCGCTGATCGGCGCAGGCAAGAGCCTGCGCTTCGCCCTTCTGCCCGAGGGGCAGGATCCGGACGATCTGATCCGGCTCATGGGTCCAGCGGCGATGGCTGAGCGCCTCAATGGCGCGCGTCCGCTCGCCGACGTGCTGTTCATGCGCGAGACCGATGGCGAGCGTTTCGACACGCCGGAGCAGCGCGCGGCGCTCGAGCGGCGCCTTAGCGAGGCGGTCACAAAAATCGCCGACGAGACCCTGCGCCGGCACTATCAGGCGGATATGAGGCGGCGCCTTTCGGCCTTCTTCGGCGAGGAGCCCGGACGGACAGTCCGGGGCGACATTGGCCGGCGCGCGGGTTTCGGCCAGAGGCGCGGCGGGTCGTTTCCTATGGCTGGGCCCCGCGTTGGCCTCAAGGAAGCGCCCTTGGCCCCGCAGACGAAGCTCGCCCGTAAACCGCGCTTGCCGGCGCGCGAGGTCATGATCCTTTCAATTGCGCTGAGCCACCCGGCGCTGGTCGAGAGCTATTGCGAGGAACTGGCGGCGACGGAATTCATCGGCGCTGGCGTGAGCGCATTGCGGGACGCGCTCATCGCCGCTCCGGCCGACGCGCTCGCCTCGTCCGCGACGCTCGCCGAATGGCTGAACGGCGCTGGGCGAGGAGAGGACCGCGAACGGATTCTGGGCTTGGCCGCCAAGATGCCGAATTGGTGGTGCATGCGGCCGGAGGCCGCGCCTCAAGACGCCGACCTTGTGTTAAGGCAAAGCTTAGCCTTGCATCGCCGCGCTGGCGCGTTACATAGGGACCTGAAGCTCGCGGAGCGGTTGCTCGCAACGGAGCCGAACGAGCTCAATCTTGCCCGACTGCTTGATATCAAAGCGAATCTGGCTGACCTTGGGGATGCGGAAGCAGCCATTGACGGTTTTGGCGATCAATCCGGACACGTGTCGTCCGCGATCTGACCCGAACGACCCGGCGCGAGAGAATGGGCTTTTCTTAGGGGCGCCGCGAAGAGCGAACTCTTAGCTCTGCCCGATTAGAACTTGAGGGGACCTCCCGCCGGCGGGATGGTCGAAGGCATTTGGGACGCCCGGCGCCCTTGGCCGCGGAATGACGGAGACGCCGCGATGGCAAAAAAAGATGAGCCGAAAGGCGAAGGCGAGGCGGTGGTTGTCGAGACCCCCGACAGCCCGCTGCTCGATCTCAGCGACGCCGCGGTCAAGCGGATGCTCAAGATCGCCAAGAAGCGCGGCTGGGTGACGCAGGAAGAACTGAACGCGGTCCTGCCGTCGGAAGAGATTTCGTCCGACCAGATCGAGGACATGAATGCGATGCTCAGCGAGATGGGCATCAATGTCGTCGAGAGCGAGGACGCGGAAGAAGCCGAAAAGGAAACCGCCGACGGCGCCGATGAGGAAGAGGCCGAAGGCGGCGAACTCGTCGAGACGCCCCGGCCGACGGCAGTCGCCACCCGCAGCTCCGAGCCGGCCGAGCGGACCGACGATCCGGTGCGCATGTACCTGCGCGAGATGGGCTCGGTCGAGCTCCTGTCGCGCGAGGGCGAGATCGCCATCGCCAAGCGGATCGAGGCCGGCCGCGAGGCGATGATCGCGGGCTTGTGCGAAAGCCCGCTCACCTTCCAGGCCATCATCATTTGGCGCGACGAGCTCAACGACGCCAAGATTCTGCTGCGCGACATCATTGATCTCGAGGCAACCTACGCCGGGCCCGACGGCAAGAAGGCGCCGAAGACCGATTATTCGGCCCCCGGCGCACCGCCGCCGCCCAATCCGGCCCGCGACCGCATGGCGCCGGCGACCGCGCCGCAGGCGCCGCCGGAAGGGTTCGAGGGCGAGATTCCGCCCCCGTCCGACGGCTTCGACGACGAGGACGATCTTGAGAATTCAGTGTCGCTGTCGGCGATGGAGGCCGACCTCAAGCCGCGCGTGCTCGAGACGTTCGACCGCATTGCCGATGCCTACAAGAAACTGCGCCGGCTGCAGGATCAGAACGTCGAGAACAAGCTCAGGAGCGAATCGCTCTCCCCCGCTCAGGAGCGCAAATACAAGGCGCTGAAGAAGGACATCGTCGGCGACGTCAAATCGCTGTCGCTCAACCAGAACCGCATCGACGCGCTCGTCGAGCAGCTCTACGACATCAACAAGCGCCTGATCGGCCTCGACGTGCGCCTCATGCGCATGGCCGAGACCCACCGCGTCGGCCGCGAGGATTTCCTCAAGAACTACCAGAATTCAGAATTGGACCCGAAATGGCTGCTCAGGGTCTCGAAGCTCACGACGCGCGGGTGGAAGGAGTTCATCGCCGTCGACAAGATGGGAATTAAGGAAATCCGCGCCGAGATTCAGTCGCTCGCGACCGAGACCGGGCTCGAAATTCAGGAGTTCCGGCGCCTCGTGCAGATGGTGCAGAAGGGCGAGCGGGAGGCGCGGCAGGCGAAGAAGGAAATGGTGGAGGCCAACCTCCGCCTCGTCATCTCGATCGCCAAGAAATACACCAACCGCGGCCTGCAGTTTCTTGACCTCATCCAAGAAGGCAATATCGGGCTCATGAAGGCGGTCGATAAATTTGAATATCGCCGGGGCTACAAGTTCTCGACCTACGCCACCTGGTGGATCAGGCAGGCGATCACCCGCTCCATTGCGGATCAGGCGAGAACCATCCGCATTCCGGTGCACATGATCGAGACGATCAACAAGATCGTGCGCACCTCGCGCCAGATGCTGCATGAGATCGGCCGCGAGCCGACGCCGGAGGAACTATCGGAAAAGCTCGCGATGCCGCTGGAGAAGGTGCGCAAGGTGCTCAAGATCGCCAAGGAGCCGATCAGCCTCGAGACGCCGATCGGCGACGAGGAGGACAGTCACCTCGGCGACTTCATCGAAGACAAGAACGCGGTCCTGCCGATCGACGCGGCGATCCAGTCCAATCTGCGCGAGACGACGACGCGCGTGCTCGCCTCCCTCACGCCTCGGGAGGAGCGCGTTTTGCGCATGCGTTTCGGCATCGGGATGAACACCGACCACACGCTGGAAGAAGTCGGCCAGCAGTTCTCGGTCACGCGCGAGCGTATCCGCCAGATCGAGGCCAAAGCGCTGCGTAAGCTCAAGCACCCGAGCCGAAGCCGCAAGCTTCGGAGTTTTCTCGACAATTGAGCGATGGCCGCGATTGTCCGTTTCCGTAGCGGCCGGCCGCCTGTTTCTGTCATCGTGACGGACAATACACGCAAATGATACGTCGAATATCCAGAAGGAGCGTTTACAACCGCTCTCGATGTGTCATTGTAGAGTGCTGCGGCGCGTCAACTCGCCAAGGGGGATCCAGACATGAAGCGTACCGCAATTGCGGCTCTCGGGGCCGCTATGTTCGTTACGCTCGGGGCGGGGGGCGCTGCGGAAGCAGCCACAATCGACTTCAACTTCAGTGCGCTTGATGGGAGTATCGTTCACGACGGTTCGTCCTTGAGCGACTCGACGTACCTCGACTTCGTTGACGCGATCGAGCTGGTTACGTCTCTCGGGCCTAGCGACGCTTCCGGGCTAAATGAGTTCGATACGATCACACTTACCGGGGCAACCACACCAACGACCAGCAATGCGATCATTTATGGGTCAACGCCTGGCCCGCTCGGAGCCGACGTTATCCTGTCGTGGCCGATGGTCGTCGGGCCTGGCATGGACACGTTCACCGAAACACTGACCACGGTGACGTCGATCGTTACCGATCCGAGTGCTGACCCTGATTTTATCGGCGTCACCCTGACGGGAACGCTAACCGATAGCCAGGGCCACTTCACGAATTCGCCGGTTGTGCTCTCGTTTAGCGCCACCCAAGTGGGCGACAACATCCCGAGCGTCTCGTTCTCCAACACGTCGATTATCACGCCTTCTATTCCTGAACCGTCGACCTGGGCCATGATGGCGCTTGGCTTTGCCGCTCTCGGCTGCGCCGGATTCCGTAAGCGCTTGAACCTCGGCCGAATGGCCGGGAACGAGATTCCTTCCGTTTGACGACTGGGCTCTGTCCGTGAGCTTCGCGCCCGCGCGTCGGAGGGCTCTCGGAGTTCCAACGCCCGGGAGACGGGTAAATGCGTCCGACAGGAGGCTGGACCGCAGCGCTGGTGGTTGACCGAAATTCGCTAAATACGATGATGGGCGCCGTCGGAAACGCTTGGGAACCCCAATCAACTGGTCCAGAGCAGTGGGAGAGGGAACCGCCAACTTCTTGGACCCACTCGAGGCAGATTTTTTGCGCCGCCGAAGATCCTATTGCCGTTTGAATCGTGGGACTACCTTTACGTCGGCCCGCTTTCTGGTAAAAAATCAAACAGAATCAATTGTTTCCAGCGGTCGGCTATAGTCTTTTTTGCACTTGATCCAGGATGGGCGTCGCAGCGCAAGCGCTTGACAGACTTCCTTTGTGCTGCTACCCGTAGAGTTGTGTGCGGCCGATTAGGGGATTTTTAAGATGCGCAGAACTTTGTTGGCGACGACCGGGTTGGCCTGGTTGGCCTTGACCGGGGCGGCGAGCGCCGCGGTGGTCACGTTTGGGCCGGAAGGACCGGCGGATCCACAGTACTTCGCTTCCTTGCCAGCCGGCGAGAGCAACTTTATGGTTGGCACCACAATGTGGTCCGGAACCGGCTTGACCGAGAAGGGAAGTCTCCAAGGTCAGTATGCAGCTCCGCTGGGGATGGGCGATACGACCTATATGGCCGTCCAAAACGGCAAGACGGAAACGGCGACTTTTGCGACGCCTCAGACCGGCATCAGCATCTATTGGGGCTCGATTGACGCTACGAACGTCGATGGCATCCTCAACCAAATTGCGATCACGGTTGATGGTTACACGCTGACTGGCAGCCAATTGGTAACGATGGGAGCACTCGGAACCGGCAATCAGGCCTCGCCGCAGAACAACGAGTGGGTGACCATCTCTGGCCTTGCGCCATTTACGACGATTGCCTTCAGCGATTCCGGTAAGAATGCCTTTGAATTCAGCCTTGGTTCTGGGGTTCCGGAGCCGTCGACTTGGGCGATGTTGGCCCTCGGATTTGCCGGCCTGGGCTATGCGGCGTTCCGTCGGAACTCGAAGAAGGGCCAGATGGCGCTGGGCGCGATTTGATCCGTCCTTTCCGAAACGTATGACAGGGGCCGCCGCGAGGCGGCCCTTTCTTTTTGCGGGCAGACCTCCAGGAGTTCGAGCAATCCACGCGACGCACGCCGGGCCTGAGCGGCGCTCACCGATTAGAATTCCGGAGGCGCCGCCGGATCGGCCAGACGGTGCAGCCGGTCTGCAGCCGCCAGGGCGAAGCGCAGCAAAAACGCCCGGCGGCTGGCTGAGGCCATGCGCTTAAGCTCGGCTTCCCGCACGATTTCAGCGCCATAAAGGTCCGCCACGATGAGACCCGCCTCCGGAGGCATCAAGTCGGCCGGGGTGTGCTCCGAGATGGCGAAATAGAGCCGGTCGCAGCAAGCGACATAGCCGCGCCACTTGCGGTCAGCGCGAAAGTCCGCGGCGCATGACTTGACCTCGATGATCAGCACTTCGCCGTCGCTGTTGACCGCAGCGATGTCGGCGCGGCGCCCGTCGGTCAGCGAAAGCTCGGTCAAACTCGAGAAGCCCCGCGCCCGGAGCAGCCGCCGCACCCCGCGTGCGATCATCAGCGCCGTCTCCGACTGGCGCCCATCCGGCTTAAGGGTTTGCATCTCCTCCCACATCAGGCGGCTCTCGCGTCGGCGAGGATCATCTCGGCCGCCTTTTCGGCGATCATCATCGTCGGAGAGCCGGTATTGCCGGAGGTTATGCGCGGCATCACCGACGCGTCGGCGACACGTAGCCCCATGAGACCGTGAACCTTGAGCTGCTGATCGACCACGGCCAACGGATCCTGCGTCAATCCCATCTTCGCGGTCCCGACAGGGTGGAAGATCGTCGTCCCGATCTCGCCCGCGGCCCGCGCAAGCTCATCGTCCGACTGCAGCATTGCGCCAGGCTTAAGCTCTTGGGGCGCGTAACGCGCGAGCGCAGGCGCGGCGGCAAGGCGACGGGTAAGACGAATGGAATCCACCGCAACCCGCTGATCGGCGAGGGCCGACAAATAGTTCGGTTGGATGACCGGCGCGGCGCGCGGATCGCGGCTCGAGGCATGGGTCGAACCGCGGCTTTCCGGCCGCAAGTTGCAGACGCTGATCGTGATCGCCGGATAGGGGTGCATCGGCTCGCCAAACCGGTCGAGCGACAGCGGCTGGACATGGAATTCGATATTGGCGGTGGCGTAGTCGGGCGAGGACTTGGTGAACAGGCCAAGCTGCGACGGCGCCATGGTTAAAGGCCCGCGCCGCCGGAGACCATAGTCGAGCCCCATCATGCCCCGCCGCAGAAGCGACTGATAATCGGCATTTAGCGTGCGCGCGCCCGTAACGCCGAAGATCGCTCTCAGCTGCAGATGGTCCTGCAGATGTTCGCCGACCCCTGGCAGCGCATGAAGAACGGGGATGCCGATTCCCTGGAGGCGATCCGGCGCGCCAACGCCTGAGACTTCCAAAAGCTGCGGCGAGCCGATCGCGCCGGCCGCAAGAACGACTTCGCCCCTCGCCCGAGCCTCGTGGGTGACGCCGTACTGGCTATAGCGCAGGCCGATGGCGCGGCGACCCTCGAACAGGATGCGCTCGACATGCGCGCCTGTCTCGAGCCGCAGGTTCGGCCGCTTGAGGATCGGCTTCAAAAACGCTGTCGCTGCGCTCCAACGCCGCCCGCGGCGCTGGTTGACCTCGAAATAGGCCGAGCCTTCATTGTCGCCGTGATTGAAGTCGTCGATCTTCGGAATGCCGATTTCGACCCCAGCCTCCCGCACCGCGTCGAGGATCGGCCAGGACACGCGCGGGCGCTCGACCCGCCATTCGCCGCCCGCCCCATGCAGCTCGGCCAAGCCCCCATGATGGTCCTCCTGGCGGAGGAAATAGGGCAGCACGTCGTCCCAGCCCCAGCCGGCAAGACCGAGCTGGCGCCACCCGTCATAGTCGGCCGCCTGGCCGCGCATATAGATCATGGCGTTGATGGCGGAGCATCCGCCCACCACCCGGCCGCGCGGATAGGCGATCGAGCGGCCGCCCAGGTTCGGCTCGGGCGCGGTTCTGAACATCCAGTCCGCGCGCGGATTGCCGATCGCGTAGAGGTAGCCGACGGGAATATGGAACCAGATCCAATTGTCGCGCCCGCCAGCTTCGATGACGAGAACGTGGTTCTTGGGATCGCGGCTCAACCGATTGGCGAGCACGCAGCCTGCCGAGCCGGCGCCAACCACGATAAAATCGTAAGTCTCCTCGCTCATGGCGCGACAGCCCAGCAGGCGACGTCGCGCGCCTGCTTCACCTCGAGCGGCGGTTCCTCGACGCGGCAGCGATCGAAGGCAAGCCGGCAGCGCGGATTGAACGGACATCCCGGCGGCGGCGCGAATGGCGACGGCGGCTCCCCGGAAAGCAGGATGCGCTGGCGCCTGGCGGTCGGGTCGGCGACCGGCGTCGCGGACAGGAGCGCCTGCGTGTAAGGATGCTGCGGGGAAATCGAAGATTGCCGCCCGCTCGCCGAGCTCGACCGTTTTGCCGAGATAGATCACCATCACCTCGTCGGCGATATGGCGCACGACCGAAAGATCGTGCGAGACGAACACATAGGCGAGAGCGAATTCCTCCTGCAAGCTGGCGAGCAGATTGAGCGCCTGCGCGCGGATCGAAACGTCCAGCGCCGACACCGGCTCGTCGAGCACCAGGATCTTCGGCTTCAGCATGAGAGCGCGCGCGATCGCGATGCGCTGGCGCTGGCCGCCGGAGAACATATGCGGATAGCGATGATAAGTATTCGGGCCTTAAGCCGACCTTGGCCATGATCGACAGAGCCTCGGCCTTGCGGTCTGCTGCGCCGAGGCTCGTGTTGACGAGCAGCGGCTCCTCGAGCGCCTTGCCGATCGTCTGGCGCGGATTGAGCGAGCCATAGGGGTTCTGGAAGACGATCTGGATTTCCCGCCTGAGGCGCGCCCTTCTCGGCCGCGCTTGCATTAGCGACGTCTTCGCCGTCGATCAGAAGCGAGCCGGCGGTCGGATTTTCGATCAAAGCCAGGAGCCGCGCCAGCGTCGATTTGCCCGAGCCGGATTTGCCCACCACCGCCAGCGTGCGCCCGGCATGAAGCGCGAAGGAAACACCGTTAAGCGCTTTGACCGTCGCGCGTGGGCGGAACGCGCCGCGCGACACGGAATAATCCCGCGTCAGGCCCCTGGCTTCCAGGATGGCGGTCATGGCCCTGATCCTTCCAGCTCAAGCACGCTCGGAATCCCGGCGACCAATGGCGTGAGACACCGCGCGCGGCCAAGCGAGGCCGCGGCTGGCGGCGGCTCGGAACCATGGCAGGCGTCGAAGACAAAGGCGCAGCGCGGCGAGAAGACGCAGCCACGCGGGCGGTCGAATGGCCCGGGCACGACGCCCGGAATGGCCGGCAAGCGCCGGCCGTTCGCTCGCTCAGGCAACGCCGCCAGAAGCGCGGCGGTATAGGGATGATGCGGATCGGCGAAGAGTTCGCGCGTGCGGTTCGTCTCCATCTCCTGGCCGGCGTATTGGACGATGACCCGGTCAGCGGTTTCGGCGACTACCCCCATGTCGTGGGTGATGAGCACGAGCCCCATTCCGTTGTCGCGGCGCTCCCGCATCAGAAGATCGAGGATTTGCGCCTGGATGGTGACGTCGAGCGCGGTGGTCGGCTCGTCGGCGATCAGGAGCTTGGGCCGGCAGGCGAGCGCCATCGCGATCATGACGCGCTGGCTCATGCCCCCCGAGAGCTGATGGGGATAGGCGTGGCGCGCGGCGTTCGGGATCGGGAATGCCGACCTCGGCGAGAAGCTCGACGATGCGCCTCTCGCGCTCGGCTCGTTTGAGGTTGAGGTGGGCTTTAAGCGTTTCGCCGATCTGAAAGCCGACGGTGAAGCAGGGATTGAGCGACGACATCGGCTCCTGGAAGATCATCGCCATGTCCTTGCCGGCGATCCTCGCCGCTGGTCCGCACTCATCGACAAGAGGTCGGCGCCGTCGAAGGCCATGCGGTCGGCGGACACGGTCGCGGTCGGAGGCAACAGGCCCATCGCCGCCAGCATCGCCACCGACTTGCCGGAGCCCGATTCGCCCACGATCGCCAGCACTTCATTGCGCTCGAGCGTGAGGTCGAACCCGTCGACCGCGGTGAAGGGGCCATGGCGAGTGGCGAACGAGACGGAGAGGTTGCGGATTTCGAGAAGAGGCGGCGCCATCAGCCTCTCCGCATCTTCGGATCGAGCGCATCGCGCAGGCCGTCGCCCATGAGATTGATGGCGACGACCGTGATGAGGATGGCCAAGCCGGGGAAAGCGACGATCCAAGGATTGGACTGAATGAATTCGCGCGAGTTGGCCAGCATCGCGCCCCATTCCGGAGTTGGCGGCTGCGCGCCAAGGCCGAGGAAGCCGAGCGCCGCCGCCTCGAGAATGGCGCTCGACACGCCAAGCGCCGCCTGCACGATGAGAGGGGCGAGGCAGTTCGGCAGCACGGTCGAAGCAGCCAGCCTGAGCGGCCCGACGCCGATCACGCGGGCGGCCGTCACGTAGTCCTTGCCGAGTTCGCCCAGCGCGGACGCGCGCGCCAGGCGCACATAAGCAGGCAGATAGACGATCGTCACCGCGATGATGGTGTTGGCGAGGCTCGGCCCCAGAACGGCGACGACGAGCACGGCGAGCACCAGGCTCGGCACCGCCATGATCAAATCCATGAAGCGCGTAATGGCGACATCGACGACTGGGCCGGCCATCGCCGCCGCGAGTCCGAGCGCCACGCCGACAATGAATGACACGCACATCACGGAAAGGCCGATGAACAGCGACACGCGCGCCCCGAAGATGAGGCGCGACAGCATGTCGTGACCGTCTCCGTCGGTCCCCAGCGGGAAGCGCCATGAGCCGCCCGCGTGCCAGACCGGCGGCGCGCGCACCGCGTCACGGAATTGCGCGATCGGCGAGTGGGGCGCGACGACATTCGCCGTCAGCGCCAGGAGAACAATGACGCCAAAGACGGCGAGACCGATGACCGCGCCTTTGTTTTCCCGGAACGCGGCCCAGAACGACCTGAGCGGCGAAGGCTCCCCGAGGACGGCCGCCGCGTCGTCGCCGACTGGCGTTGTCAGCGCGACGGCGTCAGCGGGCATGGCGTATCCTGGGATCGATGACGCCATAGACCAAATCGACGATTAGATTGACCAAGACGACGACAGCGGAGATGAGCAGGACGCCGCCCTGCAGCGCCGGATAGTCGCGGCGGCCGATGGAATTGATGAGCCAATGGCCGACCCCCGGCCAGGAGAAGATCGTCTCCGTCAGCACCGCGCCGGCCATCAAACTCGAAATCGAGAGGCCGATCACCGTCACCACTGGCAAGAGCGCATTGCGCAAAGCGTGAACGCCGATGACCCGGGCCGGGGACAACCCCTTGGCGCGCGCGGTGCGCACGTAATCCTCGCTCAGCACTTCGAGCATCGAGGAGCGGGTCATGCGCGCGATGACGGCAAGCGGCACGGTGCCGAGCACGATCGACGGCAGGATGAGATGACGCACGGCGTCGAGGAAAGCGCCCGGCTGATCGGACAGAAGAGCGTCGATGATCATGAATCCGGTCGGCTGGTCGAATAATAATTGATAAGATCGATGCGGCCCGACACTGGCAGTGACGCCGAGGTTGACCGAGACGAACATGATGAGCAGCAAGCCCCACCAGAAGATCGGCATCGAATAGCCGAACAGCGAAATCGTCATCAGCGCCTGGTCGAAGAAACTGCCGCGCTTGACCGCGGCGATCGCGCCCGCTGGCACGCCGATTCCGATCGCAAACAGCATGGCGAAGAAGGATAGTTCGAGCGTCGCGGGAAACAGGGTCAGGAATTCCTTGAGCACGCTTTGTTGCGTTGAAAGCGACACGCCGAAGTCGCCGTGCAGGAGCTTCCAGACATAATCGAGAAACTGCTTCCACACCGGCTGGTCGAGGCCGAGCTCATGGCGGAAGTAGGCGAGCCGCTCGGGCGACATGCCATGCTCGCCGGTCCTCACCTCCACCGGATCGCCCGGCACAAGACGGATCGCCACGAAGGTCAGGAACATCAACGCGAGAAAAGTCGGGATGGTCAGCGCGATGCGGCGAAGGAAGTAGCTGAGCATGGCAGGTTCGAAACCAACGGGTTCCGCCGCAAATGGCTGGCGGAGCCCGGCCCGGCCTTACTTGAGGTCGACGCCTTCGAACGCGTGTGTCCCGAGCGGGCTCTGCTTATAGCCGGTCACATTCGAGCGCATGGCCTCGAACACGATGGAATGCGCGAGCAGAAGCTCCGGGGCTTCGTCGTGCTCGATCTCCTGCATGCGCGAATAGAGCTTCGCCCGATCGGCTTGGTTCGTCAGGGTGCGCGCCTTCGCCAGCAGTTCGTCGAATTCGGCGTTGCACCATTTCGTGGGATTGCTGTCGCCAGGCTTGCCTCCGGGGCAGCCTCTCAGGAAGAAGAAATTGTCCGGGTCCCCATTATCCCCGGTCCATCCGTACTGGCCGGTGGTCTCCTCGCCAGCGGCGAGGCGCTTGCGGTACTCGCCCCATTCATAGGTGACGAGCTTGGCGTTGACGCCGATCTTGGCGAGATCGGCCTGCATCATCTCGCCGATGCGCTTGCCGTTGGGATTATACGGCCGCGACACCGGCATGTACCAGAGATCGATGTCGAGCGGCGTCTTGACCCCGGCCGCGGCGAGCATCGCCTTGGCTTTCTCCGGATCATAGGGCACGTCCGGAATCTTGTCGTTGAAGGACCACATCGTGGGCGGGATCAGCGTCGTCGCCTTCGATCCCGCGCCGAGATAGACGTCCTTGATGATCGCGTCGCGATCGATCGCCATCGCGAGCGCCTGTCGCACCTCCTTCTTGTCGAGCGGCGGCTTGGTGACGTTGAAGGCCCAATAGGCGACGTTGAGACCCGGCATGCTGATCACCTTGAGCGTCGGATCCTTCTCCATCTCCGCGAGGTCGGCCGGCCGGGGATAGGCGTTGACATGGCACTCGCCGGCTTTCAGCTTGGCGTAGCGCGCCGTGGGGTCAGGCGTGATGGCGAAGACGAGGTCGTCGACGAGCGGCTTCTCGCCGTAATAGTCCTTGTTCGCCTTGTAGCGGATGACGGAATCCTTCTGATAGGAGACGAACGAGAACGGGCCGGTGCCGACCGGCGCCTGATCGAACTGCTCGGGCGTCCCTTTCTTCAGCAGGAAGTCGGCGTATTCCTTCGACCCGATCGCCATGAAATCCATCGCCAAGTTGGCGAGGATGGCGACATTCGGCTCCTTCAGCTTCATGACGACGGTGTCGTCGTCGGTCTTGGTGACCGAATCGAGCAGCTTCGGCATGTCCATGTCGTTGAAATAGTCATACTTGCCGCCGGAGACCTTGTAATACGGGTTATCCGGCTTCCACTGCCGGTCGAACGAGAACAGGACGTCGTCGGCGTTGAAGTCGCGCGTCGGCTTGAAGTCCTTCAACGAATGGAACTTGACGCCCTTGCGTAAGTGAAAGGTGATCGTCTTGCCGCCGTCGGTGACCTCCCAGCTTTCGGCGAGGCCGGGGACAACGTCGGTCGTGCCGCGCTTGAATTCAGTCAGGCGATTGTAGACGGGACGCGCGGCGTCGAAGCTGGTGCCGGTGGTGTTGATCGCGGGCGTGAAATTCTCCGGACTGCCTTCCGAGCAATAGACCAGGGTCTTTGCCGAAGCGAAGCTCACGCCCGCTAATAACGCGGCCAGCGCGACGCCGGCGAAGGTGAGCGCTTTCATGGCATCTTCTCCTGAAGCGAGGTGCTCGCGATCACGAGCTTTGCGCCATCGAAGCCCTTTTTCGCTTTTCGCGCAATGGCGTCCGTCGCGCGGCAGCCTCTCTCATTTACCGTTCGCCGACAGCGCTTCCAGCCTAGCCGCGAGGGCCGCCGGATCGCCCGAAACCGCGACCTGCTTCAGGCGGCTCTTCGAGCCGGCGACGATCCGCGCGCTCGAGCTTGGCGCGCCCAGCCGCTCCGCCAACAGCGCGCACAAGGCGCGATTGGCTTCACCGTCCTGCGGAGCTTTGCGCACGCGCGCCGTGAGCACGGACGACCCGTCGGCAAGCTCAGCCACGCCGTCGATCGTGTCGCGGCCGCCCTTCGGGGTCAGACGGCATGAGACGACGACGCCCCCCGGCGTCGCGCGCCAAGGCTGGCGCTTGGCCGTCATCCACTTTCGCCGTTGTCGTTCATGGGATGCAGATCGCGCACCATCGCCTTGGCGCGCTCGTCGAGCACATGGGTATAGATCTGCGTCGTCGCGATATCGGCATGGCCGAGGAGATCCTGAACGACGCGCAGGTCCGCCCCGTTCTGCAACAGGTGACTGGCGAAGGCGTGGCGAAGCACGTGCGGGCTCACGCGCGTGGATGCAATACCGGCCGCCGCGGCGATGCGCTTGAGATCGCGCGCGAAGGCCTGGCGCGTCATATGGCCGCTCGCGCTCGCGGCGGGAAAGAGCCAGGGGCTCGTCGCCACGCCCGGCGAGACTTGATCGAGCAGGGCCCGAAACGCGCGGATCGCCTCGCGAGCGGGACCCGACAGCGGCGCCAGGCGCTCCTTGTCGCCCTTGCCGCGCACCGCGATGAGCGGAGCCTTGGCCGTTGCGATTGACGTCTTGAGGCTCAAGGCTTCCGACACGCGCAAGCCCGACCCATAAATGAGCTCGATGAGACAAGCGCTGCGCGCCGCGTCCAGGCGCTCGCGCAGCGGGCGCTCTGCGATCTCGAGGCCTTCGCGCGCGGTCGCGATCAGGCGCTCGACCTCGGCCATGCTCAAGAGCTTCGGCAGCGGGCGCGATCGGCGCGGGCCCTCGACCGCCAGCGTAGGGTCATCGCGCCGCCAGCCTTCGGCGTAAAGGAACTTGTGAAACTGGCGGATCGCCGACAGACGGCGCGCCAGCGATGCAGCGCTCAGCTTCTGCGCGCCACGCGCGGAAAGAAACTCGCGCACATGGTTTGTGTCCGCCTTCAGCGCGTCCACCCCCCTGGCTTTCAGATGGGCCTCGTAGTCGGCGAGATCCCGTCGATAGGCCTCGATCGTATTCACGCTCGCGCCGCGCTCTGAGGCGAGCGCCTCGAGGAAGCTGACGATGTGAGAGACCGTGCGCGGCTTCAAGGCTTACTCCTCCTCGAACAGGGTCGGCTGCGGCCCCTCGCGCCGTGGCTCGGCGAGGCCGAGGTGGCGGAATGCGTGCGACGTCAAGAGGCGCCCGCGCGGCGTGCGCTGCACGAAACCGAGCTGGATGAGGTAGGGCTCGATGATGTCCTCGATCGCGTCGCGCGGCTCGGAGAGCGCGGCGGCGATGGTTTCAACGCCAACCGGTCCTCCGCCGAACTTGACCGCGATGACATCGAGATAGCGCCGATCCATCTCGTCGAGCCCGATCGCGTCGACGTCGAGCAACTTAAGCGCGCTGTCGGCGAGCGCCCGCGTCACGCTTTTTGCGCCTTCGACCACGGCGAAATCGCGCACGCGCCTGAGCAGGCGCCCGGCGATGCGAGGCGTGCCGCGCGAGCGCTTGGCGATTTCGTTCGCGCCGTCATCGGCTAGCGCCAGGCCGATCACTCTGGCGCCGCGCGCAACGATGCCCTGCAGCTCCTCGGTCGTGTAAAAATTGAGCCGGATCGGAATGCCGAAACGATCGCGCAACGGCGTGGTGATGAGCCCGGCCCGCGTCGTCGCGCCAATCAGGGTGAACTGGGCGAGGTCGATCTTCACCGAGCGGGCCGCGGGCCCCGCGCCGATGATGAGGTCGAGCTGGAAATCCTCCATCGCCGGATAGAGAATCTCTTCGACCGCCGGATTGAGGCGGTGAATCTCGTCGATGAACAGCACATCCCGCGGCTCGAGATTGGTGAGTTGGGCCGCGAGGTCGCCCGCCTTGCCTATGACCGGGCCTGAGGTCGAATGGAAATTGACGCCGAGCTCGCGCGCGACGATCTGCGCGAGCGTCGTCTTGCCGAGGCCAGGCGGACCGACGAACAGCACGTGATCGAGCGCCTCGCCGCGCGATCTGGCGGATTGGATGAAGACGCCAAGATTCTTGCGCGCCGCTTCCTGGCCAGCGAAATCGGCCAGGAACTGCGGGCGAACCGCCGTCTCGTCCTCCGGACGTTTCTCGGCTGAGACGAGCCGGCGGGGTGCTTCGGCCACCTCAGCCGCCTTCGCCCGGGGGATGAAGGCGATCCGCCAAGGTCAATTCCTGCCGCATGGTTAGTCCGATGAGGTTTGCGACGAATGCGCAGACAAGACCCGCGATGGCGGCGCAAGCGACAAAAGCATGGCCAAGCGTGACGGCGACCCGGCCCGGAAAGGCCCAGTCGACGGCCTCTCCGCTCACGTTGGTCCTGACCGTCATCTCGAACGACGCCCAGACCGGGTTGAGGCGCAAGAGGAGGCCATAGACGATGAGCCCGCCGATGAGAGCGGCGACGAGCGCGCGGGGCGCCCGCTCCGGCGCAACGGCGTCCCACAGCGCATAAAGAAATCCGGTAGCCGCGGCTGGACCGATGCCGACGACGTAGGCGGCGATCAGCCCAATGGCGTGGCCAAAAAACGTGCTGATCAAAACCATGAGGCCGATCGCCTCGAGATCGGTCGGCGTTTTGAAAACGATGGAAAGGGGAATGAACAGCGCTCCGCCGATCGCCGGACCCAGCGCTGCGAACAAGAGCACGATGCCAATCATCGGGACAAAGAAGGGACGCCCGCTCACTGCGCCCCCTTCGCCACATAGACGACGCGCGGCAATTCGGCGAAATGGGCGTCGCAGGTGAGGAGATCGGCGTCTGCGGCGACCGCGGTGGCGTAAATAATCGCATCGGCCATCGCGAGTCCGCCGTCTTTGGCGATTTCGGCCGCTTGGATCGCAAGTTCGATGGTCAAGGTCGCCACGACGCATCGCGTAGAAAAGGCGATCGTCTCGTCGGCCGCGTCTTCGGAGACCTCACGGGAAAGGCAACGCGCCAGCTCATATTGAACGATCGTCGGCACGATCCAAGCTTCCGCCTGCGGAAGCTCCAGGCCGACCGTGCGGCCAAGCGCGCTATCGCTGAGCCATTCGAGCCAGGCCGAAGTGTCTACGACGCGCATCAATATCGATCATTGCGGTCGCGGTAATTGTCGATGTTGGCTCCGCGAGCTATCCCGACGAGATCCTCTCGATTGGGCACCGCGATCATGAGCACGCCTTTGCCCTTTTCAATGAACGCGATCCTTTGGCCGGGACGCCAATCTAATCGTTCACGAACAGCCTTGGGAATCGAGATCTGATATTTCGGGGAAATCTTCGATGTAGCGAGCATCTTTTCTTACCCTTTACCCATCGATCGGCATATCGTAAAGCCGCTCACTGCGCCAGTTCCTTCAAGCCCGCGCGGATGAGCGTGGCGGTCTCGGCCGCCGGCCCAAGCTGAGCGGAAATCCTCGCCACGGCGGCTGCGGCCTGGGGCTGGGGGTAGCCGAGGCTGACGAGGGCGAGGACGGCGTCCTCGGCCGCCTTGGCGAGCCTGGGCGCACGCTCGAGACCCGATTCCGCGTGTGCGAAATCGGCGATCGCAAAAGCCGGCGCCTTGTCCTTGAGTTCGAGCACGAGGCGAGCGGCAAGCTTGGGGCCGACCCCTGGCGCGCGCGCCATCATCGCCCTGTCCTGCCGCGCGACTGCCGCGCTCAAGGCTTCTGCCGAGAGGGCGCCGAGAATCCCGAGCGCGACCTTGGCGCCGACACCCTGCACGCTTTGCAGTAGGCGAAACCAGTCGCGCTCGCCGGCCGTGAGGAAGCCGTAAAGCTTGATCGCGTCTTCGCGCACGTGCGTCTCGATGAGCAGCTCCGCCTCATTGCCGACGCCGGGCAGCGCCCGCAGGGTGCGGGCCGAGGCGGAAACGAGATAGCCGACGCCGTTGACGTCGAGGATCAACGCCTCCTCGTCGACGCTGTCGATTACGCCCTTGAGCTTGCCGATCATGCCGCGCCCCTCGCGCGCGCCGCGCGATGCTGGGCGTGGCAAATGGCGACGGCGAGCGCGTCGGCTGCGTCCGAGGTCGTCGCGGTCGAGGCCGGCAACAGCATCCTCACCATCATCGCCACCTGCCGTTTTTCCGCGTGACCGACGCCGACCACCGTCTTCTTGATGAGATTGGCGGCGTATTCCGCGACCGGCAGGCCGGTCAGAGCCAATGTCGCGAGCGCGACGCCCCGCGCCTGCCCGAGTTTCAGCGCCGATTGCGGATCGCGGTTGATGAAGGTCTCCTCGATCGCCGCCTCATGCGGCCCCTCGCGTTCGACGAGCCCAATCAGCAAGCGATGGATCCCCGCCAACCGCTCGGCAAGCGAAGTCGTAGCGTCAGTCTCGATCGAGCCGCAGCCGACGAAGCTGAGCCGCGAACCAGCGGCCTCGATCACCCCCCAGCCGGTCGCCCGCAGGCCGGGATCGACGCCGAGAATGCGAATCGCGCCGATGGTCATGATGAGTCGGATATATCTGATTTCGAGGGCCGGCGCATTTTCGCGCGTGCAAGTCTCCTGTCGCGCACGCGGCCCGCGCGCCGCCTCGATTTCCACCGGCGTTTCGCGGTTCGACCTTGGCGCGCCCGTCGTCGCTGCGATAACTTCGGACGAGCGGAGAGCATGATTCGTGGCGAACGGCGTGAAGACCGTAAAGAAAAAGGCCGCTCCGCCACCGCGTCCCACCGTCCTCACGCCCCATTTTGATTTCGAGCGCGAGGCCTTCGCAAACGGCCATCGATGGGTCGCCGGCGTCGATGAAGTCGGGCGCGGGCCCCTCGCCGGACCGGTCGGCGTGGCCGCCGTCATTCTCGATCCCAATGATCTGCCAGAAGGGCTCAACGATTCGAAGGTGCTCCAGGCGCCCGCGCGCGAATCGCTGTGCGAGATCATCTTCGTGAAGGCGCTGAGCGTCTCCGTCGTCTTCGCCAGCGTCGAGGAAATCGACCTCTTCAACATTCGCGGCGCGGCGCTTCGCGCCATGGCGCGGGCTTTAGCGGCGTTAAGCGTGCGCCCGCACTTCGCGCTGATCGACGGCCGCGATCTGCCCGACGGCCTCATCTGCCCGGCGCGCCCGATCATCGACGGGGACGCTCTCTCGATGTCAATCGCCGCCGCTTCGATTGTCGCCAAGACGATGCGGGATGCGCTCATGCGCAATCTTGGGCTTGAATACCCGCAATATGGCTTCGCCGAGCATGTCGGCTATGCGACCGCCGGGCACCGTCGAGCTTTGGCCTCGGCGGGCCCATGCCCTTATCACCGGCGCTCATTTCGACTTGCGCCGGAAGAACAATGATCCGCGACCGAAAAAGGTTTCAAAAGGGTTGAAGTCTAATATCCTTTAGAACGACTTAAGCCGTACGAAAACGACACAGCGGCATGGCCGGGGGCATAACCGGACCTTTACTTTAAACCGAGCATAAACGACGCGCCGGTTCGAACGATCTGGCTCATGCGTCGAGTGGTTGCGTTGATGCGTATCGCGCGTGCCGGAGCGTTCCGCCTCCCCGCCCAGATTCAGGTTTCGCGTACTGGGACCGGCGAGGCGAAACGCCCGGCCGCAGTGCCAAAGGCGCTCGGCGAGGGGACTTCCGCTCCTCGCGACGCGATCCTCGTCGGCGACTGCGTCGGGGAAATGATGAGGCTTCCTCCAGCCTCGATTGATCTCGTCTTCGCCGACCCTCCCTATAACCTGCAGCTCGAAGGCGCGCTGTCGCGTCCCGACCAGAGCCTGGTCGACGGGGTGGACGATTCCTGGGACAAGTTCGCCGATTTCGCCGAATATGACGGGTTCACGCGCGAGTGGCTGATGGCCGTCCGCCGGCTGATGAAGCCTGCCGCGACGATCGTGGTGATCGGCTCCTATCACAACATCTTCCGCGTCGGCGCGATCTTACAGGATCTCGGCTTCTGGATCCTGAACGACATCGTCTGGCGCAAAGCCAACCCGATGCCGAACTTCCGCGGCCGCCGCTTCACCAACGCCCACGAGACCATGATCTGGGCCGCGCGTGGGCCCGAGGCCAAGGCCTATACGTTCAATTACGAGGCCTTGAAGGCCGGCAACGAGGACGTGCAGGTCCGTTCCGATTGGTTTCTGCCCATCTGCACCGGGTCGGAGCGGCTGAAGGACGAGAGCGGGCGAAAGGCCCACCCGACGCAAAAGCCCGAAGCGCTGCTCGCGCGGGTGTTGCTGGCGGCTTCCAACCCGGGCGATCTGGTGCTCGATCCGTTTTTTGGCTCCGGCACCACCGGCGTCGCTGCGCGGCGGCTTGGCCGGTCGTTCATCGGCATCGAGCGGGACCCGGTCTATGCCGAAGCTGCGCGCAAGCGGATCGACGCGGTCGAGCCGTTGCCCGAAGCGGCGCTTGCGGTCGCGCCGACGCGCCGCAGCGAGCCTCGCGTGGCTTTCTCAAGCGTCGTCGAAGCTGGCCTTGCGCGCCCAGGCGAACGATTGGTCGACGCGGCGCGGCGCCATAGCGCTCTGGTGCGAGCCGATGGCGCGCTCGCCGCTGGCCCTGCTGTCGGATCGATCCACAAGATCGGCGCACTGGTGCAGGGGCTGCCCGCCTGCAACGGGTGGACCTTCTGGCATGTCGAGCGCGAGGGCCGATTGGCTCCGATTGACGATCTGCGCGCCGCCATGCGCGTAGCGATGCGCGAGGCGGCGGAATAGGCGTTCGAGCATCCTTGGGCTCGACTACGCCGATCCCGAAGGCGAAGCGGAGGCGTCGCCCTCGAACGCGTCAAGCAGAGAACCCAGCCGCGAAACGACCGCGGCATAGGTCGACAGCGACTGAAACTGCGTGACAACCAGTGAGAACGCGGCGACGAGGGTCGTGAACACCATCGCGGATTGGGTGATCACGCCGAACTCGATCTCGCCACGCATGAAGGCAGGCGCGATGATCAGAATCGGAATGAGCTGAATCAGCCAATTGTATCCGGTCGAGAAGAACCCGACATTGCGGTTGACGGAAGTGATGCTCCGGAAATTCTCAGCCAGCCGATCGAGCCGCTCCCCAATCCGGGCGGCCTCCTGCTCACCTTCACCTCCAAGCATAATAGCCTCGGAATTGTCGCGAACATGAATGAGAGCAGAGCGGAAGCTCGCCTCATGGTCAAGCTGGTCGCTGTTGAGCTTAACGAGCGGCCGGGCGAGCCTGATCGTCAGGTACGAGCCGAGCGCGGCATAAGCGACGGAGATCGCGTAGAGCAGCGGGCTGACTGACCAAAGGACGCCGGAAAAGGCGAGGATCGTGAAGGCGCTGTTCATCGCCATGAGCGCGAAGGAAAGCGTGGTCGCGGTAAACGCGCGCACGTCTTCGGCGATCCGCTGATCCGGGTTTGCGAGCTCGTCCGATATCGCGAGGCGATGGTAAGTTCCGTTCGTCATATAGGTGGCGACGGCGCGCTCGGTCATGAACTCGCGCCACAGAAGCCCCAGCCGCTCCTCGGCGAAGCGCGCCAGAACTGCGACGATTGTAGACGCCGCGAAGACTGCGATCGTGAACTGCGCCTGCCGGACGAAGTCGCCGAAGCGCCGCTCGGCGATTGCGGACATCAGGTTCCTGTTGACGTAGCTATTCGCGACATTGAGGCCGTTCGCCCCGATGAGGAGGACGACGATCGCGGCGAATATCAGTTTCGCTCTCCATCCGACCTTGGACCGCGCGAAGGTTCTGATGGCGGCGACAAGCCGTGTTGCGACTCCGCTTTTGGGCGTTTCCTGGGCTTGCATGCCTCGCCTCGGCGAATCGGCGGCGGATTTAAGGATCAGTCTACCCGATCTCTGGATGAGCGGGGAGCGACGGCCGGCGACCCTACCGCCGGCGTCTCGGGCCCGGCTTCGCCGCGCCGAAATCGCTTGCCCGCAAAAGGAACACCTCGCCCGATATGTCCTCGGTGTCGAGCCATACGAACGGCAGATGCGGGAATTCGTGCTCAAGCTCAAGGCGCGCGCCGCCCACCTCGCAGACGAGCGTTCCGCCCGCAGTCAGGCGCTTGGGCGCTTCGCTCAGGATCCGGCGCACGATGTCGAGCCCGTCCGTCCCGCCGGCATGGGCGACCATCGGCTCAGCCGCATATTCGGGCGGAAAGCGCGCGACGGCCGCCGCATCGACGTAAGGCGGGTTCGTCAGGATCAGGTCGAAGCGCGCCCCTTTGACCGGGGCGAACAGATCGCCTTGCTTCAGCGTGATGCGATCCTGAAGGCCGTGCTCGTCGATGTTGCGCGCGGCCACTTCCAGCGCGCCGGACGAGATGTCGACCGCCTCGATCCGCGCATTGGGGAAGACGCGCGCCGCTAAAATCGCCAGCGAACCGCCGCCCGTGCAAAGGTCGATGCACTGAGGCGATAGTCTCCGGATCGCCGACGAGCCCGTTGTCCTCGGCGAAAGCGGTCATCAGCAATTCGCCAATCAGGCTGCGCGGGACGATGACCCGCTCATCGACATAGAACGGCACGCCCTGGATGTAGGCGCGGTTGACGAGGTAGGCGGCGGGCTTGCGCGTGGTCGCGCGCGCCTCGATCAGCTCCAGGAGCCTCATGCGCTCGTGACGAAGGAGTTGCGCGTCGAGAAACGGATCGAGCGTATCGATCGGCAGCCGGAGCCCTTCAAGGATGAGAAAGGCGGCTTCATCGAGCGCCGTCGTCGCGCCATGGCCGAAGGCGAGCTCAGCAGAAAGAAAGCGACCGACCGCATAGCGCAACCAGTCTCGCGGGGTGAGGAACGTTTCGACCCGTTCGTCGGCCGGCGCCTTAGACAAGCACGGTCGCCTCAGGCGCGCCGCTCATGAGCCGCGCTTGCACTCGCGCAAGAAGTGTCTTCTCGTTTTGCCCTGCAAACCCTGAGCGTCGGCCTTTTGCGCACATTCGATTGCCCTTGCGGACCGTTCGGCGGGGTCTTGTTCGGAAGCAGGCAGAGGGACGGAGGCTGGCGTCCCAGGCGCGGCCGGGGCGCCTCCGTCCATCGCCACCGCAGTGGTCTGCGCGACAACGCCAAAGGTCAAGGCCGTTTCCCAGGCAATAAGCGAGAGCGCGCCAGCGAAAACCAGGGACACGACTCGTAGATTCAAAATTATCCCTGCTTAAGTCGATGATTCGACTAATCCCGAGCCGCGGTTATAGAAGGCGCGGCCGGAATTTCAAGCCGAGCCATTCGCGTTGCTCACACGCAACTTCTCATGACCTCAGAATGATGCGACCGTCATAACGCGCGCCAATGGCCTTGGCTCATCGGTCGACATGTTGCTCGACGCTTGCGCGACATCGGCGCCTATTTGGTTTCATTGCGCCGCTGGCGTACGCTGCAATGCAAAAAAGGCTTGGGCTGCGCAAAAAAATGCCTATCTTGTGTCGACCTGCGACTCGGCGCCGCACTCGGACGGGCATCAACGTCATGGCTAATTCCACTCCGATTACAATCAAGAAATACGCCAACCGTCGCCTGTATAACACCGCCTCCAGCGCCTATGTGACCCTGGCTGATTTGGCGAAAATGGTGAAAGCCGGCGAAGACTTCATCGTTTACGACGCCAAAACCAATGACGACATCACCCGTTCGGTGCTCACCCAGATCATTTTCGAGCAAGAGGGAATTGAGGGGCAATCGCTGCTGCCGACGACGTTCCTGCGGCAACTGATCCGCTTTTACGGCGACAGCATGCAGGCGATCCTGCCGAGCTACCTGGAATTCTCGATCGACCGCTTTTCTGGCGAGCAACAGGCGATGCGCGAAGCCGCAAGCCGGATGTTTGGCCCGGAGGCGTTCTCCGCCGGCTCGTTCGCCGCCTTGCAGGAATTGACGAAGAAGAATTTCGCGGCGTTCAATCAAGCTTTGGCGATGTTCTCGCCCTTCGCCAGCGCGATGCCGGCGACCGACTCGGCGCCCAAGAAGGCGAATTCCGAGGACGACATCGGCCAATTGCGCGATCAATTGTCCGAGATGCAAAAGCGCCTTGAGTTTTTAGCCAAAAAGGCTGAGACGCCCTAAAACCGATCCTTGCGCGTACGCAGCTCCGCGAACACCGCAGCAGGCTCCGCCCCCGCCATCCCGACTGCGGCCTGAATCGCCGGCTCCTCCACCCGCAGAAACGGATTGGCGGCAAGCTCGGCCGCGATGGTTGTCGGCAATGTCGGCCGCCGCGCGGCCCGCAGCCTCGCGACCTCCTCGATGCGAGCTTTCAAAACCGGGTTGCCGGGTTCGACGGTCGCGGCGAACCGGCCGTTGGCCTCGGTATATTCATGGCCGCAGTAAACCTGAGTCTCGCCGGGAAGGGCGGCGAGCTTCATGAGCGAGCTCCACATGACCGCATGGGGCGTCTCGAACACGCGGCCGCAACCGAGGGAGAACAAAGTGTCGCCGCAGAAGGCGACATCGTCCTCATCGAAATGATAGGCGATGTGGCCGAGCGTATGCCCGGGGGTCTCGATGACCTTCGCTCCAAGCGACCCGATGCGGGCCGTGTCCCCTTCCTTCAGCTCATGATCGAGAAACGCGATGCGCGCTTTGTCTTTGGCTGGCCCCCATATCCTCGCTTTTGGGAATTTCGCCTTGACCTCCGGAACGCCTTGAATGTGATCGGCGTGATGATGGGTAATCAGGATGTCGGTCAGGGCCCAGCCGCGCTCCGCCAAGGCCGCGAGCGTGGGTCCGGCTTCCGGGACATCGACGCAAGCGGTCGCCCCGGTCGTCGAATCGTGCACGAGAGCGCCGTAATTATCCTTAAGGCAAGGATACTGATGAATGCTCATTGTCATGGGCGAAAGCTCGGCGATTTTGAGTTTTCGGTGCTTGACGCTCCGCGGGGCGCTTAAGGCCCGGCGCGCGGCCTGACCGCTTGCTTCCTTATAACCGCGCGTCCGGCGCCTGTCTCTCCCCACCACTTTCTCCTTCACGCGTTGGGCTCACCGACGCATTGCGAAAGGTCCCGCGCTCGTTCAAAGTCATGGAGCCCGTCCGGCCGATATCGATGCCTCTCGACGTCCTCAACTTGCAGAGCTTCTACGGCTCGCCCCTCGGCGGCGTCGCCCGCAGGCTGATCGGGCGCGTGATCCGTGAGCGCTGGAACACGAGCGCCGGCCTCTCGGTCGCCGCTTTGGGTTACGGCGCGCCCTATCTTGATCGGTTCCGCGACGGCGCTCGCCGATGCCTGGCCTTGATGCCCGCTGAGCAGGGCGCCGCGGTTTGGCCGGAAGCCGGCCGTTGCGCGGCGGCGCTCGTCGACGCGCAGATGTTGCCGCTGCCTGACGGCTGCATCGACCGGCTGTTGCTCGCTCACGCGCTGGAGGCGGCCGACCGGCCGGACGCGCTGCTCGAGGAACTCTGGCGCATCACCGCGCCGGAGGGGCGAATGATTGCAATCGTTCCCTCCCGCCGGGGCGTCTGGGCGCGTACGGACATTACCCCTTATGGACAAGGGCTGCCCTATTCGAAATCCCAGCTTCGCGACTTGCTCCAGCGGGCGGACTTCTCGCCGATCTTCTGGGGCGAGGCGCTTTATGCCCCGCCTGTCCGACGGCCTTTCATGATGCGGTCCGCGACGACGATCGAGCGGGTCGGAGGAGCGCTCGGATTGCCATTCGCCGGCGTCCATATTGTCGAGGCGATCAAACAGGTCCATCGCCCGGTCGGGGTTCGCGCAGTCACCCGGGCGCGCCTTGCTCCCTTGAAACCCGCGCTCGCGCCGAGCGCCCGCCGACAATCCTGCTCGGAATGATCGGCCTCTCGGTTTTCGGGTTGGCGCCAGCGGCGAGCCATGCTTGTAAGGCCCTTGGTTGATCCTCCAAACAAGGCGAACCCTCATGCCCGGCGATCGTCTCCTCGTCCTGTTGCGCCACGGTCAGAGCGAATGGAACCTCAAGAACCTATTCACCGGATGGCGCGACGTCGATTTGAGCCCTGCGGGAGTTGAGGAGGCCAAGGCGGCCGGGCGCCGAATGAAGGCGCATGGGATTGTCTTCGATCTCGCCTTCACCTCGGCCCTGATCCGCGCCCAGCGCACGCTCGATTTGGCCCTAGCCGAGATGGGGCAGACGGGCCTGCCCGAGAAGCGGGATCAGGCCCTCAACGAGCGCGATTACGGCGATCTCGTCGGACTGAACAAGGACGATGCGCGCAAGAAATGGGGCGAGGAGCAGGTCCACAAATGGCGGCGCAGCTATGACATCCAGCCGCCCGGGGGCGAAAGTCTGAAAGACACGGTGGCGCGCGCGCTTCCCTATTATTGCCAGAACATCCTTCCCGCGGTTCTTGGCGGCAAGCGCGTCCTGGTCGCGGCGCATGGCAACAGTCTGCGCGCGCTTGTCATGGTGCTCGACCGGCTCACGCCTGAGACGATTCCGACAATGGAGCTCGCGACCGGCGTTCCGCTCGTCTATCGGCTCAACGCCGACTCGACTGTCGCCAGCAAAGAGATCCTGACGGCGTGACGGTCATTCGCCGTTAGCCTTAACGATTTGTGAAGACGCTCGGCCCCATCTTGACCTCACGTGATTTGCCGCTCGCGGAGGTCAGCATGTTGGCGAAGACTTCACTATTCGGGATCGCGGCGCTCGCCGCCTGCGCGCTTGCGCCTTGCGCCGAGGCGGCCCAATTCGAGTTTCTGGCCGCGCCGCAGATCAATCTCTCTCTGGTCTACCGCCTTGATAAACTGACCGGCGACGTCATCGCCTGCCAGTTCGCGCACAATCCGGGACGGTCCGACGTCGGCCCCGGCGCGTTCGGCGTCACCAACTGCTATCGCAGCGGCGACGGCGCGACCAAGCAGGAGCCCAGCGATTATGGGCTCATCGCAACGCGTCACGAGCAGGAAGGGGGCGTGTTTCGCGTCGATTATCGCACCGGGGCGCTCAGCATTTGTTATTTGTATTTCCAGCGCGAGAAGGAGGGCGATCACGAGGCGATTGCCGACCAATATGTCGTATGCACGCCGCAGTGGAAACAGCCGGCCTCGGCGCATCCGGGCGGGACAGTCAGCGAATTGCCGCCGGCGGCCGGAGCGCGAGACTGAGGCGCCGTCGCCCATCGCTGGCCTTTAGTGCAGGTCGCCTCATAAGAAAGACAGCCTCCGGAGGGCAGCAATCATTTGCAGAAAACCAGAAATTAAGCTAAGCTTGGTCCATGAGCAGCCCTGTCTTTCCACATGCTAAGGCCGCCGTTTCCCGCCCCCTCGTCTCTCCCGTCAGGGAAAAGCGCGCGCGAAAAATCCTTTGCGACAAAAGCCGTGTAACCCATTGATAAGTCTCGATTCGGACGAGAGAATCCAAGGAAATCCAAGGAAATCCAATACCTCCGAGCGGGGGTTTTCGTAGCGAAAAGGCCACGGGCCAAGAAACTCCAAACCGATCGACCGGACACTCGAGGCGGCCCACCGCTAATCAACTATATCTACAAGTAACATTCTAGACGAGACGGAAGCGCCGCTCGCCCCCCACCGCCTCCGCGACCACCCTTCCGCGCTCGCTCAGATCCTCGAGATGGGCGAGGGTCGAGAGGCCAGCGGCGTGCGTCAGGGACGGGTTCAGGCCGACATAGATTCGGGCGACGAGCGCCGGAATTGTCTGCGGGCCCTCCGCGAGCGCGTTGAGGATCGAGGCCTCGCGCTGGCGCCGGTGATGGATCAGTCCGCGCACGTACCGTTGCGGTTCGACGACGGGGCCGCCGTGACCGGGCCAATAGATCGTCTCGGGCCGCGCGCGCACCTTGTCCAGCGAGTCCATGTAGGCGCGCATCGAGCCGTCCGGGGGCGCGACGACCGACGTCGACCAAGCCATCACATGGTCGCCGGAAAACAGCGCCCCTTCGTCCAGAAGCGCGAAGCACAGGTGATTGGAGCAATGCCCGGGCGTGGCGACCGCCTCGATCGTGTAACCGGCGCCTGACCAGCGCTCGCCGTCGGCGAGAGTAGCGTCTGGCGAATAGCCGCGGTCATGTGCGGAATTGAGGCCGGCCGACCCGTCGCCGCGGGGCGTGAACGGCGCGGCGCCGATCACGCGTGCGCCCGTCGCCGCGCGAAGCTTCTCTACGCCGGTGCTGTGATCGCGATGCGTATGGGTCACGAGAATTGCGTCGACGCGCTCGCCATCGGCCGCCGCGAGCAACGCCGAGAGATGCGAATCGTCGTCAGGCCCCGGATCGACGATCGCGACCTTCCCTTGGCCCACGATATAGGTGCAGGTGCCATTGAAGGTGAAGGGCGAGGGGTTCGGCGCGACCAGGCGGCGCACCAGCGGCGAAACTTGGGTCAGAGCGCGCGGCGGCGGCTCTCGCGGCGAGGCGAGAAGCTCGGACTCGTTCTCATCATCGGCCATCGCGCGCTCTTTCAAGTCCCGTCCGCGGCAAGCGGCTCGCCGCCTTGTCATGTTAGCTGGGCTGAGGCAATGTGGCGAAGCGCCGCTTCGCGCCAAACCTTACAGGACATTCCCATGACTCTTTCCACGGCGCGAGCCGCCATCCCGTCGTCGGCGGAACGGATTGCGCGGGGCCTCGCGCTCGCGCTCGGCGGATCGCTCCTGCTCGCCCTTTCCGCCAAGGTCCAGGTTCCCTTCTATCCGGTGCCGCTGACGCTGCAGACGCTCGTCGTGCTCCTCATCGGCGCGACGCTGGGCGCGAGGCTCGCAGCCGCCTCGGTCGCGCTCTACCTGATCGAGGGTCTGGCGGGCCTGCCGGTCTTCGCCGGCGCGGTCGCCGGACCTCTCTACATGGCCGGGCCGACCGGAGGATTTCTCGTAGGATTCCTCGCCGCGGCGGCGATGATCGGCTTTGCCGCCGACCGGCGGTGGGATCGCTCCTGGATCAGGCTCCTCCTCTCGCTCAGCCTCGGCCACGCCGTCGTATTCGCCTTTGGCTTCGTCTGGCTCTCCCAGTTCATCGGCCCGGAGAAGGCGTTCGCCGCGGGCGTCGCGCCTTTCGTGCTCGCGACGATCGTCAAGACCCTGCTCGCCGTGGCGCTGGTCGGCACGGGCAGAAGCATGGCCGGGCGGATGAGCCGCGCCTGAGCCGCGATGACCGAGGGCTCCGGCCGGGAGGGGCCGCCCGTGCGGGCGGCTTTCGCCCGGTTCGTGGCCATGGCCACGCGCTGGAGCGACAACGACGCCTACGGCCACCTCAACAATGTCGTCTATTACGCGCTGTTCGATTCTGCGGTGAACGCCACCCTCATCGAGGCCGGGTTGCTCGATCCGGCTTCGAGCCCGGTCATCGGCCTGGTCGTTGAAAGCAATTGTCGTTTCTACGCCAGCCTCAGCTATCCCGAGGAGCTGGAAGTCGGCCTCGCGGTCGAGCGCCTCGGCCGATCGTCTGTGCGCTACCGCCTCGCCGTGTTCAAATCCGGGGCGAATGAGGCCGCCGCCGCCGGCGGCTACACCCATGTCTATGTCGAGCGCGCGACGAACCGCCCGGTTCCGATACCCGACGCGCATCGGCGGTTAATGGAAAGCCTGAAGGCGCCCT
>CAVWBA010000003.1:0-118609 GCA_963753135.1 uncultured Alphaproteobacteria bacterium | reverse complement strand
CGAACCGCACGGTGGCGGAGAACCTCTTTATCCTGCGCGAGCCGCGCGCCTTCGGATGGCGGGTCGATACGCAACGCATCATTGCCGACGCCCAGGCGCTCATCGATCGCTACAGCTTTGGCCTCAGCGCCTCCGCGCGCGTCGGCGATCTCGGCTTCGCCCAGCGCCAGATGGTGGAGATCCTGAAGGCCCTCTCCCGCGGCGCCAAGCTCGTCGTCATGGACGAGCCGACCTCATCCTTGACGGTGCGCGAGGAAGAAACGTTGTTCGCCACGGTCGATCAGCTCAAAGCCTCCGGCATCGGCATTGTCTATATCAGCCATCGCATGGCGGACGTGCTGCGGCTCTCGGACCGCATTTCGATCGTCAAGGACGGGCGCCTGATCGGGCCACTCCTGCCGAGCGAAACCTCGATCGCCCATATCGCTTCGTTGATGTCGCGGTCGCCGGAGAGCCGGGGCAAATCGGCGCCCATCGAGAGGGTTCCGGTCCAGCGGCGCACCGCGGCCAAAGCCGGCGCGCCTGTTCTCTCCGTCTCGGGGCTTAAGACGGCGCGCAAGCTCTCCGACATCGCCTTCGATATTTTGCCCGGCGAGATTATCGGCCTCGCGGGCCTGGTCGGCAGCGGGCGCTCGACGCTCGCCAAGGCGATTTTCGGCCTCATTCCCGACGCCGTCGGCGCAATCTCGGTTGCGGGCCGGACGGTGCAGACGGGCAGCGTCTCGAGCGCGGTCGCGGCCAAGATCGGCTTTGTCCCGGAGGACCGGAGACTGGAGGGCCTCGTCGCCATCCGGTCGCTCTCGGAGAATTTCGCGCTGACCAATCTCACCGGGCTTTCCTATGGGCGCGGCTTTGGACCGATGGCGACGCAGCGGATCGCCTCCCTCTTCGCGCGCTACCGCAGCGACTTGAGCCTCCTCTGCCGCGGCCCGTCCCAGGTCGCGCAGGAGCTCTCGGGCGGCAACCAGCAAAAAGTGGTCTTCGCAAAGTGGCTCGCGACAAATCCCAGATTGCTTATCCTTGACGAACCGACGGCGGGCGTCGACATCAACGCCAAGCGCGACATGCGTGAGCTCATCAAGCAGATGGCTGGTGGAGGCGTGGGGGTTCTCTTGATCTCATCGGAGCTCGAAGAGCTGATCGAGCTTTGCGACCGGATCCTGGTGATGGCCGAGGGCCGCATCACGCGCGGTCTCGAACGGATCGACGACGAAGCCTCCTTGCGCGCGCTTCTCCAGACGGACGCCGCCCGGCAGGCTGAACTGCACAACGAGGAACAAGCGGCATGACCACGCCCGTCGGGTTCATGGGCAGGAGTAATTTCGCCAGTTTCGCCCGGGATCACATCACTTACGGCATCTTCGCCCTTATCACCCTCTACTTCATCGTTTTCGCCCCCAATTTCGCCTCGCTCGCGACGGCGAGCGCGGTCTTGCGCATCACCGCGATCGTGTCCGTGATGGCGATCGGCATGACCTTCGTCATCGTCTGCGGCGAGATCGATCTCTCGGTGGGCTCCGTGGCGAGCTTCGCCAGCATGATTGTGGCGATGCTCTACGAGAGCAACGTTCCAACCTTCGTCGCGCCTTTGATCGTGCTCGCGATGGGCGCTCTCATCGGCGCGGTCTCCGGCCTGCTGGTCACCAAGGTCCGAATTCCGTCGTTCCTGGTCACTCTCGGCATGCTATCGATCTTCTCTGGCCTGGCGCTGACGGTCACCGATACGAGGTCGGTCCCAATTCTTGACGACACGTTCTCGGCCGTATTCTGGAACGGCGCGTTCCTCGGCATACGGCGCCGATCTGGTGGACGCTCGCTTTGACCGTGCTCGGATATTATTTGCTGCACCAGATGCCGTTCGGCCGAAGGGTCTTCGCGACCGGCGGCAATCCGATCGCGGCGCGGTTCTCGGGGGTCAGGACGGACCAGACGAAGATCGCCGCCTTTATCATCTCGGGCGTCACGGCGTCGCTCGCTGGCATGATGCTCGCCGCACGCTCGACGGCCGGGAACCCAAGCCTGGGCGCGGGGCTTGAGCTCGACGTCATCGCCGCCGTGATCATCGGCGGCACGAGCCTATTCGGCGGCTACGGTTCGATCGTCGGTTCAGTGGTTGGCGCGATCTTCATCGGCATCCTCGGATTCGGTCTTCTGGTCATGGGACTTTCGACCAGCATCCAGGAAGTCATCAAGGGCGCGATCATCATTCTCGCGGTCTCGGTGAACCGTCGCTAGTGTGCAATGAGGCGGCACTAACCAACATCGTCTGTCCAGGGCCCTCTGTGGCCGGGCCTTTCGCACAGCCCTTCAAAAATTGAAGCCGGGACCAGAAGCGGGCGCAGCCAAACCGCGCTTCTCAAACCCATTTTCGGACCAGATCCGCAAATAGCAAAACGAGACGCGCTACTCTAAAACCATCGGGACGTTCGATGATGCTAGACGGGCGACCCCCTAACGAACGTTACGCACTCCGCTGCGCGACGATCTTCTCGGCGACACGCCACGCATTGGCCATGATGGTCAGCGTTGGGTTAGCGCCAGTGGCTGTCGGGAAGGGCGAGCCGTCGACCGCGTAGAGGTTTTTCACCTCATGGGCTCGGCACCAACGGTTGAGCACGCTGGTATCCGGGTCGTTCCCCATTCGGGCGGTCCCGTGCTGGTGCGAGCAGTTTCCGGTGACGCGGTCGGCGTAGACCTTGGTGATCGAGCGGGCGCCGCTCGCTTCCAGGATCTCGGCCCCGCGATCGATCAGATAGCGGCCCTGATTGAGGTCGTTCGTGTGGGGCTTCAGGGTCACTCGAACAACAGGCAGTCCCCAGGCATCGACTACCTGATCATCAAGTTCGATGCGATTGTCGTGTTGGGGCATGTCGTGCAGCACCATAGCGACGGCGAGCGAGTGGTTGAACTCCTCGCGATCAATCTTCTTCGCCTCGGCGCCCCAAGTGGGCCTGCCGGGCAAGCGCCAGTTGATGGGCAGCGGGATGCCAACGCCCGCAACCGCTATATGACCCCCTGAAACGAAGCCACGCGACGGATCATGCTCATAGTGCTGAAAACTCGAAGCGCTTACATAGCCGCCACCGGCCCAGGCGTAGACCGGGTCGTCATAGGTGCCGACAGCCGCAGAATACTCGTGAAAAGTCACATTGCGGCCGACGAGATCGCTTCCATTCGCGAGACCGTTTGGAAAGATGCTTGACTTCGATAGCAACATCAGCCGCGCGGTCTCTACCGCCCCACAGGCGAGGATAAAGAGGTCCGCTTCCTGCTTGACCGCTTCGCCACGCGCGTTTTGGTAGACTGCCGCCCTGACAAGGCCCTCGCCATCAAGAATCAGTTCGCGTACATCGGACTCAGGCCGGAGATCATAATTGCCCGTTGCCAGGGCTTGCGGCACGAAGACATTCAAGGCCGAGGATCGCGTTCCAGTTGGATCGCCGTGCTGCTGGGCAAAGGCGCTGAGAACAGTCGCTTTGCGTCCGTCGAACGGGCGAGAAAGCGCGGCCTGCGGGGTCGGAAAGGCGTTCCAGCCCAGCGCTTTGCAGCCCTGCATGAATTTAGCGGCATACCGCGAGATCGGCATCGGAGGGCACGGATAGTTTCCGGAGCGAGGTCCCTCGAAACGGTTCGCGCCAGCCTCGCCGGAGACACCGAAAGCCCATTCGACCTTCAAGTAATAAGGTTCCAGTTCGTCATACGTGATCGGCCAATCGGCTAACGAGGCGCCTTTGAGATCGCCGGCCACCGTGCGCATGCGGAAATCGTTAGCCGTGAAGCGGGGCAACCAGCCCTGCCAGTGTACGGTGCCTCCGCCCACCATTTGAGGAACAGGGCAAAACGCCTCGACCCAAGTCGAAGACGCCGCAGTTTCTCGCCAGGTGCGCGGATTGAGAATCGGATCAGGCCAAAGATTGTACCGGTTGATGTTAGCGAGCTCATCACCGCCGAAAGTCTCTCGTTTCCGCCAGGGCCCTTTCTCTAGCGCGACGACCTTCACGCCGGCCTCGCAGAGCACCTTGGCGGCCGTAGCGCCTGAGGCTCCTGCGCCTATGATGACAACGTCTGCCTTCTGCGGACTTGCCTCAAAGGCCATCGTGGAACTCCTTGACCTTCTCGGCCTCACCTTCGGCGAAATAGTGCAGGGTTGTGTAGCGGCCTGTGTGGACCTCCTTCAGCGAAGCCGGGCCCGGGAAGCCGATCGTCTGCCAGCCCGCAAAGTTCCTGTTACCCCCGTAGATCGGGTCGGAATAAAAACCCTGTCGGGTATGGGTGACGAGTAGCGGAAAGAATGCGAGCTCGACCTCGCTCAGCGTTTGCTGCAAGGCCGGCTCGGTCGAGGCTGGGAGAGCGGTGATATCGCCTGAAGCATTCGCGCACACATCGCTCAGGATGCCATCCTGCTGCTCGCCGGAGAGCGCCACGAATTGAGCGCCGTAGTTGGCCTGCGCGCGATGATCGAGGTCGCGCACGCCGTCGATATAACGGACGCGCATAATCTGGACACGGTGTAGCCAGGCTTCAGCGCTCTTCCCCTCTAGAATTTCGAAACCAGAGCCATCGGGCTTGGCAAAGATAAAATCGGTGCCGGAAAGGTAGTTTTCCAGGAAGTCAATGCAGCCGGCCTCTTGCGCTCCGGGCGCATCGTCGGTGGGAATAATCCGAGCCATCGCCGCCGCAATGGTCGCGCGTTGGTGAGAATCGAAGGGCTTAGGCACGAGGTCGCGTCACTCTCAAGTTGGGCCGGCATAAACGGCTAAAAGCAGGAGTTGGAACCGCTCGAACGCCCTCGAGCCTTTCAAACCAGGCGCCTCCATGTCAACTCCGAGCGCCTGAACAATACCCCAGCTTGCTAGGCGAGCAGCTGCTTCCTCCGTTATGCGTTTGCCTGACGCTTGACAAAGGCAAGGCTTTCGCACGCGCCGTCGAATGGGTTCGGCCACAAGTCGAGTTCGTTGCATATCCACCCTTCGTAGCCGATTTCGCGCAAGGCTCGAATCACCGCCGCATTATCACAGTCTCCCCGGCCGACCGGCGTAAATGCGAACGGTTGGCGCTGCAGGCCCTTGAGGTGAACGTAGCCGATGCGTGCGCGATGCTCCCTCACCATGGTCGGCACGTCGCCTCCCGCCGCAGCGAGATGAGCGGTGTCGGGACAGAAGCCTATGTCTACTTTCGCGAAGATCGTTCGAACCTCCTCGGGACTTTCAACGATGGTGGATAGATGCGGGTGATAGTGGGCTCGAAGCCCACGGCTTGCAGCCAGTTTTACGACGCGTTCGAGCCCACGCGCGAGCGCGTCATAGTCGCTCGCTCCTGTACTCGTCGAACGCTGGGCGCCGCCGCCAACTACGAGATGCTCCGCCCCCAGTGACTTCGCCGCGTCTGCCACTCTGGCAATGCGCGCTAGCTCTTCTTCTAAGACATCTGCAAAGATGAAGTTAGCGCCGCTATATAGCGCGACAAGATGCAGCTTCGTATCGCTTAGGATGTTCCGCAAGGCAGCAAAATTATCAGCCTCGCCGTCAAGCGCATTGCCATCAAACATCTCTATCCCTTCATAGCCAGCGGCAGCGATCTCGCGCGCCGCCTCGGCCATGTCAGCGTATGTCCGATAAGTGAGACGAGTAATCGAGGTTACGCCGACGGCATCGCCACCGAGGGGACCCCAACCGTTCGCGTGATATGCGAACTTCCATTTTGCCATCAAGAGCCTCCTAGGACCTTGGGCCCGCACATTGTGGGCGTCGGCGGCTCACGGCAGACACCAATCGTTTTGGTGTTCGATTGCACGCCTTGTCAACCTTGATGCCGAGCGAAAGATGGTCCGGTTCTGGAGCTTAAGCGCTTGACGTCGATGGAATGAGGATATCCTCGCCGAGCATGAAAGAGCTTACAGAGCGCGCAGGCGTACCGACCGCCGAGTTGCTTTACTTTCGCGGGGGCCCTGGACACGATCTAAACACCACTGTCGGCATTCAAACCCACGAGATTTGTTCGGCCGAAAGCGAACGAATTTCGCGTTGAGCGCTGTTACAGTCACTCTGACGACTGGCGCTCGCATGTACACAATCGCGCGTTCGCGAGTTCCGCAAACGATGGTGCTCGCTTATGTCAAGCGAGTTCGGAAGGCTAAAATCTCTCCTTCTACTGTCCGAGCCTACCTCCGTTAAAAAGCGCTCACCGAGGCTTCGTCGGGCCATTGCAACCTCGTGACCTGACCCCTGAAACTCCTCCAGGAATGCGTAGAGTCCGGCCCAAGGAAGGGACGGACGGATGAAGCGATCAAGGTTCACGGAAGAGCAGATCATCGCGATCCTGCGCGAGCAGGAGGCGGGCTTGGCGGTGGCTGAGCTGTGCCGCAAGCACGGCGTCAGCTCGCCGACCTTCTACAAGTGGAAGGCCAAATACGGCGGGCTGGACGTTTCGGAGGCGCGGCGGCTGAAGGCGCTGGAAGACGAGAACGCCAAGCTGAAGCGGATGCTGGCCGACGCCATGCTCGACAACGTCGCGCTGAAGGACCTGCTGGGAAAAAAATGGTGACGCCCGCCGCGCATCGGGAGGCTGCGGTCTATCTGCAGCAGACCTATGAGATGAGCCAGCGACGGGCGTGCCGGGTGATTGCGGGCGACCGATCCAGCGTGCGCTACCAGGCCCGGCGGTCGGATGACGGCGAACTTCGCGAACGGCTGAAGGCGCTGGCCCAGGAGCGCCGGCGTTTCGGCTATCGTCGGCTGCATGTGCTTCTGCGGCGCGAGGGCCATGCGGTCAACAAGAAGCGCGTTCAGCGTCTGTATCGCGAAGAGCGGCTGATGGTTCGCCAGCGCGGCGGACGCAAGCGGGCTCTGGGAACGCGGCGGCCGATAGAGACGCCCGCGGCGGCCAACCAGCGCTGGAGTCTCGACTTCGTCGCCGACCAGTTCACTGACGGGCGCCGGTTCCGGATCCTGGAGGTGTACGACGACTGCACCCGCGAGTGTCTGGCGCTGGTGGCCGACACCTCGATCGGCGGTCGACGCGTCGCGCGCGAACTGGACGCGATCATCGGCTGGCGCGGCAAGCCGGCGACAATCGTCAGCGACAACGGCACGGAACTGACGTCCAACGCTATCCTGGAATGGGCCGACCACCACAAGGTTGGCTGGCATTACATCGCTCCTGGAAAGCCCCAGCAGAACGGCTTCAGCGAGAGCTTCAATGGCAAGTTGCGCGACGAACTGCTGAACGAGACCCTGTTCAGCTCCCTGGCGGACGCCCGCGCCAAGCTGGAAGCCTGGCGGAGGGACTTCAACGAGGTGCGGCCCCACTCGAGCCTCGGCTACCTCACGCCAGCGGCATACGCCCGCACCCTCTGCGGCAAGACCGGCCGGCGCGCTGCGAACCCCGACCACTCCGCGCGCCGGCCTCTTGCCAGCGCCGATCACGAAGGTTCAGATCAACTCCGGACTCTCGTTATGACTGGATGAGAAACTGGGGTCAGGTCACAAAGGCTGCCTTCTCGATCACGTCTCAGCAGGGGACGCGTGCCCCCGGCGTGCCCCACGGCCAGCAGATGAGCGTCAATGGCTCACCGCTCATACGCAAGATGTTGATTCAATTACCTTTTCGATGGTGGGCGCACAAGGGCTCGAACCTTGGACCCGCTGATTAAGAGTCAGCTGCTCTACCAACTGAGCTATGCGCCCATCGCGTCCGCCGGACAGTCCGCTCGGCGAGGGCCGGCGTTTAGCAAAGGAGCGGCAGGCTGTCCAGCGGAAATGGGCGCCAGTGCCTGCCCGCCGCGTAAGGCTGGTTTAGTTTTTCTCCTTGTCGACCAGCTTGTTCTTGCCGATCCAGGGCATCATGGCGCGCAATTTCTCGCCGACCTCCTCGATCGGATGGGCGTTGGCGCGCGCGCGCATCGCCTTAAACGAGGTTTGGTTGACCCGGTTTTCCAGCATCCAGTCGCGAGTGAACTTGCCCGACTGGATGTCTCCCAGCACGCGTTTCATCTCGGCTTTCGTCTCCGGCGTGATGAGGCGTGGCCCCGAGACATATTCGCCGTACTCGGCAGTGTTGGAGATCGAGTAGTTCATGTTGGCTATGCCGCCCTCGTAGATGAGGTCGACGATGAGCTTCACTTCGTGCAGGCATTCGAAATAGGCCATTTCCGGCGCATAGCCGGCCTCGACCAGGGTCTCGTAGCCGGCGCGGATCAATTCGACGAGGCCGCCGCACAACACCGTCTGCTCGCCGAACAGGTCGGTTTCGCATTCCTCCCGGAACGACGTCTCGATGACGCCGGCCCGGCCGCCGCCGATCGCCGAGGCGTACGAGAGGCCGAGATCGTGCGCGTTGCCGCTCGCGTTCTGATGGATCGCGATGAGGCACGGCACTCCGCCGCCCCGCTTATATTCGGATCGCACCGTGTGGCCAGGACCCTTCGGCGCAACCATCAGCACGTCGAGATCGCCGCGCGGCTCGATCAGGTTGAAGTGAACGTTGAGCCCATGGGCGAACATCAGCGCAGCGCCGTTCTTCATGTTGGGCGCAAGCTGGTCGCGATAGATATCCGCTTGCAATTCGTCGGGCGTCAGCATCATGACGATATCGGCCCATTTGGCGGCAGCGGGGACATCCATCACCTTGATGCCCTCGGCCTCCGCCTTTTTGGCCGAGGCGGATCCCGACCTGAGCGCAACCGCAATCTCTTTGACGCCGCTGTCGCGCATGTTGAGCAGATGCGCATGCCCCTGACTTCCGTAGCCGACGACCGCCACCTTCTTGGCTTTGATCAGGTTGAGATCGGAGTCTCTATCGTAGTACACACGCATGAGTTGTCCTGGTCGTTGACGCGCTAAGTGCGGTTAGTAGGGAATAACAGGGTTGAACGTCGGCGCGCGGCGCCGGGCGGTCGGGTTTCTAGTGAATGCGGAACGCCCAATCAAGGGCGTCCTGAAAGAGCTTAGCCGTGGGTTGGGCCGTCAAGAGGATGTCACGGCTGGTGGCTTAATGGCCTCCGGCGCCTTATGATTGGGCTCCGTTCCGCAAAGTATCGGAATCCTAGGCAGGGGGATTGTCATGGGCATACTCTCTCGATTGCGATCGCTGGCCGTTCTGGCGATAATCGCCGTTTCCGTTTCCGCCTGCGGCTATAACGTCATTCCGACCAAGCAGGAGGCTGCCAAAGCGGCGTGGGCGGAGGTCCAGAACCAGTATCAGCGCCGGGCCGACCTCGTTCCCAATCTGGTCGCCACCGTTCAGGGCTACGCCAAACAAGAAAAGGACGTGCTGACCCAAGTCACCGAGGCGCGGGCCAAGGCGACCTCGATCCACCTCGACGCCAATGACCTGACCGACCCGGCGAAGGTCAAGCAGTTGCAGGACGCGCAAAACGCGCTCAGCGGCGCTCTCGGGCGATTGCTCGCGATCAGCGAGAACTATCCGGACCTCAAGTCGAACCAGAATTTCCTGGCCCTGCAGTCCCAGCTCGAGGGCACCGAGAACCGGATCGCGGTCGCTCGTCGGGACTATGTCGCCGCGGTGCAGGACTTCAACACCTCGCTCAGGACCTTCCCAACCGTGCTGTGGGCGCAGACGGTGTTTCGCTCCACCCAGCCCATGGTTCCGTTCACCGCCAACGAGGAAGCCCAGACGGCGCCGAAGGTGAAGTTCTAGCCCTCGAACCGGGAGCGTCGGGATGCCTCGCCCCTTGCCGCGGGCGCTGATCGTTCTCCTCTTCGCGGCCTTATGGGCCGGCGCGGCGCTTGCGGCGGCCAACTTTCCTCCACTGACCGGAAGGGTTGTCGACCAGGCGAAAATCCTCTCGCCGGTCACGATCGCCGATCTCGAACGCAAGCTCGCCGATCTCGAGCAGAAGTCCGGCATTCAGCTCGTCGTGGCGACCGTGCCTTCGCTCGGAGGCGAGGAGATCGAGCCGTACGCCAACGAGCTCTTTCGCGCCTGGAAACTGGGGGAAACGAAGAAGAACAACGGCGTTCTCCTCCTAATCGCGCCGAGCCAGCGTCGTGTGCGCATCGAGGTCGGCTATGGCCTCGAAGGCACGCTGACCGACGCCGTATCCAGCATCATCATTTCCAATGCGATTGCGCCGCGGTTCAGAGCGGGCGATTTCAATGGCGGCGTCACCCGCGGCGTTGACGATATCATCACGGCGCTTACGACCGACGCGGCCGAATGGAAGCCGAAGCCGACCGACATGCGCGCCGAACACGAGGCTTCGCTGCTCGATACCCTCGCGCCGTTCCTCATTTTTCTGTTCATCATGTTCGTGATCAGCCGCATCGGCCGGCGAGGCGGCGGAGGCAACGTCATCTTCATTCCGATGGGCATGGGCGGCGGCGGAGGTTTTGGCGGCGGATTTGGCGGAGGCTTCGGCGGCGGCGGAGGCGGCGGTTTTTCCGGCGGCGGCGGATCGTCGGGCGGTGGCGGCGCGTCAGGAGGATGGTGATGATCCTCGACCCGGACGCGGCGGCGCGGGTCGAGGCCGCATTCGACGCCGCGCAAGTCAAGACCCGCGCCCCGCTCGTCTGCGTGCTCGCCAGCGCCTCGGCCTCTCGCGACCCGGAATTTCTGCTCGGCGCTTGCATCCTCGCGCTCGCGACGCCACTGCCATTGCTGTTGTTCACCGACCTTTCCGCCCATCGCATCTACATTGCTCAGCTGCTCGTCGCCATTCTTGCGGCGGTCGTGGGTTCGCTGCCGCTGGTGCGACGGTGGCTTGTCCCTGAGCGCGTAGCGCGCTCGGCCTGCCATCGGGCCGCGCTCGCGCAGTTCGTCCTGCGCGGTATCGACCGTTCGCGCTGTGGCGCGCTCATCTACGTGTCGCTGTCCGAGCACTATATCCGCATCGTTCCGGCAGAGGACGCGGCCCGCGCCGTCTCCCAGGAGCAATGGCAAGCCGCGGTCAACGATGCGCTTCAGCCCCTCGCGGCCGGAGCGACTGAAGCCGCATTGACGGGGCTCGCTGAGCGCTGTGGCGACATTCTTGCTGCGCCGTTCCCGCCGGGGGCGCCAGCGGATGCGGCGCGACAACGGTTTCACATCGTCTGAGCGCTTCGTCCAAAAGAGCGCAAAACCGGCGGCCTTCTTTCTCGCCAGGGATTGTCAGCGCGCCGAGGTCGCAACCGCTTGAGGTTGCAGCCGTTCTCCACTAGGAAAGGGTTGGTTCGGGACATCGCGGGGAACCAATCATGCCATATGGCCGATCCTCGATCGGACGGCGCGCCTTATTTGGCTTCGCCCTCACGTTGGCGCTCGGCGCCGCTTCAGCGCAGGCGACGCCCTACCTCGTCGTCGACGCGGACAGCGACCAGGTCCTGATGCAGAACGAAGCAACGGCTCCATGGTATCCCGCGTCGCTCACCAAGCTCATGACGGTCTACGTCGCCTTGGATGCGGTGCGAAATGGCAAACTTACGCTCGACACGCCGCTCATCATGTCCGCGCGTGCGGCAAGGATGCCGCCATCAAAAATGGGGTTCCGGCCCGGCACCGAAGTGACTCTCGACAATGCGCTCAAGATGCTGATGGTCAAATCGCCCAACGACGTTGCGGTGATGGTCGCCGAGGGCGTTTCGGGCTCCGTCGAAGCCTTCGCCGACGAGATGAACGCCGACGCGCGGCGCCTCGGCATGCGTGAATCGCACTTCGTCAATCCGAACGGCTTGCACAATCCGGATCATGTGTCCTCGGCCCGCGACATGGCGATCGTCGCTCGCGCGCTTTTGCGGGAGTTTCCGGACCACGCCGATCTCTTCAGCATCGGCGCGCTTCAACTCGGCAGACAGTACATTCCCAATCATAACGGCCTGCTCGGTCGCTATCCCGGCGCGGACGGGATGAAGACGGGCTTCACCTGTCCGGCGGGCTTCAATGTGGTGGCGAGCGCCAACCACTCAGGACGGCGGTTGATCGTGGTCGTGCTCGGCGCGCCGACGGCAAAGACACGCAACCAGGAAGCCGCAGACCTGTTTGACCGTGGTTTCGCCATGGGCGGCGGGAGCGGTTCCCTGGAATCGCTGCCGTCGGGGTCGGGCGCGCCCGACCCGCATTCGAACGTGTGCCTGCATCGCAACGCCGCTGCGCTCGCCGCCGCGGCCGAAGATGACGACATTCAGGCGGGATCAGTGGGACCTGGTGGAATGCTCCCCACCCCCTTGGCCGCGCTCTTCGCGCCGGTCGCCCACACTGTGCTTCCGGACGGGAGGATCCGCTTCGATCCGGTGCGGGTCTACATCGGTCCCGCGCCCGGCTGGAAGGGGCCGGCGCTGGGCGCTCGCCCGACGACAACCGAAACTGCAGTCGCGCCAGGCGGCGCCAAGACCGTTTCCGCTGAAAATGCGTCCACGGTCGCGACTACGTCCGAGGGAGACGCAAGCGCCCCCGTCCAATCTTCATCCAGATCCAGGCTCAAGCTTGCGCGGCATCCGGAAAAAAGGATGGCGCACAAGTCGGTCAGGAGCATCGCGCCAGGCGGCGCCAAAACCGTTTCCGCTGAAAATGCGGCCACGGTCGCGACTACGTCCGAGGGAGACGCAAGCGCGCCCATCCAATCTTCATCCAGATCCAAGCTCAAGCTTGCCCGGCATCCCGAAAAAAGGATGGCGCACAAGCCGGTCAAGAGCGCGACCGAAAAATTGGAGAAGAAGGATGTATCTACCGATTGAAATATGAGATCACGAAGCTCCCTGACTGAAGCTTTCAACTGTTTGTGATCATCCTTATTTGTTTGGACTATCAATTGGTCGATGCAGACAAAGAATTTTTTTGCTGTATGCCTTAGTTTGGCCGGCTTGTCGTCAAGCGCATGCCGCAACGGGCGGGCATATCTACCTTGTGCCCCGTGGAATCGGTTCGCGGTTAGCTCGGTTTTCTTGCCCCCCAGCCCCCGAGCGCCAAGACGGGCCGAGTTCATTCCACGAAGGCTAGCGGATCGGCGGGCCCCCTCCTAGCCGATCCGCTCTTTTTTTGTCTGTATGGCAAAATCGCGCGGGTCATTCTCCAAACGTGACCGCTTTATAGGCCCACCGCTTCAATAAGTGATGCGCAATCGCCATCGGGGTTGGAGCCGTCAGGCCGTCCGGGTGGCGGCGTTCGAGGAGCGCGATCGTCTCATCGCGGCTGAACCAGCGGGCGTCCTCCAATTCGACGCGATCGATTTCAAAGCTCCGGCTTTCCGCTTCAGCAAAGCAGCCGATCATCAACGAGGCGGGGAAAGGCCAGGGCTGCGAGGCGAAATACCGGACCGCCCGACAGACGACTGCGGCCTCTTCGCGGATTTCGCGTCTGACGGCGGCCTCGATGGTTTCCCCAGGCTCAACGAAACCGGCCAACGCGGAGTACATGCCCTTTGGGAACCTGGGCTGGCGACCGAGCAGGCACGCATCGCCATCGACCGCAAGCATGATCACGACCGGATCGGTGCGCGGGAAGTGCATCGCTTTGCACGCTGGGCAATCCCGTCTCCAGCCCGCCACTGCGACCTCAGTTGGCGCGCCGCAATTCGAGCAGAAGCGGTGGCGCGCGTGCCAGTGCATCAACGCCTTGGCGGCAGCCAGCATCGCCGTCTGGTCTTGCGGCACGAGGCCGCCGATCGCGATCGATCGCAGATCAACGAGCTTGAGGTCTTCGCGGCCCGGGACGACCAAAATCCGGCGATCGAGAAAACCGTCGCTCGAGTCCGAGCGCTGTTCGACAGCCTCGTCAGCCATGAGGGCGATGAAGATTGGCGCGCCATCGGGCGCAAGGCCCAGCAGCGCCTCGACCTGGGCCCCGCCAAGCGCCTCGATCTCGCCCGTCGGCAAGAGCGGATCGAGTCCGCTCTCGCCATTGCGCAAGATCGGCATGTCGCGAGCGATCAGGAGAGCGCGCGCATCCTCACGGGCTCGCAGGCGCGCAACCTCATGAGGGTCCTCGCGCCGGTAGGACCCGCGATCAAACCAATCGACGACATAGCCAAGGCCTTCAAGGGTCGCCAAAGCTGACCTCCTTCAGCGGAGCTAAGCCGGGATTCGCGTGGATGGAAGCCCAGCTCGAAGCGGGGTAGGAATAGCCGCTCAAGGATAGCGCGCCTTGAGGCTCGATACGCGCTCCGCGTCGTAGTCGATGATGCAACGCAGGCGCGGATCGCCGCCCTTGGCGTCCATGCCCAATTCAAATGGCGCGACGTCCTGGCATTCCAAATCGCGCCAAGCAACCCATTGCGCCTGGGCGTCATTGAGTGAGCGGCGCCAGCGGCCCTTTTGCGAGGACAAGAGGCCTTGGCGAGCGTCGATCGATTTGATCGCCGCGTCGACGACCGTAGCCAATTCGCGGTCCGCCTTGTCGGCGCCGGTTCTCAGGCACTCGGCAAGCTCGCGGGCGCCGATTTTGGCAGGGTCACAGGCTGCTTGCGACGGGCTCGCAGCCTCCGCTCGCGCGAACGTACTGAGGGCGATCGCGGCGGCGGCAAAGACAAGGAGTCGCATGATCACCTTGATTATCTTGAAGGATATGAAAGAGCGCGTCACAAGGCCGCCGCGGCGCGCACGGGGCGGCTTAGGTAGTCCCCGATGCGCTCAAGCGCGCGCTCGATATTTTCTAAGGAGTTGGCGTAGGAGAGCCGCAAGTACCCCTCGCCATAGACGCCGAAGTCCGGACCGCCGATCGTCGCCACGCCGGCATCCTGCAACAGTGCTGAAGCGAGGGGCTTCGCTTTCCAGCCCGTGCGGGAAATGTTTGGAAAGGCATAGAACGCGCCTTTCGGCGTCGCTGCACGAACGCCAGGAAGATTGTTGAGGCCGGCCGTGACCGCCTTGCGCCGGCGGTCGAATTCCGTCCGCATGGCGCCGACCAAGTCTTGCGGCCCCTTCAGCGCCGCGATGCCGGCGAACTGCGCCGCCGAGTTGACGCAGGAATAAGAGTTGACTGCGAGCTTGCGCGCAACGTCACGCCAAGCCTTAGGCCAGACGGAATAGCCGAGCCGCCATCCAGTCATCGCGTAGGTCTTCGACCAGCCGTCGAGCAGGATGAGGCGGTCGCGGATCTCCGGATAGGCGAGCAGCGTCTGATGCGCGAGGCCGTCATAAGTGAGCTGGCCGTAAATCTCGTCCGACAGGATCGCTGCTTTCGGAAAGCGCGCGAGGCCGGCGACAAGCTTGTCGATTTCTTGCTTCGGCGTGACGCCGCCGGTCGGATTGGCGGGCGAATTGAGAATGACGAGCCGCGTTTCGGGCGTTATCAGCTTCAGGCCTTCCTCGGCCGAGAAGGCGAAGCCGTTTGCTTCCCGCATCGGCATCGGAATCGCTCGCGCGCCGGTAAACTCGATCATTGAGCGATAGATGGGAAAGCCCGGGTCGGGATAGAGGATGTCGGCGCCCTTTTCGCCGAACATCATGATCGCCATGAACATGGTCACCTTGCCGCCGGGGACGATGAGCACATCGTCCGGCGACACTTCGGCGCCGAGGCGCCGGTGCAAATCCTCCGCCACCGCCTCGCGCAACGGCGCGATCCCCGTCGCATCGGTATAACCATGCTCACCGTCGCGCAAAGCTTTGACAGCGGCCTCGACGATATGCGGGGGCGTTTTGAAATCAGGCTGGCCGATGCCCAGATTGATGATGTCGCGCCCCTGGCGCTGCAATTCAGCCGCCCTCGCCAGCACGGCGAAGGCGTTCTCCTCGCCGATGCGCTCGAAGGCGGGGTTGATGGCGACGGTCACTGAGCATGTCTCCGATTGGGCGGCTCCTTTTGGCAAAGCCGGGCAGCGGGGGCAAGGCCCGCATTGGACGCTCCCCCTTGAGGCTAAAGCAGCGCCTTGAATTCCTCCAAGCTGAATCCAGCCTCTTTGATGATGGAGCGGAGCGTGCCCGGCTTGAGGTCGCGGCTTGAATGGACTGCACGGTGACGGTCCGTGTCGTGTCGCCTGGGAAGACCATGACGTGATGACTGCCAACGATCCGATCTGTCCTGAATCCCGCGCGCGTCAAGGCCCGAACGACGCGACGGCCGTCCAGGACCGGCAGCTTTCCGTCAGCTACGCTTCAGGCCGCGACCGTCACGCTGCGGATTTCGGGAGGCGCATCGGGGGGAATGGTCAGGCCGTGGGCGCGTCGATACTCCAGAACGGCGCGGATCGCTTCCTCGGCGTTCAGGAGCGCTTGCCCCTCCGTCTCGCCCTCCGTCACCACTTCCGGCAGAGCCGGAACAACCACGGTGAAGCCGCCGTCAGGCTGCGGCTCCGGGATAACTGAAAAACTGTAGCTCATGGGCATACTCTGATTGGAGTCGCCTCGCGAGGCGCATCAATAGCAGAAGAAGGGCGGTCGCGCAGCGGCGAGTAGCCGAGCGACTTCGCGTGCGGCGCAACGAGCGCCTTCGCTTCCCGATCGTCCAAGGCGCGGACAAAATGACGGGCCCTCACCCCAGCGCCTTTTCCATCACCCGCCTCAGCCGCGCGCCGAAGGCCGACGGGTTCTCGACGCTCGCGCCCTCCATGAGCCGCGCCTCGTCGAGGACCAGCCAGGCCGCGTCCTCGATCAGCGACTTGTCCTTGCCCTCCTTGAATCGCCCGGCCAGAGCCAGGGTCAGCGGATGCGTGGGATTGACCTCGAGAATGGGCTTGGCCCGCTCCGCGATCCGCCCGTGCGCCGCGAGCATCTTCTCGAGCTGCCGGTCGGGACCGAATTCCGGCGCGATCAGGCAGGCGACGCTGTCGGTGAGGCGATCCGAGGCGCGAACCTCGGCGACCTCGTCTCCCAGCGTCTGTTTGAAGAAAGCAAACAGCGTCGCCACTTCGCCGCTCGCCTCGGGCGGGGCGCTCGCGCCCTCGACGAGCGCGATCGACTTGATGTCGGCCGCGCCCTGGCTCACCGACTTGAACGGCTTGCCGTCGAAGCCCGCCGCCGTCGACACCCAGAAGGCGTCGACGGGATCTGAAAGCAAGAGCACTTCGACCCCTCGCGCCTTGAATCCTTCGAGCTGAGGGCTCGTCGCAAGGCGCTTGGCGTCGTCGCCGGTGAGATAATAGATCGCCGTCTGGTTCTCGCGTAAGCGCGGCGACGTATTGCGCGAGCGTCCGGTCGCCCGCGGGATTGGCGGTGGTTGGGAAGCGGGCGATCTTGAACAGGCCGTCGCGGCGTTCCGGGTCCTCGTACAGGCCTTCCTTGATGACCGAACCGAAATGCTCCCAGACCTTGGCGAATTTCTCGGGCTCGGCTTCGGCGAGCTTGCCGAGCTCCTGCACGATCCGGTTGGTCACGCCCTTGCGGATCGCCGTGAAGACGTCGCTCTTCTGGATCAATTCGCGCGAGACGTTGAGCGGCAGATCGGCGCTGTCGACCACGAGGCGGACGAAACGCAGCCAGCCGGGAAGGAGGTCGGCGTCCTCGGTGATCAGCACGCGCCGCACATAGAGCTTGTTGCGGCCCTTTCGCGCCGGATCGAACAGGTCGAACGGCCGCGAGCCCGGAATGAAGGCGAGCACGGTATATTCGTGCCGGCCCTCGGCGCGCCAATGCAGGGTGAGCGCCGGCTCGTCGAACTGGCCGGAAAGGCCGCGATAGAATTCCGTGTACTCCTCCGGCGTCACCTCGCTTTTGGCCTTGGCCCAAATGGCCGCGCCGTCGGCGATGCGGCGCTTCTCGGCGCCGAGCTTCTCGATGAGGTCGATCGGCACGGCGACCGCGCCGGAATGGTCGCGCACGATGCGCTCGAGCGTCCGCGGCTGGAGGAATTCCTGTGAGGCGTCGTTGAGATGAAGCGTGACGCTCGTGCCGCGCTTGGGCGCATTTTCAAGTGGGAGCGGCGCGATGGTGAAGGCGCCCTTGCCGTCCGACGACCAGCGCCATGCCTCGTTCGCCCCGGCGCGGCGCGTGTCGACGACGACATCGTCGGCGACCATGAAGGACGAGTAGAAGCCGATGCCGAACTGGCCGATCAGCGAGGAAGCTTCCTTGCTCGCGTCCTCGGCGGCGAGTTTGTCCAGGAACGCCTTGGTGCCTGAACGGGCGATCGTGCCGAGCCCTTGGGTCAGGTCTTCCCGGGTCATGCCAACGCCATTGTCCGCGAAGGTCAGCGTCTTGGCGTCAGGATTGATCGTGATCTCAATCGCGAATGGCGCGCCGTCCTCGATGAGTTCAGGCTTGGCGATCGATTCGTAGCGCAGCTTCTCGCAGGCGTCGGCCGCGTTCGAAACGAGTTCGCGGACGAAAATCTCCCGGTCGGAATAGACCGAGTGGACCATCAGCTGCAGCAGGCGCGAAACATCGGCCTCGAAGCTCTGGGTCGCGGCTTCGCTGGTCGGGGTCTGGACGTCGGCGGTCAAAGGTCGCACCTCTTGAAGACATGTTGAAATCGGAAATGCCGGCTCGAGCCGGCGCGGCGAACCGCATATCGGGACGGGGCCGCGTTGATGCAAGCCGTATTTCAGCCATATGTTCTGGTCGCGAGCGAGGGCTCGCGCCGCGGCCGCTCTTGAGCGGCGGCGCTACAACCTTTGGGCGAGTCCTGCGCAAGCAAATCCAAATAAATCCAAGGAAAAATCCTTGGATTGATTTGGAATCCTTTGGCCGAATCTGGACTTTTCAAAGGGTTATCGCGGAAAAAATTAAAAAATCTGGCTTCGTCTGAACTCGCGTCTCGGGTTGTACATCAGCCCTTCAACAGCGTGGTTTCCAACCTCTTTGCTTCTCGCCGCTACGATGGAGCGCCTAGTGCCGTCAGTGGGATAATCTATAGCATGAATTTTCTGATTTTGCAAATTATCGTGCAGAATTCTGGTCAATCGAATCGCTTCGTGAAGTCATGCAACAATTCGGCGCCCCAAACCTGTCAGGCCATAAGCTGCCGCACCCGCCGATCATAGTCGTCCGCAAGCGCCCGAAGTGCAGCCGCGCCGTCGCCGGAATAGGAGGGTCCATGCATGAGGGCGAGCGTGTGCGGGGCAAGGTCCGCGAGCTCGCGGATCGTGTCGCCCATGCCGGGATTGAGGCTCGAGGCGCGAAACAGGTTCTCCGCGGCGATCGCCGGCCCGACGATGTCGCTCGAGGTCACGGGCGGCCCGTCGCCGAACTGGGTGAAGAGGTCGCCGCAGAGCAGCGCGCCCGCGCCTTCCTCGAACAATACGCCCGCGTCCCATCCGTGCGGAATATGGGGCGTGTCGATATAGCGGACCCGCTTGCCCCGGCCGAGCTCGACCACCTGTCCGTCGGTCAGAACGCGCGGCGGCCGATCGGCCATGTCGTTGAGGGACACGAGCGCGCCCGTCATGCCGTGCATCACCTCGGCATTGCGGGGCTACGGCAAGCCACTCGTTCATCGAGCCGCACTCGTCCGCCTCGTAATGGCCAAAGCAGATCCACCGCAGCTTCTCCGCCGGCAGAACTGTCTCGACCGCCGCGCGAACCACGGGAAACATGCGCCTGAGCCCCGTGTGAAAGAGCAGGGGCTCGTCGCCGAGGACGAGAAAGTGGTTGAAGGTGAACCCCGCGGGCGGGGCGATGTCCGGCACATAGGCCGAGATGCGATAGACGCTGTCGGCAATCTCGCTGACCTTGGCTTCCATCTCATCCTCCCGTTGGCTATCCAAGATGATTTTAAGTTAACTCAGGCTCGTCACTGCGACCCCCGGATCAAGTCCCGGCTCTTCGAGCTGGCGCTTTCGTCACTCCTCGGGAACGCCGAGCGATCTCATTCAACCGAATGCCGTATTGGCTCTCCCGACCCGAGCCAGGAGGGAGCGCGGGGCTTCGCGCGCCCTCTCGTCAGGCCAGACTTTGCCGCAGCCGGCCGATGCGGGCCTTTTCCTCGGCCCGCGCCTTGAGCGCCGTCTCCATATCGACCTTGACGAAGCGCGCGGGCTGATGCGGCTGCAACTGGCCGATCAGGTCCATGTCCGCCGAGATAACCGCGCCGAGCATGAAATAGCCGCCCCCCGACACCGCGTCTCGATGCAGGACGATAGGCTCCGTGCCGCCGGGGACCTGGATCGAGCCATAGGGGTAGCAGCTGTCGACGATGTTCGACGGATCGGACCCCGCCCCGAATGGCTGCTTGCGCGGGACGAAGGCGAGCGGGCGTCCGCCGCGAAAGCGATAGCCGATGCGGTCGGCCTCGGGCGCGACCTTCCAAATATCCTCGAAGAAATGGACGCCCGCTTCGTCGGTGATGCGATGCCAATAAAGCCCCGGCACCGCGCGCAATTCGGCCGACTTGCCCGGAAGGCGGCGCAGGTCCGCGGCGACGCTCCGTCCAGATTTCGCGACCGAGGGCGCGGCGCCGAGCGCCAGCTTGTCGCCCGCTTTCAAGGGCCGCCCCTCGTGGCCGCCGAGCGCGCCGAGCGGATAGGTCGAACGCGAGCCGAGCACGACCGGCACATCGACGCCGCCGGAAAAGGCGATATACGCACGGGCGCCGTGCTTGAGATAGCCGAAGGACAGCGTCTGTCCCGCCTTGACCGCAAAGGATGTCCAGCCTGGCTGCTCGACGCCGTCGACCTTCGGCGGGATTTCGGCGCCGGTCACCGCGACGATGCAGTCGCGCGCAAAGCGCACCTCCGGTCCCTGAAAGACGGCCTCCAGCACCGCCGCGCCTTCCGGATTGCCGACGAGCAGATTGGCGGCGGCAAGCGAATAGCGGTCCATTCCGCCGGATTCGGGAATGCCCAGATGGTAATAGCCCGGCCGGCCCAGATCCTGGACGGTGGTCGAGAGGCCTGGCTTCACAAACTCAAGCGCCATGGAGCGCCCCCAGAATCTTGGCGTTGGTCGCTGCGGGATCGGCGTGGAACTCATCTAGGGAGAAATTTATCGGCCGGATAGGCGGGTCGAAGGCTCCCTTGTCCACCTGTTCGACCGCCGCATCATAGCCGGCGCGGTCGACCGGTTTGAACTTCACGATGTCTCCTGGCTTGAAGAAGATCATGAAGTCGCGGAGATAGGACACCTCCTGCTTCGGATCGTAGATGGGCATCGGCGTGATGCCGAACATCTGGTAGCCGCCCGCGCCGCGCACCGAATAGATGGCGCCGAAACAGCCGCCGTGTCCGACCGTGAGCTTTGGCGTGTCGGTGCGCGGGCGAAGATATTTCGGCGCCTCGATCTGCTTCGCCCGCTCGACCATCTGGTACAGGAAGGGGAGGCCGGCGACGAAGCCGACCATCGAGACGAACCACGGCGCCCCGGAATGCGCCGCGATGAAGCTGTCGATATCGCCATAGCCGTTGATCTTCGCCGCATATTCGAGGTCGGTCGATTCCGGCGCCTGATGGCGCTCGCGGAAGCGCATCAGCGTCTCGCGCGTCCAGGGATCGTTGTAGTAGACAGGGATTTCGACGATCCGAGTCTTGAGCGTCCCCTCGGACTTCTCCGCCCCCGCTTCGAGCCGCTTGAGTTCGGCCAGCATGTCGTTGGGGCTGATGACGTCCGGATCGAAGCGGATCTGCAGCGAAGCGTTGGCGGGGCAGATTTCCGTCACGCCCTTGATCCGGCTCTCGCGCACGGCGTTGGTCATCGACAGCGACTTGAAGAAGGCCTCGAGCGACATTTCTTCGTCGACCTCGACGAAAACATGCTCGTCGCCGCCGAACGAATATCGCGTCTTCATGGCCATGGCCCTCTTCCCTCCTCTCAGGCCGCCTCGCCCGGCGACAACGGGCGCGACGCCAGCCAATCCTCGAGCCAGCGCGTATGCACCGCGCCAGCCTTCACCTCGTCGCTCTCGAGCAGCGCGAGATGCAGCGCCCGCGTCGTCGGCACCCCCTCGATCGCGAGCGCGTCGAGGGCCGACGCGCATGCGCTCGAGCGCCTGAGGCCGCGTCTCGCCGCCGACGATCAGCTTGCCGAGCAGGCTGTCATAGAAAGGCGGCACGACATAACCTTCATAGAGCAGCGTGTCGAAGCGCACGCCCTCGCCTTCAGGCGTCGTGAGCGCCGTCACCTTGCCGGGGCCGGGCATGAAGTTCTTCGCCGGGTCCTCGGCGTTGATCCGCACTTCGACGGCGTGGCCGCGGATCACGATGTCGGACTGGCGGAAGGGCAGGGGCTCGCCGCCCGCAATGCGCAGCATCGCCTGCACGAGATCGACGCCGGTGATCATTTCGGTCACCGGATGCTCGACCTGGATGCGCGTGTTCATCTCGATGAAGAAGAACTCGCCCGTCGTTTCGTCGTAGAGATATTCGAGCGTGCCCGCCCCCCGATAGCCGACGCTTTTCGCTAGCCGCACGGCGGAAGCGCAAAGCGCCTCGCGCACACCTGGCGTCAGGCAGGCGGCGGGCGCCTCTTCCCAGACTTTCTGCCGCCGGCGCTGCAGCGAACATTCGCGCTCGTAAAGATGGATCGCGTTCTTGCCGTCGCCGAGCACCTGCACCTCGATATGCCGGGCGCGGGCGACGTAGCGCTCGAGATAGAGGCCATCGTCGCCGAATGCGGCGCGCGCTTCCGCCGCGGCTGCGGGAATGTGCTTTGCGGAGCTCGTCGGGCGTCTCGGCGATGCGAATGCCGCGGCCGCCGCCGCCCGCCGCAGCCTTGATCATCAGCGGATAGCCGAGGCGACCGGCTGCTTCGAGCGCCGCGTCGACGCCCTCGATCCGCCCTTCCGACCCGGGCACGATGCGGACATCCGCGCGCGCCGCCATCGCGCGAGCCGTGGCCTTGTCGCCCATGGCGCGGATCGTCTCCGGTTTGGGGCCCACGAAGATCAGCCCCGCCGCCTCAACCTTCTCGGCAAAATCCGCATTCTCCGCGAGAAAGCCATAGCCCGGATGAACCGCGTCGGCGCCGCTGGCTATCGCCGCCGCCACGATCGCATCCTTGTTCAGGTAGGATTTGCTCGCCTGGGCCGCTCCGATCTCGACCGTCTCGTCCGCAAGGCGAACGGCCAGCATGTCCCTGTCCGCGGCGCTTGCCGCCTGTACGGTCCTGATCCCGAGCGCCTTGGCCGCACGGATGATCCTGACCGCGATCTCGCCGCGATTGGCGATGAAGAGCTTTTTGATCGCCATGAGACCCGATCAGGCCTCAATATCGTAAAGCGGCTGGCCCGCCATGATCGGGTCTTCGTTCTCGACATGGAAGGCGACGAGCTTTCCCGATTCCTCCGCCGTCACCGGCGTGAAGGTCTTCATGACCTCGATCAGACCGACCGTGTCGCCGACCGCCACCGCGTCGCCCTCTCCCTTGAACGGCGGCTGGTCTGGCGAAGGCCGGCGATAGAAGGTGCCTGGTATCGGAGCCTCGATCGTCTTGATCGCCATCGGCGGAAGTCCTTGCAGCGAGAATTTCAATGGGCGGCGGCGCGCGCCGCCAAGAAGCCTTCGTCGACCAGCCGATCGTGAACCGCCTTCGCGACCACGTCGGCGCCCGGCGTGTCGGAATGGACGCAGATCGTCTCGGCGGCGACGCGCACCTCCTTGCCGCCGACCGAGCGCACGAGGCCCTCCTTAAGCGCCCGCACCGCCCGGTCCGCCGCAACTTCCGGCGCGACGGGCTCGTGCTCGCGGGTGATGATGAGCTTTCCGTCGTCGGCATAGTCGAGATCGACGTAGAACTCGCCGATGAAGCGATGACCGCGGGCCTTATAGACGCGCTCGTGCTCCGTATTGATCATGCCGAGAATGGGCGTCTTGAACACGTCCGCCGCGTCGCAGACAGCGTTGGCGACCTCGGGATCGCGAGCCGCCATGCCATAGAGCGATCCGTGCGGCTTGATATGGTGGAGCGTCATGCCCTCGGCTTCGAGAAAGCCCTTCAGCGCGCCGATCTGGTAGATGAGGCAATTGGCGAGCTCCTCGCGGCCGATCTTCATCTCCCGCCGGCCGAAGCCCTGGCGATCCGGCAGGGACGGATGAGCGCCCACCTTGACGTCATGCTTCTTCGCGAGCTGGACGGTTGCGCGCATGTGGTTGAAATCCGAGGCGTGGAAGCCGCACGCGACATTGGCGATATGGATCGAGGGCATGATTCGCTGGTCATCGCCGAGGCGCCAGATTCCGTAGCTCTCGCCCATATCGCAATTGAGCAGCGTCGCAATATTCGACAACGTCACCGTCCTCTCCGTCTCGGCCAGCGTGTCACGGTCGCAAAGCCCGACGATATTGTAAATCGAAAATGTGATGCGCTTTCTGTTTCAGAACGAACGCGGAGAAGGATCTCCGGATCGGCTCCTCGTCGAGTCCCTTGCAGATGAAGACGATCCGGGTGCGTCGATCGTCGGTCGGCCAGCTTGCGAGGTGGGTCGGCGCATGGACGAGCTGCTGGACGCCATTCACTGCGACGGGGGCGCTTTCTCCGGCGATGGACAGAATTCCCTTCACCCGCAGAATCGCCTCTCCATGGCGGTTGAGCAGAGCCGACAGCCATAAGCCGAACGCCGTCCAGTCGATCGGCTCATCGAAGACGAAGGAAAAGGCTCGGATGTCGTCGCCGTGCCGGTTCGGATCATGGGCGTGGGCGTGATCGTGGGGATGATCGTCGTCATCGATCCCTAGCCCGGCCTCCTCCTCGAACCAGCGCATCACCTCCCGGCTCTTGGTCGCGATATCGAAAAGGTCGCGCCCGATCAGCTCCTCGGGATCGAGGTCCTCGTCGACGGCGAACAAGACGGGGGCGGCGGGATTGAGGCGTCTGAGCCGCCCGACGAGATCGGCTGTGGCGGCAGAATCGGCGATGTCGGTCTTGGTTACGACCAACCTATCCGCGACGGCGGCCTGCTTCCGGGATTCCGGCTGCCGGTCGAGATGGCCCATGCCGTTGACTGCGTCGACCGTGGTCACGACGAGGCCGAGCCGGTAGTGATGGCGCAGCGCCGGCTCCGCCGTGATGGTGGTGAGGATCGGCAGCGGGTCGGCGAGGCCCGTGCTTTCGATCATGAGCCGCCGGTAAACCGGGATTTCGCCCCGGGCGCGCCGCGAGTGCAGCGACTTGATCGCGTCGGCGAGTTCCCCTCGGATCGTGCAGCACAGGCAGCCCGATTGCAGCAGCACCGTGTTTTCGTCGACCCGCCCGATCAGTTCGTGGTCAAGGCCGACCTCGCCGAATTCGTTGATCAGGACCGCTGTGTCGGCAAGCGCGGGCGACGCCAGCATGCGCTTGAGCAGCGTCGTCTTGCCCGAGCCCAGGAAGCCCGAGATCAGGTTGACCGGCGTGAAGTCCGGGACCTCCCGCGGCGCGAGCTCATGCATTCATCGCCTCGCGCCGGTCCAGGATTTTGGGGTCGAGCGGGTCGAGCGGCCGGCCGGCCAGGGCTTCGGCTGCCGGCCAGAGCGCGGCGAGGTTGTCGACAATTTTGGATTTCCCGGTCCGGCTGCGCAAGATGTACGAATCCCCCTGCCAGTCCTCGAGCGACAGACCGAACAGGCCGAGAATGGCGTTGGCCTCCGAGATCCGCCGCCTTCGCTCGCGCCTCCGATCAGCCGGTTCCTGGCCGAGAACATAGACGCCCTCCCGTTTTACGGGCGCCGTCCAATGCTCCTTGCCCCCAAGAACGCCGCATAAAGCGCACATGCGCCAACTCCTCGATGCGGCCGAGACCGGCGCAACCGGCTCCAATGAAGGGCGCCGGCGGCGCCATTGCAAGTGCGAGGCGCCGGCGATAGCGCCCGAAGTCCTCTCGTGACATTGTTTTGAGCATGGCGTCCAAACGACAAAAGCTCGCCGCGTCAGCCCCCGCAATCCGCCGGCGCAGGCACCTCAAGGTGCTCGGGACCTTCATCTCGCTCTTGGAGGCGGTGAGGGAGCGGGCGGCGGCCGACCTCGGCTTCGACCTCGAATTCGAGGTGCTCAATTTCCAGGATTGCCAGCGCAAGGCGGCGCTCCACCCCGAATCCTACCACGTCTACGACCAGACCTTTCACAATCTGGCGATCGTTTGGTACTGGAGCGCGCTCCAGCCGCTCGACACTGAGCGGATCGCCCGCTGGGGCTCGGTTGGGCCTCTGACGCGGCTTGGCGGCGTCGACAAATACGCAAGCCGCGGCGTCGGCGACGCGCCGGCGAACAGGCTCTACGTCCAGCCCGATAATTCGCTCGGCTCAGAGCCGACAAGGCATATCGCCATGCTGCCGGCAGTCCACAATTTCGATTCTTTCGGCTACGACAAGCGCATTTTCGCCGGCGACCCGTGGCCGCGCGAAAGCTGGGCCATGCTGTTCGACCCGCGCGCGAGAGGCCGGCTTGCGCTTGTGGACGAGCCTGCGATCGGACTCTTCGACGCGGCGCTCGCCGCCGAGGCGTCAGGCGCGGTGCGCTTCGAGAATATCGACGACATGACGCCCGCGGAACTGGCGGGCCTATTCCGGTTCCTCCGCGCCCGGCTTGACGAAGGCTTCTTCGCGCGCTGCTGGACCACCGTTGAGGAAGGCGCTCGCCTGTTGCGGCGGGGCGAGACGGCGATTCAGAGCATGTGGTCGCCGATCTATAACCAGCTCGGGCCGGTCTCGCCTTTCATACGCGAAGCCGCGCCCGAGGAAGGCTACCGCGCCTGGCACGGCGGCATGAGCATCGCGCGCCACGTCGCGGGAGCGCATCTGGACATGGCCTACGAATATCTCGACTGGTGGCTCTCGGGCTGGGCCGGGGCGACCATGGCGCGGCAAGGTTATTACATCTCGGCGCCCGATGCGATCCGGACCTATCTCACGCCCGCTGAATGGGCCTATTGGTATGACGGCAAGGAGGCCGCGACCGACCTCGTTGGCGTCGATGGCAAGACCCTCGTTGTGCCGAGAGGCGCGAAGCGATCCGGTGGCAGCTATGTGGAGCGCGCGCGCCGCATCGCCATGTGGAATACGGCGATGGACGAGTACAATTACGCCTCCCGGCTCTGGTCGCGCTTTGTGGCCGACGTGAACCGGAAGATGCGATGAATCCGCGCCGGGCCCGGGTCGAAACGTCGAAACGCTACGAGCTTGTCGCCGCGGCTTTGAGGGCCAATATCGCGGCAGGGCGACTGCCTCCCGGCCTTGTCTTGCTGGAAGGGCCGATCGGCGGTCTGCTCGGGACAAGCCGCGCTCCCGTTCAGGCCGCGCTTCGCATCCTCGAGGAGGAGGGCCTTGTCCGCCGGTTTGAAGGGCGCGGCTATCTGGTGGGCGGCCCCAGTTCCGCCGAGAAGCCCATTCGCACGGACCTTGCGAAGCTCGGGCTGCGCGTGTCCGACGAGATCGACAGCGCCTTGCAGAATCGCGGCCTTTGGGAGCGCGTCTATGAGGGGGTCGAGACGGCGGTCGCCGCGTCGCTCGTTTTCGGCGACTTTCGCATCATCGAGTCGGAGCTCGGCGAATATTACGGGGTCAGCCGGACGGTCGTGCGCGACGTCCTTTCCCGCCTGCACGAACGGGGGCTCATCGCCAAGACGGCGAGCTCGCATTGGGTCGTCAACGCGCTGACCGCCCAGTCCGTGCGCGAGCGGTTCAAGTTGCGGGAGATCCTCGAGCCCGAGGCGCTGCGGCTCGCCGCGGAGACCACGGAATACGACAGGATCGCCGAGGCGCTGGGCCAAGAACGCGAACGCGATCCGGTCGCGCAGGACGCTGGCGCATGGGCCGGACTCGACGACGCGCTGATGACTCATTGCCTCATGCGTGCGCCCAATCGCCATCTCGTCGAGCTCATCGAGCAGAACCGGCTGCCGCTAGCGGCGGCCTCCCGGGCCCTCACGAAGCTCGGGCTTCCGGACGATGCGGTCGCGACGAGCGAGTATCTCATGCTTTTTGAGTTGATCGCAGGCCGAGCGACCGAGGCTGCGGCGACTTACTGGCGCAGTCATCTTGCAACATTGGCCAAGAAGAATCTCGCAAGGCTGAAGATCGTAGCGGTGTTTCCCGACCCGCCTGTGGGCGTCCCCTATCTCACGCCGAGGGACGCTTGGGAAAAATGACTTTTGCGTACAATATTGGTTGTGAATCGCCACTCTGGTCAAGTTGCAATCACGCATTGCGCAGAAAACAGGCGGCCTGCCTAAGGCGCTGAGAATTTGGCCCTCGGCGAATGAATTTGGTTGCATACACTAGACATTTTTGCTTTGATCGATCCTAGCAAGAGACCCAACGGAACGGGAGCCGCCGGTCGGTTTCGTCAAGTCGTGGGCCGCCACTCGAACAAGAGCAAGAGGCCGTGGCCGAAGTTCCCGTCCTGAGACTGGAAGGCTTGAACAAACTTTTCGGCGGGCGCGCCGCGCTCGACTCCGTTTCCTTCTCCATCAATTCCGGAGAGTACGTTTCCCTGCTCGGACCGAGCGGCTCGGGCAAAACGGTGCTTTTGCGCGCGATCGCCGGTTTCGAGCCATTGCAAGGCGGCCGCGTGCTGTTGAAGGGCGAGGACGTCACCGACCGGCCCCCTTATCTCCGTGGCGTCGGTTTCGTGTTCCAGAACTTCGCGCTGTTCCCGCATCTTTCCGTCTTCGACAATGTCGCCTTCGGCTTGCGCAACGGAGCCCAGCCGGTCAGCGACAGCGAAGCTCGCTCGCGCACGCTCGACATGCTGGATCTTGTCGGCCTCAAGGGTCTCGAAGACCGTGGCGTTCACCAGATCTCCGGCGGTCAGAAGCAGCGCGTGGCGCTCGCGCGCACGCTGGTGATCAGGCCGAGGCTCGTGCTGCTTGACGAGCCCCTGGGCGCGCTCGACGCCAATCTGCGTCTCAGGATGCGCGCCGAGCTCCGGCGCATTCGGGAGCAGCTCGCCATTCCATTCCTTCACGTCACCGGAAGCGAGACCGAGGCGCTGGCGATGGGCGATCGGCTCATCGTGCTGGACAAAGGGCGCGTCATCCAGTTCGGCAGGCCGAGCGAGATCTACGACCGTCCGGCGAACCCGCTCGTCGCGCGCTTCCTGAACTGCTACAACGTATTCGACGGCGCGATCGAAGGCGAGGGATTCCGCACGCCTTACGGCAAGTTCTCACTCGGGCCGCGAGTGGCCTGTCCGCAGCCCGCCTATGCGGTGCGCTACGATCGGATTCGGCCGAACGGCGACGGGCCCGGCCTCTCGGCCGCCTATGTCGCGAGCGAATATCTCGGCTCGACGATCGTGCATTTCTTCGAGGCCCGCGATGGAAAGGTGGTCGAAGTCGAGCATCACTTGAGCAACGGCCCGCCCGATTCCTTTTCGCCCGGTGAGACCTATCGTCTGGCGTGGAGCGCCGACGACGGCATCGCGTTCGGCTAGAGCTTTATGACAACGACCGACCTTCCCGCCTCGGCCGTCGAAACGGCGCCCTCGAAATCATCGAGGGACGCCGGCGGCTATCTCCTGATCGCGCCGGCCGTCGTCTGGATGACCCTGTTCCTCGTCGTTCCGATGGCGATGATTGTCTATGTGTCGTTCTGGACGCAGACGACCTTCAAGATCGAGAGCACGCTGACGCTCGCGAGCTGGCGGACCTTCTTTTCTTCCGACACTTATCTGACCTCGCTGTGGACGACGATCCGGATCTGGCTGACGGTGCTGCTCACGACCTTCGTCGTCGGCTATCCGACCGCCTTGTTCGTCGGCCTGTTCGTGAAGAACAAGACCGTCCAGACGACGCTCTTGGTCCTGTGCGTCATACCTTTCTGGACCTCGTTCCTGATCCGGGTTCTCGCCTGGCGTCCGATGCTTGGCAGGGAAGGGGCGATCAACATCCTTCTCATGAAGGCGGGGATCATCCACCAGCCGATCGAGGCGCTGCTGTTCACCGATCTCTCGGTCGTGATCGGCATGACGCAGATCTACGTCGTCTTCATGGTCGGGCCGATCGCCTTCATGCTCGGCCGCATAGACCCGAACATCCTCGAAGCGGCGCGCGATCTCGGCGCCGATTTCTGGCGCGTGCTGCGCAAGATCATCTTCCCGCTCAGCCTGCCCGGCGTCGTCGTCGGCGCGATCTTCGTCAGCGTCATGGTGCTCGGCGAATTCGCGACGAGCGCCGCGCTCTCGGGCCGCAAGGTCAATCTGCTCGGCAACATTATCGTGATCGAGGTCGGCTCGCTGAAATGGGCGCTCGCCTCGGTCGTCGGCGTCATCCTGACCATCATCATGGCGATTGTGATCGCAGGCCTCCTGCGCATCGTCGACCTGAAGAAGGAGCTTTGAGAGCCATGGAATCCCGGCTCCTCAAGCCCGCTCTCGCCGTCTATGTGGGGCTGTTCCTTCTGTTCCTCTACGGGCCGTTCATCGTGCTCGGCATCCTGTCCTTCCAAAAAGGTCCGGAGGGCGGCCCGCAGTTCCCGATCGAGGCATGGTCGCTCTTCTGGTACAAGCACATTCTCGGCCTCGCCCCGCCATCGCGCGTGGCGCCGTTGGCGCTCGGCGTTGCGCTCGCCCGTTCTCTGACGCTGGCCTTCATGACGATGGTCACCTCGACCGTCCTTGGCGTCATGGCCGCGCAGGCCTTCCGGCGCAATTTTCGCGGCCGCGACTTTGTCTTCTATCTGATCGTGCTTGGAATGATCGTTCCCGGCGTGCTCGTCGGCCTCGGCTCCGCCCTCGTCGCCACGACCACCGGGATCGAGCGCCACTGGTACACGACGGCTTTCGCGACGCATGTCGTCTATACGCTGCCGTTCTGTTTCCTTGTCATGCTGGCGATCTTCAACCGGTTCGACGGTTCGGTTGAGGAGGCGGCCTGGTCGCTTGGCGTCTCGCCGGCGACCACCTTCCGGAAGATCACCTTCCCGCTGATCTTTCCCGGCGTCCTTTCTGCGATGCTGTTCGCCTTCACCCTCTCCTATGACGAATTCCCGCGCACCCTGTTCTCCTCCGGCCGCGAGCAGACGCTGCCGCTTGCGATCTATTCGACCTTTGCAGTCGAGATACACCCCAATCTCTTCGCCTTCGGCGTGCTCACGACCTTGTTTTCTTTCGCGCTGCTCGCGGTCTACGCGATCCTGATGTCGCTCAGCATGCGGCGCGCCCGCCGCATGGCGATCCAGGAGGCCGTGTGATGATGAGCGTCGTCGTCACAGGCGCGGGCTCAGGAATTGGACGCGCATGCGCCCTGCGCCTGGCCGCAGACGGCTATGGCGTCACGGTCAACGACCTCAATTCCGAGGCGGCGCAGGCTGTCGCGGCGGAAATCAAGGCGAGCGGCGGAGCGCGATCGCGGCGGCGGGCGACGTGTCGCGCGAAGCCGACGTCGATTCGATCGCCTCGGCTGCGCGGAGCGCCTTTGGCGACCCGACCCATCTCGTCAATAACGCCGGCTACGTGCACCAGGCGCTGTTTGTCGACCTGACGCCGGCCGACTTCGACCGCATGTTCGCCGTCCATGTCCGAGGCGTGTTCTTGATGACCAAGGCGTTTCTGCCGGCCATGCTCGCACGCAAGTCCGGCGTCATCGTCAACATGGCCTCACAGCTCGGGCAGATCGGCGGCGTCGAGCTCGTCCATTACAGCGCCGCGAAGGCCGCAATCATCGGGCTGACCAAGTCGCTCGCGCGCGAAGTGAGCGCGCTTGGCGTCCGTGTCAACGCCGTCGCGCCCGGCCCGATCAACACCCCGCTCGTGCGGGCGCTTTCCGAGGATTGGCGCAAAGCCAAGGCCAGGGAACTGCCGCTCGGGCGATTTGGCGAGCCGGAGGAGGTCGCCGCGGCGGTGGCCTTCCTTTGCTCCGATGAGGCGAGCCTGTTTGTCGGCCAGACCATCGGCCCCAATTCCGGAGACGTGATGCTGTGAGCAAGACTGTTCTAATCACCGGGGCGGGCATCGGCATCGGCCGAGCTGCCGCCAAGGCCTTCGCCAAGGCTGGATATACGGTCGTGGCGACCGATGTCCTGGAAAAGGAAGGCATGAGCGTCGCCGACGAGATCGCCCGCGGGGGCGGAAAGGCCGAGTTTCATAAGCTGGACGTCCGCTCGACAGAGGCTGCCGACGCCGTCGTCGCCGCAGCGGAGAAGAAGTATGGCGGGATCGACGCGATCATCGCCAACGCCGGCATCGCCCATCGCGTCCCGCTCGCCAAGCTTGACGATGAGAAGTGGGACCACACGTTCGAGATCGATCTTAAGGGCGTCTTCCGCATTGTTCGCCCAGCGGTTGCGGGCATGCGCGCGCGCAAGTCAGGCGCGATCGTGTGCCTCTCCTCCATCATGGGCGTCGCCTATGGATGGGACGAGCATGTCCACTATTCCTCGGCCAAGGCCGGCGTCGTCGGCCTCGTGCGCGGGCTCGCGGTCGAGCTCGCGAAGGACGGCGTCCGGGTGAACGGCGTCGCTCCTGGCTACATCCGCACCGCGCAGCTCCTTAGCGAAGAGCACTCGCTCGGACCCAAGGGCGCAGAAGCCGCGGGCGCTTTCATTCCCATGGGCCGGATCGGCGAACCCGAAGAGATTGCGGACGTCATCGTGTTTCTGGCGTCAGAGGGCGCACGCTACATGACAGGACAGGTGGTGGTGGTGGACGGCGGTTTGCTCGTCGGAAGGTATTGAATCCGAAGGCGGCGCCGTGAAGGCAAGCAGGAGGAGGTGGTAATGGATAGATTCGAGGTATCACGCCGCGCTTTCATGAAGAGCGCGGCAGGCGGACTTGCGGTCTCGGCGATCGGCGCGCCGTTCGGAGCGCAGCAGGCCTTTGCGGCTGGTCTGGCGGACGAGGAGCTAAGAACCGTCGGGCTTTCGGTGACGGTGCAGGAGCGCATTCTGCAGGACTTCAAGAAGAGGTCCGGCGTGAAGGCGGTCTCGGGCAAGGGCGCGATTTTCCCCGACACGCAGACGGAGCTGCTCTCCGGCTCGACGGCCTATGATTGCTGGGAGACGATCGGCGAGCGCCTGCCGGCGGTCATCGCCACCAACAAGATCGAGCCGATTCCGACCTCTGCGCTGAAGAACTGGACCGACATCCGCGACACTTTCACCAAGCCCTATCCCAAATGGCCGCGGAAAGCGCAGATCGTCGGGCAGATCTGGACGGACGACAAGGAAACCACCCTCTGGATGGTCCCGACCGTCTACAACTACGACTCGATTGGTTATCGTCCGGACCTCGTGACCGCGGAAGAGGCCAACACCTGGACCGCGATCTTCGACGACAAGTTCAAGGGCAAGTCGGGCCTCAACGTCGACCCGCTGATCGCCTTCGGCCAGGCGGTGCTGGCGATGAACTCGCTCAAGCTGCTCGATGTGCCAAACCCGGGCAATCCGGACAAGAAGGCGATCGACGAAGCCTCGAAGTTCCTCGTCTCGAAGAAGAAGGGCGGCCAGTTCCGCGCTCTCTGGGGCGATTTCGGCGAGCTCGTCAACCTCTTGGCCTCGGGCGAAATGGTGATCGCGGACGCCTGGCAGCCGGCGGTCATGGCGGTCAAGGCGCAGGGCACGCCCTGCGCCTATGCCGTGCCGAAGGAGGGCTATCGCGCCTGGGCGATCGGCATCTCGGAGATCACCGGCACCCCGAACAAGGACGCCGTGACAGCCTATGCCGACTACTGGCTGTCCGGACCGCCCGCCATCACGGTCTCCGAGCAGGGCTATTACTCGCCCACGGAGAACATCAAGAAGATCATGAATCCGGCGAGGTATGCCTTCTGGTACGAGGGCAAGCCCTGGTCTCTCCCGCCGGAGCGCGGCATCAAGGAGGGCGACCTGCGCGACGGCGGATCGCTCGCTACGCGCGCCGCGCATGTCGCGTACTGGCATCAGTGGCCGGACGAATACGACTATCTGATGCAGAAGTGGGATGAGTTCCTCAGCGCATGAGGACTTAAGTCCAGGTCCCGGCTCCCCTCCGCAATTTTGCGAAGCGGGGGAAGCCGGGACGATCGTTAAGGCGAAAGTCGCGTGACCTACGACCTCGAGCTCATCAGCGTGGGCAAGATCTATGAGGGCGGCACTCCCGCCGTCATAGACTTCAACCTGAGCGTCACCAAGGGCGAGTTCATCGCCTTCCTAGGCCCGTCCGGCTGCGGCAAGACGACGACCTTGCGCATGATCGCCGGATTCGAGTCGATCACCTCCGGCGACATCTTCATCCGCGGTAGCCAAGTCAACGACATGCCGCCCGAGCGGCGCCCGACCGCGATGATCTTTCAGAGCTACGCGCTCTTCCCGCACATGACGGTGCGGCAGAATGTGCGCTTCGGTCTCGACGTGAAGAAGGTGGCGAAGCGGGAGCGCGACGCCAAGGTCGAGAGCATCCTCGAGAAGCTCGGGATTGCCGAGGTCGGCGACGTCCGCCCCGATCGCCTGTCGAGCGGCCAGAAACAGCGCATCGCGCTCGCCCGCGCGCTGGTGGTCGAGCCCGACATCCTGTTGCTCGACGAGCCGCTCGGCGCGCTCGACGCCAATCTTCGCAAGAGCATCCAGAACGAGCTCAAGCTGCTCCAGCGGCGCCTCGGCGTCACTTTCGTCTTCGTGACGCACGCCCAGTCGGAGGCGCTGGCGCTCTCGGATCGCATCGTGGTGATGAACGCCGGCCGTGTCGAGCAGATCAGCGCGCCATATGAACTCTACACAAGGCCGAAGACGCTGTTCGTCGCCAAATTCATCGGGCGCAACGCGCTCATTCCCGGCCAAGCGATCGCGGCGGTCGAAGGGGGCATGATGCTCGACACGGCTTTCGGGCAGCTCGCCGGCGCATCCTTGGGAGAAAGCATCAGCGTCGGACAAAAGGCGAGTCTCGCGGTCCCCGCTGAAGCAATCGACGTGCTGCCGCTCTCGACCTCTCTTAACCAGATCATCGCCGGCTATGGCGGCAATCCGGTCCGGGCGAAGATCGGAGCAATCCAGCAGGTCGGCCACATCGTCCAGATCGCCGCGACGATCGGGGCCTCCGAGCCGGTCCAGGTCGAGTTTCATGCGGACAAATACGCGGGCCGGTACGCGTCCGGCGACGATGTGCTGCTAGCGTGGCGTCGCGATGCGGCGACGCTGATCTCGCATTGAGCGCACGGGATGCTTGCCGGATCAACGCCAACCGCCACCGCCGCTCGGCTCGGCGCGGATTTCCGATCGGTCGCTTCATACGGCTGGGCGCCTTTCGCTCGAAAATACGTGGTCCGGCCACCGCTTGATTGCGGGCTAGCCGCCGTCGCGTGGGTGGACCGACAATGGCCAACAACCTGGTGAGGAGACGAAAATGGGCAAGACAATACTCTGTGGTTTTGGCGTCGACGTTGACGCGGTTGCAGGCTGGCTCGGTTCTTACGGCGGCGAGGATAGCCCCGACGACATTTCGCGTGGGCTTTTCGCTGGCGAAGTGGGCTCGCCACGCCTGGTCAAGCTGTTCGACCGGCTGGGAATCAAGACAACCTGGTTCATCCCCGGCCACTCGATCGAAACCTTCCCTGAGCAGATGAAACTGGTCGCCGACGCCGGCCACGAGATCGGCATTCACGGCTACAGCCATGAGAACCCGATCGAGATGACCCGCGAGCAGGAGAGCTACATTCTCGACAAATGCATCGAGCTTGTCGGCAAGCTCGCCGGCAAGCCGCCGACCGGCTATGTCGCGCCGTGGTGGGAGTTCTCCAACGTCAGCAACGAGCTCCTGCTCGAGCGCGGCATCAAATACGACCACTCGCTGATGCATAAAGACCATCAGCCCTATTACGTGCGCGTCGGCGATAGCTGGACAAAGATCGACTATTCCAAGCATCCCTCCGCCTGGATGACGCCGCTCAAGCGCGGCCACGAAACGGATCTGATCGAGATTCCGGCGAGCTGGTATCTCGACGACCTGCCGCCGATGATGTTCATCAAAAAGGCGCCGAACAGCCACGGCTTCGTCAATCCGCGCGACATCGAGCAGATGTGGAAGGACCAATTTGACTGGGTCTATCGCGAATACGACTATGCCGTCTTCCCGATGACGATCCATCCCGACGTATCGGGGCGCCCGCACGTGTTGATGATCCTCGAGCGGCTTTACCACCACATGATCGCGCAGCCCGGCGTCAAGTTCGTCACGATGAACGAGATGGCGGACGACTTCGCGAAGAGGTTCCCCCGAAAGAAGTGAGTTGAGCCGTGCCGGCCGACAGGCCGGCTGAAGAAGTCCTGGAGGACGTGCTCGACGACTTCATCACCGAGCACGCGCGCGGGCCTTATGGCGTCGCGCTCACGCCCGCTGTCGCCAAGGAGACAACGACGATGACCCGCATTATCGATCTTTCGCTGCTGATCGAAGACAACATGCCCGCGCACAAGCTTTTCCAGCGGCCGATGTATCTCGAGCATCTGACCCACGAGAGCTCGAAAGCGCAGAATCTTGGCGTGCCGGGCGACCCGATGACGTTTCAGACGAACTTCATCGGCATGCTCGACCATGTCGGCACGCATGTCGACGCTTTCCGCCACGTCAATCCCAAAGGATTGTCGGTCGACCAGATGCCGCTCGATCTCTTCATGGGCAAGGCGGTCTGCTTCGACCTGCAGCACATTCCCGATCTCGGCGACATCTCGGCCGCCGACATGGAGGCGGCCGAAGCGAAGGCGAAGGTCAAGGTGGACGGCCACATCGTCCTCATGTGCACCGGCTTCCACAAGCGCAACTATCCCTCGCTCGACAGCGTGTGGAAGAATCCACTCCTCACCGTCGAGGCGACGCGCTGGCTCCATGAGCGCGGCTCGCGCATGCACGGCGTCGAGGGGCCGTCCACCGACAAGCCGACCGACAATATTTTCGCCCAGCATCGTCTCTGCCGCGAGCTCGGCATCTCGCACTGGGAATGGCTCGTCAATCTCGAAGAGTTGCTCGGCAAGGGCGAGTTCCAGTTCTTCGGCGTTCCGCTGAAGTTCAAGGGCGGCTCGGGCTCTCCGGTGCGCGCCTTCGCCCTCCTCAGCGATTAACCCGGTGGCGGGCGAGTTCGGCGCACTCACTGCGCGCGAGACGGCAAGGCTCATCGGGCGCAAGGAGCTATCGCCGGTCGAGGTCGTTCGTGGCGCGCTCGATCGCGCCGAGGCGACACAGAGCACGCTCAACGCCTTCACCGTTCTTCGTCGGGAGGAGGCGGTGAAAGAGGCGCACGCCGCAGAGGAGGCGGTGATGCGTGGCGAGCCGCTCGGGACGCTGCACGGCCTGCCCTTCTCCGCGAAGGACCTGATCTCGGTCGCCGGCCTGCCTTATGCTTCCGGCTCGCGGGCGATGGAGGGCAACATAGGCAAGGTCGATGCGCCCTCGGTCGAGCGCGCCCGCGCGGCGGGCGCGATCCTGATCGGCAAGACGACGACGAGCGAGTTTGGCTGCAAGCCGGTTGGCGATTTACCGCTGACCGGCGTCACCCGCAATCCGCTTGACCTTAAGCTGACGCCGGGCGGCTCGAGCGCCGGCTGCGCCGCATCCGTCGCGGCCGGGATCACGCCTTTCGGACTCGGCACGGACGGGGGCGGCTCGATCCGCATTCCCGCGGCCTTCACCGGAACCTTCGGCTTCAAAGCGAATTTCGGCCGCGTCCCGGTATGGCCCGCCTCCGCGACGCCGACGCTGGCGCATGTCTGCGCGCTCGCCCGCAATGTCCGCGACGCCGCCCTTCTGCTTCACGCCGTTGCGGGCTACGACCCGCGCGATCCCGCCGCCATCGCTGGGCCGGTCCCCGATTTCCTCGGGGCTTGCGAGGCGCCGCTCGAAGGCCTCAAGATTGCCTGGAGTCCGACGCTCGGCTACGCGAAGCCCGACCCTGAGGTCGTGGAGATCTGCGGGCGCGCCGCGCGTCTCCTCGAGCGCGCAGGCTGCATGGTCGAGGAAGTCGAGCGCGTCTTCGCCGACGACCCGGAAGATTTATGGGCCGCCGAATTCTATGCCGGCGTCGGCACGCGGCTGAGGCCGATCCTGGAAACGCGGCGGGACCTGCTTGACCCTGCGGTCGCTGACATTCTCGACGTCGCGTTGAAGCAGGAGATGCGCGCCTATTACGACACGGTCTTCCGGCGCTATGCGCTGCGCGACGAGATGGCGGCGTTCTTCGGCCGCTACGACGCGCTCATAAGCCCCACTCTGCCCGTCTCCGCGCTCGAGGCGGGCCGCAACATCCCGAAAGGACTCGAGGACCGGAGCCTCGTGTCATGGGTCTACTACACCTATCCGTTCAACCTCACCGGCCAGCCCGCGGCGTCCCTGCCCGCGGGGCTTTCCGCCCGCGGTTTGCCGGTCGGCCTGCAGATCGTCACGCCGCGCAACGATGAGGAGGGAGCGCTCCGGATCGCCGCCTGGCTCGAGCGCGAACTCGCCGATTTGCCAGTCGAGTGACGTTGCCGCCGCGCATGAAATCGGTCTCGCTAAATCAGTCCCGCTTTGTCCGCCACTGCGGCCGCCTGTACGCGATTGGCCACGTTCAGCGCTTTGAAGATGGCGGTCACGTGGACCTTGACGGTCTTTTGGGAGACCCCGAGCGTCCGGCCGATTTCCTTGTTCGAACGCCCCTCGCAAAGCAACCGCAGCACATCGATTTGTCGGCTGGTTAAACTCACGCCGCTTTTCGGGAAGCTATAGTCCCCAGCCTGCTCTCGCGTCCCTGTGTCCTGGGCCAATAGGGTCGGTATATAGACATTGCCAGCGAGCACGAACTGCACCGCCGCGAGGATGGTTCGCGGCGGCGCGGATTTGGGGATATAGCCAAGGGCGCCCGACGCCAGCGCGCGGCGCACGTCGCGCGGGTCTTCGGACGAGGACAGAACGACGACCGGAAGCTGAGGCTGGAGCCTGCCGAATTCATGAAGCGCCGCGAATCCGTCGCTCCCCGGCATCGCCAGATCGAGAATAACGACGTCGAGATCGGGATGAACATCGGCTAGGCTGAGCCCTTGCGAAACCCCCTCGGCCAGCAACACAGTGACCTCCGGCCCCAACTGCCGCAGCAACGCGGCGAGGCCGTCCCGCACGACCGGATGGTCATCAATGATCAAGAGCTTCATGAGCCGATTGTCGACCACGATCTCCTCGTCGCACAAGATTGGCCTAAAGGCCTAGGTCCCGTCTTAGGCCTTCAATCGACCGCATGCAGCCTGGCCTCGAAAGTTTCAACTGCCGGCGCGCGTGCTATAGAATAGCTTACGCCTCCCTGCCTAGGAACCGCCCTTGCCGGACGCTGCCGCGGTCGAATCCGCTCAACTCGAACCCATGGTGCGAAACTCGCCGGTGGGCGCAGCGAGCGCATTGGTGGGCGGCGTCATCATGGTCGCCGCCGTCGCTTACGAGGACGGCTTCCTAAGTCTCGGCTTGGCGCTCTGGTACGGGCTCTTGGCGGTGACCTATGCCGGCCAAGTCGGACTCGCCCTTCTGCTCCGCGAGCGCGCGAGCCCCGGCCTTAGCACACGCACTGGGCTCACGTTGTTCACCGTTATTGGTCTCATCGAAGGCGTGGTCTGGAGCATCGGGATCGTCGGCGTCAGCGCGAGCCGACCGATCGAGCAGGAGCTCACCGTTCTCTTGCTCGGCGCCGGCGTCGCGGCCGGGGCGGCGCTTAGCTTCGGCTTCCACATGCCAACCTTCCTGTGCCGGTTCCTGGGCGCGACCGTTCCTTATGTTTTCTGGGCGATCCTTCAGGGCGACGGGCTCCATCTGATGCTGGCGCTTACCGTGCTTGTCTATTCGGTTTCGAGCATCCAGCTGACGCTCGGTTTCAACAGGAGCTTCATCCTCAACACACGCCTCACGCTCGAGAACCAGAATTTGGTCCACGAGTTGCGCATTCAAAAAGAGGCCGCAGAACAAGCCAATATCGCCAAATCAAAGTTTATCGCCACTGCGAGTCACGATTTGCGGCAGCCGGTTCACGCCCTCGGGCTGCTGGCAGGCGCCTTGCAAGGCCATCCGATGAACGAGGAGATGCGCCGTCTCGTCGGGCAGATCGGCGGTTCGGTCACCGCCATGGATGGCCTGTTCAACTCGCTGCTCGACATCTCCCGACTCGACGCCGGCGTGGTGGAAACCCAGATCGAAGACTTTCCGATCCAGCCGCTCCTGGAGCGCGTTTGTCGCGACTACATCGCGGAGGCCGAGACCAAGGGTCTGAGGCTGGTCTGGAGCCGCTGCTCGGCGATTGTGCGCACCGATCCTTTCCTCTTGGAGCGCATCCTGCGAAACCTTGTTTCCAATGCTGTTCGCTATACGGATCGCGGACGCATCGTGGTGGGTTGTCGTCGCGGGAATAGGCTTCGCATCGAGGTGTGGGACACCGGACGCGGCATTCCGCTCGACCAACAACGCGAAGTCTTCCGCGAGTTCTTTCAGCTCAGCAATCCTGAGCGCGACCGCGCGAAGGGGCTTGGTCTCGGGCTCGCGATCGTCGACCGGCTCGCGAAGCTGCTTGATTGCCCTGTCTCGCTGCGCTCCACGCCCGGAAAGGGGTCTGTGTTCAAGATCAGCGTCGCGCTGGCGCAAAGACAGCGTCTCGGCGCGCCGAGCCCTCAGGGGGCGCCAATGTTCGCGATGCCTCGCGGGCTGATCCTGGTCATCGATGACGACCCGGTCATTCAAAGCGCGATGCAGAGCTTGTTGTCGAGTTGGGGGCATGATGTGATCGTAGCCGGCTCCGGCGCCGAAATGCTGGATCGCGTCGCGACACGCTCGCACAGGCCGAATCTCATCATCTGCGACTATCGGCTGCGCGATGGCGAGAACGGCATCGGCGTGATCAAGCGCCTCCAGTCCCATTATAGCGAACGCGTCCCAGCCGTCCTGATCACTGGCGATACCGCCTCGGATCGCCTCCAGGAGGCGCAGGAGAGCGGTTTGGTCCTGCTGCACAAACCCGTTGCGGAGATCAAGCTCAGGGCGACGGTCGGCAACCTGATGCGCGCCCGCGTTTCGTGAGGCGTTGTTGAGCCGAAGTCGCGCATGTCGGCAGCGTAAGGGCCCGGAAACCGCCCTGAATGAATCCGGCGGGCGCTGCCGCAATTAATCGGCGGCGATGGTGCGGCCTTGCCAGCGCGGTCGCGCCGCGCGAAAAGCCCGCCCATGCTGCATATCAGCGCCCTCACCTATCGGCTCGGCGAGCGCCTCCTGATCGACAACGCGACCGCCGCGCTGCCGTCGGGCGCGCATGTCGGGCTCGTGGGGCGCAATGGCGCGGGCAAGACCACGCTCTTCCGCCTCATCCGCGGCAAGCTTGCGTCCGAGGGTGGCGCAGTCGTCGTCCCTAAAGGGGCGCATATCGGCAGCGTTGAGCAGGAAGCGCCGGCCGGCGGGGAAAGCCTCATCGATTTCGTGCTCTCCGCTGACTCCGAGCGCGAGGCGCTGATGGCTGAAGCGGAAACCGCGAGCGAGCCCGAACGCATCGCCGAGATCCACACGCGTCTCGTCGACATTGAAGCGCATAACGCCCCGGCGCGGGCGGCGCGTATCCTCAAAGGGCTCGGCTTTGATGAGGCCGCTCAAGGCCGGTCGCTTGGAGAATTTTCCGGCGGCTGGCGGATGCGAGTGGCGCTCGCCGCGGTTCTGTTCTCCGAGCCCGACATCCTGCTGCTCGACGAGCCGACAAACTATCTCGATCTTGAAGGCGTGCTGTGGCTGACCGACTATCTCAAGACCTGCCCCGCAACGATTCTCGTCATCAGCCATGACCGCGATCTGCTCGACGACGTCGCTGAGCAGATCCTCCACCTCGACCGCGGCAAGCTCACGTTATGGACCGGCGGCTATTCGAGCTTCGAGCGGCAGCGCCGCGAGCAGCAGATTCTTGCCGGCAAGGCGGCCAAGAAGCAGGAGGAGCGGCGGGCGCACCTGCAGTCTTTCGTCGACCGCTTTCGCGCCAAGGCGTCGAAGGCGGTCCAGGCCCAGTCGCGGCTCAAGATGCTGGCTAGGATGGAGCCGGTCGCGGCGGTGGTCGACGAGAGCGTGCAGCCGTTCAAGTGGCCGCCGGTCGCCAAACGCCTGAGCCCGCCGATCGTGACCCTGGAGAAGGTCAGCGCCGGCTATGACGGGCGCGCGGTTCTATCGCGCATCGACCTTACGCTCGCCGACGACGATCGCATCGGGCTCCTCGGGCAGAACGGAAACGGCAAGTCGACCTTCGCCAAGCTCATCGCCGGACGCCTCGAGCCGATGGCCGGAAAGATGGTGCGCGCAAACCGGCTTCAGGTCGGCTATTTCGCTCAGCATCAGATCGACGAGCTCGAGCCTGGCGGCAGCGTCTACGACCATGTCGCCGAGCGCATGCGCGGAGAGGCAGTATCCAAAATCCGAGGCCGCGCGGCGATGATCGGCTTCTCGGGGGCGCGCGCCGACACCAAGGTCGACTCCCTGTCCGGCGGCGAGAAGGCGCGCCTCATGATGGGCCTTGCCGCCTTCGACGGACCGCAGCTCCTCATCCTCGACGAGCCGACCAACCATCTCGACATCGACAGCCGCGGCGAATTGATCGAGGCGATCAACGAATATGAAGGCGCCTGCATTCTGGTCTCGCACGACCGGCGTCTCTTGGAGGCCTGCGTCGACCGGCTGTGGCTCGCGGCGAACGGGACCGTGAAGCCCTTCGAGGGCGATGTCGCCGATTACAGCCGGTTCGTGCTCGGGGGAACCGAGCGGCCGGAACAAAGACGCAAGCGCGAAAGCGAGCCGGCGCCAGCGGCGAGACTCAAGCGCGAGCCCGCGCCGCTCAAGCGTGAGATCGCCGCGCTCGAAGACAAAATGAGCCGCTTCCAGGATCTCCTGCGCCGCGTCGACGAGGCGCTCGCGCAAGGGAGCGCGCGCAACGCCGATGCAGTCAAGATGGCGGATCTGGCGGCGAAGCGCGCCGAGCTCGAACGCGCTTTAACCGTAACGGAAGAGGCGTGGTTCGAACTCACGGCTGAGGCTGAAGACAGATGAGTTGGATGTCGTTGCGCGGGCTGGCGATGGCCGCTGTCGGGTTCATCATGACGGCGAGCGTGTCAGCGACCGAGCCTGCGTCCTGGCCGAACAGTTTTAACGGCCGGCTCGAAGCGCTGGCGCTCCTCGAGACGCTGAACGCCGATCTCCTCGCCCATGACAGCGCGACGCTCACCCTCGAACGCTGGTGCGGCGATCATCGGTTGGCGGATCCCCCGCGCATCCTCGCAAAACGCGTAAGCGGAGCAGACAAGCCGGCGAGCGCCGAAGTACGGGCGGCGCTCGACGTGAAGCCGGACGAGCCGCTCTCCTATCGCCGCGTTCGGCTGAAGTGCGGCGATCATGTACTGTCCGAGGCCGATAATTGGTACGTTCCGGCGCGGCTCACACCCGAGATGAACCACGTGCTCGAGACCACCGACACACCATTCGGCAAGGCGGTCGCCGCGCTTCACTTCCGCCGCCATACGCTGTCGGCGGACTTGTTGTGGCGGCCGCTCCCGAAAGGTTGGGAGATGGGGGCCGCGCCCCCGTCGGACCAAGCAGGCGCGCTCGCGATTGCGGACCACGTGCTCGAGCATCGCGCGGTGCTGACGACGCAAGACGGCGCGCCGTTTAGCGAGGTTGTGGAGACATATACAGGCGAGGTGCTGGCCTTCCCGCCGCCGAGATAGCGCTGAGAACTCCGGCCGGTTAGCTGTGATGGTGGAGAAACGGGAAGCCAAACATGCAGGGCGAAAGATCCTCGAGCGACCGCGTAAAAGTTGAAATCGCCGACGGCGTCGCCGAGGTCACGCTCAATCGCCCCGACAAGCTCAACGCGCTCGATTCCGCGATGTTCGAGGCGATCATCGCCGCGGGCGAAAGATTGAGCCAGACTGCGGAGCTGCGCGCCGTTGTGCTCGCCGGCGCGGGCAAAGGGTTTTGCGCCGGCCTTGATAAGGCGAGCTTCGCGGCGATGGCCGGCGGGGGCGCGGGGCAAAAGTTCCACGATATCGTCGCGCGCACCCACGGGATCGCCAACTCATGGCAGCAAGCGGTCTATGTCTGGCGTACGCTCCCGGTTCCGGTAATCGCCGCGATCCATGGGGTCGCGTTCGGCGGCGGCTTCCAGATCGCGCTCGGCGCCGACATGCGATACGTCGCGCCGGACGCTCGGCTTGCGATCCTGGAAATCAAATGGGGCCTCGTGCCGGACATGGCCGGAATTGCGCTGATGCGCGAACTCGCCCGCTCCGATGTGATCCGCGAGCTCGCAATGACCGGGCGCATTTTCTCCGGCGCTGATGCATTGACTTACGGCTTCGCCACTGCCCTCCACGCTGACCCTCTCGCGGCGGCCCGCTCGACCGCCAAGGAGATCGCCGCCCGCAGCCCGGACGCAGTGCGCGCGATCAAGCGCCTGCTGAACGCGGCGAGCGACAGCGACGCCGCCGCGATCCTTCTCGCCGAATCGAAGGAGCAGGGGGCGCTGATCGGATCGCCAAATCAGATCGAGGCCGTACGCGCGGGGATGGAGGGAAGACCGGGACGCTTCGCCGACTGAGACTTGTTGAGCAAACCGCGCCCTTTCCTAACCGGACGGAACCGCGTACGCGTTTGATCTTAGCCCTCGATCCGGCCGAAAAGGCCGAACGTTGAGCCAGGGAGGCGCGCCCATGTTCGTTGACGGCCTGTTCGCCGGCAAAAAAATCCTCGTCACCGGCGGCGGCACCGGGCTCGGCAAGGCGATGGCCGAACGGTTCCTGAGCCTCGGCGCCGAGATCGCCATCTGCGGCCGGCGCAAGGGCGTATGCGACGCAACCGCCGCGGAACTCATGAAAGCGCATGGCGGGCGTGTCGGGAGCTATGGCGTCGACATCCGCGACGCGGCCGCCGTTGAAGCGATGATCGAGGAGATTTTCCGCGATGGTCCGCTGACCGGCCTCGTCAACAACGCCGCCGGCAATTTCATCTCGCGCACCGAGGACTTGTCTCCGCGTGGGTTCGACGCCATCGCCAATATCGTCATGCATGGCACGTTCTATGTGACGCAGGCGGTGGGTAAGCGCTGGATCAAGGCCAAGCAGAAGGGCAGCGTGGTCTCGATCGCGGTGACCTGGGTGCGCAACGGCGGCCCGTTCGTCGTGCCCTCCGCGATGAGCAAGGCGGCGATCCAGGCGATGACCATGTCGCTCGCGCAGGAATGGGGCCGCTATGGCATTCGCCTCAACGCGATCGCGCCGGGCGAGATCCCGACCGAGGGCATGAGCAAGCGCCTGATGCCCGGCGCCGACCCCGGCGCGTCCGCCGCGCGCAATCCGATGGGCCGCGTCGGCCGGATGGAGGAATTGCAGAATCTCGCGACGTTCCTGATGTCCGACGGCTGCGAATGGCTGAGCGGCGAGACGATCGCCATGGACGGCGCCGAGGCGATGGCGACCGGCGGCAATTTCTACGAATTACGCCGCTGGGGCGATTCCGAATGGAAAGCGGCGCGCGACGCGATCCAGGCCTTGAACGCGCGCGACAAGGCCGCACGCGGCTGACGCTTGCGATCGAACCCAAGCCTCTCCATTCTTGCGGCCACATGAAGGAGAACGTTCTTGGGCAAGATATTGGTCATTGGGGCCGCCGGGCTGATCGGCAGGGAAGTCGTGAAGGCGTTCGGCGAAAGCGAGTGCATTCGCGCGTCGCGCAGTTCAGACGAACATGTCAATATCTCGGATCCGGAGTTGATTGTGTCGCTGTTCGACCGGATCGGAGCGGTTGATGGAATCATCTGCGCCGGCGGCGCGGCGCGCTTCAAGCCGTGGAATCAGTTGACCGACGAGGACTGGACGTTCTCGTTGGCCAATAAATTGCTGGGCCAGGTCAACGTCGTCCGCTATGGCCTTAAGTCGGTCAGGCCCGGCGGCGCGATCACGCTGACGACGGGTCTCGCGTCGCAATATCCCGCTCCAGGCAGCGCAGTCATCACCACCGTCAATTCCGCGGTCGAAGCTTTTGTGCGCGCGGCGGCCGTGGAGCCGTCGATTTCCATTCGGGTGAACGCCGTTTCGCCGGGCTGGGTGTCGGAGACGTTGCAGGCATTGGGCCGCAATCCCGCTGAAGGCATTTCGGCTGCCGAGGTGGCCAAGATCATTGTCCGGCAGTTCCGCGAGGGCGCGACGGGCTCGGTGGCACCGGCTGCCAAGGCCTGATAAAAGCCGCTGACACCGGCGATATCACGCGCCGATTCGCCCGGCCGGCGCGGCCGTTCTGAAAGGCCGGCGGGAGCAGGACGACCTCGGCCAAACACTGCCGATCATAGATCGTTCTTTCGACGAGTCCCCGCACCCCGTCGTTTCGGCGCTTTGACAGGAAGCAAACCTTCGCCTAGCCCTTCGGGGCATGGAACGGACGTGGCTACATGCGCCCCTGACGTCGCGGTGGACCGCGGAGCGGACCGGGCTCGCCGCCGATTGGGCGGTTGTCGCCTTCGGCGTGTTCCTGTTCTGGATCTCGGAGAGCTACCCATCGCTCATGCCGGTGTGGGCGCCGTGGGATTTCTCGCCCCTGATCTATTTGGCGACGGCGCTCACGCTGCTCTGGTTCTTTCGCGGCGTCGCGCTCGCGCCGCCGCAGGCGCGCCCCCCCGTCTGGCGGCGCGCGGTTTTCGTGATCGGGCTGCTCGGCGCCTACGTCGTGCTGCAGACGCGGTTCGAATATTGGTCGCAGCACATGTTTTTTTTGAACCGGATCCAGCACGTGGCGATGCATCATCTCAGCCCCTTCCTGATCGCGCTGAGCTGGGTCGGCGCCACGGTCAAGCGCGGCATGCCGCGCTGGGCGCGGCGCCTGGTCGAGAGCCGTTTCGCCGGCGCGGTGATCCACGTGTTGCAGCAGCCTGTGCTCGCGGCGTTCCTGTTCGTCGGACTGTTCTATTTCTGGCTGATCCCGGCGGTTCATTTTCGGGCGATGATCGACGCGCGACTTTATGCGCTGATGAACTGGAGCATGGTTCTGGATGGAATCCTGTTCTGGTGCCTGGTTCTTGACCCGCGGCCGAAGCCGCCGGCGCGCGTGTCTTTCGGCGCGCGGGCCGCCCTTTCCCTCGGCGTCATGTTCCCACAGATCCTGCTCGGCGCGATAATCGTCTTCTCGTCGCGCGACCTTTATCCCTATTACAATCTCTGCGGCCGTATTTTCCCCTCCATCAGCGCGCTCGACGATCAGCAGCTCGGGGGCCTCGTGATCTGGATTCCCCCCGCGATGATGAGCGTAGTCGGAGTGCTCGTGGTCATGAACGCGATGAGGCTCAACGATGAATCGATTGCGGAGACCGACGAAAACGCGACCGCCCTCGCCGCGCTTTCCCGCCGCTGGACTGGCCTCTAAGCTCGCGCTTTGCGCGCTGGCGCTGGCGCTCGCATATCCTATGGCGCAGGCGGCGGAGCCGGGGCTCGTGATAAGCCAGCCGTGGCTGCGGCTCGTCATGTCCTCGCGCCCGGCCGCCGGATATTTCGTCCTGTCGAATGAGACCGGCCGGACGCGCACGCTGGTCGGTGCCGCCTCGCCGGGATGCGGCGCCCTCATGCTGCACCGCAGCGTCAACGACAAAGGCCAAGAACGGATGGAGACGGTCGATAGCGTGTCCGTGCCCGCCCACGGCGAGGTCAAATTCGCGCCCGGGGGATATCACCTCATGTGCATGTCGCCGACCGCCGCCGCGGCGCGCGGAGGCTCGGTTTCCGTCACCTTGCGCTTCCAGGACGGCGGGTCGCTCGTGGCGAGCTTTCCCGTGCGCGGCGCGACCGGCGATTGAGCCCGGCTCAAATGAACCGCATGAGCTGCGCGAACAGGCCGGGCGGATTGGCGTTCTCGATCAGACGCCGGAGATCGGCCGTGACGCTGGCGACGTCGCTCGCCGTGGAGCCGAGCGAGGGAATGAGCAGGCGCGCGGCGCCCGAGCCGTCGAAGACATAGATCGCCGAGCCGTGCGTCACCTCATAGGGGCGCGTCCCGGTCGCGGGTGTGACGGAATAAGCGATGCGATAGCGGCGCGCCAGCGAGGCAATCTGATCGGAATCGCCGCGCAATCCATCGATTTGCGGCGCGAAATTTTTCACATAGTCGGCCAGCGCGGGAAGCGTATCGCGATCAGGGTCGACGGTGACGAAAAGCAGGCGCACGCGCTCAGCGTCCGGACCCAGCCGCTTGAGAATATCGGCGACGTTCGCGAGTGTCGTGGGACAGACGTCTGGGCAGAAGGTGTAGCCGAAATAAAGCATGACGACGCGGCCGCGATAATCGGCTTCAGTCACCCGACGTCTGTCCGACGCCCGCGTCATGGTGAACTCGAGCGGCGGCGAATTGCCGGATATGTCGATGGCGCCCTGGTCATCGCCTCTTTGGCACCCGGCGATGAGCGCGGCGCCAAGTCCCGCGACCGTCAGCGCGATCGCGCGTCGCCGAGTTGTCGAAGCGGCGGTCGGTGAGCTTAAGACGGCTTTCTCTACCATTGCGGCGCGCCGCGCGCGGCCTCGGCGAGCGAGGCCGCGAGATGGGGCGCGAACGAGCGCCAGACTTCGATATGGAAGCCGGCCGCGGCGCGGCGCCAGAGCACCATCTCCACTTTGTCGAACACAGTGCGCGTCGCGAACCCAACCGGAAACGCCTTGAGGCCGAGATCAAGCGGGCAGCCGGCGTTCAAGACGCGCGCCGCTGCGGGACCGCTGGCGACAAGCCCCACCTGCCGATGCGACACGTCGACGAGGCTGTGCGCGGTTCCCTCGAGCACCGACTCCAGCACGTCGCCGATCGTCGCCATATCGGCGCCGTCCGCGATCAAGAGCCATTCGTCCGGGCCGAGCCACAGCGCCGCGCGCTTGTCCCCTTCGGCCGCCGGGCCGAGCTGAGAAGGCGGCTCGGCGCCGAAGACCATCCCGCAGGCGACGCGGACTGCCTCGCTGCCGCGTAAGATAAAGCGCGCGGCCGGCGCCGCTTCCGCCAACGTGAAACGCGGCCCAGCAGGAAAGGCGAAAGCTTCCAGCGGCGAGCGGACTTTAAGCTCTGTTTCAGCCATTCAGCCGCGCTCCCTCTTTGTCATAGAAGACAGGGCTCACGACCGTCACGGAGACCGCGCCGCTTGGCGTCGGGACGTGCAGCTTGGCGTCCATTCGCGATCGCCCCGCGGCGACAAGGGCAAGCGCAATCGGACGACCCACAGCTTCGCTCCAGTAGGACGACGTGACATGCCCGAGCGCGGAGGAGCCAATCGGCGGACTCGCGCTCTCCGTCACCTGCGCGCCCTCTTCGAGCGCAACCCCCGGATTGCCCGTCAGCAGCCCGACGAGCTGCTTGCGATTGTCCATGAGCATATCGGGGCGCGCCAGCGACCGCTTGCCGACGAAATCCTTCTTGGTCTTCCCGATCGCCCAGTCGAGGCCGAGGTCGGCGAGCGTCACCGTGCCGTCGGTCTCTTGCCCTACGATGACAAAGCCTTTCTCGGCCCGCATCACATGCATCGCCTCGGTTCCGTAAACGCAGCCGCCCTGCTTCTGCACTTCGCGCCACGCGGCCTCCCAGACAGCGCGGCCGAAATGCGAGGGAACGTTGATCTCGTAGCCGAGCTCGCCGGTGAAACTCACCCGCATGAGTCGCACAGGAACGCCTGAGATCCGCGCCTCACGCACGCTCATATGCGGCAAGGCGTCGTTCGAGAGATCCACGCCTTCAAAAAGCGGGGCGATCGTCTCCCGCGCGCGCGGTCCCTGCACGGCGATCGTCGCCCATTGCTCGGTGGTCGAAGTGAGCCAAACCCTGAGGTCGGTGAACTCGGTCTGGAGATAGTCCTCCATATGAGCGAGCACGCGTGAGCTCCCGCCGGTCGTCGTCGTCACGTGGAAGCGGTCGGGTTTCAAGCGCGCGATCACCCCATCGTCCATAAGAAAACCGGCTTCGCTCAGCATGAGGCCGTAGCGGCATCGCCCAACCTCAAGCTTCTGGAAGCTGTTCGCGTACATGCGCTCGAGAAACGTCGCCGCGTCGGGACCTGCGACTTCGATCTTGCCAAGCGTGGAGCCGTCGAACAGTCCGACGCTTGCCCGCGTCGTGCGGCACTCGCGCGCAACGGCGTCGCGCATGGATTCGCGGCTTCCCGGAAAATACCAGGCGCGTTTCCATTGGCCGACATCCTCGAACGCGGCGCCCTTTTCGGCCGCCCATTCATGAATGGGCGTGCGGCGGATGGGATCGAACATGTCGCCGCGCGCAGGGCCGGCGAATGCGCCGAAGCTGACCGGCGTATAGGGCGGCCGGAACGTCGTTAAGCCCACCTGGGGAATCGGCTTCTTCAGCTCGGCGGCGGCGAGGCCAAGTGCGTTCATGTTGGAAAGCTTGCCCTGGTCGGTCGCCATCCCTGTGGTGGTGTAGCGCTTGATGTGCTCGATCGAGCGCATGCCCTCCTGGACGGCCAGGCTCACATCCTTCGCGCAAACGTCGTTCTGGAAATCGACGAAGGCTTTCGCGCGACGGTTGGCACGAATAGGCGGAGCGGCGGACGCGGCGCTCGACGTCGGCAAAACGTCGTTGACGGCGTAGGTTCGGGCCGCGGGCGCCGCGAAGCCGGCCGCGGCCGCCGCGTCGCGTCCGGCTGCGTCGCCTTCGGCGAGCGCTGCCGCAAGATCGAAGGTCCCGTTGCACGCGCCGGCCGATCGCTCGCGCTGCGCCGACAATCCCGGCTTGAAGACTTGCTGGGTCTCGTCGAAGGCAAGCTTGCCGCGCGATTGCGAGAAGAGATGCACCGAGGGCGTCCATCCGCCCGACATGATGAGCGCATCGCAGGCGACAGTCCGATCCTTGCCCATATGCTTGATGCGAACGGCTTTGACCCGGAGGCGGCCTTCGGCGCCGATAACCGCGGCGCCCGCAATGACCTCGACGCCGGCGGCCCGCGCGGCGTCTACGAGCGCCCCCTTGGCCTCGGGGCGCAGATCGACGATCAGCGCGACGCCGACGCCCGCTTTCTTCAAGTCGAGCGCGGCGCGATAGGCGCTGTCGTGCGCCGTCGCGACGACGACGCGGTCGCCGACCTTGGCGCCATATTGGACGCTATAGCGCCGCGCCGAATCGGCCAGCATCACGGCGGGGCGGTCGTTATCCGGGAAGACGAGGGGACGCTCGATCGCGCCCGTCGCCAGCACGACTTCGCGCGCACGCATCTGCCATAAGCGTTCGCGCGGCAAGTCGGGATCAGCGACGAGGTCGGCCTCGGTGATGCGTTCGTTGAGCCCGACAAAATTCTGCGCGTAATAGCCGAACGCTTGCGTGCGCCTCATCAGCCGCACGTTCGGCGCCGAACGCAACACGGCCAGCGTATCGTCGAGCCATCGCCGAGCGCTCTTGCCCTCGATCTCGGCCTCAGCCTCGGCGAGAAGCGATCCACCCAACGCAGGATTTTCGTCGCAGACGACAACCCGGGCGCCGCTCTCGCTCGCCGCCAGCGCCGCCGCGAGGCCGGCCGGGCCTCCGCCAACGATCAGCACGTCGCAATGGTCGAAGGTGCGCTGGTAGCGGTCGGGATCGGGCTCGCGCGGGGGGCCGCCGAGGCCCGCGGCGCGGCGGATCATGGGCTCATAGACATGGGTCCAGGCCCAGTTCTTGCCGAACAGGTTCGGGCCCATGAAGGCCTTGTAGTAGAAACCGGCGCCGAACAGCGGCGAGAACAGATCATTGACCGCGCCGAGGTCGAAAGAGAGCGAGGGCCAGCGATTCTGGCTAGAAGCGTTGAGGCCATCATAGAGCTCGATCTGGGTTGCGCGCAGGTTCGGGGTCACTCGGCCGGGTCCGCGCGAGAGGCTTACAAGCGCGTTCGGCTCCTCGGCGCCGGCGCTGAGGATTCCCCGCGGGCGGTGATACTTGAACGAGCGTCCAATGAGATGCAGGCCATTGGCGATGAGCGCGGAAGCGAGCGTATCGCCGGCGTAGCCCTGATAGTCGAGGCCGTCGAAAGTGAAGACGAGAGGGCGTGAACGGTCGATCGAACCGACGCCTGCGAGACGAAACCGCTGGCTCATTCGCTTGGCTCAGCGCGTTCGCTTGACGTATCGGGCCGCGGCTCGCCCGCCTTATAGACCGCGATGATCTTGTCGCTCAATGTGTCGCGGAGGCAATTGAAGAAACGCCCGCAGCCGTGCGCGTGACGCCAGCGCTCGGCGAGCACGCCCTTGGGGTTCGAGCGGAAATAAAGGAACTTCGCCCATTCCTCATCGCTGAGCGCGCTCGGATCGGAGGCGCGCGGGATATGCGCTTCGCCGCCGTAGGCGAACTCGATCTCCGGGCGCGGCATACGGCAATAGGGGCAATCGATCAGGAGCATGGCGCGGCCCATCGCGCGAATTTCGGCCGGTCCGAGCTCGCCCTCACCCTCATCCTCACCCTCACCCCAAGGGAGAGGGGGCGCGGCGGCGCCGACAACACCTTCTCACGCCAGGACAGACGGCGGGACGGCGCCGCAAACCCCTTCTCCCCCGGGAGAAGGTGGCCGGTGTTAGCCGGCCGGATGAGGGCGTGTGGAGCGGACTGGTCAAGATCATCTCGCCGCTCAATGCGCGACAGCCGCAGCTGCGGCTTCATCGATGAGCCGGCCGGAGCGAAAACGGTCGAGAGTGAAAGGCGCCGCGATCGGATGCGGCTCGCCTCGGGCGATCGTGTGCGCGAACACATGGCCGGAACCCGGAGTCGCCTTGAAGCCGCCGGTGCCCCAGCCGCAATTGACGAACAGCCCCGGAACCGGCGTTTTCCCAATGATCGGCGAGCGGTCCGGCGTCACGTCGACGATGCCGCCCCAGTTGCGCAGCATGCGCATGCGGCGAACGCTAGGGAAGAGTTCGCAGATCGCCTCCAGCGTATGACTGGCGATGTGCAGGCCGCCGGTCTGCGAATAGGACATATAGGCGTCGGTCCCGGCGCCGATGACGAGTTCGCCCTTGTCCGACTGCGACATATAGGCGTGGATCGTGTTCGACATCACGACGCATGGCATCATGGGCTTCACCGGCTCGCTGACCAAAGCCTGCAAGGGATAGCTCTCGAGCGGCATGCGGACGCCGGCCATCGCCATCACTACTGACGTGTGCCCTGCGGCCACGACGCCGATCGTCTTGGTCGCGATCGCGCCGCGCGTCGTCTGGACGCCAGAGACGGCGCCGGAAGCGTCGCGGCGTATCGCGGTTACCTCGCAATTCTGGATGATGTCGATTCCGCGCGCGGACGCTGCGCGCGCATAGCCCCAGGCGACCGCGTCGTGCCGCGCCACGCCGCCGCGCCGCTGGAGCGCCGCTCCGACGATCGGATAGCGCACGTCGCGCGCGATGTTGAGGATCGGGCAGAAGGCCTTGGCCTCTTCCGGCGTCAGCCATTCATTGTCGACTCCCGCCAGGCGATTGGCGTGGACGTGACGCTTTCCGACCTGGACGTCATGCGTGTTATGCGCCAGCATGAGCACACCGCGCGGCGAATACATGACGTTGTAATTCAGCTCCTGAGACAGGCCCTCCCAGAGCTTCACCGCGTGCTCGTAAAGCGCCGCCGATTCCTCCCAGAGATAGTTCGAGCGGATGATCGTGGTGTTGCGCCCGGTGTTGCCGCCGCCGAGCCAGCCCTTCTCCAAGACCGCAACGTTGCTGAAGCCATGCTCCTTGGCGAGGTAATAGGCGGTCGCGAGGCCATGCCCGCCCGCGCCGATGATGACCGCGTCATAAGATCCCTTCGGCTCAGGGTTGCGCCATTGCTCCGGCCAGCCGGAATTGTGCTTAAGCGCCTGCAACGCGACGTTTACGAATGAGAATCGCACTTGGACGCGGCCTTACGATGTTCCAGCGGGACGATTGCCCGCTTACGATGCGGATTGCGAGACTAATTTCGCGGCGGCGGCGAAACTTTGTTGCGCGGCTCGACCGACAAGGGGTTTGTCCCGGGGCTTTCGGAAAGCGGCGCGCCCTCCAAGGCCGCTCGCGGCGCCGAGACTGCTCGCCTCGAGCGTCGGCGAGCACCTCTACTTCGAGCAGCCGACGAGCTCCTTTTCCTCGATGGCGAACACCTTGCCCGCCTCGATCCGCAGTCCCTTCGCCATGCATTGGCGTCCGTCGGCGAGCTTGAGCCGTGCGTCGTAAACGCCAGTCGCCACGCCCGTAACCTTCAGCCGTTCGTCATGGTCGACGGCGCCGTCGGGATCGTTTGTGGTTTGGTTGGGGCCGAACGCCGACGCGCCGGCGGGCGCGAGCTCGAGCGACTTCACGGTCGACGACGTCAGGTTCCAGAAGCGGGTGTCCTTCGCCATTGCCGGTCCCGCGAGAAGGATCGCCAGGACGCCAAGTGGAGTTGCGTGTTTCATCGTCCCTCCATCGGCTCAAGCCGCGCGGCTTGCCGGCTCGCGCCGCCTGAACTCGAGCGCCCCGTCTTCGATCGCGCCAAAGCGCAAAGCCATGACGTCGAGGGCGTAGTTCTGATTCAAGCGCCACGGCCTCTTCGTCCCCTGCTTGAAGAAAAGGTGCTTCGCCCTCTCGATATAGCCCGAGGTGAGCGGCAGCGTCGGCTCCTCTGCCAATCGCCGTATCGCCCCGGCGCGGGGTGCAGATCGCATACCCTCGGCGATCCATGTGGCTGAGCAACCGGCAGACATATTCGGCGATCAGGTCGGACTTGAGCGTCCAGGAGGCGTTGGTGTAGCCGAAAATGGACGCCAGATTCGGGACGTCGCTGAGCATCGCGCCCTTATAGCCGATTGTGGTCGCGACATCGACTGGCGCGCCGTCGACCTCGATTGCGACGTCCCCCATGAGCCGCACCTTGAGCCCGGTCGCCGTGACGATGATATCTGCGGCGATCTCCTGGCCCGAAACAAGGCGAGAGGCCAGTCTCGGTGAAAGTTTCGATCTCGCCATTGACGATGGACGCCTTGCCGGCGCGCATTGCGGCGAACAGATCCCCGTCCGGGACGAGGCACAAGCGCTGGTCCCAAGGCTCGTATCGGGGGTTGAAGTAATCGGCGGCTTTGAGCTCCGGGCCAAGCTCGGCCTGTGCGAGCTTGATGATCTGCGCCCGCATCGCGGCCGGTTTGCGCCGCGAAAGTCGATAAAGGTACATCTGCAGCAGAATATTCTTCCATCGCACAGCAGCGAGCGCGGCCCGCGGCGGAAGCCATTGTCTCAGCCGTTTGTCGATCGCTTCCTCGACCGGGCGAGCGGAGACATAAGTCGGCGACCGTTGCAGCATGACGACCTGCGCGGCTCTTGCCGCCATCGCAGGAACGATGGTCACCGCCGTCGCGCCGCTGCCGATCACGACGACCCGCTTTCCGTCGTAGTTCAAATCTTCGGGCCATTTCTGCGGATGCACGACGCGGCCGGCGAATCTTTCCATGCCGGGCCAGCCTGGCATGTAGCCCTCCTCGTATTCGTAGTAGCCTGTGCAGAAGATGAGAAAGCCGCAGGAGAACTCGAGCTTCTCGCCGTCTCCCCCGTCAACGTCGAGCGTCCAACTGGCCTCCCCGGATCGCCACGACGCCCGGACCACCTTCACGCCGAAATGAATGTGGCGATCGACGCCATAGGCTTTCGCCGTTTCGCTCAGGTAGCGCAGAATCGAGGGACCATCGGCGATGGCTCTCTTATCGTCCCACGGACGAAAGGCGTAGCCGAACGTGGACATGTCCGAGTCCGAGCGAACGCCTGGATAGCGAAAAAGATCCCATGTGCCTCCCATCGCGTTTCGCGCCTCGAGGAGCGCGAAGGTGGTCCGTGGGCGCTTTCGAACCAGATGGCACGCGGTTCCGATTCCTGAGAGGCCAGCGCCGATGATGAGAACGTCGAAATGTCCGCCCGGCGCTCCGATAGCGAGGCGCCCTTCATGGACGGGCGTCCCCAGGATGGCCTCGTTCATAGCGCTTCTCCTTGCAGGGCGACGCCTTATCTGCGCGTAAACAAGTCTATTTGAACTCACGCCCCCTTCGCCAGCGCTGAAAGGCGCCGGTCACACTTTCATGTTAAGGCGTCCCCCATGAAGCCCTCCTCCTTCCCAGACTTCGCCATTTGCGGACTTGACGAACTCATCGGCCACCAGGGCCGGGGGGTCACTCACATCTTATCGATTCTCGACCCTGAATGGCCAGATCCGGCGGCGTTCCAGGCGTTCGACCCACACTTTCGCGCGACGCTGCGCTTTCACGACGCGATCGAGCCGGATCGAGACGTTCTCTTGCCGCAGAAAGGAGACGTCGAAGCGATTCTGACTTTCGGCCGCGACGCGGCTGACGCAGGAGGTCTGCTCATTCATTGCCATGCAGGAATCTCTCGCTCGACGGCGGCCACGCTGATGATCCTGGCGCAGGCCCATCCTGACGAAAGAGAGGATGGACTCGCCGACCGGCTGTTGCAGACCAGACCGCAGGCGTGGCCCAACTCTCGAATGATCGAGTTCGCCGACGAGCTTCTCGACCGCCGCGGCCGGCTCGTCGCAGCGATCGCCGGGATCTACGCAAGGCAACTCGCGAATCGCCCCGAGCTTGCCGAGATCATGCGTCGGGGCAATCGGGCGCGCGAGGTCGAGCTTGGGCTGAGTGGAAAGCATCCGGCGCAAGCGGACGCGCGAGGCGAAACCTCTCGCCCCTCGCCTTAAACAGGGATTCGCGCTGATGCCCGACTTCGGCGCCTATCAGAACGAGATCTACCTTGCCGGATTGAGCGGCCGCTTGCCGTCGTTCCCAATGCGCTTTGACGAGCTCGAGGCCAAGGCGCACGCGGCGATGCCGGCAAGTCTCGTCTCGTATGTCGCCGGCGGCTGCGGCGACGAGCGCACGCAGGAGGCCAATGTCGCCGCGTTCGACAAATGGGGCCTCGTGCCTCGGATGTTCGTCGGCGCCAAGCAGCGCGACCTGTCGATCGAGCTCTTCGGCATGAGGCTGCCGTCGCCTTTGTTCATGAGCCCGATCGGCGTGATCGGGCTCTGCGGCCAGGACGGGCATGGCGATCTGGCGACCGCCCGCGCCGCCGCGCTGACCGGCGTGCCCATGGTCGCCTCGACCCTGTCGGTCGACCCGCTCGAGGCGGTCGCCGCCGAGCTCGGGACGACGCCCGGGTTCTTTCAGCTCTACACGCCAACCGATCGCGAGCTCGCGGCGAGCCTTGTGGAACGGTCCGAGCGGGCCGGCTTCAAGGCGATCGTGGTGACGCTCGACACCTGGGTGACCGGCTGGCGGCCGCGCGATCTCGCCACCTCCAACTTCCCGCAGTTGCGCGGCCATTGCCTGGCCAATTATTTTTCCGACCCGCGCTTCGCGAAATTGATCGGCGGGCCGCCGGGGAAGGATCCGCGCGCCGCGGTTGCGACATGGGCGGCGATCTTCGGCAATCCGCTGACCTGGGACGACCTGCCCTGGCTGCGGTCGCTGACCAAGCTGCCGCTAATCGTCAAGGGAATTTGCCATCCCGACGACGCGCGGCGCGCGATCGACGGCGGCGTCGACGGCATCTATTGCTCCAATCATGGCGGCCGCCAGGCCGACGGCGGCATTCCCGCGCTCGACATGCTGCCCGCGGTGGTCAAGGCGGCCGGAAGCGTTCCGGTCATGTTCGATTCCGGAATCCGCTCCGGGACCCACATTGTTAAGGCTCTGGCGATGGGCGCGGCGGCCGTCGGGGTCGGCCGCCCCTACGCTTACGGGCTGGCGCTGGGCGGGACCGACGGAATCGTCCACGTGCTGCGGTCTCTGCTCGCCGAAGCCGATCTCCTGATGGCGGTCGACGGATATCCGACCCGCGCCGACCTCAAGCCGGAGGCGTTGCAGCGCGTCGAACGATGACCAAGCGCCCGACGCCGAGCTTTCAACTTAAGATTATGGCTTTCCGGATTTGGGCGGCGCGGGATTCCGCCACGGCCCGTCCGCGCCGATGAGCACGCTCGCGGCGTCGGGTCCCCAAGTCCCGGGATCGTATTCCTGGACCGGCGGGGGGTTCTTCAGGATCGGCTCGACAATGCGCCATTGCGCATCGACCACGTCTTCGCGCCCGAACAGCTCGTTATTGCCATGCATCGCATCGCCGAGCAGGCGCTGGTACGGGGGTATTTGCGACCCAGACCCGCTCCGTCAGCATGAGTTCGACATTGTCTCCCGCCATGCGCTCTCCGGGATGCTTCATCCGCAAGCCCATCGCAACGCCAACGTCCGGGCTTATCCGCGCTCGCAGGTAACCCGGCGGTGTGTTTATCACGTCATCGAACGTGGCGCGGGGCGGGGGATTGAACTCGACCGTGACCTCGGCGGCGGTCAGAGGCAGGCATTTGCCGGCGCGGATATAAATAGGAACCCCGGCCCAACGCCAGCTGTCCACGAACAGTTTCACCGCGACATAGGTTTCGGTGGTCGAATCCGGATGCACGCCCTTGACCGAGCGATAGCCGCGATATTGCCCGCGCACCAAGCTCGCGGCGTCGAGCGGACGAACGGCCTTCAACAGCGCGGCCTTCTGGTCTCGCTGCGCCTCGTTCTCTTCGCCGGTTGGGGCGTCCATCATCACGTTTGCAAGGACTTGCAGCATGTGGTTCTGGACCACGTCGCGCAGGGCGCCGACGGCGTCGTAAAAGCTTCCGCGGTCCTGAACGCCGAAGGACTCCGCCATCGTGATCTGAATGCTGCGAACATAGTGGCGGTTCCAGAGCGGCTCGAACATCGTATTGGCGAACCGCGTGTAAAGGATGTTCTGAACCGGCTCCTTGCCCAGATAATGGTCGATGCGGAAGATCGACTTTTCTGGGAAATGCTCCAAGAGGGTCCGGTCGAGCGCCTGCGCCGATTCGCGATCGCGGCCGAAAGGCTTCTCGACGACAAGGCGCGCGTCAACGTTGAGACCGCTCTTGGCGAGCGCGGAAACGACAACGCCAAAGAGACTCGGGGGAATCGCGAGATAATGCAGCGGCCGCTTGGCGCCGCCGAGCGCTTGCTTCAGTTGTGCGAAAGTCTGCGGGTCGTTGTAGTCCCCGTCGACATATCGCAAGAGGCCCAACAGTTTATCGAGCTTCGCGGCATCAGCGCCCCCGTGCTGTTTGATGCTGTCTGTGGCGCGTCCCTTGAGCTGTTCGACCGTCCAGCCCGCCTTGGCGACGCCGACGATGGGCACGTTGACGCCTTCGTCGCCGACGAGGCCCAGAAGCGCGGGGAAGATCTGCTTGAAGGCAAGATCGCCGGATGCGCCAAAAAACACCAGGGCGTCGGACTGGGCGGCCTCCATCTCATCTCCTCTTGGCGTTGCGATTCGGAAATTGGGCCGATGGTCGATACGTCGGCTCGCGGCGCGGCGGGCAGTCTAATCATACTCCCATGGACATGGCCAATTGAGGCTGTTGATGAGATCGCCCCTCATGACCTGTGCGTGGTAGACGTCTAGCCGAGCCTGCGATTTCACCCACGCTGGAGACGTAAGACATGGCAAAGATCGGTTTCATCGGACTGGGCATCATGGGGCGACCGATGGCCGGCCATCTTGTGGAAGGCGGCCATCAGCTCTTCGTTCACACCCGTCGTGCTCCGCCGAAGGAGCTGATCGACAAGGGCGCGGTCGCATGCGGAAGTGGGAAGGAGGTCGGCCAGAAGGCGGAGGTGATCATCACCATGGTCCCCGACACGCCGGACGTCGAGACGGTTCTCTTTGGCGTCGGAGGCGTCGCGGAAGGGTTGTCGAAGGGGAAAACCGTCGTCGACATGAGCTCGATCTCGCCGATCGCCACCAAGGAATTCGCCAACAAGATCGGCGCGCTTGGCTGCGACTATCTCGACGCGCCGGTCTCCGGCGGCGAGGTCGGCGCCAAGGCGGCGAGTCTCACGATCATGGTTGGCGGCCCTGATGAGGCGTTCGAGAAGGTCAAGCCGATCTTTGCGCTCATGGGCAAGAACATCACGCTCGTCGGCGGCAATGGCGACGGGCAAACGACCAAAGTGGCGAACCAGATCATCGTCGCGTTGACGATCGAGGCGGTCGGCGAGGCGCTGGTTTTCGCTTCCAAAGCTGGCGCTGATCCGGCCCGCGTCCGCCAGGCGCTGATGGGCGGCTTCGCGGCGTCCCGCATCCTCGAGGTCCACGGCGAACGCATGATCAAGCGCAATTTCGAGCCCGGCTTCCGCATCGCGCTGCATCAGAAGGATCTGAACCTCGCGCTGCAGGGGGCGCGGTCGCTCGGCGTCAGCCTGCCGAACACCGCGACGTGTCAGGAACTTTTCAACGCCGCCGCAGCCGCAGGCGGTGCGGCATGGGACCATTCGGGCATGGCGCGCGTGCTCGAGGGCCTCGCCCATCACGAGATTGGCCAGGGCAAGGCGTCGGCCTGAGCCTCTCGAACCAAGGGGAGGAGCGGCGCGCCCATGAAAGAGCGGCAATTGTTGCGCGACATGTTCGATGCGGCGATCGCGGCCGCGTCACCCGACAAAGCTGTGCCCGCGAATCTCCCCGAGCCGCCCCCAGGACGTACGGTCGTCGTCGGCGCCGGCAAGGCCGCGGCCTCGATGGCGCGTGCCGTCGAAGCCCATTGGCCGGCTGACAAGCCTCTCTCCGGCCTTGTCGTCACGCGCTATGGCCATGGCGTCGGCCCGTTGAAGCGGATCGAGGTCGTTGAGGCCGCTCATCCTATTCCCGACGCCGCGGGCCGCGACGCGGCCGGCAGAATCCTCGATCTGGTCAAGGGTCTTGGGCCTGACGACCTTGCGCTTTGCCTGATATCGGGCGGCGGCTCGGCGTTGCTGTCCCTGCCGGCGCCGGGGATCACGCTCGACGACAAGCAGGCCCTGAACAGGGCGCTGCTCAAGAGCGGCGCCAACATCCATGAGATGAACTGCGTCCGCAAGCATTTGTCCGCGATCAAGGGCGGCAGGCTTGCGGTCGCCGCCGCTCCGGCCCGGATCGTGTCGCTCATCATCTCCGATGTCCCCGGCGACGACCCGTCGGTGATCGCCTCCGGTCCGACGACGCCCGACGCGACGACGCTCGACGACGCCAAGGCGGTGCTGCGCCGCTATGGGATCGTTCCGCCTCCATCGGTTGAGGCGCGTCTCGACGACATGAAGTCCGAGACGCCCAAGCCTGGCGACCCGGCCTTCGCCCGCAGCGAGACGCGCCTCATCGCGGCGCCGCAGGCCTCGCTCGAGGCGGCGGCCAGGATCGCGGCCGAGGCCGGCTACCGTCCGCTCATCCTCGGCGACGCGCTCGAGGGCGAGGCGAGCGAGGTGGGCAAGGTGATGGCGGGCATCGCCCGGCAGGTGGCGGTCCACGGCCAGCCCGCTCCCGCTCCGTGCGTCCTCATCTCCGGCGGAGAGACCACGGTGACGGTCAAGGGAGGGGGCAGAGGAGGGCGGAACGTCGAGTTCCTGCTGTCGCTCGCGGTCGAGCTGGACGGGCGCCCGCGGATCTTCGCCATCGCCGGCGACACCGACGGCACGGATGGGGCCGAAGAGGTCGCGGGCGCGATCGTGACCCCCGACAGCCTCGCGCGGGCGGGGCGCCTCGGCCTCAAGGCCAGAGCCTTGCTCGCCGACAATGACGCTCACGCCTTCTTCCGGGCGCTGGGCGATCAGGTCGTCACTGGGCCGACGCTGACCAATGTCAACGACTTTCGCGCGATCCTGATCAACGCCGGGTGAGCCCCTTGGACCGGGGTGGCTGCAACCGGAGCGCGAGTTCAGTGCAAGCTTTTGCAAGAAAATCCAAGCCAAAAGGCTTGGTTTTCCTTGCATTTCTTTGGTCGAATTGGGACTTTTCAAAGCGTTGCGAGCGAAAAAATAAAAAATTTACGTCCCGATCAACTCGCGCTTGAGGTTGTGGAGACAGCGCGCGCACCTACTTCTCCCAGCGCTTGCTTCGAGCGTAGGGAGGTATTTCTAATAACCAAGAAGTATAGCCAGAATTTTCGATTAAATCAAGACAATGTTCGGCGACTTCTGGAAAAAGGACGACGGGGCGCGGCCCCCAGGCTGTGCAGGAACTCGGTTCGGTTTCCAACGACCCTGGCGCACGTTCGGAAAGCCTGCTTGCTGGGACGGCGATGTGTTACGTTCGCGAGACCACCTGGAACTGGGCCGTCCTCTCGCACCAACCAGGCAAAGAGAGACCACCTGACGGTGGTCTCTCTCCAGTGAACGACGGGCACTGAAAGTGTCGTCAAGACCTGATGAACGAGAGCAGGTCGGGGTTGAGGACATCCGCGTGCGTGGTGAGCATGCCATGGGGATAGCCGGGATAAGTCTTCAGCGATCCGTTCTTAAGCAGGTCGACCGCACGCGGCACTGAACTTGCGAACGGGACGACTTGATCAGCCTCGCCGTGCATCACCAGCACTGGTACGGCGATCTTCTTGAGGTCTTCGGTATAATCTTCGAGCCAAGAGTCGACGGTCGCGTAGTGAGCGAGGGCGCCGCCGGCCATGCCTTGGCGCCACCAGTTCGCAATGACTGCCTCCGAACGCTCGGCCCCATCGAGGTTGTAGCCGTAGAACGGATTCTCAGGGACGAAACGGTAGAATTCCGACCGGTTGCCCAGCACGCCTGCCCGGATCGTTTCGAACCACTCCGGCGGTTGACCGGACGGGTTGTCCTTGCTCCGATACATGTTCGGCGTCAGCGAAGCGACCAGCACCGCCTTCGCGACGCGCTCCGGGTGGCGAGCGACATAGCGAGCCACCTCGCCGCCACCTGTCGAGTGCGCGATATGGATCGCGTCGCGCAGGTCAAGGTGCTCAGTCAGGGCCGCGAGGTCGGCAACCCAGTGGTCCATGTCGTTGCCGGTGCTGGGCTGGTCGGACCGGCCGTGGCCGCGCCGGTCGTGGGCGATCACCCGATACCCCTGACGAAGGAAGAACGTCATCTGGGCATCCCAGTCGTCCGCTGTCAGGGGCCAACCGTGGCTGAAAACGATTGGCTGACCTGATCCCCAATCCTTGTAGAAGATGTTTACGCCGTCTGTAGTCGTGATCGTGGGCATTGGATTTCTCCTTCATCTGCCGCGGTTGAGATCGCTCGCCCGTTGGTGCGGCCCTCCAGCGGGTGATGGCGGCGGCCTTCAGGTCCCCTCCTTCAGGGGAGGCCAATGAAAGGTCTCAAATAATAGACGACCAGTCGTCTATTATTGAGACAAACGGTTAGGCGAAGAAGCATGGCAACACGCATCGCTCGAAGTTGTCGAACGGCGCCCTGCTGCGCTCGACCTTCGCCCGCATGACCGCTCCTTCAAATGTATCGATCAGTGCGGCGGCAAGCTGGCTGGCGTCTCTTCCTGGAGCGAGTTCCTTGCGCACCTGCGCCTCGCGCAGACAATCGGTAAGGGACGTCGACCATTCCCGATAGATCGCGGCCAACTTGGCCCGCACTTCTTCGCTCGAAGGCGCGACTTCCAGGGCCATATTGCCGATGAGACAACCGACAGCGTAGCGATGCCGCTGGTGAAAATCCGCCAGACCCTCGAAGTAGCGGGCGATGCGCGACAAGGGCGGAATATGGTTGTCGGTCAGGATCGGGCCGTAGAGCTCGACAACTTGGTCCCAATACTCGCTCAACACCTCGACCGCGAACGCTTCCTTGCTGTCGAAGTAGTTGTAGAACGAGCCCTTCGGCACTCCAGCCGCCGCGGTGATCTCCTGCACGCCGGTCGCGTTGAAGCCTCGGCTGCTGACGAGGTCGCCGCCCTTTTCCAGGAGTCTCGAGCGCGTTTCGGGGTTGGCGGGTCTAGGCATGGGATATAGATGACCGGTCGTCTTTTAATTGTCAAGTGGAAAAGTGGAGTGGGTGCGAGACGTATTTCTTCGCTGGCCGATGGCTCGGGCTGTTGGATGTCGACGGCTCGATCGCCATCAGGAACCCGCTCGCCTGCGACCGACGAGCATTGTCCGCTCTGCCTGGGTCTTGCACAGCCTGCCCCGCGCAACTCCGGCGACTTGTCATGTCCGCAAACGCGGGCATCCAGTACGCCATTGACCGTCCTCTGGATTCCCGCTTGCGCGGGAATGACAGCACTGCCGTCCGCGAGCCCATGCTGGCGCGTTGCCTCTAGGTTTTGCGCCGACCGGCAATATCTGCTCCATAGACCGTCTTGAGCTTTGGAGTCGCGCCATGATCGCCATGCCCATCCCCGATCCCGGCGTCCTCGCCCGACGCGCCGAGATTGTCGAAGCGCTTCGGCGCATCGTTCCGGGCGAAGGCGTCATCGACCATGAGAAGGAATTGCGCGCTTTCGAGAGCGACGGGCTCACCGCTTATCGGCAGCCGCCCATGGTGGCGGTGCTGCCTGAGACGACGGCGCAGGTCGTCGAGGTCATGCGCTATTGCGCAGCGAACAAGATCAAGGTCGTGCCGCGCGGCGCCGGGACGTCGCTTTCGGGCGGCGCCTTGCCGCTCGCCGACGGCGTTCTCCTCGCCATGGGCAAGTTCAACAAGATCCTCGAGATCGATGTCGACAATCGCTGCGTCGTCGCTCAGCCGGGCGTGACCAATCTCGGCATCACGCACGCCGTGCAGGGGCAGGGGCTCTATTATGCGCCCGATCCGTCGAGCCAGATCGCCTGCACGATCGGCGGGAATGTCGCCGAGAATTCGGGCGGCGTGCATTGCCTGAAATACGGGCTCACGACCAACAATGTCATCGGCGTCGAGATGGTGACGATCGAAGGCGAGGTCATTCGGCTCGGCGGCAAGCATTTCGATTCCTCAGGCTACGATCTGCTCGGAATCATGGTCGGCTCCGAGGGCATGCTCGAAATCGTCACTGAAGTCACGGTCCGCATTCTGCCGAAGCCTCCGGGGGCGCGCGCCCTGCTCATCGGCTTCTCAACCGTCGAGGGCGCGGGCGGCTGCGTCGCCGAGGTCATCGGCGAAGGAATCATTCCCGGCGGAATGGAAATCATGGATCGGCCGGCTGTGGCGGCGGCCGAAGCCTTCGTTCACGCCGGCTACCCGCTCGACTGTGAGGCGCTCATGATCGTCGAACTCGACGGCTGCGAGGCCGAAGTCGACCATCTGATCGCCGAGGTCGAGGCCATCGCCGAGCGCAATGGCGCGACAAGCTGCCGGACGAGCCAATCGGAAGCGGAGCGCCTGCTCTTCTGGGCCGGGCGCAAGGCCGCTTTTCCAGCCGTCGGCCGAATATCGCCTGACTATTATTGCATGGACGGAACGATCCCGCGCAGAGAGATCGGCCGCGTTCTTCAGCAGATGAAACAGATGGAGGAACGGTTCGGGCTGCGCGTCGCCAATGTCTTTCACGCGGGCGACGGCAACCTTCATCCCCTCATTCTCTACGACGCGAACAAGCCGGGCGAACTCGATCGCGCGGAGGCATTTGGCGCGGAGATCCTGAGACTCTGCGTCCATGTCGGGGGCGTGCTCACCGGCGAGCATGGGGTCGGCGTCGAGAAGCGCGATCTCATGGATACGATGTTCAATGAGATCGACCTCAATCAGCAGCAGCGGTTGAAGTGCGCCTTCGACGCGGACGGCCTTCTCAATCCAGGCAAGGTGTTTCCGCAGCTTTGTCGTTGCGCCGAACTCGGCCGCATGCATGTGCATGCGGGTAAGCTCGCCTTTCCCGACCTGCCGCGCTTCTGAGGCGAGCACGTGTCAGTGCTTGAACCGTCAGACGCGAAGCAAATCGCGGAGATGATCTCCTGGGTCGTTGCGGAGGGCAATTCGCTTGAAATCGTCGCGGGCGGCACCAAACGCGCGCTCGGACGGCCGATGAAAACGGACCATGTCCTGGATGTTTCGAGGCTCGCAGGAATCGTCGAATACGAAGCGGCCGAACTGGTCTTGACCGCGCGTCCGGGCGAGCCTCTCGCTTCGATCAACGCCGAGCTTGCGAAAAACCGTCAGATGCTGGCTTTCGAGCCGCCCGACTGGCGCGCCCTCCTCGGCGCTGAGGGCGAGCAGACCTTGGGCGGCGTGATCGCCTGCAACTTAGCCGGCTCGCGGCGCGTGCGCTCCGGTTCGGCCCGGGACTACGTCCTCGGGTTTACCGCCGTGAATGGCTTCGGCGAAATCTGGAAGGCCGGCGGCAAGGTGGTCAAGAATGTCACCGGCTACGACATGTGCAAACTTCAGGCGGGCGCTTACGGCACGTTGTCGGCGCTGACCGAGGTTACTGTCAAAGTCATGCCGAAGCCCGAGACCGCGTGCACCATCGTGCTGCATGGTCTTGCCGACGATGTGGCGATCCTTGCGTTGGCGGATGCGCTCAATTCGCCTCTCGAGGTTTCCGGCGCCGCGCATTTACCCGGCCACGCGGCGCGCCGTTCGAAGGTCGGCGCTGTCGCGGCGGGGCTCGGCGCGGCCACGGCTATGCGCTTGGAAGGGCCGCGGCCGTCGGTCGTCTACCGGACCACAGCCCTCGAAGCGCTGGTCGGGCGGGGCGCGCGTCTCAACGAAGCGGAGACGGAGGCCTTCTGGTCCGAGGTCGGCGCCGTGCAGCCGTTTCTCGCCCAAGGATCGCGCATCGTTTGGCGCCTCTGTCCGACGCCAAGCCGCGCGCCCTCCGTGGCGCAATCGATTTTGTCTCTGCTGCAATCGGCGGAATTTTACTTCGATTGGGGCGGCGGATTGATCTGGCTGAGCCTCGATCCCGAAGAGGCGGGGCCGGACGCCGGCGCGGGCATCGTTCGTCCCGCGGTCGCTTCCGCAGGCGGACACGCAACTCTGGCCGTGGCGTCGGAAGCCATTCGCGCCTCGGTGCCGGTCTTCGAGCCTTTGAGCGGCGCGTTCGCCGAGCTCACGGCCCGGGTGAAGAAAGGGTTTGACCCTCGCGGCGTCCTCAATCCCGGACGCATGCAGGAAGGTCTCTGATGCAGACGAACTTCACCGCAGCCCAGCTCGCCGACCCGGACGTCAGCGCCTCCGAAAAGATCTTGCGCGCCTGCGTGCATTGCGGCTTCTGCACCGCCACCTGCCCGACCTATGTGCTGCTCGGCGACGAGCTCGACAGCCCGAGGGGACGCATCTATCTCATCAAGGAGATGCTGGAGAACGATGCGCCCGCGACCCCCGAGGTCGTCAAGCATGTCGACCGGTGCCTCTCCTGCCTCTCCTGCATGACGACCTGCCCGTCGGGCGTCAATTACATGCACCTTGTCGATCACGGCCGGCGCCATATCGAGAAGACTTATCAGCGGCCGTGGTTTGACAGGCTGTTGCGGCGCGTCTTTGGGATCGTGCTGCCGAGCCCGAAGTTGTTTCGCATGAGCCTGTGGCTTGGCCGCTTAGGCGCGCCATTCGCGGGGCTCATGCCGGAGCGTTTGAGGGCCGCGCTGGCGCTTGTCCCCGCGAGGCTGCCGTCCGCTTCGCCGGTCGACCAGCCGCAGGTGTTCAAGAGCGAGGGCGCGCGTTCTCGCCGCGTGGCGCTGCTCAGCGGCTGCGCGCAGCAGGTTCTCGCGCCTGAGATCAACGAGGCGACGATCCGGCTCTTGACCCGTCATGGCTGCGAGGTTGTCGTCGCCGAGGGCGCGGGATGCTGCGGCGCGCTCACCCACCATCTCGGACAGGATGCTCACGATTATGCCCGCGCCAACATTCTCGCTTGGACGAGAGAGATCGCGGGCGGCGGACTCGACGCGATCGTCATCAACGCGTCCGGATGCGGAACGACGGTCAAGGACTATGGCTTCATGTTCCGCAACGATCCCGAACTGGCGGAGCCCGCGAAGATCGTCTCCTCGCTGACGCGGGACGTCACGGAGCTCATGAGCGAGATCGGGCTTCAGGCTCCCATCAACTCGACGGGACGGCGCGTCGCCTACCACAGCGCCTGCTCGCTGCAGCACGGGCAGCAAATCCGCGAGCAACCGAAGCGGCTGTTGAGGCAAGCGGAATTCGTCGTGCTTGACCCGCCGGAGGGACACCTGTGCTGCGGCTCCGCCGGCACCTACAATCTTCTGCAGCCGCAGATCGCGCGCAAGCTGCGCGACCGCAAAGTCGCGAACATAAGCGCGACCGCGCCCGATCTCATCGCCGCAGGCAATATCGGCTGCCTCACGCAGATCGCCAGCGGAACAAAAACGCCGGTCGTCCACACGGTCGAGCTTCTCGATTGGGCGACGGGGGGGCCGCGGCCCAAGGCGAGCGCGAGGTAGTTTCGGCGCCGGGCCTCACGCGCTCGCCAGTTGCGGCTGGCGTTGCGTCTGCTGGACGGCTTGCAAATTCGCCTGCCTCAGCCGCTCGGCCTCCTCGTCGAACAGGAAGGTGAGGAACACGTAGCGGCGTCCGCGCGTCACCCGCGACACCTCATGGAGGATGGAGGCGGAGAAAACGACCGCGGTCCCCGGCGCGGGCTTGAAGGTTTGCGGGCTGTACTCGGGAAACGAGATCTCGCCGCCCTCGAAATCCGCGTTGAGATTGATCGAAGCGGCGAACCGGCGATGCGCGATCGCGATTCCGGTGTCGTCGCGATGAGGGCCGAAATGCCCGCCGGTCTCGGAATCGTAGCGCGCGACCAGGTCGCGCTCGATCCGGGTCGGGCGCATCTGGAACGCCTTTTTGATCTCCGGACAGATCCGTCGCGCGATGCGCGCTCTTAAGTTGGCGATGAGAGGACGGTCGGTCAAATGGCAATCGCGGCGGCGTTTCCACGTCCCATCGAAGGTCTCGACTGAGCGTCCGCCTTGATCCTGCATGAAGCCGGTGTCCTTGCCCCCGTCGCGCTCGAACTGCGTGATGAGATGGGCGCAGAGCTCCGGCTCGAAAACATGCGCCAGCGTGAGAATGGGCGCCGGGGGGTAGGCGCAAGCTGGGTTCAGCCGCGACAGTCGCGCCAAAACCTCGAACGCCCTGATCGGCGTCGTCCAGGGGAGCGACGTCGACGATGCGCAGCATCGGGTCGAGGATGACCCAGGACCGGTCGGCGCCGAAAGCGCGCGCCATTTCGTCGCCGTCCCACAAGAAAACGATTGAGGGAAATCGCGCTTCGAGCGCAATTTCCGGCCCCAAACCGGATTCGCGGACAACGGCGAAGACCGCGGCCTCGCCGTCGTCGACCAGGCGCCTTTTGGCCGCGAGCGCCGCAAGCGCGGCTTCCGCCGCCGGGTCGTTTGCCGATCCGAGGAACGCGAGGGCGATGGCGCGGCCGGGAAAGGGATCGAAGGCGAGCTGATGGCGCCCCGAATTGAGGAAGAAGGCGCTGTCGCCCGGCTGGGCCCCGGGCTTGAGCGCAAAGTCGAGCTGTTCGGACATTGGCTTCCGTCGATAGAGCCGGGTTCGCCAGGAGCTGGCGCGCGCCGACGCTAGCGGGGCAAATTTAATTCTTATCGACAATCGGCGGTCAATTCTTATGGACCGTCGGCTGCCGCGCGGCCCCGTTTTCCGCTCCCCGATTCGCTGAGGTTAACGCATCGTTAAGCCCTTGGACTTAATCGTGCTTTAACTTTGCGTCGGTGCGCGAAGTTGAGGGAATCGGCGGGCGATGAAGCCACTCGCGGTCATCGAGACTGACCGGCGGACCGAGCGGGCGGCGCTCCTCGGGGCGAATCACGGCCGTCCGGGCGTTCGCGGCGCCCAATCGCTCCAAAATACCGCGCTCTCGTTTCCCAAACGTTCGGCGAAAATGACGCAAAAGACGGGAGGGGCGACTCGTACGCCATCCCGTCGCGGAGTCTTAAACCGAATATTTACTATAAGGCGCACAACTTCGCGCCGGGGCCTCTTGGCCTTGAGTTGTCGCGGCGAGAATCGCGCCAACTCTTATCTCCGCAGGACGGGCGAGGACGGGTCGTGCGAAGGTTGAGCGAATTGCTCGGATGGGGTCGGGAGGCGCGGCGGCGCCTCGCCGCGGCTGCGCCCGAAGCGTCCCCGCCCAAGGTCATGCTCCGCGCCGAACGGGCGGCGAGAGCGTCGCTGAGCTGGCGCGTTCGGCTGGACCGGCCCGCGCCGCATAAACTCGATGTCGCGCTGACGCTCTTCGTCCTCCTCGCCGCGGCGGTTTTTGGGGCCGCGCGGGGCGGCCAGCTCGATGGGGTCATGGCGCAAGCGAGCCATGCCGGCGATTGGCTCGGGCGATCGCTTGGCCTTGGCGTCGCGGTGGTGACGGTTTCCGGCGCGACGCATATGAGCGAGTCCAGGATCCTCGCCATCGCCGGCATCGACGCGAGCCGGTCCTTGCCGTTTTTTGATGTGGCCGACGCGAAGGCGCGGCTCGAGGCCGATCCGCTCATCAGCCGGGCGAGCGTCCGCAAGCTCTACCCCAACCAGGTCGTCATCGAGATCGTCGAGCGCACGCCCTACGCGGTCTGGCAAAGGGATGGAGACGTGAGCGCAATCGCCGCCGACGGGGCGCCGATCGACGGAGATGTCGACGACCGCTACGCCGGTCTGCCGTTTGTGGTCGGCGAAGGCGCGAACGCGCGCGTGCGCGAATATGTCGGCCTCTTGGACGCGATGGACGAACTGAAGCCCCGCGTCGAGGCGGGCGTGTTCGTCGGCCAGCGCCGCTGGAATCTCCGGCTGAAGTCCGGCGTCGACATAAAGCTGCCCGAGGACAATCCTCAAGCCGCGATCGCGGAGCTTCTCACCCTTCAACGCCAATCCCGGATTCTGGAAAAGGACGCGCTGGCGTTCGACTTCCGCGTTCCAGGCCGGGTGTTCGTCCGGTTGACCGAAGATGCGGCCTCCGCCTGGGCGGAAGCCCACACGGCCAAGAAGGGCGCCCAGCCATGAGCCTGAGATCGCTCGCTCCCCGAATGCGCCAGATTCCGGCCCGCAAGAGCGCCATTCTCTCGGTGCTCGACATTGGCGCCTCCAAAATCGTGTGCCTGATCGCCCGTTTGACTCCGATGGAGCCGTCCGAGGCGCTGCGCGGGCGAACCCACCGATGCAAGGTGCTGGGCATCGGCCATCAGCGTTCGAGCGGCGTCAAGGCCGGCGCGATCGTCGATCTTCAGGCGGCCGAGCATGCCGCGCGCCTGGCCATTGACGCGGCCGAGCGCATGGCCGGCGTCGAGGTCGGCGGAGTCATCATCAACATGTCCGGCGGCCGGCTTACCTCGCGTCGCCACGGCGCGGACGTGAAGTTGCGCGGCAAGACCGTGGCTGAGCACGACGTCCATCACGTGCTCGAAGCTGCAGCCGTGGTGAATGCCGAGCCCGGGCGAACAATCCTGCACGCGCTTCCGACCGCCTTCCGCCTCGACTCGACCAAGGATGTGCGCGATCCGAAAGGCATGGTCGGCCACGAACTTGGCGTCGATCTTCATCTCGCCACATGCGACTCGGCCGCCGCCCGCAACCTGATGCTGGTCATCGAACGCTGCCATCTGCGAGTCGAGGCGATGGTGGCGACGCCTTACGCCGCAGGCCTGTCGACGCTGGTGGACGACGAGGCGGAGCTTGGCGCCGCGGTTGTCGATTTGGGCGGCGGCTCGACGACCGTCGGGGTGTTCTCCGGCGGGCGGCTCATTCATGTCGACGCGGTCGCCCTCGGCGGCGTCCACGTGACACGGGACGTCGCCCGCGGACTCAATGTTTCGGTCAGCGACGCCGAACGCCTGAAGACCCTGTACGGGGCCTGCATCGCCTCGCCGTCCGACGACCGCGAAACGATCACCGTTCAGCGGCTCGGCGACGACCACGATCATCCAAGCCATCTGCCGAAGTCGGAGCTCGTGCGAATCATCCGTCCGCGGGTGGAGGAGATCCTCGAACTGGTGCGCGACCGGCTCAAGGCCTCCGGCTACGCCGCCCAGGCCGGCCGCAGGCTGGTGATGACCGGAGGCGCCTGTCAGCTCACCGGGCTGCCGGAACTGGCGCGCACGACGCTTTCGAGCCAGGCCCGCGTCGGGCGGCCGCTTGGGATCGAAGGCTTGCCCGAATCCGGCAAGAGCCCGTCCTTCGCCGCGGCGGTCGGCCTCATGGTCTATCCGCAAATGGCGGGGCTCGAATATTTCGCACCCACACGCTCGCACGGCGCCCATCATCAGGGTGACGTGGGCTACGCCAAGCGGGTGGGGCGGTGGCTCAAGGACAGTTTTTAAGGCGCGTATGAGGCGCTCGCCGAAGGCGAGCGCGTGGGTGAAGGGAAAACACGCATTCCAATCGGCGCCGGCGGGCGTCCAACCAATGAGGCTAGCATGTCGATCAATCTGAAGGCGCCGGAACTGAGGGAATTGAAGCCCCGCATCATGGTCTGCGGCGTCGGCGGCGCCGGCGGCAACGCGGTCAACAACATGATCGTATCGGGCCTCTCGGGCGTCGACTTCATCGTCGCCAACACCGACGCGCAGGCGCTGACGTCGTCGCGCGCCGAGCGCATCATCCAGATGGGTCTTCAGGTGACCGAGGGCCTCGGCGCCGGATCGAAGCCCGAAGTCGGCAAGGCGGCCGCGGAGGAAGCCTCCGAGGAGATCCGCGATCACCTCGCCGGGGCGCATATGGTGTTCGTCACCGCCGGCATGGGCGGGGGCACCGGCACCGGCGCCGCGCCGGTCATCGCCAGGGCCGCGCGGGAAATGGGCATTCTCACCGTCGGCGTTGTCACCAAGCCGTTCCATTTCGAGGGCGGCCGGCGGATGAAGATTGCCGAGACCGGGATCAACGACCTGCAGAAGGCGGTCGACACGCTGATCATCATCCCGAACCAGAACCTGTTCCGCGTCGCCAACGAAAAGACGACCTTCGCCGACGCCTTCGCCATGGCCGACCAGGTTCTCTATTCCGGCGTCGCCTGCATCACCGACCTGATGGTGAAGGAAGGGCTTATCAACCTTGATTTCGCCGACGTCCGCTCGATCATGAGCGAAATGGGCAAGGCGATGATGGGCACCGGCGAAGCGGCGGGCGACAAGCGGGCGGTGCAGGCCGCCGAAGCGGCGATCGCCAATCCGCTGCTCGACGAGACCTCGATGCGCGGGGCGCGGGGCCTCCTGATCTCGATCACCGGCGGCAACGACCTCACATTGTACGAAGTCGACGAGGCGGCGAGCCGCATCCGTCAGGAGGTCGACGAGGAGGCCAACATCATCCTTGGCGCAACCTTCGATTCGGCGCTCGATGGGGTGGTGCGCGTTTCCGTCGTGGCCACCGGCATCGATCAGGAGGCGATCGAACAGATCGAGCCGGTCAGCGCCCAGCCGAGGGCGGAAGCCTTCGCCCGCCCGCGCACCTTCTCGCCGGCGCGTCCGGCTCGCCCGGCGCTGGCCCAGCCCGACCCGGCGATGCAGGAAGAGGCTGTCGCGGCCGTCCCCAGTTTCCCGGACCCGATCGAGGCCCGCTTCGAAACGGATGAACCGGAGCAGGAGGAATTCATTCCGCCCGCGCCGGAACAGCCGGCGGCTCGGGCGCCTCGCATGCCGCAGATCGAGGACCTGCCGCAGGTGGCGCAGAACCAGCTGCGCGCGATGCGGGACGCGCAAAACGGCCTTCCCGCGCCTGAAACGCGCCGCCGGTCGCTGCTTGAGAAACTGGCCGCATTCGGCATCACGCGGCACGATGGCGAGGCCGCGCCCGCAGCGAACGCCGCGGCGCCGCCTGCGCCGGTGACTCCGCTTCAGCGGCCCCATGTCGTGCCTCCGGCCGACCTTGGCCGCGCTCAGCCCCGCCCGCAGCCGTCGCGTCCCCCGAGCGCGTTTGACCCGCACAGCCGGGCCATTCCCCGTCCTCCGCTGTCGGAAGACGATCATCTCGACATCCCGGCTTTTTTGCGTCGGCAGCAGAATTGATTCGGCGTCGTTGTGACGCCTCGGCTCTGCGACGGGGCATGGTCTGAATGCGTCATCCTCGCGCAGGGTTAACCCTTGGTAAATGAATAAACTATTGAAAAGTCTAAGACAATGTTTGCACGGGCGTTGTAACTTTTGTTCACCAAAGGTGATTTGTCCCGGGGAAGCCCCGCCCCTAGTCTGACTTTTCAGGAGCCGTGGCCAGGCTTTTTGGCGGCGGCGGGCGGACGACGATCGGCGGCTTTGAGTAGCAAGGCGGTGTGGAGCTGGGACGCTTCGCATCGCAGCCGACGGCGCGAATCAGGGCCGGGCGAAAGTCCGGATGCGGTTGATGCGATTTGGGTCTCAGACAACGCTGCGCGACCGTGCGGTCGTCCAGGGCGTCGGCGTACACTCCGCGGCGCCGGCTCAAGTGGTTCTTCATCCTGCCCATGTCGACACCGGCGTCACGTTTCTGCGGACTGGGCTGCCCGGCGGGCGCGAGCGCCTGCTCGAAGCCAAGCGCGCCAATGTGACGCAGACCTCGCTCTGCACCACGCTCGGCGACGCCTCGGGCGCCATGATCTCTACCGTCGAGCATCTCCTGGCCGCCCTTTCGGGGCTTCGCATCGACAATGTCCTGGTCGAGATCGATGGGCCGGAAACGCCGATCATGGACGGATCGGCGGTCGATTTCGTCCGAGCGATCGATTCGGTTGGGGTTGTCCAGCAGGCGCGTTCCCGTCGCCACGTCAAAATCGTCAAGCCGGTGCGCGTGGATCATGAGGGTGGCTTCGCCGAATTCTTGCCCGCCGAAAGCGGGTTCCGGCTCGACGTCGAGATCGATTTCAAATCTCCGGCGATCGGCCGCCAACGCCGGGTGTTCGATCTCGATCCGGCGACCTTCCGGCGCGACATCGCCCGCGCCCGCACTTTCGGATTCGTCAGCGACGTCCAGGCCTTGTGGCGAGCCGGCTATGCGCTGGGCTCCTCTCTCGAGAACTCCGTGGCGATCGACGGCGACGCCATCCTCAATCCGGAAGGGTTGCGCTACGCCGACGAGTTCGTGCGCCACAAGGCGCTTGATGCGGTCGGCGATCTCTCGCTTGCTGGCGCGCCGATCATTGGTCTCTACCGGACCTATCGGCCGGGACACAAGCTCAATGCAATGGCGCTCGAAGCCTTGTTCGAGCATCGCTCCGCCTATGAGGTCCTTGAAGCGCCGGCGCCAATCCGGGCGCGGGTGGGTGGCGGCGCGCATGTGCCTGTCGGCGCCGCGGCTTTCGCCCCCGCCGATTGACCGCGTCGCGGCCTGCTCTCGGCCGCGCTTTTGCCAGTTTTCTCGCCTCAATAAGGCGTCGCCGGCCATCTTCGTTTGGCCGAAAATCTGGCGCGCGCCCCGCGAGTGCGCTAAATGAGCCGCTTCGTCGCCGAATGGCGGAAATGGCGTTTCCCCGCCTTCAAACCGAGTTTCTAAAGCATGGCCGACGTCGAATCTCGCGCCCTTTTATCCAACGGTCGGAAGCAAGCGGCGCGCCGATCACTCGCCGGCGCGGCGTTGATCGCGATCGCGATCTCCGCCTCAGGTTGCTCGATGATCGATCAGTTCAACCCGTTTGGCGGCGAAAAATACAAGATGGAGGTCACGCCGGACGTTCCGGCAAGCAAGACCTACGATCAGGGTCTTCAGAAGCTGGCCAATGGCGCTCCCGCCGAGGCGGCGAAGAAATTTACCGATCTCGGCAAGCAATATCCAAGCTCGGATTGGGCGCGCAAGGGCCTATTGATGACGACCTATGCGCAATATCAGGCCGGCGACTACACCAGCGCCGAAACAGGGGCCGATCGTTATCTCAAGGATTACCCCAACTCCCCGGAAGCGGACTACGTTTTATATCTGCAGGCGAATGCCTACTACATGCAAATACCGGATATATCGCGTGACCAGGAAAAGACCGCGAAAGCCTTGGAAACATTCCAGGCGGTTGTACAGAAATACCCGAAGTCGGAATATGCGGACGACGCGAAATACAAGATTACGGTCACCCAGGACCAACTGGCCGGCAAGGAAATGTCGATCGGGCGATTCTACCTCAACCGCCGCAACTACACCGCCGCCATCAATCGTTTTCGGAACGTGCTGCAGTACTACCAGACGACGCGCCATGCGCCCGAAGCGCTCTACCGGCTGGTCGAGGCCTACCTCGGTCTGGGGATCACCGAAGAAGCGCAGACTGCCGCCGCCGTGCTCGGACACAATTTTCCTGACAGTCAATGGTACCATGACGCCTATAATCTCTTGAAGGGCAAGGGACTCGAGCCCCACGTTTTTGGCACCTCGTGGATTTCGGGGATCTGGCACACGGTCGTTCCGTCCTCAGGCTAATTGATGCTTTCGCGCCTCTCCATTCGCGATGTGGTGTTGATCGATCAGTTGGATCTTGAGTTCTCGCCTGGGCTGACCATCCTCACCGGCGAGACTGGGGCGGGAAAATCCATTCTTCTGGATGCGTTGTCGCTGGCGCTCGGCGCGCGCGGCGACGGGAGCCTGGTGCGCCACGGTCAGCCGCAAGGCCAGGTGACGGCGACGTTTGAATTGGCGGCGGGACACGCCGCCCACACGCTCCTCGAAGGGCAGGACATCGAGATCGGCGACGAGCTGATCCTGAGGCGCGTGCAGCTCGCCGACGGACGCACCCGCGCCTATGTCAATGACCGGAGCGTCAGCGCCCAGGCGCTGCGCGGGCTCGCTTCAGCGCTGGTCGAGATCCATGGCCAGCATGACGAGCGCGCGCTGACCGACCCGTCGACCCATCGCGCGCTGGTCGACGCTTATGGCGGGCTCGAACCGCTTGTGACGACAACCGAGCGCGCCTACGCCGCGTTGCGCGAGGCGGAGCGCGCTCTCGAAGCCGAGCGCGCAAGGGTTAAGGCCGCGGAGGCCGAAGCGGAATTCGCCGCTCACGCGCACGAGGAACTCAGCAAACTCGCCGTCCAGCCAAACGAGGAAGAGACGCTCGCTCAGCGCCGGCAAGCGATGATGCAGGGCGAGAAGGTTGCAGCCGACATCCGCGACGCGCGCGATCACCTGACCGGCGAAACCGCGATCCTGCCGCTTTTGCTTTCCCTGTCGCGCCGACTGCAGCGCCGTTTGCCGCAGGCGCCGACGCTCTTGGAGTCGAGCGTCAAGGCGCTGGATGAAGCGATCGACGCGATCGAGCGCGCCACCCGCGAAGTCGAGGATGCGCTCGAGGCGAGCGCCTTCGATCCTCACGAGCTTGAGCGTTGCGAGGAGCGCCTTTTCGCGCTCCGGGCGATGGGCCGCAAGCACAACGTTCCGATCGAAAATCTTCCCGCGCTGGCGCAGAAATTCGCCGACGATCTTGCCGCTCTGGCTGAGGGCCGCAGCGAGATTGGCCGCCTTGAGGCTGGCGTGAAAACCGCCGCCAAGGCTTACCACGCGGCGGCAAGCGCGCTGAGCAGCGCGCGCGAGACGAGCGCGCGCGAACTGGAGACTGCGGTCGGCGCGGAATTGGCGCCGCTCAAGCTCGAGCGGGCCGAGTTCAGCGTCGACTTGAAGCGCGACGACACAATCGTTTCGCCGAGCGGGTACGACTGGGCGGAATTCTTCGTCCGCACCAATCCCGGGTCGCGGCCTGGCCCGCTCATGAAAGTGGCCTCCGGCGGCGAGCTCGCCAGATTCCTGCTCGCGATTAAGGTCAGATTGGCCGAGCGCGGCACGGCGCCGACCCTCGTCTTCGACGAGATCGACACCGGCGTCGGCGGCGCCGTCGCCGACGCGATGGGTCAGCGCCTGGCGCGACTCTCGGCGGGAGCTCAGGTGCTGGCGGTGACGCATGCGCCGCAGGTGGCTGCGCGGGCGCAAAACCACTATCGAATCGTCAAAAGCGATATTGGCGCGGGCGAGCGAGTGGCGACTGGCGTTTCGCGGCTCGGCGCGACCGAGCGGCAAGAGGAGATCGCCCGCATGCTCGCCGGGGCTGAAATCACTCACGAGGCTCGCGCCGCCGCCTTGAGCCTGATCGAGAAGGCCGAACCGCGGCCGGACAATCAGGATATCGACGCTTGCCTCGCTGTCGACCTTCGCCCTATCAAGTCAAGGGCCGCGCGTCGCGAATCGCGGCGCCAGCCGAGCAAGGACCCGGCATGAGCTCGGATGAAGCCCGAGCCAAGCGCGAGGATCTCCGGCGGGCGCGTCTCGCCGCTTCGTTGAGGGAGAATTTGAAGCGCCGCAAGGCGCAGAGCCGGGCGCGGAACGTCGAGGCTCAGCCGGCGGAGAAGCCGGCGGCGCGGCCTGGCGGGCCTCGGGACTGACGCGGAGGGTCGCGGGCGGCGACCTCCTTTGGCGGGTGAGTTTGCGGGTGAGTTTGAATGAGAGGGACCGGGGATGGATCGCATACAAATTCGCGGCGGCGCGAAGCTCACCGGCGCGATTCCGATTTCGGGGGCGAAGAATGCGGCGCTGCCGCTGATGATCGCCTCGCTCCTGACAGATCAGACGCTCACCCTGGAGAACCTGCCGCGTCTCGCTGACGTCGCCCAGCTCGCCTACATTCTCGGCAATCATGGCGTCGACTATTCGATCGACGGCAAGCGCATCGGCGAGGAAGCCGGGACCGGCCAGACCGCGCATTTGCGCGCCCGCACCATTGTCGACACGACCGCCCCTTATGAAATGGTGGCGAAGATGCGCGCCAGCTTCTGGGTGATCGCGCCGCTCATCGCGCGCATGGGCGCGGCGCGCGTCTCGCTGCCGGGCGGCTGCGCGATCGGCACCCGGCCGGTCGACTTGCTGCTGATGGCGCTGGAGAAGCTCGGCGCGCAGATCGAAATCGACGCGGGCTACGCCGTCGCCAAGGCGCCGAAAGGCCTCATCGGAGCGGAGATCGAGTTTCCCAAGGTCACGGTCGGGGGAACGCATCTGGCGATCATGGCGGCGTCGACCGCGCATGGCGCGACCTTGATCCGCAACGCGGCCTGCGAACCGGAGGTCGCCGATCTCGCCCAATGCCTCAATAAGATGGGCGCGCGCATTCGCGGCGCCGGCACGCCGACGATCGAGATTGACGGGGTTCCCCGGCTCAACGGCGCCCATCATCGCGTTCTGCCCGATCGGATCGAAGCGGGAACCTACGCCACGGCGGTCGCGATGACCGGCGGCGATATCGTGCTTGAGGGCGTGAGCGAGGATCTGTTGGATGAGGCTCTCGACGCGCTAACCCAAGCGGGCGTGACGGTGAGCAGCGACAACCGCGGGGTGCGGGTCAAACGAAACGGCGCAGGGATCGGCGCGGTCGACATCACGACGGCGCCGTTTCCCGGCTTCCCGACCGATCTGCAAGCCCAGTTCATGGCGCTGATGACGCGCGCGAAGGGCGTTTCGCGGATCAAGGAGACCATCTTCGAGAACCGTTTCATGCACGTGCAGGAGCTCGCCCGCCTCGGCGCGCACATCAAGCTCGAGGGCGACACCGCGATCGTCAGCGGCGTCAAGCGTCTGCGTGGCGCGCCCGTGATGGCGACCGATCTGCGCGCCTCGGTTTCGCTCGTCATCGCGGGCCTCGCGGCGGAGGGAGAGACGATCGTCAATCGCGTCTACCACTTGGACCGCGGCTTCGAGCGGCTGGAAGAGAAGCTCGGCGCGTGCGGCGCCGACATCACGCGGCTCGCGAGCTGACGCATGGCGGGTGTCGGGCAGGCGCTCAAGCTTATCGCGCTCGACCGGGAGGGTCTGGGCGTCATTTCCGCGCATATTCAGGACACTTGCGTCAAACGCGTCGATATGACCTGGCTGCCGCGGCAGCGCCGCTTTATCGTCGCCGGCATGCGCTATGACTGGGTCGGCGCGAAGACAGGGCCCGAGGAGCGCGTCTCCAGCGTGCTCAGATTCGACCGCGTATTGAAGGTTTCGCATCTCGGCCTCAAGGAGAAAGACCCGGACGCGACGCTCAATCTCTTGGCGGTGACGTTCGAGAAGACCGATCCGCCGGCTGGCATCATCATCCTCGCCTTCGCCGATGGCGCGCTGGTGCGTCTGGACGTCGAGTGCGTCGAGGCCCAGCTCCGCGACATGGGACATCGCATCCCCGCCCAGGCTTGCCCCGGCCACGCCCTCACCGCCGCGTCGGGCGTCTAGCGCTTGGCGCAGTGAGGTGAGTTCGCGTATGAGGCCCTAGTCGGCAGCCCTTCTCCCTCGGGGAGAAGGTCGGCGCCATAGGACGTTCGAAAGAACGCCCGTCTTGCGACGGGCTATGGCGCCGGATGAGGGCAAGCGCCGCGACCCAAGCCCTGGATGGAGAGTTTCGTTTAGCCATGTCCCTGGCGCTCGATATGCAGGCGGCGGATTTCGATAAGCGCTTTCAGGCGCTCGTCGCCGCCAAGCGCGAGACGTCGGCCGACGTCGATCTCACCGTCGCCGACATCATCGATGACGTGCGCCGCCGGGGCGACGTGTCGCTGGCCGAATTGTCGCTGCGCTTCGAGCGCATCGAAATCGGCAGGATTGGACTGAAGATCGCCGCCGCCGAGATCGAGGCGGCGATCGGCGCCTGCGAGAAAAAAGCCCTCGACGCGCTCAAGCTGGCGCACGCTCGGGTGATGGATTTTCATCTGCGCCAGAAGCCCGCCGACCTTTTCTTCACCGACCCGCTTGGGGTTGAGCTCGGCTGGCGGTGGCGTCCGATCAACTCGGTCGGCCTCTATGTTCCGGGCGGCGCGGCGACTTATCCGTCCTCGGTGATCATGAACGCCGCGCCGGCCAGGGTTGCGGGCTGTCGCCGCCTGGCGATGGTCATGCCGACGCCGGACGGCCACATCAATCCACTGGTCCTTGCCGCGGCGCGCATCTCAGGCGTCGACGAGATCTATCGGGTCGGCGGCGCGCAGGCGATCGCCGCGCTCGCCTATGGCACGGACACGATCGCGCCGGTGGATAAGATCGTCGGCCCCGGCAACGCCTATGTCGCCGCGGCCAAGCGGCGGGTGTTCGGCGTTGTCGGCATCGACATGATCGCTGGGCCCAGCGAAGTCGTGGTCCTCGCCGACGGCGGCGCCGATCCGCGTTTTGTCGCCGCCGATCTTTTGGCGCAAGCCGAGCACGACGAGGCGGCGCAATCGATCCTCATCACCAACGATCCGGGCCTCGCGCGGGCGGTGGAAGCGGAAGTGGAGCGTCAGCTCGAGAGCCTGCCGCGGGCCAAGATCGCAGGCGCAAGCTGGCGCTTGAACGGCGCCGTCATCTTGTGCCCATCGCTTGAGGCCGCCATTCCCCTCGTTGACCGGCTGGCGCCGGAGCATCTTGAGATCATGGCGGATGACGCCGAGGCGCTGAGCGACAAAATCTCGAATGCCGGCGCGATCTTCCTTGGACCCCATACGCCCGAGGCGATCGGCGACTATGTCGGCGGATCGAACCACGTTCTGCCGACCGCGCGCTCGGCCCGTTTCTCGTCGGGCTTGGGCGTGCTCGACTTCATGAAGCGCACGTCGCTGCTCAAATGCGACGCCCGCTCGCTCGACGCTCTCGGTCCGGCGGCGATTGCGCTTGGGCAAGCGGAAGGGCTCGAGGCGCACGCTCGCTCCGTCGCCTTGCGGCTTCGCGCGAATAGCCCATGAGCTTGAAACCAGGCAAAAGCCGCAATCGCCTCGCCGAGGTGATGCTGGACGAAGCGACGATCCCCCGCGGCGCGCCCGATGTCGATCACGAGCGAACGGTGGCGATCTTCGACCTGATCGAGGAAAATTCCTTCGGCGTGCCGGGCCGCGACGATGGCCCCTATGCGCTCAACATCAGCCAAGAGGAATCGAAGCTGACCTTCGAGGTCAGAACCGCGAAGGACGAGACCGCGGCCACGATCGTGGTGTCGATGACGCCGTTCCGGCCGTTGCTCAAGGACTACTTCCTCGTCTGCGAGACCTATTATTCGGCCATCCGAGCCTCGAGCCCGCGCCAGATCGAAGCGATCGACCGCGAACGCACCAAGCTGCACAACGAAGGCGCGGACCTGATGGCCCAGCGCCTTGCCGGCACGATCGACATCGACCAGGCGACAGCTCGGCGCCTGTTCGCGCTGGTTTCGGCTTTGCGCTGGCGGGTGTGATCCGTCCGCTCGCACGGCGCTTCGAAAGATGGGCGTCTTCGCCGCCTACGACGACGGTGGTCCGACTACAGGGCGGCCGATTTTGGGCGGGAGGCTGGCGTTCTGCACCTGATTTCTGCACGAATTTCGCCTGTAATCCATTGAAAAGGCTCGATTCGGACGAGAGAATCCAAGGAAATCCAAGCTTTTCCAACCCCACTTAAGCGGGTCAAATGGCTTCGGACGGGGGATCGCCAAGGAAAGCCAAATCCGGCTGCTACCGCCGGCCGAACAGCCGCTCGATGTCGGCAAGCTTGAGTTCGACATAGGTCGGGCGGCCGTGGTTGCACTGGCCGGCGCCGGGCGTCGCCTCCATTGTGCGCAGGAGCGCGTTCATCTCCTCGGGCTTGAGCGACCGGCCTGAGCGCACCGAATGGCGGCAGGCGAAGGTTCCGAGCCAGCGATCGAGCCGCCGCGTCAGGCTCTGCGCGCCGTCCTCCGCCGCGAGGTCAGCGGCGAGATCGCGAACGAGACCGGCAAGGTCGCCCTGCGCGATCGCCGCCGGGGCTTCGCGCACCATGACCGCGCCGGGGCCGAAACCCTCGACGATGAGGCCGAGCCGCGCCAGCTCCTCCGCATGCGCGTCGACGAGGGCCGCGGCGTCCGGATCGAGATCGACGATGAGCGGGGTCAAGAGCGTCTGCCGCTCGACTAAGCCCTCATCGCGCTCACGCTTGAGCCGCTCATAGACGATGCGCTCATGCGCCGCGTGCTGGTCGACGATGACGACCCCGTCCCTCGTCTGGGCGATGATGTAATTCTCATGCACCTGCGCCCGCGCCGCGCCGAGCGGAGCGGCGAGGTCGCGCTCGTTGGGCAAGGCCGCCGGCGCCGGCGCGGATGGCGCGAGTTCGGCAAAGCTTGCCTGCGCGCCCTCCGCGAGCCGCGGCGCCGCGGGCGAACCGCGCCAGTCCCAGCGGGGAGAATAGGACGCTCCGCGATAGGGCTGCGGGGGGCGCATGGCGAGGATCGTCGCCGTCCCGCCGGTGGTCGAGGCGCGATGCAGCGCCTCGTTCAGGTGTTGCTTGATCGCGCCGACGATGAGCGCGCGGATGGCGGCGGCGTCGCGAAAGCGCACTTCGGCTTTCGCCGGATGGACGTTGACGTCGACTTGCGCCGGATCGCACTCGACGAACAAAGCCGCAACCGCATGCCGGTCAGGGGGCAGGAAATCGAGATAAGCGCCGCGCAGCGCGCCGGCGAGCGTCTTGTCGCGCACCGCCCGCCCGTTGACGAACAGGAACTGCTGCGAGGCGTTCGGGCGGCTATAGGTCGGCAAGCCCGCCCGGCCGAAGAGGCGCGCGCCCTCGCGCCGCGTGTCGAGCGCGACCGAGTTGGAAGCGAAATCGTCGCTGAGCGCCTGGCGAAGCCGCTCGGCGAAGCCGGCTTCGCCCGCGCCCGCCGCCGGCCAGTCGAAGCTTGAGCCCAGATCGGTCGCGAACGAAAAGCGGACCTCCGGCGCAGCCATGGCGAGGCGCTTGACCGCATCCGCCGCCGCCAGCGCCTCGGCCCGGTCGGATTTGAGGAATTTGAGCCTGGCGGGCGTGGCGGCGAAAAGGTCGCGCGCCTCGACCCGCGCGCCGGTTGCGCACGCGCAGGGCTCGATCGCGCTTTTGATCCCGTCCTCGACCAGAAGCCTCAAACCCATCGGCGCGCCTTGGCCCCGCGTGCGGATCTCGAGCCGCGACACCGAGGCGATCGAGGGCAAGGCCTCGCCGCGGAAGCCGAAAGTCGCGATTTGCGCAAGATCGCCATCGGGCAGTTTCGACGTCGCGTGCCGCTCGACGCTAAGGGCGAGATCGGCCTCGTCCAGCCCATGCCCGTCGTCGACCACCCGGATGAGCCGCCGCCCGCCGGCCTCGATCGTGACCTCGATCGATTTGGCGCGAGCGTCGAGCGCGTTCTCGACCAATTCCTTGATCGCCGCAGCCGGCCGCTCGATCACCTCGCCCGCAGCGATGCGGTCGATGGTCAAAGGATCGAGACGGCGAATCGGCATGGGGCGCGCTAACCTTGCCGCATCTTATCGCATTGGCGGGCGAACCGCGAAAGCGTTAGCCTCGGGAGGTGGTGATTCCGCGGTTAAAGGAACGACGGATGACGTTCGAGGGCGGATGCTACTGTGGACAAGTGCGCTACGTGGCCGAAGGCAAGCCGCGGCTCAAGGCGCAATGCCATTGTCGGGAATGCCAATACATCAGCGGCGGCGCGCCGAACCTGTTTATGCTGATGCCGCCCGAGGGGTTCCGTTATGTCAGGGGCGCGCCCAAGACCTTCACCCGCAGCGATCTCGATCCGCCGGTGACGCGCGAGTTCTGCGCCAATTGCGGCACGCATCTCACCACCCGCCGCCTCGACCTGCCTTTGGTGATCCTGAAGGTCGGAACCCTCGACGACCCGAGCCTCTACGGAGGGCCCAAGATGGCGATCTATACGGTCGACAAGCAGGCTTTCCACATGATCCCGGATGGCGTGCCGACCTTCGAACGGGAGCCGCCGCGCTAATCCCGCCAGTCGCTCACCCTCATCCGGACGCCTATGGCCGCCACCTTCTCCTGAGGGAGAAGGGAGGCTCAAAACCCCTCCGGCCGTCCGACCACCGTCGTATGCAGCGAGCCGTCGCCGAAGGCGCGGTGCGCGGCGCGCTTGACGCTCTCCATCGTCACCGCGGCGATCTCGCGATTGCGCTCGACAAGCCATTCGGGCGCGCGGCGCTCGAGCTGGATATGGACGAGTTGCGAAGCGATCTTGGCGGAAGTGTCGAAGCGCAGCGGATAGGAGCCGATGAGATAGGTCTTGCCCTTCTCGAGTTCCTCTTCCTTGAGTCCGTTCAGCGCGACGTCCCGGATTTCGGCCGAGGCGACGTCGAAGGATTCGCGCGCCCGTTCGTTCTTGGTCGTCGTGCCGCCGTAGAAATACGCGCCATGCTCGAGGGAATAGAAGGTCCCGAACACCGTATAGGCGAGGCCGCGCTTCTCGCGCACCTCGCGGAACAGGCGCGACGTCATCGAGCCTGAGCCGCCCAGCACATGGGCGGCGACGATGGCGGGGATGAAGTCCGGGTCGTCGCGCTTGAGCGCCGGCCGGCCGAAGCGGATCGTCGATTGCGGCACGTCGAGATCGATCCGGTCGATCGCGCCGAGCCCCTTGAAAGCGGCCTCGGGAACGGGCTTGAGATCGCCCTTCGCCGGCAGATCGGCGAAGGCCTTGTCGACCAGCGCCGCCGCGTCCTTTTCATTGATCGCGCCGACGACCGCGATCAACAATTGATCGCGCGCGATTCCCCGTTTGGCGGAACGGACGAGATCGTCCCGCTCGATGTGGGCGAGCGTTTCGAGCGTACCGTCGGCCGGCTGGCCGTAAGGGTGGCCGGGAAATGACTTGGCCTTCCAGTTGCGATTGGCGAGCGTCGCCGGATCGTTGGCGTCGTGGCGCAGGCGCGCGTTCATATGCTCCCGCACGCGTTCGAACGGCTCCTCGTCGAACCGGGGGGCGTTGATCGCAAGCCGCAGCAACTCGGCGGCGCGATCGAGGTTCTTCGTGAGCGTGCGCATGCGCCCGCTCCAGTGATCGCGATCGCAATGGAACGACATTTCGACCGCTTTCTCATCGAGAGCGCGGTGGAAGGCCTGCGAGTCGAGTTCGCCCGCGCCTTCGTCGAGAAGCCCCGACATCAGCGCGCCCAGGCCCGCCTTCTCCGCCGGGTCCTGCGCCGAGCCGCCGCGCATGGCGAATTCGAGCGAGACGAGCGGCACCGCGTGCGAGGGGACGAGCCAGAATTTCAAGCCGCGCGGGCTTATGACCACGTCGACATTGACGGCGGAATGCGGGGGTGAAACGGGGAAGTGCTTTTGCATGAGCGTTTCCATGGGTTTCGTCTTCTTTTTTCCGGTCCCGGAGTTAAGCGAGTCGCGGCTGCTTCAAGCCGCCTCGTCGATGAGAGGCATGAGATATCCGGTCACCGCCGGCTTATGATCAAGCCAGCGCCGCGCCGCCCCGATGACATCCTCCGCGGTGACGCTTTCGATCCGCGCCGGCCATTCCTCAACGTCGCGCAAGGTCTGACCGATCGCCAAAGACGAACCGTACCAGCGCGCGAGGTCCGATTGGCTGTCGCGGGCGTAAATCGCGTCGGCGACCATGCGGGTCTTGGCGCGCTCGAGATCGCCGGCCTCAATCCCGTCGTGCACGAATTTCGCCAGCGCCCGGTCAAACGCCTTGTCGAGCATCTCGAGCGAGACGCCCGGCGCAGGCGTCATGTTGATAATGAACCGGCTCTGGTCGACCGCCGCGCCGTGATAATAGGCCCAGGCGGAGACGGCGATCCGCTCCTCCATCACCAGCGTTCGGTAGAGGAAGCTGGTCTGTCCTCCGCCGAGCAGATGAGCGAGCAATTCGAGCGCTTCCGCTTCGCCCTCGGAAGCGGTCAAGGCCGAGGGGCTAAGATAATGCCGCTGCCAGCCTGGTTGCTCGACCTTGTCGTCGGCGACCTTCACCAAGCGGTTGGCGACCGTCGGCGGCTCCATGGGGCGCACGCGCTCAGGCTTGGAGCCGCGGGGCTTGATCTTGCCATAGGTCTCCTCGGCGAGCGCGCGCGCTTCCTCCGGTTCGACGTCGCCCGCCACGATGAGGATCGCGTTCTCGGGCGTGTAGAAGCGCTTGTAATAGGCGAGCGCGTCCTCGCGGTTTAAACCTTCGATCTCATGCCCCCAGCCGATCACCGGGATTCCGTAGGGGTGATGGGTAAAGAGCGCCGCCTGCACCGCCTCGCCGAGTTGCGCTCCCGGATCGGTGTCGCAATGCATGCGCCGCTCCTCGAGCACCACGTCGCGCTCCGGCGCGACGATGTCGTCGGTCAGGGTCAAGCCGGTCATGCGGTCGGCTTCGAACGCCATGCAGGCCTTGAGATGCTGCTTGGCGATCTGCTGGAAATAGGCGGTGAAATCGTTGCCGGTGAAGGCGTTCTCCATGCCGCCGACCTCGGAAATGAATTCCGAGAACTCGCCCTTGGGATGGCGTTTCGTGCCTTTGAACATCAGGTGTTCGAGGAAGTGGGCGATGCCCGATTTGCCTAGCGGATCGTCGGCCGCGCCGTTGCGGTACCAGACCATGTGGGTGACGACGGGCGCGCGATGGTCGGGAATGACCACGACGTCGAGGCCATTGGCCAGGGTGAAATTCGCCACCTGCGGCGCGGAAGATACGGAAGACGTCATCAAGGGTCCAATCGAAAAGGGCAGGGGCCCCGCCCGACCGGCCGCAAAGCGGCGCGATCGTGACGATCCCGCGACATATAAGGCGCCGCGCGGCGGGCCGCTAGGCGGGGCCGGGGCTTCGGGGGCGGGTGCGAAAGCTTCTAATCGCTATCCCTGCTCGACCATGGTGGAGAATATGGTTGACTAGGAAGTCATATGATGATAATTTCCTAGTCAACCAATGAGGACCTATGCCGCCGCCAGTCTCCGATCTCACCGACCATATCGGCTTCTGGTTGCGCATGGTGTCCAACCACGTTTCCCACGCCTTCGCCGCCAAGCTGGCTGACCAGGAGGTGACCGTCGCTGAATGGAGCCTGATGCGTTCGCTTTACGGCAAGGCGCCGATTCCGCCGAGCCGCGTGGCGGACGCGATGGGCATGACGAGAGGGGCGATAACCAAGCTCGCCGACAGACTGATCGCGAAGTCGCTCGTCATGCGTGAGGCCAGCGCGAATGACGGCCGCGCGCAGACGCTGGCTCTGACCAATCGCGGCACGGCCCTGGCGCCGGTCCTCGCCGCCCTCGCCGACCGCAATGACGCCGAATTCTTCGACTGCCTCACTGCGAACGAACGGCGGACGCTGGAGCGCCTGCTGAAGAGCCTGGCCGAACGTGGCCGCATGACCGCAATCCCGGTCGAATGAACGCAATCGATCTGATCAAGAGGAGCCTGCTATGGATGATGGACAGAAGGCCGCCGCCCGGAAGTGTCTCGAAGCGGCCGAAAGCGGCGCCAGGACCTTTCCGCAGATCGTGGGGGCCCTGACGGAAGCCGGATTCGAAAGCTACGCGATCGACTTCCGGCGAGGGACCGCGACCTACTACGCGCCCGACGGGGAAAGCATCGAGCTGCAGACCCATCGGGTCGATGCTCCGGTTGCGCCGGCGTTCGACGCCGCGCTCATGCGGGTCGCGATCGGAGAGGCGCAGCAACAAGTCCCCGGCTACACCTACAAGGGCTTCTGCGAAAAGGCGGCGTCAGCGGGATGCGCCGGCTACATCGTTTCATTCTCCGGTCGCCGGGCTCTCTATATCGGACGCGGCGCCGAAACCCATGTCGAGCTCTTTCCAGATCGATAAGCTGGGCCGGGCGCCGCGCGCCCGCGGCTCATCGGACCCGCGCCTCCAGCGCCTCTTTGATCTCGTCCAGCGCCTTCGGATCCTCGATCGTGGCGGGCGTCGACCACGGATCCTGGTCGGCGATCTTCTTCATCGTGCCGCGCAGGATCTTACCGGAGCGGGTTTTCGGCAGGCGGGGCACGACGAAAGCCATCTTGAAGGCAGCGACCGGGCCGATTTTGTCGCGCACCAGCTGGACAACCTCCTTCTCGATTGCCTTGTGCGGCCGATCGACGCCCGCCTTCAAGACCAGGAAACCACAAGGGGTCTCGCCTTTGACCTCGTCCTTGACGCCGAGCACGGCGCATTCCGCGACGTCCGGATGCGCGGCGACGACTTCCTCCATGCCGCCGGTCGACAAGCGATGGCCGGCGACATTGATGATGTCGTCGGTCCGCCCAAGGATGGTGAGATAGCCGTCGTCATCGATGAGACCGGCGTCAGCCGTTTTGTAATAGCCGGGGAACTCATCGAGATAGCTCTCGCGCATGCGCTCGTCATGGCGGTAGAGCGTCGGCAAGCACCCAGGCGGTAACGGAAGCTTGATCACGAGCGAACCCATCGTCCCGGCGGGCAGCGGCTTCGCCCCCTCGTCGACGACCCGAACGTCGTAACCGGGCATCGGCACGCTCGGAGAGCCGAGCTTGATCGGCAGTATCCCTAGGCCTACGGGATTGGCGGCGATCGGCCAGCCGGTCTCGGTCTGCCACCAGTGATCGACCACCGGGACGCCCAAAACTGTCCCAGCCCAGGCGACCGTGTCCGGGTCGGCGCGCTCGCCGGCAAGGAATAGCGTGCGCATGGATCTGATGTCGTAGTTTTTGATGAGCTTGGCCTGTGGGTCCTCCTTGCGCACGGCGCGCAACCCGGTCGGGGCGGTGAAAAACGCCGCGACCTTGTAATCCTGGATCACCCGCCAATAGGCGCCGGCGTCCGGCGTCCCGATCGGTTTGCCCTCGTAGAGGACGCTGGAGCAGCCTTGCAGCAGCGGCCCATAGACGATGTAGGAATGGCCGACGACCCAGCCGATGTCGGAGCCGGTCCAGAAGGTCTCGCCCGGCTTGACGTCATAGATCGCCGACATCGACCATTTGAGCGCGACGAGATAGCCGCCGATGTCGCGCACCACCCCTTTCGGCGTTCCGGTCGTGCCGGATGTGTAGAGGATATAGAGCGGATCGGTCGCGGCGAGGTCGGCGCAGGGCGCCCGCTTGCCCGCCGTCCTGGCGGCCTCGACGAGCGTGGTCCAGTCGCGGTCTCGCGCCTCATTCATGTCCGCCTCGACCTGCGGTCGCTGATAGACGACCGAGGTCGCCGGCTTGTGCCGGGCGAGAGCGATCGCGAGATCGAGCAAGGGCTTATATTCGACGATCCGGCCCGGCTCGACGCCGCAGCTCGCCGTCAGAACGACCTTCGGCTCGGCGTCGTCGATGCGGGTCGCGAGCTCCTTGGCGGCGAAGCCGCCGAACACCACCGAATGCACGGCGCCGATCCGAGCGCAGGCGAGCATGGCGACGATCGCCTCGGGAATCATCGGCATGTAGATCAACACGCGATCGCCCACCGCGACCCCGAGATCGTGGAGCACCGCGCCGAGCGTCGCCGTCTCGTCGAGCAGTTCCCGGTAGGTGATGGCGCGCTTGGCCCCGGTGACGGGGCTGTCGTAATAGAGCGCGACTTGGTCGCCGCGGCCCGCCTCGACATGCCGGTCGAGCGCGTTGAAGCAGGCGTTCAAGCGCGCGTCGGGGAACCAGCGGCCGTAGACGCCCGCACGGGCTTCGAAAATGCGCTTGGGCGCGCGAGTCCACGCAATCTCGCGCGCGGCCTCGGCCCAGAAGCCTTGCGGATCGGCGCGCCAGCGATCATAGGTCTCCTGATAGCCGCTGGTCATCGTTTCGCTCCCTCAGCCACCGAACTCCGGCCATGTCGTCGTCGCGCGCGAATTGTCGCGCCCGGCGCGCCGGAACGCAACGTCAACGGCGACGCGGCCAATGGCAGGCTTCGCCGCTAGGAAAAGGCCGCATGTCGGGCGAGATGCAATTCTACCTTGTGGCGATCCCGGCGGTGATCCTTCTTGGCCTGTCAAAAGGCGGGTTTTCGGGCTTGAGTTCGCTCGCGATGCCAATCATGTCGCTGGTCTCCTCGCCGGTGAGGGCGGCGGCCATCGTTCTGCCAATTCTCATCGTCCAGGACTGGGTGAGCGTCTGGGCGTTTCGGCGCGACTATTCGCTCAGGAACCTCATCATTCTTACCCCATCCGCGGTGATCGGCGTAACGGCTGGCTGGCTGCTTGCGGCGCGCGTCAGCGAGGACGTGGTGCGTCTTGCGATCGGCGTGATTTCGATTGCTTTCGTCGCCTACATGCTGATCCGGGACCGGCTAGGACGGGCGCCTGTCGAGAAGCCTGGCGTCCCGAGCGGGGTACTATGGGGTTCGCTGTCCGGATTCACGAGTTTCGTCAGCCATGCAGGGGCGCCGCCGTTCCAGGTCTATGTGATGCCTCAATATCTGGAGCCGCGGATGTTCGCCGGCACCGCGACGATTTTCTTTGCCGCAGTCAACCTATTAAAACTTCCCGGCTATTTTCTGCTCGGTCAGCTGAGTCCCGACAACCTCCTCGTGTCCGCTTGGTTGCTGCCGGTTGCGGTTTTATCGACTTTCGCCGGCGTCTGGCTGGTCCGGCGGGTGTCCGCTGACCGGTTCTATGCCGTCATTCTCGCGCTTACCTTCCTTATCGGAGTCAAATTGACCTATGACGCCATTCGAGCGCTTGCTTGAAGGAGAAGGGGTTTTGGGCCAACGCGCCTATTGGGTCCGAAGTCCATTGCGGAGGGAGCGCCAATGAGCGCGGTGAAGCCGGCCGCTCTCGCCCACGGGCGCATGGCCGCGCAGGTTCCCACTTTCGCCGCGATCGGTCTCTTCGGCTATTTCGTTGACGCCGGAATCACCTTCGTGGCGGCCAAATATGGCGGCCTGTCGCCGGAGCTCGCCCGGCCGCCGGGCTTCATGATCGCAACGATCGTCAATTTCGCCCTCAACCGGTCGATCACCTTCCGCCACTCGCGCGCGCCGCTCGTCCGCGCCTTTCTTCGCTATTGCGGCGTCGCCTCCGTCGGACTCGCGGTCAACTATGCCGTTTATTCGGCTTGCGTTCTTCTGGCGCCCCGCGTCGGAGTCGCCGTGACGCCGGCGATCCTGCCGCTGTTCGTCGCCGCCGGGAGCGGCGCCGCGATGGTTCTGACCTTTATCGGCTTTCGATTTTTCGCCTTTCGGCCGTAGAGATCGTCATTTTCTCTGGCCCAAAGCTTGCTCCGGCGCGCTATGATCGTCGCGAAGCGCTGTGGGAGGCCCGCTTGATGTCCATTTCGCCCTATGACCGCGACCTCGATCGCAATCCGGCCAACTTTCAGCCGCTGACGCCGCTGACCTTCCTTGAACGATCGGCCGTGGTTTTTCCGGATCGGCTGGCCATTGCTCACGGGACCCTGCGCCGCAACTATCGCGAGTTCCACGCGCGAACCAAGAAACTTGCCTCGGCGCTCGCCAAACGAGGCTTCGCGCGCGGCGACACGATCGCAGTGATGCTCGCCAACACGCCGGCGATGCTCGAATGCCACTATGGCGTCCCGATGTGTGGCGCTGTGCTCAACGCGCTCAATACGCGCCTCGATGCGGCCTCGATCGCCTTCATGCTCGATCACGGCGAGGCCAAGGCGCTCATCGTCGACCGCGAATTCTCACTCGTTATTGGCGCGGCGCTCAAGCGCGCCAAAGTCCGGCCGCTGGTCATCGACTACGACGATGCCGAATACGACGGTCCCGGCGAACGGCTGGGGGGCCTCGACTACGAGGCGCTCATCGCCGAAGGCGACGAGGCTTATCAGCGCACGGCGCCGGACGACGAATGGGATGCGATTGCGCTTAACTACACCTCGGGCACGACCGGCGATCCGAAGGGCGTCGTCTATCATCATCGCGGCGCCAATCTGCTCGCCGCTGGCAATATCCTCACCGCCGATGTCGGCCGCCACCCGGTCTACCTCTGGACGCTGCCGATGTTCCATTGCAACGGCTGGTGCTTTCCCTGGTCCGTCAGCGTCAAAGCGGGCGTGCATGTCTGCTTGCGGCAGGTGCGCGCCAAGCCGATCTTCGACCTCATCGCCGAGCACAAGGTGACCCACATGTGCGGCGCGCCGATCGTCATGTCGATCCTGCTCAACGCGGGCGACGACGAGAAACGGCCGCTGCCGCACATCGTGCGCTTCTTCACCGCCGCTGCTCCTCCGCCGGCCGCCGTCCTCAAGGCGATGGGCGAAGCCGGTTTCGAGGTGACGCATCTCTATGGGCTGACGGAGGTCTATGGGCCGGCGGTGGTCAACGACTGGAAGGAGGAGTGGAACGCGCTCGACCACGACGCCCAGGCGCATCTCAAGGCGCGCCAGGGCGTTCGCTATCACGCGCTCGAGGCGCTCGACGTGATGGACCCCGAGACGATGAGGCCTGTGCCCGCTGACGGAGAGACCATGGGCGAAGTGATGTTCCGCGGCAATGTGGTGATGAAAGGTTACCTGAAGAACAAGGCCGGGACGGAGAAGGCGCTGGCTGGCGGCTGGTTCCATTCGGGGGACCTTGGCGTCAAGCACAAGGACGGCTATGTGCAGCTCCGGGACCGGTCGAAGGACATCATCATTTCCGGCGGGGAAAACATTTCCTCAATCGAGGTCGAGGACGCCCTGTTCGAGCATCCGGGCGTCCAGCTTGCGGCGGTGGTGGCGCGCGCGGACGAGAAATGGGGCGAGACGCCGTGCGCGTTCATCGAGATGAAGCCCGGCCATACCGCGACCGCTGAGGAACTGATCGAATGGTGCCGCGAGCGGTTGGCGCGCTACAAGTGCCCGCGCCATATCATCTTCGCCGAAATTCCCAAGACGTCGACCGGCAAGGTGCAGAAATTCGCGCTGCGCGAGCGGGCGAAGGCCCTCGATGTGGCGGCCGGCTTAGCGTGATGCGTTCCGACGCCTGGCCGCAACATTGCCGCGCTGCGCTCGTTCGGGCCGTCGGCGCCGCGGCGGCGCGGTTTCCTGATCCTGGCGAAGAGGCGCCGAAGCGGGTCCATGAGGTGCGCAAGACGCTGAAAGAAGCGCGCGCGATCGCTCGGCTTTTTCTTGACTGCGTTGGCGAACCGGCTCGGGTGACGATCACGACGCTGGCCGCGACGCGCCGCCAGATCGGGCGGGCGCGCGACCTCGACGTCATGGCGATTCGCGTCCAGCGCCTCGAGCCCCCGCCCGAGATCTCCAAACCTCTGATGGCCGCCATCGCGCGGGAGCGAGAGGCGGCTCAGCGCGCTCGCCGCGGGCTCGCCGCCACCGCGCCACGGCCGCGGCTCAATGCGATCGTGAGACGCGTCGAGGGATGGGACTTGAGCGCTGTTGGAACCGCGGAGATCGTCGCCGCGGCCGCGCGCACCTATAGGCAGGCGCGACGACGCGGGCGCCTCGCCTTTGACGGCGACGACCCGGTCGCGCTGCATGCGTTTCGCGCCCGCGTTGTCGATCTGCGCTACCAGCTCGCGCTTCTCTCCTGCGCGTGGCCGCAGGCGTTGAACGCGCAGGCCGAAGCGTTGAATGATCTTCGCGAGGCGCTTGGCGACTTTAACGATCTGCATGTGCTTGGGACGTTCGCGGCGGAGCACGGTGAGTTGCCGCCGCAGGCGCTGCAAGAGCTGAGGGTGCGAATGGAGGCGAAACAGAAGAAGCTCAAGAGGCGCGCCAATGTCGAATTCGAGCGGTTGTTCGCCGAAACGCCGAGCGCGTTCGCAACTCGCATCGCGGCCTATCTCAATCACCCCGTGAGAGAGCCGGAAGTCGCGGAGGACGAGCCGAAGGCTGTTTCAGTGGCGTAGCGGACATTTCCATGGGCTTCCGCTCGGGCATGACCCAAGGGAATCAAATAAACTTAAGTTGACAGGTGAAGACCTTTCAATCACGGTTCGCAGCGCTCGAAGGCGGGGGCTGGCTAGGCGAAGCGCCCGGCCGGGGGAGATTGCTAGGCGATTTCCTTGTCGAGACGGCCACGCTGGGGGATGCGCGAGGGATGTTCCTCGCGCGCTTGAGCTGAACGGGGAGGGGACACTTCATCATGACGCGTAGGATTTTGGCGGCTCTGCCGCTTGTCGCGGGACTCATCTTCGCCGGGAGCGCTCACGCTTCGTCGGTCAATTTCTCGTTTGGCGGTGATGGCAACGCCAGCGGCTCCGGAGTTATCACGGTCGGTCCCGACCCCTTTGCTGATACGACGGGCATTTTTGGAACTCCAGCCAACCTGCTTGGTCCTTCCGCCGGTCCTCCTCCGAACTTCCAGGGCGCTGTCGATCCCGCGAATGCGCTCGCGATCACCGACGCAACGGGCACTTTCTCGGATAAGATTCTGAACATCGATAATGTCGCGATCACAGGCATCTTGGCGACCAATCCGCAAAACCACTTCGAAATGGACCAGACCATTCCCCATAGTTTTGGCTGGTATCCCGCGCCGGGAAGCGTGTCCTACGATAATCTGTTTTACGCGGGCGCGAATGCGCCGATCACCTGCATCGGCGTGCCGGCTGGCGGCTTCTTCGATGACTATGGCGTCATGTTTACGCTCGCCAATGGGGATCTCGTGGATCTCTATTCCAACGGTGGCAACGAGCCGGGCGTCTACGGCGTGGTCGTCTGGGCCGATGGGGCGGCCGATTACACGAGCGCGAGCGGGCTTTCCCTGGCCGCGCCCGAGCCCTCGACATGGGCGATGATGGTCCTTGGCTTCGCGAGCCTCGGTTTCGCCGGCTATCGCGCCTCGCGTAAGGCTGCCGCCGTCACAGTGTAGGCGGCGATCCGACAGGAGAAAAGCCGCCCCGAAGGCGGCTTTTGTTGGAACCCTGGCGTCATTGCGTCCGTGCCAGTTTTTGGATCAAGGCCGTCGCAGGGCGCCGGTTGGGCGTGCAATTGATTGCAGGAAATCAGAAACTGGGGTAAGGTTGAGCCCATGAACGATCCCGCGCTTCAGCATGGCTTCGACCGCCGGCTCCCGTCTCCGGCGGGTCTCAACGCCGGGAAAAGGCCGGAGAAAAATCCCGCTCGGAAAAATCCCGCATAACCCATTGAAATGTCTCGATTCGGACGAAAGAATCCAAGGAAATCCAAGAAAATCCAATAGGCGCAATCGGAAGTTTCGCGGCGAAACAGCCTCGGTTTAAGAAAACCCAAACGGAGCGCTCGGGCCAACGTCGCCACCGCCGCCGACGAGGCAGCGAAACCGGCGCCAACCCAGGGCGAAGCGGTCTAGCAGGCTGCTGAAGAAGTCGGCCGAGAAGGCGCTGGTGTTTGTTCTCTTGACGTGATTCCCTGGGGTTTGCGGAGCGAATTGCGAGGGATCGATGCGGGGCGAGGATCGGACGAGCGGGGCGTTGTTCTCCTATGTGGATGTCGAGGCGCGGATCCGGGCGCGGCATCCGTTGCGCACCTTCACTTGCGCGAGCCCGCCCACCGAAACGCTGTGACTTTTTCAGCAGCCTGCTAAACCCTTGTGCAGGCTGCGCCGGCTCCGTCGTTGGCCCGATAGGGGGAAAGTTATGCTGTCCACGCTCCTTCGCTCGCGCGCAATCGCGGCGACTTTCGCCGTGTCGAGCCTTCTGGCGCTCGCCGGCTGCGAGATCCCGCCCTCCGGAATCCCGACTGAAGCGAGCATTCGGGGTCTCAGACCCTCAGGCACTGTGACGATGACGCAGGCCTTTGTCTCCGGCTTCGGCGCCGGCAACGGCGTCCTCACCTTCAGGGGCAGGTCCTATCCGTTCACACTCTCGGGTTCGCTGATCGGCCTTGGCGCGATCTCCACGCTGCAAGCCTCGGGCGAAGTCTACAAGCTCCGCGACGTCTCCCTGTTCCCCGGCGCCTGGATCCAGGGCACGGGCAGCCTAGCCATCACCACAAAGGCGAACGGCGAATTGTGGCTCGAGAATCGAAACGGCGTCGTCATGCGGCTCAGCGCCGCGCAAGCCGGGCTCACGTTCAGCGAGGGACGGTACGAGCTCGCCATTCACTTGTCGCAATAGCGAGCGAAGCCCAGGCGCTCGCGCCTATCCCGTCCCGCCGGGGAGCATGCGCAGAAGCACGCCGTCGCGGCGGACGAAATGGTGATAGAGCGCGCCTGCGGCATGAAGGGCGGCCAGTCCAAACAGGCAATAGGCAAGCCACTGATGGACTTCCTCCGCGGGATGGAACACCCCAGGATTCTTAGCGACGCCAAAGTTCAGCTGGACGAATCCGTAGTCGAAGGCGCGTCCATGCCAGACAAAGGCGACAACCCCGAAAATCGGGATAAGGACCATCAGCACATAGAGGAGATGGTGCGCGGCGAGCGAAAAGCGGCGATCGAGCTCGCCAATGTCGGGCGGTAGATCAGGCGGCTTGTGCGACGTCCGCCAGGCAAGTCTGGCGATGACGAGGGCGAAATACACAAGCCCGACGCAGCCATGGACATTGATCCAGAACGCCTGCGACTCCTTCGGAATGTCGTCGAACAGGAGTCCCAGGGTCCCTAGAAAAACGACCAGCGCCGCGACGGTCCAATGAAACGCGACGGCGGTCGGACCATAACGGGTCAGCGCTGGGGCGATGCGTTGCCCGGTCGCGAGAACGTCCATGCGATCGCTCCTCATTCCTCATCGCAGATGGCCCCTTTCAGGCGTCCGCGGGTTGCTGCAATCGCGCCAAGGCGTTTTTGTGGCCGCAGTTGCGATTTCGTTAACCGCGCACTTGTCCTTCTCCTCGCAGAGAAAGTTTGCGGCGGATTTGAGCGCGTCCTTGGCGCTGCTATGCTCGCGCTCACGTGAACCGGCGAGCCGCCATGACCGACGCCTTTCTCAACCATATCCGCGCGAGCCTCGACGAGATCGAGGCGGCGGGCCTTACGAAACGCGAGCGGCTCTTGACCGGGCCGCAGGGTGGGCGGATCCGCGTCGCGGGGGAGCACGGCGCGCGCGAAGCGGTCAATCTCTGCGCCAACAATTACCTTGGCCTCGCCGATCACCCGGACGTCATCGCGGCGGCGCGCCGCGCCATGGACCAATTCGGCTTCGGCATGGCTTCGGTGCGCTTCATTTGCGGCGCGCAGACGCTGCATCGCGAGCTCGAGCAGGCGATCGCCAAGCACCTGGGCAAGGATGACGCGATCGTGTTCGCCGCCTGTTTCGACGCCAATGGCGGGGTGTTCGAGCCTTTGCTCGGCGAAGAGGACGCGATCATATCCGACAGCCTCAACCACGCCTCGATCATCGACGGCGTGCGGCTCAGCAAGGCGAAACGCTACCGCTTCGCCAATTCGGACTTAGATGAGCTCGAGGACCGTCTCAAGGAGGCCGACGCCGCCGGCGCGCGGTTCAAGCTCGTCGCCACCGATGGCGTGTTCTCGATGGACGGGTATGTCGCCAAACTGAAGGAAATCTGCGGCCTCGCCGACCGCTACGGCGCGCTGGTGCTGGTCGACGACTGTCACGCGACGGGGCATCTCGGCGAGAAAGGCCGCGGCACGCCCGCTCTGACCGGCGCGGGCGACCGCGTCGACATCGTCACCGGCACCTTCGGCAAGACGCTTGGCGGGGGAATGGGCGGCTTTGTCGCGGCCGCCCAGCCGATCGTCGATCTGCTGCGGCAGCGGGCGCGGCCCTATCTTTTTTCCAACTCGCTCGCGCCCCCGATCGCCGCCGGGGCCCTGAAGGCGCTCGATATTGCGATCGGCGCCGACGCCCGGCGGGCTTTGCTCAAAAACCACGCGCGCCGCTTTCGCGAAGGGATCGAGAAAGCCGGGTTCAAGGTGGCTCCAGGAGAGACGCCGATCATTCCGGTAATGCTGGGCGAAGCGCGCCTGGCGCAAGACCTGGCGCACGCGCTCGACGAGCGCGGATTGTTCGTGGCCGGGTTTTTCTTTCCCGTCGTGCCGAAGGGCCAGGCGCGCATCCGCACGCAAATGTCAGCGGCGCTGACGGACGCCGACATCGATTTTGCGATCGGCGCCTTCTCAGACGCAGGCAAGGCCCTGGGGATTGTGTGAGGACCGCGGAGTCCGCATTACCGAGTAACTGTCCTCACGCAGCGACGTCGACCCTTCGCCGCGAGCGCGAGAATCCGGCAAAGCCAAGGCCTGCAAAGCCCGCGAGGAGCAGCATCCAGGTCGAAGGCTCGGGAACGGCGCCGCCGACGACGCTTGCAAGCGTCAGCGTCTCCGTCTGCGTCAGATCAGTTCCCGGCTGAAAGCCGAGATAAAAGGTGGCGAAATCGACCGAATGCAGGGTGTTGGTGTCGAACAGGTCCAGGTTAACCCCTGACATGGCCCCCGTTGCGCTGTCGACGTCATTGGCGATCTGAAAGCTGGTTCCCCCGATGCCGGAAAATGTCGACTCCAGTTCGAACGGCTGCACCTGCCCCTTCATTTCAACGGAAATCGATTCGGCGCCAATGTTGACGATGACGTTCCCAGTGATCTGGTTGGTCGGCGTCGCGAATCCATCCTCCGTAAGTTGCTTGAAAACGGGAATGCTGTCCGAAAAGCCCGACGCGCCCACGACCACGGGGCCAACGAGCACCGGCAGTGTATAGAACCCGTTGTCATCTTGCCCGGTTATCGTGATGTTTGCGTCCAGCGTCTCTCCGAAGAGCGTCGCGCTCGTGGCGGGAGTGGCTTGGACGAGCGCAAGCCCGACGACCGCAAACAAGATCTCTGGAATCTTTTTCAAGAGCGCCCCCTCCGATTGCTGTCCCTGAAACAAATTATCCCCGCGGTCAGCCACAAGCTACGCGGCGCGGCCGTAACAACATTATTCAAACGGAGAACAAGACCGGCCGAAGCGCACTAATATAACTATAAACCAACAGAGCATGAAATCTTGACGTTATCGTGATCAACATGGGCTGCGGCGGACTCCCGCTATGCGGGCCGAGCCAACGCTCGCGCTCAAGAGGGAGGAGACAATGGCGGGAGAATTGGCGGGCAAGGTCGCCGTCGTGACCGGGGCGGCGTCCGGTATCGGACTAGCCAGTTCCGAGGCCATGTTGGCCTTAGGCGCGCGCGTCGTGATGGTCGACCGGGACGAAGCGGCGCTGAAGAAGCTGCGCGACAAGCATGGCGAGGGCGTGATCCCGCTGGTGATCGACCTCCTCGAACCGAAGGAGTGCGCCGCTTTGGTTCCCAAGGTTCTCGAAAAGGCTGGCCAGGTCGACATCCTGCACGCCAACGCCGGCATCTATGTCGGCGGCGACTTGGTCGACGCCGATTCCGCGGCCATCGACCGGATGCTCAACCTGAACGTCAACGTGGTGATGAAAAACGTGCACGACGTGCTGCCGCACATGATCGAGCGACGGACGGGCGACATCATCGTCACGAGCTCGCTCGCGGCGCATTTTCCGACGCCATGGGAGCCGGTCTACGCCTCGTCCAAATGGGCGATCAATTGCTTTGTCCAGACGGTGCGGCGACAAGTGTTCAAGCATGGCATTCGCATGGGCTCGATCTCGCCCGGCCCCGTCATCACGGCGCTCTTGGCGGATTGGCCGCCGGAGAAGCTCAAGGAGGCTAAGGAGTCCGGCAGCCTGCTCGAGGCCAGCGAAGTCGCCAACGTGGTGACGTTCATGCTGACGCGGCCGCGCGGCATGACAATTCGCGACGTGGTCATGCTGCCGACCAATTTCGACCTTTAGGAGCGCTATCGGAATCCTTTTCAAGCGACTAAACCGCGCCAGCGGCCAGCGTCGGCCACGCAGGTTTAGGAAAGCCCCATGCGCGCCCTCGTCAAGGAAAAGCCTGAGCCGGGCCTGTGGCTCGAGGATGAGCCGGTCCCCGAGATCGGCCCGGACGATGTGCTCGTGAAAGTGCACAAGACCGGCATCTGCGGCACCGACGTGCACATCTTCAACTGGGACGAGTGGGCGCAGAAGACCATCCCGACGCCGATGACGGTCGGCCACGAATATTCGGGCGAGATCGCCGCGCTTGGGCCCAATGTGCGGCATCTCAAGGTCGGCCAGCGCGTGTCAGGCGAGGGCCACGTGATCGGCATGAGGAGCCGGGCGGCGCGCGGCGGACGCTATCATCTCGATCCGGAGACGCGCGGCATCGGGGTCAACATCCCAGGCGCCTTCGCTGACTATGTGCGGGTGCCGGCGTTCAACATCGTGCTCCTGCCCGACGACGTCGACGACGAGCTCGGCGCGATCCTCGATCCGCTCGGCAACGCGGTCCATACGGCGCTCTCCTTCGATTTGGTCGGCGAGGACGTGCTGATCACCGGCGCCGGGCCGATCGGAATCATGGCCGCCGCAGTCGCGCGCCACATCGGCGCGCGGCACGTCGTGATCACCGACATCAATCCAAACCGCCTCAAACTTGCGGAGGAAGTCGCCGACGTCGTCGCGGTCGACGTCTCGAAGAGCCGATCTCAAGGAGACGATGAGCCGGCTCAAGATGACCGAGGGCTTCGATGTCGCGCTTGAGATGAGCGGCGCGCCGGCGGCTTTCGATCAGCTGTTCGACGCCATCATCACTGGCGGCCGCGTCGCCTTGCTCGGCCTGCCGGCCAAGCCTGTCCTGGTCGACTGGAACAAGGTCATCTTCAAGCAGCTCACCATCAAGGGCATCTATGGGCGCGAGATGTTCGAGACCTGGCACAAGATGATCGCGATGCTCGAGAGCGGGCTCGACGTGCGCAAGGTCATCACCCATCGCCTGCCGGCGGAGAAATTCCTCGAAGGCTTCGAGATCATGCGCCGCGGCGAGAGCGGCAAGATCGTGCTGGATTGGAACGCGGACGCCGCCTCCGCACAATAGCGGCTTGCGGCGAAAACTCGCCTGTCTCATAACCCGAAGTGGGTGACTTCCGTTCATAACAGTGAATTGTGAAGGCGCGAGAGAGCCTGTTGTTGACGAGCGACCAGCATCCGGTCCGCGGCAAGAGCTCGGGCGCTTGGACGCCAGCCCTCCAGGGGGGCGAGCAAAGAGGGAAGGAAAATGACGTCACGACCTGAGCTTCACCAGCAGTACGACATCATAGCGTCTTTCCAGCCTGCGCTCCACGCGCCGCAGACATGGAACTACGAGAACGCTCCTCCTCTGTTCCGGGCCCTCATGCACCCGCCCCATGACGTTGGGGGTCAGCCCGATGCTCCAATCCGCTACGAGGAAAAGGAAGAGGAACAGTGGGAACTGAATACTTACGTGACCTGCGAAGTGCTCGGCTGGAAGGGCCTTTGGAACGCTGAAGAGCGGCGCCGGCGAGCCGACAACGATCTCGGCTATACGCTCTATATGGGCATGCCCTATTACGGGCGCTGGATTTGGGCCGCGGCCCGAATGCTGGTCGACAAAAAGCACATCTCGCTGAACGAATTGCTCGACAAGATTGCGGAGGTGAAAGCTCGTCATGAAAGCAAATGAAACGACCAAAACCTCGCCCGCCGCCCGGTTCGCGGTGGGTGACCGGGTCAAGGTGAAAGATATGCCGAACATGTTCTACACGCGCACTCAGAATTACGTGCGCGGCGCCATCGGCACGATCGCAGCTTGCACCTACCAGGATCTCCTTCCCGAGGACGAAGCCTTCAATTACGACGGAAAGCTCGAGCAATATTACATCGTCCGGTTCCGTCAGAAGGATCTCTGGGAAGAGTATCCGTTCGACAACGACACTTTGCAGACCGAGACGCCGGAACATTGGCTTGAGCCGGTTGGAAAGTGACCGGCGCTTAAGACAATCGGAAGGACAGGGACAGGGAGCACGCCAATGAGCACGGGACACGAGCATGATCATGGGGGCGATGGTCACGACCATCACGGCCATGACCACAAAGCTGCGCCGATGGTGGAGGAAATAACCGACTACGAGGTTCTCGAGATCGCCGTGCGCGAGCTGGCGATCGAGCATGGTCTGTTTACGGCCGAGGAGCATCGGCGGTTCACCGAATGGGCGGAGTCCATCGGACCGGCCAACGGCTCGCGGCTGGTGGCGAAGTGCTGGACGGACCCCGCTTTCAAGGCGCGGGTCCTCGCGGACGCGACCAAAGCCTGCAAGGAGATTGGGCTCGACTGGCTGGAGCCGACCGGGTCCGGCACCCCGAGCGATTATACGAATTTCATCGTGCTTGAAGACACGCCTACGCTGCATCACGTGATCGTCTGCACGCTGTGCTCCTGCTATCCGCGCCCGATTCTCGGCATGTCGCCTGAATGGTACCGCACGACCAACTACCGGCGCAGGCTGGTCCGCTGGCCGCGTGAGGTGCTCGCCGAATTCGGATTGATCTTGCCGCCCGAGGTGGAGATCAGGGTCGAGGACTCGAACCAGAAGTGCCGTTTCATGGTCCTTCCAACGAGGCCCAAGGGGACGGAAAAGTGGACCGAAGAGCAACTCGCCGCGATCGTGACGCGTGACTGCATGATTGGGGTGGCCCTGCCGAGCCCAGGCAGAACGGCGGACGTTCATCCCCTCCACAAGGCGCGCCGTCCCGTCCAGGCTTCGGCGCAGCATGGGACCGCCGCCGAATGAGCGTCACGAGCGATGGAGGCCTGGGCCGGATCGGACTGCTTGAGGCCATCCGGCGTCAGGGGAAGGAGTGGGATGTTCTGGCGCCGCGCTACGGCGTTACCAATCCGAACCCCCCATGGAAAACCAGTCTGATCGGAACGAACGAGTGTCTCGCGGCCGGCGGGGCGCTTCCCGCGCTCGACCGGCGCCAAGCCGAGGATGCGCTCGGAGAGGAGGTCTATCGCGACGTTCCAGCGCCTGAACGCGAACTCCTTGCGCTCGTCCATACGATGCTGAGCCGCGGGTTGCTGGCCGAGGGGGAACTCGCCGCGCGGATGCGCGCTGTTCGATCGCGAACTCGAGGAAGCTTAATGAGCTGCGGCCTGCGGCCGTCCAGAAAGCGCGTTGCCTCAGCGCGCCTTTTCCACCCCCTTCACGAAAGTCTCGAACTCGCTGTCGGCGATCGGCACGAGATGCTTGTCCTCCGGGAAAACGCCCTTTTCGACATCGGCGCGGAATTCCTTGAAGGCCGCGACGCGCTCGCGCTGCAAGCGCTCATATTCGGCGGTGAAGTTGCGGTAGAGTTTGGCGTGGCGCGGCTGATGCCCCCGCGAATAGCCGAGCACGTCCTCGGCGAACAAATATTGCGCGTCGCAGCCTGAGCCCGCGCCCATCGACATAAGGAAAAGCGACGTGCGCTTCGCGATCTCGCTCGCCACGCGCGCCGGCACGACCTCGATCTCCGCCGCGACGGCGCCGGCGGCCTCGAGCCTTTTGACGTGCTCATAAACCTGCATGGCTTCGGCGGCTGTCTTGCCAACCGCCTTGAAGCCGCCGGTCCATGTCGCGCGCGCAGGGATGAGTCCGACGTGGCCCACTACGGGAATGCCCTCGGCTGCGAGCTTCGCGATCGTGTCGAGGCTGCCGGCGCAATAGAACGCGTCGCCGCCGATCATCAGGTTCTTGTGCGCGGCGCGCAGATAATCCTCGTAGGTGCAGTGCTGGCCGTAGATGAGCCCGACCTGAACGAAACAATCGCCCGCCGCCTCGCGCATCGCGGGCGACCAGAGGTGTTCAACGATCGACAGGATATCAATGCCGGCCGCCGACGCCGCAGCCGCTTCTTCGGGCGTTTCGACGAACAACATCGTCAATTGCCGCTTGCCCTTGAGCTTGCGCAATTCGCCGACCGTGAGCCGATTGTGTTTCGTCAGAGCCACGCCATCCCTCCCGTGCTGCCTGTTCGATAATGCAAGGAAGACGCAAAGCGCAACGCTGGGCCGCCAGGTCAACGATCTGATCTGCAAATCTGGGTGAAATATGCCGACAAGACCCGTCCCTTCATTCCGTTGTCATATTGGCGTGGCGTGTGGCGGGCCTGTTCGGCGGGGATCGGACAGATCGATCTTCGACTGTAAATTAGGGGGCGCAGGTTGGTGAAAAACAGGCTTCTCATCAGTGTCGCAGCTATCGCTGCTGTATGGCCGGCGATCGCTCCGGCGAGAGCCCAAAGCATTTCCTCGTTCACGCAAGGCGACGTCGTGGTCTCCGTCGAGGGAGACGGCGCGGGCACGGGCTCCTACACCGATAATGAGGCAGCGCCGCTCACGCTCTACGAATACGGCGCGAACGGCACAGGTTTCGTCGGCTCCTTCGTGCTCCCGCAGGTCAATTCAGGAAGCAACTTCGCCGTCTCTGGGGAGTATGGCTCCTCGTCTGAGGGGACCCTGCAGCTTTCGGGCAACGGCCGCTACCTGACGATCGCGGGATACGGCGTCAACGCTAATGCGTTCAACGCGAACCCTGGCTCCTACAGCCCCGATCCGACCAACACGGCGCTCGGACAATCTGGAAGCCAGACCGGTCAATCCTATACAGCGGTTCCGCGCGTGGTTGCGCTGATCGGGCAGAACGGCTCGGTCAATTCCTCGACCGCGCTTTACAATGTTTTCAACGCCAACAACCCGCGTAGCGCCTACACGGTCAACGGAACGTCGTTCTATGTCTCGGGCCAGGGCAATTACCCGGACGCGACTGGCGGGGTCTTCTACGCCACCCTTGGAAGCCATTCCGCGACTTCGATCACCGGCGCCGACGCCGGCAGCGGAACGTCGCAGGACACCCGCGAGGTGCAGGTCTACAACGGCCAGCTCTATGTCTCGAGCGACAGCAAGAAGGGCTCGACCAACCGCTCTTACATCGGCACGCTCGGCGCTCAAGGAACGCTGCCGACGAGCGTCGCCAACGGTGGAAACGGCCCCGCAATGCTGCCGGGCTTCGGCAATTCTGGCGGCACCGGCAAGATCACGGTGACCGCGGCGAACGCTAACAACGTCAACGCAAGCCTCGTCGGCCACAACAAGACGGTCAATCTCAGCCCAGAGAACTACTTCTTCGCCAACGCCGACACGCTTTATGTGGCCGACAGCGGCGCGCCGAAGCAAACCTCAGCCGACAGCCCGCTCGGCGACGGCGGCTTGCAGAAGTGGACCTTGTCGGACGGAACTTGGACACTCGACTACACGCTGTCCGCCGGGCTCGACCTCGTCGCGAACAGTGGGACGTCCGGATCGACGGGTCTCTATGGCCTGACCGGCAAGGACGTCATGGTCGACGACGTGCAGGAGGTCGAACTGTTCGCAACGAACTACACGATCGGCGACATCGACCAGACCTATCTCTATGGGATCACCGACGTGCTGGGCGATCTCACCGCGCAGGCGGGCGAGAGTTTTGTCACGCTCGAGACAGCGCCCGCGGACACCACGTTCAAGGGTGTCGCGTTTGCGCCGTCGCCAGTCCCGGAGCCCTCGACTTGGGCGATGATGCTTTTGGGCTTCGTTGGCTTGGGCTTCGCGACTCAACGCCGCTTGCAAACGAGAATTTCACGCGCGACCGCCTGAGCCGCCAATAAGACTGGCGGGGCAGGCTCGCCCCGCTAGAAAGAAGACCTGCGTTGGCTCCGCAGCGGAGCCAACGCATCGGTAAGATGGACTTCGCCGCCTTGCGGCGTCGCTAAAGTTGATCATCGCCGGGACGTGACGTCCAGCGCATTGACCTCGCCGCTCGCTTCCGGCGACAAATCGGCATGATCCGCGGCTTTTTCATCCTCCTCGCATTCCAGCTGGTCGGCGAGGTCGCGGCGCGCGGGCTTGCGCTGCCCGCGCCAGGCCCGGTCGTCGGCCTTGCGCTGCTGGTCGTTGCGCTCAGCCTTTATGAGCGCTGGCGGCCGCTTGATGAGGAGGCGCTGGCTGAAAGCGACCTCGGCAAAGCTGCAAGGGGTTTGCTCGCCGCCTTGCCGCTTCTGTTCGTGCCCGCGGGCGTCGGCGTGGTGCAGTACATGGGCCTGTTGCGCGAGCAGGGATTGGCGCTTGCCGTGGCGCTCGTCGTCTCGACCGTTGCCACTCTGCTGGCCACCGTCGGCGTCTTCCTGCTCGTCAAGCGCCTCACCGGCGCCGGCGCGAAAGGCGAGGCATGACCCCGTTCCGCCTCTGGGTTTACCTGCAGACGACGCCGCTGTTCTGGCTGACGGCGACCGTTGCGGCCTTCCTTGTCGCCGATGCGTTGGCGAAGGCGGCGGGCCGGCGCCCGATCGTCAACCACGTCTTGATCGCCATCGCGCTGCTTGGAGGATTGCTCAAGCTCACTGGGACGGACTACCAGACTTATTTCAACGGCGCCCAGTTCGTACATTTCCTGCTCGGGCCAGCGACGGTCGCGCTGGGCGTGCCGATCTACGCCAATTTCGCGCTCATCAGACGCAATGTCTGGCCGCTGGCGGCGGCGCTTCTGGTCGGAGCAATCGTAGCGATCGCGTCGGCGGTGCTCGTCGCTAAGGGACTCGGCGCGCCGCGCTCGGTGCTCATCGCGCTGGCGCCGAAGTCGATCACCGCTGGCGTGGCGATGGCGGTGACGGAGGCGCTGGGCGGCGCTCCGCCGCTGACCGCCGTTCTCGTGATCGCCACCGGCATCCTTGGCGCGGTCATCGTGACCCCGCTCATGGACGCGCTCGGCGTGACCGACTATGCTGCGCGCGGCTTCGCCGTCGGGCTCGCTTCGCATGGCATTGGCACGGCGCGCGCCTTTGCGGTCGATCCTGTCGCCGGCGTGTTCGCCGGCCTCGCCATGGGGCTCAACGCCATCGTGACCCCAGCGGTGATCCCGGCGCTCCTGCCGTGGCTGATTGGGTGAGAGAATCAATATTTAACATATTAATATTGTCAAATTCTAATTTGCGGCGCGGAACTAAACAGCCCCATAAGCCATTGAAACCATTAGGGCGTGCCGGTAAAATGCCGCTAGGCGCTCCTCACCGCCTCGGATAGCGCTCGCTGAGAAGCTCAAACAAAGCCCGCGCCGCCTGGATTTCGCCGCCCGCGGGCGCATGGGCGCGCGGCTTCGGATTCCAGGCGTAGACGTCGAAATGCGCCCATGATTTGGCTTTCTCAACGAAGCGCCGGAGAAAGAGCGCAGCGGTGATCGAGCCCGCCATGCCGGCGCCTGAGCCCGAATTGCTGATGTCGGCGACCGATCCTTCGATCATCGCATCGTAAGGGCGCCAGAGCGGCATGCGCCATAGGGGATCGCGCACCCGCGCGGAATGACCGGCGATCTGCCCCGCAAGCGCATCGTCGTCGGTGTAGAAGGGCGGCAGGTCGGGGCCGAGCGCAACTCTGGCCGCGCCGGTCAAGGTGGCGAAGTCGAGCATCAGCTCCGGCGCGTCCTCGTCCGCAAGCGCAAGCGCGTCGGCGAGGATCATCCGCCCTTCGGCGTCCGTGTTGCCGATTTCGACCGAAATCCCCTTGCGGCTGACGATCACGTCGCCCGGACGCATCGCCGGCGCCGAGATCGCATTCTCGACGATCGGGATCACCGTCCTCAGGCGCAAGTCGAGCCCGGCCTCCATGATCAGCCGCGCGAGCGTGAGCGCGGTCGCCGCTCCGCCCATGTCCTTTTTCATGAGTTCCATGCCCGAGGCCGGCTTGATGTCGAGCCCGCCGGTGTCGAAGGTGACGCCTTTGCCGATTATCGCGACTTTCGGCGCGTCCTCGCGTCCCCAGGAGAAGTCTACGATCCGTGGCGCCTCGGCGCCCGCGCGCCCGACCGCATAGATAAGGGGAAAGTGAGCGGCGGCGAGTTCCTCGCCGCGCACCATGGTGACGCTGGCGTCAAAATGCTCGGCGAGCTTGACCACTTCTTGCTCGAGCGCGTCAGGACCAAGCGCGTTGGCGGGCGTGTTGACGAGATCGCGTCCGTAAGCGATCGCCTCCGCGATGCGCTGGAATTCTGATGCCGTCGACCGCGTCGGGCGCGATGAGCTGGGGCTTCGGCGCTCTATCGGCCTTGAAGCGATCGTAGCGGTAGAGGGCGAGCAGAAAGCCGAGCGCCGCGAGATCGGCGTCTGAGGCTGCTGTTGGCGAATCGGTAGACGCCTTGGGGTAGCGACGTTGCAAGCTTGCCCGGGGCGAACGGATCGCGCGTCGGCGCGTTCGCCCCGTCAATCCCGAACAAGACGCCCGCGAGCGCGCCAGCCTCGCCCGGCAGAAGTTGCATGCGTCCCGCTTTCGGCTCAAAGCCGCAACGTTCGGCGAAGGCGGCGGCGGTCGCGCCGATCGTCGATTTGACCGACGGCCAGGTTTCCGCGTCGACCAGCCATACCGGCGCCGCGTCGGGCGTTGGCGAAGCGAATGCGACCAAAGCTCAAGCTCCATCGGATGGGACAATGTTGGAAGCGGGCTTAGCCTGATTTCCTTGCCCGGCATAGGCTGCGGCTCTGCCGCTTGGGACGAGGCTTGACTTGCCGGCGCCCTTGCGGTCGTTAGGGCCGCGCACTCAAATTAGGCGCCGCTCGGCCGACTTCCCGAGCGCGCGTTGAGGAGGATGAATTGTCCGAGCCAAGCGTGAACGCGAAGGTCCGCCTGCTCGGGGAGGTTGGGACAAGCGAGAAGCCAACCTTCCCGTCGCCTGGCAAGTTCCCTGCGCAATCGGCAGCTCCGCCCGTTTCGATCGCGCCCCCTCCGCCCGCCGCTCCCGTACGCGCCGAACCGATCTTCCTTGGCGATTCGGCCGAAGGGGCGGACCTCCTGAACGCTGACCAAATCGTGCAGCCGCTGGCGCATCTTTGCGTGACGCCTCAGGTCCAGACGCCGTTCCTGGCGGGGATCTTGGGACCGTCCGGCGCCGGCAAGACATTCGCGTTGAGGCGCCTCACGCAAACGATTGAACAGCTCAGCGCTTCGGCGACGGCAAGCGGACAAGCGCTTCAGCGCGTGGTGCTGGCGCGCGTCGACGCTTCGGCCGGCGTCGAGGCGCCAGTGGCGATCGCGAGCGCCGCCTATGCCGCGCTCGATCGCGAGCCCGGCGGCGTGGACTATTCGGGCCTCCTGGATGAGGTCGGCCATGCGGGCGGCGATCCGCACCGGACAGCGAGAGCTGCTTCGGATCGTCATGACGATCTCGTCAGGAAGCTCGAAGCCGAACGCGCGCAGCGCGACGAGGTCGAAGCCAAACGCGCGCGTCTTGCCGACGCGCTGGCCTTCGACACTCCCGGCTCGCGACTCGACGTCTTCGCGCGCGCTCATAGAGGAACGATCGAAGCGCAGTTGCGCCGTTTCGGACTGGCCGGAGCGGACGCAGACTCGAGCTACCGCAATCTGGCGCGCGACGTGTCGACGCTCGGCGCTGGCTCCCGCGTCGGGGTCGTGATTCGGTCAATCTGGGCCTATGGCAGTCAGGCGCGACTGCTCCTCTGGGGAATCGTCGCCTTCGCGATCGCCTTCATCCTTCGGTTTCTGCACGGAGACACGGCGACCTCCGCAATCGAGCATGGGAACGAATCGCTAAAGCCCGCCGGAGATTGGGTGGCGGCGCACGGCGATTGGTTCGATCGAGCGGCGCAAATCCTATTCATCCTTGGCGCGTTGGCCATCGCGCTCAACCTATGGCGCGCGCTTGGGTTCTCGAACCTTTTGTTGCGCGGCTCCCGGCTGTTGACCCAGGAGACACGCGAACGGCGCCAGGAGCTCGAGGTTCGCGCCGCTCGCCTCAATCAGCGCGTGGCGGCGCTGACCGCTGAAGCTGACGCGGCCGCCAAGCGCGCCGAAGCGGCGAGCCAGCGCGCGGGAGGGGTCACGTCCATGCGGGCCCCGGGGCCGGAATTCCTGGAATCGAGCCACGCGCCGTCGGGCGCGGCGCGCGAGTTTCTCGCCGCGCTCGGCGCCAAGGTCGGACACCCAAGCGCGGCTGGACCGGCGCCGGATCGGCTCATCGTGATCGTGGACAATCTCGACGCGCTGTCGCCGGCTGAGGCGGTCAGCTGGATCGACGCCGCCCAGGGCGTGATCGGGCCAGGCTCTATCGGTTTGTTGGCCTTCGATCCCGGCCGGCTTGCGGCAGCGCTCGAGCACCCAAGCGAGGCGCGCCGGCGTCTTGGCAAATGGCTGCAAGTCGCGGTCAACCTGCCGGCCCGCAAGGACGCCGACGGAGCGCTCGTGGTCGCGCGCCTTCTGTCAGCGGGCGAGCAGCCGGCCCCGGCGCCGGATTCGGCGATCGCCGCGAAGCTTGCGGAGCCGCTGTCGAGCGCGGAAACCACGCTCATGGCGGCGCTCGCGCCTCTCGCGGCCCATTCGCCGCGCGACGCCAAGCGCTTCCTCAACGCCTATCGCCTTGCGCGCTGCTCAAATTTGCCGCGTCCAGTCATGGCGCTCATGCAGGCCGCGGCCTTCGCCGATGACAATGCGCAGGCGGCGCTGCGCGACCGCCTCGCTTATGGATCAGGAGAGTTGACCGATGTCACCGGTCCGCCGGCGCTGGTCGAAGCCATCAGGGCCGCCCGCGCCGCCAACAATGGTTCGATACCGATCGAGGACGCGCGCGCCGCGGCGGAAATCGCCGACCGCTACGCCCTGCCGCTATAGGCGGCGGCCGCGCTCACTCGGCTGCGCCGGGTATCGGCGCGGCGCCGGGGCGGAGGTAATAGCGGCGCCAGAGGCCCCTCAGCCATTTGCCGAAATTGTCGAGGTAGATGAACACGACCGGGGTCGTGTAGAGGGTCAACACCTGACTGACGATGAGCCCGCCAACGATGGTGATGCCGAGCGGATGGCGCAATTCCGAGCCTACGCCAGTGCCGAAGGCCAGCGGCAACGCGCCGAACAGCGCGGCGAAGGTCGTCATCATGATCGGGCGAAAGCGCAGGAGGCACGCTTCCTCGATCGCCTCGCGCGTGTCGCGTCCCGCGCGCTCGGCCTCGAGCGCAAAGTCGACCATCATGATGGCGTTCTTCTTGACGATGCCGATGAGCAGCAAGACGCCGATGGCGGCGATGACGGTGAACTGCGTGTCGAACGCCCACAATGCGAGCGCCGCCCCGACGCTGGCCGAGAACAGCGTTGAGAGGATGGTGAGCGGATGGATCAGGCTCTCGTAGAGAATCCCCAGCACGATATAGATCGTGACGAGCGCGGCGCCGAAGAGAAGCGGCATGCTCGATTGCGATTGCTGAAAGGTCGCCGCCGTTCCTGCGAACACGCCGCGGACGGTCGAAGGCATGTCGATGCGCTCGATCGCCTTGTCGATCTCCGTCTTCGCTTCGCTGAGCGACCGTCCCGGCGCCAGATTGAACGAAATCGTCGTCGCCGCGAACTGCCCCTGATGGTTGACGCTGAGCGGCGTGTGCCCCGGTTCGTATTTGGCGAAGGCCGAGAGCGGAACCATTGTTTCAAGCGAGGTTGTGACCGCGGCCCCCGTCGAAGCGGCCGAATGCCCGCTGGCCGCGATCGCGTTGGTCGCCAGGTTTCGCGCTGAATCCGCTGCAATGCTCGCGGCGGTGTTGGCTGGCCCGGTCGAGGACGTATAGTCGCCGGCGGCGATCCCCGTCTGTTGTACGCCGGTCGGATTGGCGCCGGACGTCGACACATAGATCTGGTTGAGCGTGCGCGGGTCCTGCCAGTAGCGCGGCGCGATCTCCATGACGACGTGATATTGATTGAGAGGATTGTAAATCGTCGACACCTGCCGTTGGCCGAAGGCGTCGTAGAGCGTATTGTCGATGGCGTTTATGGTGAGGCCGAGCCGCATCGCGGTGTCGCGATCGATCGTGAGGTTGGTCTGCAGGCCGCCGAGCTCCTGATCGGAATTGACGTCCTTGATGATCTCGTTCCCTATCAGCGCCTGGGTCAGCTTGGGCGCCCAGGCGTAGAGCTCCGACGGGTCGTCGGAGAGCAGCGTATATTGATAGGCGGCGTTGCTCTGCCGCCCCCCGGTTCTGAGATCCGAGACCGCGAACATGAACAGCCGCGCGCCCGCAACCTGCGCCAGCTTGCCGCGCAGCCGGGCCACGACCTCGTCGGCTGTCACTCCCCGTTCGGTATAGGGTTTCAGCGAGACATAGATGAAGCCCCTGTTTGTTCCCCTTCCGCCGGTAAAGCCGACGACGCTCGCGACAGCGGGGTCGTCCTGCACAATCGTCTGCAATTGCGTGAACTTGGTCTTCATCGCCTGGAAGGAGATGCTCTGATCGCCCTGGATCCCGCCAATGATGAGACCCGTGTCCTGTACCGGGAACAAACCGTAGGTCATGTGGTAGCGAAACATGTAGTAGTTGAGCCCGACCGTGGCCAAGAGCGACAACGCCACGGTTCCGGGATGGCGAAGGGCGATGCGCAATGTCGATCGATAGAATGCGAGCATCGCGTCGAACACGCGCTCCGTGGCGCGATAGAGGCGCCCATGCTCTGTCTGCGACTCTCGCGGCAGGATCAGCGCGCACATCATCGGCGTCGTGGTCAGCGAGATGGCCATGGAAATCAGCACCGCAACCGTCAGCGTGAGCGCGAATTCGGTGAACAGGCGTCCGACGATGCCGCCGAAGAAAAGAGCGGCGCGAACACTGCGATCAGCGACAGCGTGATCGAGACGACGGTGAAGCCGACTTCGCCCGCGCCGCGGATCGCGGCCTCGACGCGCGGCACGCCTTGCTCGAGATAGCGCGAGATGTTCTCGAGCACGACGATCGCGTCGTCGACGACGAAGCCGGTCGAAATGGTGAGCGCCATCAGCGACAGGTTGTTGAGGCTGAAGCCTAAGAGATACATCACCCCGAACGAGCCGATGATCGAAGTCGGCACCGCGACGCTCGGGATCGCCGCCGCCCGGACGCTGCGCAAGAAGGCAAAGACAACCAGAATCACCAGAAAGACCGCGATCACCAGGGTAGCCTCGGTGTCGTGCAGCGATTGCCTGATCGTCTGCGACCGGTCGACAGCCACCGTCAGGTCGATATCGCCGGGCAACGAAGCGATCAGGCGCGGCAATTCGGCGCGGACATTGTCGACGGCCTTGTATGATGTTGGCGCCCGGCTGCCGCGAGAGGATGACGGCAACGCCGGGCTTGCCATTGACGAGGCCGGCATTCCGCAAGTCCTCGACCGAATCGACGACGTCGGCGACGTCGGCGAGCCTGACCGCCGCGCCGTTGCGGTAGGCGATCACCAGATCGCGATATTGAGCCGCATGCGACGCCTGGTCGTTGGCGTAGATCTGATAATGAAAGTTGTCGTCCTCGATCGCGCCCTTGGGGCTATTGGCGTTGGCGGAAGCGAGCGCGGCGCGGATGTCCTCAAGCCCGATGCCATAGTGGAAGATCGCGCCGGGATTGATCTCGACGCGCACCGCCGGCAGCGCCGCGCCGGAAATGTCGACCTCGCCGATGCCCGGAAGCTGCGACAGCCGCTGCTGCAGGACGTTGGAGGCGAGATCATAGAGCTGCCCCGCGGTGTGCGTCGTCGACGACATGGCGATGACCATGATCGGCGCGTCGGCCGGATTGACCTTATGGTAGGTCGGGTTCTGGCGCAGGCTGGTCGGCAGATCGACCCGGGCCGCGACGATCGCCGCCTGGACGTCTCGCGCCGCGCCATCGATGTTGCGATCGAGGCCGAACTGGAGGGTGATGCGGGTCGAGCCGAGCGTGCTCTGCGACGTCATCTCGTTGACGTCGGCGATCTGACCCAAGTGCCGCTCGAGCGGCGCCGCGACCGAGGTCGCCATCGTGTCGGGGCTCGCGCCTGGCATGTTCGCCTGAACCGAGATGACCGGAAAGTCGACCTGCGGCAACGGCGAAACCGGCAATTGCGAATAGCCGAGCAAGTCCGCCGAACACGATGCCGATCGTGAGCAGGATCGTCGCGACGGGCCGGCGAATGAAGAGCTCGGAAAAGCGGTTGTTCACGGCGTTTCCGTCGCCAGCGCAGCGTGGGACCGCCGAGCCCATGCCGAGGCGCTCGCCGAGCCGCTCGAAGAACAGATAGATGACCGGCGTCGTGTAGAGGGTCAGCACCTGGCTGAAGGCAAGACCGCCGACAATCGCCAGCCCCAGCGGACGGCGAAGCTCGGAGCCGACGCCGGTTCCCAGCATCAAGGGCAGCGCGCCGAAGATCGCCGCGACCGTCGTCATCAGGATCGGCCGCAGGCGCAGGAGACAGGCCTGAGTAGATCGCTTCGCGCGCCGGCAGACCCTGCTCGCGCTGCGCGTCGAGCGCGAAGTCGATCATCATGATCGCGTTCTTCTTGACGATGCCGATCAAGCAGCACGATGCCGATCACGCCGATGATGTCGAGGCCCGGCTCCCGCGGCATTGAGCGTCAACAGCGCGCCGATGCCGGCGGACGGAAGCGTGGTCAGGATCGTGATCGGGTGGATGAAGCTCTCATAGAGCACCCCAAGCACGATATACATGGCCGCAATCGCCGCCGCGAGCAGGAAGATCTTCGTTCGACAGCGCCGATTGAAACGCCTGCGCCGCGCCCTGGAAGCTGACGGCGAAGCTCGGCGGCAGGTCGATCTCCTTGAGCGCCTGGCCGATCGCGTCGACCGCCTCGCCGAGGGAAGCGCCCGGCGCGAGGTTGAACGAGATCGTGGTCACCGGAAACTGCTTTAGATGCGAGATCTGCAGCGGCGAGGTCTTGACGGTGAAATTGGCGACCGATCCGAGCGGCGTCTGGCCGGTGGTCGAAGCGGCGGACGGCAGGTAGATCGAATCGAGCGACTTCGTCGAGCGCGCCATGGAGGGATCGACGTCGAGGATGACGCGGTACTGGTTGCTTTGGGTGAAGATGGTCGAGATGATGCGCTGGCCGTAAGCGTCGTAGAGCGCATTGTCGACGATCGCCGGAGTGATGCCGAAGCGCGCGGCGTTGGCGCGGTCGAGATCGACGGTCACCGAGCGCCCGTCCGGCTGCAGATCGCTCGCCACATCGACGATCGAGGGAATCTGGCTCAAGCGCTGCAACACCTTCGGCGTCCAGGTCTGCAGCGTCGCCGAGATCCTGGTTCTCGAGCGTGAACTGATATTGCGTGGCGCTGACAGCCGTGTCGATCGACAGGTCCTGCACCGGCTGCATGAACAGCGATATGCCGGGAACATTCGCGGTTTCCTTCTGGATCCGCCGAATGATCTCGCTTGCCGTCGCCGTGCGCTTCGCATGCGGCTTGAGGTTGATGAGGAAGCGGCCCGAGTTCAGCGTGACGTTCGAACCGTCGACGCCGATGAACGAGGACAGGCTTTCGACGTCCGGATCGGTCAGGATCACCTTTCGCGAGCGCCTGCTGATGGTCGGCCATCTGGTCGAATGAGATCGCCTCCGCCGCCTGCGTCACGCCCTGGATGACGCCGGTGTCCTGGATCGGAAAGAAGCCCTTCGGGATTGTCATATAGAGATAGCCGGTGAGCAGGAACGTGCCGAGCGCGACCAGAAGCATAATGCCCTGATGATTGAGCGCGACGCGCAGCGTCGCGGCATAGAAACGGGTGAGAGCCTGGAAGAACCGTCCCCCGCTCGCCTCGCCGCCATGACCCCGCGGGCGCAGAAGCTTGGCGCACAGCATCGGCACCAGGGTCAGCGAGACCACGGCGGAAATGAACGATGGCGGCGGCGAGCGTGATCGCGAACTCATGGAACAGCCGCCCGACGACGTCGCCCATGAACAGAAGCGGGATCAGAACCGCGATCAACGACACCGTGAGCGAAATGATGGTGAAGCCGATCTGCGCCGAACCCTTCATCGCCGCGTCGTAAGGACTGTCGCCTTGCTCGAGAAAACGCGCGATGTTCTCGATCACCACGATCGCGTCGTCGACGACGAAGCCGGTCGCGACGGTGAGCGCCATCAGCGAAAGATTATCGAGGCTGAAGCCGGCCTGATACATGATCGCCAGCGCGCCGATCAGCGACAGCGGCACCGACAGGCTCGGGATGATGGTCGCCGGGATATTGCGCAGGAACAGGAAGATGACCATCACGACCAGGCCGACCGCGAGCGCAAGCTCGAACTCGACATCATCAACGGAGGCGCGGATGGTGGTCGTGCGATCGGTCAGCGGCGTGACCGTGATCGCCGCCGGCAACGTCTCACGCAGCGACGGCAACAGCGCCTTGACGCTGTCGACGACCTTGATGACGTTGGCGCCGGGCTGACGCTGAATGTTGACGATCAGCGCCGGCGTCGTGTTCATCCACGCCTTGCAGGCGACCGTTCTCGGGCCCGATCTCGACCTTTGCGACATCGGAGAGCCGAACCGGCGCGCCGTTGCGATAGGCGATAACCGATTTCGCGTAATCGTTCGGGTCGCGGATCTGGTCGTTGGCGTTGATCGCCGAGGCCTGCGCCGGCCCGTCGAAATTTCCCTTCGGCGTCATTGACGTTGAGGTTGGCGATCGTCGTGCGCAGATCGTCGAGATTGATGCCCAAAGAGGAAAGGGCGAGCGGATTGACGTGGATGCGGACGGAAGGCCGCTGTCCGCCAGAGATCGAGACGAGTCCGACGCCCGGGAAGCTGCGACAGTTTCGGCACGAGGCGGGTTTCGATGATGTCTTCGACGTCGGTCAGCTTCATCGAATCCGAAGTGACGCCGAGCGTCAGGATCGGCGCGTCGGCCGGATTGACCTTGGCGTAGATCGGCGGCGCGGGCAGATCGGCGGGCAAAAGATTGCCGGCGGCGTTGATCGCCTGCTGGACCTCCTGCTCGGCAATGTCGAGACCGATGTCGAGGCCGAACCGCAAGGTGATGATCGAGGCGCCGGCGGAGCTCTGCGACATCATCTGGCTCAGGCTCGCCATCTGCCCGAATTGCCGCTCAAGCGGCGCCGTCACCGCCGACGTCATCACCTCCGGGCTCGCGCCCGGATAGAAGGTCTGGACCTGGATCGTCGGATAGTCGACCTCGGGCAAAGCCGAGAGCGGCAGGAAGCGAAAGGCCATAATGCCGACGAGCAGAATCGCGATCATCAGGAGACTGGTCGCGACCGGACGATCGATGAAGATGCGGGACGGGTTCACCGCCCCGCCCCGAGGAGCCGAAGCGTCATTTCGCGGGCCCTGCGCCGGCGCGCGCGCCCGTCGCTGGCTGCTTCGCTGGGGCGCCGGATGGCGCTGGGCCCTGGGGCGTCGGGCTGGCGGGCGCCGGGGCGGCCGGAGACGCCTCGCCCTGCGCTGGCGCGTGACCAGCTGCGTCGGTCGCAGGCGCCGGATTGGTCTGAGCGCCGGGCGGGGCAGAATCCCCAGCGGCGCCCGACTGATCGTGGCGATGCCGATGACGCTGCCCGTTCCGCCTTCGTGGACCCCGCCGCGGAACCCTTGCCGCCGACCCCGGACCCGCTCCGGCGCCAGCCTGCCCGCTCCCAGCGGCCGGATGGTCGACCATTTTGACCTTAGCGCCGTCGCGCAGCCGGTCGACGCCGTCGATCACCACCTTGTCGCCCGCCTTGAGGCCAGAGGTGATCACGGTGTGCTTGCCGTCGGTCGGCCCGATGGCGATGTCGCGCTTGGAGACTGTCGCATCGTCGTTGAGGAGATAGACGAAATCGCCCGACGCGCCGAGCTGGATCGCCGCATTGGGCGCGAGCGTCACGCCGGTCATCGTGTCGACCAGAAGACGGACGTTGACGAACTGGTTCGGGAACAGGACGCCCGTTGGGATTGTCGAACGTCGACCGCATCCTGATGGTGCCAGTCGTCACGTCGATCTGGCTGTCAAAGGTGGTCAGCGTCCCGGTCGCCAGCGCATGGACATTGTCCCGGTCGAGCACGGTGACCGGAAGCTTCGCGCTTGGCATTGAGCCGCGCCGAGATTCGCGGCAAATTGCTCTCGGGCGTCGTGAAGACGACGCTGATCGGATCGATCTGGGTGATGACGACGATGCCGGTGGCGTCGGAGGGCTGGAGGTAGTTTCCGGGATCGACGAGCCTGAGCCCCACCCTGCCGGTAACCGGCGAAACGATATGGGTGTAGGCGACGTTGAGCTCGGCCGTCTTGACCATGGCCTGGTCGGCGGCGATCGCGGCTTTGTCCTGGGCGACCAGCGCGATCTGGTCGGTGACCTGCTGCATGGGCGATCGAGTCCTGCTTGGCGAGCTGCTGAAAGCGAGCGAGGTCGCCCTGCGCCTGGCTCGAGCAGCGCCTGATCCTTCGCCAATTGGCCCTGCGCCTGGGCCAGCGCCGCCTCGTAGGGACGCGGATCGATCTGGGCGATGAAGTCGCCCTGCTTGACGGTCTGGCCTTCCGTGAAGCCGACGCTCTGCAACGTTCCCGCGATCTGGGTGCGGATGGTCACGGTCTCGAACGGCGTCACCGTTCCCAAAGCGTCGATGGTGAGCGGCATATCGCCGGTGATGACCGGCGCCACGCGCACGGTTTGCGGCGGTTGCGCCGGCCGGCCGCCGGAGGTCTCCTCGCGGTTGGACGGATGGAGCGGCGTTCTCGTACCTCTTCCACGCGTAGACCGCCGCGGCGGCCAGGGCCGCGACGATCACGATCCACAAGAGCCAATTCCGCCGTCGGGGCGGCGCGAGGCTCCACGGTCGGCGGCTGCACAGGCGCCGGCGCCGAGCGCTGCGTCGACTTCGTCCGGTCTGAGAGCTTCGTTCATCCCAACGCTCACATTCTGCGCCACGCTTGGCACGGACAAATCGTTGGTTCAAATCAACCTCGCGTGCGCGGGCCCGTCCCGATCTGGGTATCGTTTGCGCTGGGGTCTAGGCCGGACGGGTGTTGCATTCTGGTTACCATTGCGTCATAAGCGCGACCGGCGGCGTCGCCGTCCATGGATGCGGGTGTAGCTCAGGGGTAGAGCACAACCTTGCCAAGGTTGGGGTCGAGGGTTCGAAT